>NZ_JADIJQ010000001.1 GCF_017355265.1 Tessaracoccus sp. SD287
CTGCGCGCACGCCAGCCCCGAGATGCCGGCTCCCACCACCACGACGTCGAACGAGTTCATGACTGTCCCCCACTGTTGGCCGACGGTTCCACCCCGAACCTAGCCAGCCGAGCAACTCTCGACAAGGTTTTCCGCGGAGCCCGGGGTACCCGTCCCGGCCTCCTAGGCTGTGGCCATGACCGTGCTGCTGTGGCTCCGCGACGACCTGCGCACCGCTGACCATGAGGCACTGTCGGCCGCTGTCGAGGACGCCCGCCGCGCGGGCACCGGCGTGCTCGCCCTCTGGATCCGCGAGGAGGGTGCCCTCGACGACCACGGCGCGCCGCTGGGCCCCCGACCCCTGGGCGCGGCGACCCGGTGGTGGTACCACCGCAGCCTGCAGCTGCTGGGCACGCGACTGGACGGGCTGGGGGTGCCGCTGGTCTACGGACGCGGTGACGCGCGTCGGCTGGTGCCGGAGATCGCCCTCGAGCTGGGTGCCTCGTCGGTGCACTGGTCGCGCCGTTATGCCGTGGCGGCCCGCACACTCGACGCCGAGGTGAAGTCGGCCTTGGAGGCCGCCGGGCATGCCCCGAGCAGTCATGCCGGCGCCCTGCTGGTCGAGCCCTGGCAGGTGCAGACCGGCTCGGGTGGCAGTTACCAGGTGTTCACGCCATTTCACAAGGCTGCCTCGCAGCTCGAGGTGGCACCGGCGCTGGACGTGCCAGACCCGCTGCCCGCACCCACCGATGACCGTCTCGACGGGGCCGTCAAGGCTCTGCACGAGCGCGGAACACTGGTCGGCCTGGACGACCTGGGACTGCTGGACACCCACCCGGCCTGGTGGCGCGAGACCATTGCCCAGCATTGGCAGCCCGGCGAGGACGCGGCCGAGACGGCGCTGGCAGACCTCGCGCCGCGCATCGACGGCTACACCACCTCACGCGACCTGCTGGCCGACCCGGAGGCGACCAGTCGGCTGTCGCCCCGGCTGCGCTGCGGTGAGGTCTCACCCCGCCAGCTCATCCACGCCTCGAATGCCTTCACCGAGCTGGCCACCACCGACCGGACGGCCTGGCAACGCCAGCTCTACTGGCGCGAGTTCAGCTGGCACCTGACCTACCACCATCCCGACCTGCCCAACGCACCGCTGCGCCGGGAGTACGCCAGCTTCCCGTACAACCCCGATCCCGAGCTGCTGACGGCCTGGCAGCAGGGCCGCACCGGTCAGGACCTGGTCGATGCCGGCATGCGGCAGCTGTGGCAGACCGGGTGGATGCACAATCGTGCCCGGATGGTGACGGCGTCCTTCCTGACCAAGAACCTGCTGCAGCCCTGGTGGGAGGGCGAGGCGTGGTTCTGGGACACCCTGGTGGATGCCGACGAGGCCAACAACCCGGTCTCGTGGCAGTGGGTCGCCGGCTGTGGCGCGGACGCGGCACCCTACTTCCGGGTCTTCAACCCGGCGCTGCAACAGGGCAAGTTCGACCCTGAGGGAGGCTTCGTCGCGCGCTGGGTGGGCGACGACCACGTCCCGATGGTCGTCGACCTCAAGGAGTCCCGCCAGCAGGCACTGGACGCCTATGCCCTGTTCAAGGCCGACCGATCCTGAGGCCTCTCTCGCTGCCAGTACTGTGAGCGGCATGCCCGCTCCGCTCCATGACCCCACCAGCCACGGCTTCGCCTCCGACAACATCTCCGGCATCCACCCCGAGGTGCTCGAGGCGATCGCCGCGGCCAACACGGGCCATGTCCCCAGCTACGGCGCCGACCCCTACACCGCCCGACTCCAGGACGTCATGCGCCAGCACTTCGGCGGCCGGGCACAGACCTATCCCGTGTTCAACGGCACCGGCGCCAACGTGATGTCACTGGGCCTGCTGACCGAACGCTGGGACGCGGTGCTCTGCGCCCGCACCGCCCACATCAACTCCGACGAGTGCGGTGCCCCCGAGAAGCTCGCCGGCATCAAACTGGTCACCATCGACACCCCGGACGGCAAGCTCACCCCCGACCTGGTCGCCCACTACTCGCACGGTCGCGGCGACGAGCACCACGCCCAGGCTTCCGTGGTGAGCATCACCCAGTCCACCGAACTCGGCACCGTCTACTCCCCCGACGAGGTGCGTGGGCTGGCCGAAGCCGCCCACGACCGTGGGCTGGCGCTGCACATGGACGGCTCCCGACTCGGCAACGCCGCCGCCTCACTGGGCGGCGGGCTCGGCGATATCACCGCGGCCGCAGGCGTCGACGTGCTCAGCCTGGGCGGCACCAAGAACGGACTGCTGGGCGCCGAGGCCGTCGTGGTGCTCAACCCTGACCGGGTGCGTGGGCCGCTGTACCTGCGCAAGCTGCTGGGACAACTGCCCAGCAAGATGCGCTTCACCTCGGCCCAGTTGATTGCCCTGTACGAGGGCGACCTGTGGCACCGCTCGGCCGCCCACGCCAATGCCATGGCGGCCCGCCTGGCCGAGGGCGTCCGCGGACTGCCGGGGGTGAGGATCACCCGGGACGTCGCCGTGAACGCCGTGTTCGTCGTGCTGCCCCGACAGGCGGCGGCGCAACTTCGCGAACGATTCTTCTTCTACGACTGGGACGCGGCCTCTGGTGAGGTGCGCTGGATGTGCAGTTTCGACACCACCGAGGCCCACGTCGACGACTTCGTGGCCGCCGTCGCCGACGCGATGGCGTAGGGATTCCGAACGGGACGCCCGGCAGGGAGTGGTCGACGATCGTGGCCGGGACCGCCACAGCCGTCCCGTTCTGTGTTGTGCTGGGGACATGACCGAGACCAGCACTGTCAGCGCCTCGCGCGAGATTCCGACCGCCGCCACCGACATCTTCAACCTGTTGTCGAACCCTGTTCGCCACCCGGAGACCGACGGCACCGGTGGGGTCCGCTCCCTCGACCAGGGTGATCGGATCAAGGCGGTGGGCGACACGTTCCGGATGAACATGACCAATGACGAGGGCGACTACCAGACCGACAATGAGGTCTTTGCCTTCGTCGAGAACCGCGTCATCGGGTGGCAGAACCTGCGCAACGTCACCAATGGGGTGCAGGTGGGCGCCAAGTGGCTCTGGGAGCTGGAGCCCCTGGACGCGGGCACCACCAATGTCACCCTCACCTACGACCCGACCGAGATTGACGACCCGGCGGTGCGCTCGCTGGCCAAGAACTACGACGCCTCAGCGCTGGAGTCGTCCCTGGCGGGCCTGGCCGCGACCCTGGCCTGAATCGACGCCTGCGCGTCCGACCCGTCCATGGCGACGACCCGTGTGGTCGCGCTCAGGTACAGCCGATGGGCCGTGATGACCGCCGCCAACCACCCCGCGCCGAGCGCCCAGGCAGCCAGCACGTCGGTGAACCAGTGGTGCCCCAGGAAGACCCGGCTGACCCCGATCGTGAACGCGAACAGCGTCGCCACCAGCACGGTCAGCACCCTGGAGAACCGCCGGTGCTGCCGGAGCACCAGCAGGTAGGCGACGACGCCGGCGATCACGGTGGCATTGAGCGTGTGACCCGACGGGAAGGACGCCGAGTGCTCATAGGGCGGCACCGCGTCGGCGAGCGAGGGTCGGGCGCGACCCAGCAACTGCTTGCCGGCGATCGTCATCAGCAAGGATCCGGCGCCGGCGGCAGTGATGAGGATCACGGGTGTCCAGGAGCGACGGATCAGGGCCAGGGCCGCCATGGTCGCTGCTGCCAGGATCGGCATGATCACCACGCCCCCGATGTTGGTGTAGTCGGTGGCCAGTTCGTCCAGCGCCGGGGACCGCAGCCGCAGCATCATCCTCAGCAGCGGATGGTCCAGCCGGGCCACCCCGTCGGCCTCCACGACCGACTCGTAGACCTCGGAGGCCAACCACGTCATCATCGTCGCCGTGCCGGCACCAAGGGCCAGGATCAGCACCAGGGTCTTCTTCAGCCCGAGGGCCAGACCGGTCCGTTCCACGATGTCGACCAGCCACTGTCCCAGCCGGGTGTTCCAGCGGGTCAGGTCGCGCCCACCCACCTGGGTGTCGACGCGCACCTCCCCGACGGTCCCCTTCTCGGCGGTGCCGTCGTCGACGTCCCCGACGTCACTGGGATGTGGCTTGTCCATGGTCGGCCCCGCTCTGTTGGCTATGTCCGAGAGGTCAGCCTAGGTCGCGACGCCCCTCCACCGCCGGTTCCGGAGCATCCATGACATCCGATCGGCGAGGGTCGGTACCGACGGCGCTGCCGTGCTCCACGATCTGCAGGGCCCCGGTCGGGCAGGTGCCGACCACCCGCCGCAACTCGTCGGCCTCCCCCGCGGTATCGGCCACCGAGGGATTGACCCAGGGCCGCCGGGAGGTGTCGAACACCGAGGGCATCCCCCCGGTGCAGTTGCCCGAATGGATGCACAGGCTGCCGTCGAAGGTCACGTCCACGATCGGCCCCGTGTACAGCTTGCGGGTCTTCTCGTCGCGGGGGTCGGCGGGTTTGTCCGGCTTGCTGGCTGCCCGGGCCACGGCCACCGCACCGACGGCGGCACCGGACGCGTCGTTGACCACGGCGAAGGTCATCTCGACGTAGGCGGGCTCACCGCTCAGCGTCAACGCCCTGGTCAGCCGCGCCCTGCCGTCCGAGGCGAGGTGCCCCGACTCCATGGCGGCGGTGAAGCCGTGGTCGTGGCCGCTGCGGAACTTCTCGGGGATGATCAGGTCGACCGACTGCCCCAGCGCCGCTTCGGGAGCCCAGCCGAAGATCTCGACGCACTTCTGGTTCCAGACCCGGATGATGCCCTGCCGGTCGATCGCGATGATCGCGTCGCCGGCCTGGTTGGTGGTCTCGGCCAGCAGCACGTCGTGCCCGGTGACTCCTGTGTCCAACATGCCCCCATGGTGCCCGGGCGGTGGTGGAGAAACCAGCATCAGCCGCCGTTCGACACGATGCCGCTACCGCGCGGCTCCTTGGAGACGATGCCGCCGCTGCGCGGCTTGGTCGGCATCTGCGACAAGTCCACGTCCAGCCCCTCGGGGTGGATCGTCACCCCGGGCTCGCACAGGGCCGCGATCATCGTCGCCAGCGAACTGATCGCAATCTTCTCTCCCGGGCAGCGGTGGCCCGTGTGCACGTCGCCGCCACCGTGCGGGATGAAGGCCTCCAGCGACTCGTAGTCGTCGACCCCCAGGAAGCGGCCCGGGTCGAAGTCACCAGCCCGCTCCCACTCCTGGGGGTCGACATCGGTGCCCAGGACGTCGATGAGGACCCGCTCCCCCTCATGCACCTGGTGTCCGTCGACCTCGAAGTCGGTGCGGGCGAAGGACGGGAGCATGGGCACGAACGGGTAGAAACGGCGCACCTCCTGGGCGAACGCAGTGGCCTTGGGTCCGTCGACCAGCGTGCCCCGGTCACCGGTCTCGGCACGGATCTCGTCGCGCCACACCGGGTGGTCGTGCAATGCCTTGGCGGCGAAGGCGGCGAAGCGTGCCACCGCGATGTGCGGACGAAACGTGTTCTGCATTTCGATGCCGGCCAGCTTCGGGTCCAGCAACTCGCCGTTCTCGCGATGATTCGCCCACTCGTACAGCGAGGTCCCCGGTGCCGCGGTGCGGGTGCCGGCCCGCTGCTCACGGATCACCGTGGCGCACCAGCGGTCGGTGCGACGCCGGTTCACCCACGAGACCAGGTGGTCGGCGTTGAGGTGGGCAAAGCCCTCGACGATCTCGCCCAGGCGTCGAGCCTGCACGTCCAGGTCCGCGTCGCGCCCCTCAATGCCGGCCCAGCGCATGCTGGCCCGGCCGTAGGCGATCACCGCCGAGTCGTAGACGCTGTCGGGGTGCTTCGTCCAGCGCTGGACGGCTTCACGGACTTCGGCCTCGACCATCGGCTTGATCCTGGCCACCTGCTCGTCGTCGTAGCAGACCCTGACGAAGGTCTGCTTGCGCAGCCGGTGGGCCTGGTCGTCCAGCGTGTGCACCGACTCGTTGCCGAACAGCGATCCCTGGATGGGGGTCGGCATGGCACCGGCCCGCTTGACCTTGGACTCGTCGTAGAAGATGCGCACCCCGGCAGCACCGCGCAGGACGGTGGCCGGTCGGCCCAGCAGCCGCACCGCCAGCGGACGGGCGTCGTCGTCGCCATGGCGTTCCCGACGCAGTTTCGAGGTGAAACGGTAGCCGTCGCGCAAGAAACGCAGCGAGTCGTCGTGGAGCGGACAGCCGGTGCCAGTCATGGAAATCTCGTCCTCGGTCAGCGTGCGGTGCAGGGATGTCGTGCCCTTTCCACCATAGGCGCAGACCGTACGGCCCGTGCCGGACGCCGACAACGCACCAGTCGGACCCGGATTACCCGGGCTCCGCTGATTTACCCGACGTCCTTCCCGGGTAGATCGGACCAGCCCGGGTAGATCGGACCAGGCCGGGTAGACCGGACCAGCCCGGATCAGCCTGCCGACCAGGTGAAGGTTTCCCCGCCGTCGACCTGCACCCGGGCACTGGCCACGGGGGCCAGCCGAATCTCGACCTCGAGTCGCTCCCCCGGGCCACCCACGCATTCATAGGTGATCCACTCGTTCTCCTTGTCCAGCACGCCCACCCGCGCCCGGGTCAGCCACGAGTGGCGGCGGCGCAGTCCGATCAGGTCCTGGTGCAGATCGAACAACCACCGCCCCACCCCCGCCAGTTCGGAGGGGTCGGCCGGCAGCTCGGGTCGCAGCGGATCATCGGCCCGGAACCCCTCGGTCTTGGTTCCCCTGAAGCCCTGCTCGTCGCCGTAGTAGATGCTGGGCATGCCGGGCAGGGTGAGCAGCAGCACCGCCGCCAATGCGGCGCCGTCGTCGCCGACCAGGCTGGCGATGCGGTCCACGTCGTGGTTGCCGACAAAGGTGTTCAGCACGTGCTCGCGGGAAAAGGCGTCGTGGCGTTCCAGCGTCCAGGCCAGTTCCCAGAAGTTGGCGTCGTGCAGGGAGCTCCAGATGGCCTTCCACAACTCGTACTGGGTGAGCGAGTCCAGGCTCGTCTCGCTCAGGATTTGGTCGTACTCGCCGTGGATCACCTCGCCCAGGAAGACGGCGTCGGGGAACTCGGCACGCACCCGCGGCAGCACAGCCTGCCAGAACTCGGCCGGCACGGCGTAGGCCACGTCCAGGCGCCAGCCGACGATGCCGCGCCTCAGCCAGTGCGTCATCACCTCCACCACCAGGTCGACCACCGCCGGGTTGGCGTGGTCCAACTCGGTCAACGACTCGTGCCCCTCCCACGCCGCCGAGGTGCCCAGCGACGCCGCCAGCCGGTGCTCTCGACCGACATGGTTGAACACCCCGTCGAGCATGACCATCAGGCCGCGGTCACGCGCCGCCGCCACCAGGTGGTCGAAGTCGCCGTCATCCCCCAGCCGGGGGTCGATGCGGAAGTAGTCCAGGGTGTCGTACCCGTGGCTGGCGGACGCGAAAATGGGTGCCAGCAGCAACCCCGAGCAGCCCAGGTCAATGGCGTAGTCGAGCCACGCCTCCAGTCGTCGCAGCCGGTGGTGCTCACCGGGTTCGTCGGGGTCATGGATGGGTGCCCCAACGGCACCGAGTGGGTAGACATGCCACCAGATGGCGTGGTCAATCAGCATGCCCCGACGCTAACCCACCCATCGGCACCCCCGCGGCGGGCATCGACGTAATGCCCCACCGTCTGACGCTGACGTGCAAGGCTGAGGTCATGACTGAGGACCCGAATGAACTGTCCCGCGAGGACGCCGAACTGCTGGAACAGGCCGAACAGCAGGTGAACCCCACGTCCTCCGAGGTCACCACTGAGGACCTGTCGTCCGATGACCTGCTGGCCAACGAGGTCGCGCCGGCAGACCTCGAACAGGACCGCTCCGGAATCCGTGACTTCCAGGCAGATCTGGCCCAGCCGGAGCGCCGTGACTCGATCGAGGAGCGCCTTGACCAGGAGGAGCCCGACCCCGATTCCGACATCGTCCCCACCAGTGACCAACTCGAGGACGAGCTGCCGGGGGACGAAGAGGACCTGCCCCTGCTGAACGACGAGGACTGACGTCCCCCAGGACTGATGCCTAGGTCCCCCGACCCCACTGGTTGTCTGGTCGCCGTGGACGTGGCACTAGCCGAGGGCGCCTGCCACAGTGGCCAAGCCACCACGGCAGGCGGAGACGGCCACCGTGGCACCGAGGATCCGCAAAATGCCACGCTGGCTGACGCGGGCGTGCAAGGCTGAGGTCATGACTGAGAACCCGAACCCCCGTGAAGAAGAGCTGCGCCAGGTGCAGTCGGACTCCACCCAGCAGGAGGCCCCGCAGCACGAACAGGACGACGAGAAGTTGTTGGGTGATGAAGAAGAACTGCCGCTGATGCCCGAAGAGGACTGAGTCAGCGCATCAGGCTGTAGTCGGCCGCCAGCGGCACCCGTCCGGTGGCGGCCTCCAACAATGCCACCGCCATGCCCCGCTGCACCGCCACCTGACCCAGCAGGGACAGAGCCGGAACCGTCGCTTCGACGAGCTCGGGCGGCGGTTCGGTCCCGAGGGCCCGGGCCAGGTCCAAGCCGTGGACGACGAGCTCCAGGTTGCGGGTCCGCAGGAACTCCCGCAGCGCCAGGGTGCCGAACCGGCTGCTGACCAGCCGGTTGTCGGGCGCCTCGTCCAACGCCTCGCGGGCCGCCGCGGCGGCCTCCCGCGCCGCCGCCGCCAGACTCACCCCCAGTTCGGCGGCGTCGTTGCGGGCCCGTTCCTCGACGCCGGGGTGCACACCGGGTGCGGTCAGCCCCTCCACCAGGTACTGCACGGCGCTGATCGGTGACTGACCCGTCGGCTCGTCGTCGGCGAGCGCCTTGCTCAGGACCGTCCAGGCTCGGATGGTGTGGGCGGTGAGCTCGGCCAAGTTCCAGTTGCCCAGACCCGGACGGTCGGCTGCATCCTCGGGCACCTGGTCGATCAACGACAGGGCGGCCCGGGTGAGCCGGGTGAACCATTCACGGCTCGCGGTGAGATCGGTCATGCCTCATCCTGCCCCGACCCGCGCGGACTCGACAAGGGGCCCACCGAATCAGGGCGCCAGCGTCCATCCGAAGGCGGCGGCTGCCACGCAGAGCACCGCCATCAGCGCCACCAGCCCCAGCCCGGCCCAGCGGCGCTGCTCCACCACCAGCCGGGCGGACTCGAGCATCGCGGTGCTGAAGGTGGTGAACCCGCCGAAGAATCCTGTGCCCACCAGCGCCATCACCAGCTCGGAGTGTCCCGCCCACCATCCGTACAGCAGTCCCAGGCCCAGGGAGCCCAACAGGTTCACCGCCAGCGTGCCGATCGGGACCGAGGTGCGGCGCAGTGAGGTCACCACGCCGTCCACGAAGAACCGGGCCGCGGCACCCAGACCGCCGAACACGCCCACCAGCAGCATCGTCAGCATCAGGACCGCTCCAGCGGGGCCCCGAGCAGGGTGCGCCGTCCAGGACTGGCCAACCACAGGCCGAACAGGGCCATCAGCAGACCCCCGAGCAGGGTCAGCACCGCGTACAGCAGCGCCAGCACGGGCTGCCCGGTGCGCAGCAGGTCCACCGTCTCCACGGCAAAGGCGCTGTAGGTGGTGAACCCGCCCATCAGCCCGGTGCCCAGCGCCAGACGCAGCGGCAGGTGGCCCCGGCGCAGCCGCCCCAGAAGCTCGAGCATGACCGACAGGACGAGGGCCCCGACCAGGTTGACCAGCAGCGTCGACCAGGGCCAACCGCCTGGTTCACGGCGCACCACCTGTCCCAGGGCGGCCCGCCCCCAGGTGCCGACGGCCCCGCCGGCCGCGACCAGCGCCAGCATGGAGGGACGCAGGTACGCCGGGTGTGCGGCCGACGGGGCAGCGGGAACAGAGCTCACCCCCGGCACTCTAGACCGGGGGTGGGCCCGTCGGGCACGTCAGGCGTTCTGGTAGGCGACCTCGCGCAGCAGCACGCGGTAGCCCATCTTCTCGTTGATGCCGATCATCGGGTCGTTGACGTGGCTGTTCCAGGTGAGTTCGCGGAGCAGCTGGGGTGCCTGCTCACTGATCACCCGATGGGTGGCCGCCTTCAGCGCCAGACCGAGTCGGTGTCCCCGGTGTTCGGGCATCACCAGGGTGTTCTCCTGCCAGACCAGGGTGGTGCCCGGGTTGTTGCGGTACTGCAACTCCGAATGCCCCACCAGGCTGCCGTCGGGTGCCACCGCCACCGCGATGACCGGGACGATGCCGGTGCGGTCCTGCCGGTCAAAGGCGATCTGCAGCCGCTTCTCGTCGTAGTGCTGGGGTTCCAGCTCGACGTCCTCGTCCGGCTCGTCCAGGTCGAGCTGGGTGAGCAGGGCCCCGTAGCGCAGCCAGTGCTCCCGGGGCGGGTGCCCGTGCCAGACCTGAATGCTGTAGTCGCCGAGGTGGGGTGCGGCCTCGGCCTCCATCGCGTCGAGGACCTCTGCCGGGACGGGAAGGTCGAGCAGCCGTGCCACCGCCACGTTGCGGCGGGTCAGACCCAGTCGGGCGGCGATCCTGTTGATCGGCAGACTGGGGTCGTCGACGTCAGCTTCCGCGTCGGTCACGGTGCCGTAGGTGGTCAGCCGTGGCCGACCGATCTGCTCGCGCTGGGCCTCGAGCTCGTCCAGCAGCCGGGAGGCAATGCCACGTCCCCGGTAGGGCGTCAGCACCTCGACGTGGAAGTGGATCATGTCCAGGTTCTCGTTGAGCGGCACATTGAGTTCCAGTTGGCCGACCATGACCTCCTCTCCTGAATCCGTGGGCAGGAAGGCCCCGAAGGTGCGGATGTCCCAGTAGTCGGTGGGGGTCATGTTCGTCGCCTGCTGCTGGGTCGTGCGAACGTCACGGCCGCCGAGGGTCTCCTCGATGGCGGCCATCTCGAAGGCGGCGCAGGCCTCGACGTCGGCGTTCGAGGTCGGCTGCAGCCGTCGAAGCGTGAGCGTGGGCGAAGGGATGGGGCTCTGGGTGCTGGTCACGGCTCCACAGTCGCACCGCGGACCTGCCGTGATCAACTGGATTTCCCACCCTTGGCGCGCGGCGCACCACGGTTCGATCTAGCCTTGGGGCATGTCGCAGTCAGCTGATCTGGTCCATGCCGAACTTCGGGATCTGTACGAGCGGATGGTGGCCTGTTTCGTGGCCACGATCCCGCCGATGCTCGCCAGTCACGCCGACGAGGACCTGTACGCGCTGGCCGTGACCACCGACAGTGACGTCACCACCTGCAGACTGCTGGCCCACACCGAGGAGGCGCTGGCCGCCATTCCCGAGGTCGACGACGAACCCGAGTACTACCGCTGGTGGCCGGACGAGTGGTCGATCCACGACTGGGAGGTCGACCCGGAGTCCGGGGCCGAGACCACCACCGACCTGAGCCGCGACCTGTTCGACCTCGAACGGACCGCCACTGCCTCCGGCATCATGGTCAACGACTGGCACAAGGCCGCCCGCGACATTCTCCAGGCGGCACTGGGACACGAACTGGTGGCCCAATCGGTGACCAACATCAACCCGGATTGGGCCCCGGTGCTGTTCGTCGCCGACACCGACGGCGACCAGCAGCCCACCCTGGACAGCATCGACCAGTTGAATGCCGAGCATCCCGACCCCGAACTGGTCGCCGCCGCCAGGACCTTCTTCGCCGAGAACAGCTGACCCCACTGGTCCCTCCCGACAGCACATCTCTCCTGATCGGCCAGTGTCGGCGCTGCGTGAGGTGAGTCCACAGCCTGAATCCGGGCGAGTTCAGGTCACAGGCTTCACCTCTGGATGTCGCGAAGCGCCCTCAGGCTGACCGAGACCGGGGCCAGTCCCCCGTGTTCGACCTGCAGCGCCTCCTGGATCGTGGACAGCGCCGATTCGATGGCCACCGCATGATCGGTCCACCACTGGTCGACGTCACCGCCGTCCTCCAGCACGCCACCCACCAGTTGCCCCAGCACCAGGTGGGCGTCCAGACTGCTGGAGGTTCGTGCCATCGCGTCCCAGCGACCGGCATGACCCAGGTCGTCAATGGCGTCGAGCAGGTCGCCCACCTGCAGCCGATGCTGCAACTCGAACCAGATGCGCAGCACCCGGGGCACGTCGGTGGCATGCTGTCCGGCCAGGTCGACGGCGTCCAGCACCACGTAGGACGCGGCCAGCCCGGCCGCGTGGTGGGCCAGGTCCTCGGGCACGTTCCAGTCCAGGAATTGCTGGACGTCGGCCTCGTACTCCTCGGCCAGTCGCCCCTGCAGCAACTCGCGCACTCGTCCGCGCAGTTCAGTGGCCGCCGGTCGGTAGCGTTCGACGTAGTCGGTGATGTCGCTGAGGTCCCCCTGCAGCAGGGTGCGTCGCACGGCGCGGTCGAGCAGGCGCCGGAAACTCAGGTACAGCTCTGCCTGCGCCCGGGTCGGGGCCACGTTGTCGAGCGACTCGACGGCATGCATGTACTCGTTCAGCCCGAAGACCTCACGGCAGGCGATGAAGGCCCCCACGACGTCGGCCTCTTCGGCACCGGTCTCCTCCATGGCCCGGAAGACGAAGGAGACCCCGCCACGGTTGAAGACGTTGTTGGCCACCGCGTTCGCCACGATCTCGCGACGCAGTGGGTGCTGCTGGATCTCGCCGGCGAACCGACGACGCAACTGTTCGGGGAAGTAGTCGACCAGGACATGGTCGAAGTAGGGGTCATCCAACAGGCCGGTCTCCAGCAGGTGGGACTTCACCTCGATCTTGGTCCAGGCCATCACCACGGCAAATTCCGGCGAGGAGAGTCCCATCCCGAGACTGGCCTGGCGTTCATCCAGTTCGGCGTCGGTGGGCAGCGCCTCCAGGTCGCGGTTCATCCCGACAGAGGCCTCCAGGCTGGCCATCAGCCGCTGGTGCGGCCCGACCATCTGCGCGTCCTGGGTGCGCGCATTGCCCACCAGGACGTTCTGTTCGTAGTTGGTCCGCAGCACGTGCTGGGCAACCTCGTCGGTCATGTCCACCAGCATCCGGTCACGCTGCTTCTGGGTGAGGTCACCGGCCCTCATGGCCTGGTTGAGGACGATCTTGATGTTGACCTCGTGGTCAGACGTGTCGACCCCGGCCGAGTTGTCGATGGCATCGGTGTTCACCCCGATGCCCGCCAGCGCCGCCTCGACGCGTGCCCGCTGGGTGAGGCCCAGGTTGCCGCCCTCGCCGATGACCGCCACCCGCAGGTTGCTGGCATCGACCCGCACCGCGTCGTTGCTGCGGTCGCCCACCTGGTCGTGGCGCTCGTCGGTGGCCTTGACGTAGGTGCCGATGCCTCCGTTCCAGAACAGGTCGACCGGTGCCTCCAGCACGGCCTTGACCAGCTCCGCAGGGGTCAACCGGGTGGCGCTGATGCCCAGCGCGTGGCGCATCGGTCCGGTGATCTCGATGGACTTGGCGTCCCGGGGCCACACCCCGCCGCCCTCGCTGATCAGGGTGCGGTCGTAGTCGTCCCAGGACGAGCGGGGCAGGGCTGCCAACCGCTGCCGCTCCCCGAAGCTGACGGCGGCGTCCGGGACGGGGTCGACGAAGACGTGGCGGTGGTCGAAGGCCGCCACCAGCCGAATGTGGGGTGAGCGCAGCATGCCGTTTCCGAACACGTCACCGGACATGTCCCCGACGCCGACGCAGGTGAAGTCCTGCGCCTGGGTGTCAAGGCCGCGTTCCCGGAAGTGTCGCTTGACCGATTCCCAGGCGCCGCGGGCGGTGATGCCCATCGCCTTGTGGTCGAAGCCGCGCGAACCACCCGAGGCGAAGGCGTCACCGAGCCAGAAGCCGCGCTCCAGGGCGATGGCATTGGCCAGGTCGGAGAAGCTGGCGGTGCCCTTGTCCGCCGCCACCACCAGGTAGGGGTCGTCCTGGTCGTAGCGCAGCACCTGCTCGGGGGGCACCACGGTGGTGCCGACACGGTTGTCGGTCACCGACAGCATGGCGGTGATGAACTGCTGGTACGCGGCCCTGCCCTCGTCGAGCCAGGCGTCCCGGTTGGTCGTCGGCGAGCCGGCCCTGCGGGCGAAGAAGCCGCCCTTGGCCCCGGCGGGGACGATGACGGCGTTCTTGACCACCTGCGCCTTGACCAGGCCCAGGATCTCGGTGCGGAAGTCCTCGCGACGATCGGACCAGCGCAGTCCCCCGCGGGCCACCGACCCGAAGCGCAGGTGCACCCCCTCGACGCGGGGGCCGTGCACCCAGATTTCGCGGTACGGCCGCGGCTCGGGTGCCAGCGGCAGGTCACGGGTGGCCAGCTTGAGCGCGAGTGCCGGCTCGGGCCTGCCCGCGGCGTCACGCTGGTAGTAGTTCGTCCGCAGGATGGCGGCGATGACCTGGCAGCAGCCGGTCAGGATGAACTCCTGGTCAAGGGAGGGCACCGCGTCGACCAGTTCGTCCAGGTCGGCGCGCACCTGCGCCACGGCCGCGGCGCGTTCGTCGGGGTCGGTGAATCGCTCGGGGTCCAACCGCGACTCGAAGAAGTCGACCAGCAGTCCAGCCGTGCGGGGGTTGGCGTGCAGCACCTGCTGCACCAACGAGGTGGAATAGCTCAGCCCGAGCTGGCGCAGGTAGGCCACCACCGTACGCAGGATGACCACCTGCCGGACGGTGAGGCCCGCGCTGAGCACCAGGGACTGCAGCGGGTCGGAGTCGACCTCACCGAGTCGGACGGCCCGCACGGCGTCCTGGAAGCGGCTGGCGGCCTCGGGTGCGGCCCAGTGCTCCTCGTCGGTGAGCAGCCCCAGGTCGAGCAGGAACTGCGGCTCTGCCCCCGTGGGGTGGACCACGTGGGGGTGTTCATCGGTCACGGTGACGCCCAGGTCGTTGAACATGGGCAGCAGGTCGGACAGGGTCGCCGGCGCCGAGAGGTACAGCTTCAGCCGCCGGACGCCGTCGGGGGCCCCGGTCGGGCGGTACAACGTCAGTCGCAGCGGCTCCTCGCGCAGGGCATCGAGTTGGAAGGCGTCCCAGGCACCGATCCGGGCCGTCGCCTGCTCGGTGTAGTTCTGGTTGAAGGCGCCGATGTAGCGTCCGGCCAGGGCGTCCCCGTGGTCCTCGCCGAACTCAGCCACCAGCGCAGCCTGGAACTCCTCGTTCCAGTCGCGCCCGATCTCGTCGATGAGTCGCTCCAGTCCGTCACGGTCGATGGCCGGCACGCTGCTGCCCGGCGCCATCCGCACCGTGAAGTACAGGACGGCCAGCGGCGAATTGGTGACCTGGGTCTGGTACTCGACCGACTCGCCCTCGACGGCGTTGAGCAGCAGCCGGGTGATCTGCAACCTCGAGGTGGTCGAGTAGCGGTCCCGGGGCAGGAAGACGATGAAGGTGGCGTAGCGCTGGAAGGGTTCGACGTCCACGAACAGCCGCGACTGCGGGTGCGAACCCAGCTCGCGAATTTCCAGCGCCGTCTGGGCCAGCTGGGCGGCCTCGGCGTGGAAGAGCTCCTGTCGGGGATAGCTGTCGATGACCTGCATGAGTTCACGGCCGGCATGGGAATCGCGCTGCACCTCCAACTCGGCCAGCACGCGTTCGACGGTCTCCCGCACCAGTGGGATGCGCGTGGTCGACCCGGTGTGCAAGGTGTTGGCCAACGCGCCCACGAAGCGCTCCTCGGCGACGGGGGTTCCGTCGGGGCCCAACAGCTTCACCGCGACGATGTCGTTGTGCCGCCCCGGCAGCAGGCTGGACGGGTGGCCACCCTTGGTGACGATGACCTGCCGGTCGTGCCAGGCGGCGCGCCGCAGCGCGGTGTCCAGCGGCAGGTCGGCGGCATCCAGCAGCCGCCGGGCAATGCCCAGGCGCGAGTCGGTGACCGCGCGCACCTGGTCCCCGTCGATGTCGTAGCGGACACTTCCCAGGAAGGTGAACTCGTCGTCGGACAGGAACCGCAGCAGGTCGGCAGCCTCACGGTCGGCGACGTGGTTGGCCGCCTGCCACATCCGCGACGACATGGCCCCCCAGTCGTCGACGGCGGTGCGCACGTCCTGCAGCACCCGATGGATCGTCTGTTCCAGGTGCGCCGCAGCGCCGGGTTCGTGCAGCCGTGGAATGTGCAGGTGGATCCACGACTCGTCGTCATGGGAGTCCTCCTCGCTGGCGGTGCGGGGACTCACCTGCTGCAGCCGGCCCCCGGCGTCGCGGGTCACGGTGAAGATCGGATGGAACAGGTCAATGACGCGGTGCCCCAGTCCCTCCAGTGCGCCGCGCACCGAGTCGACCAGGTAGGGCCGGTCCTCGGTGACGGTCTCGACGACGCTGGCGCCCACGGCCCAGCCGTCGCGCGCCACCGTGGGGGTGAAGACGCGGACGAGGTCCTGCCCGGGCTGGCGCTGCTGGGCCAGCACCAGGTGGCCCACGGCGATGCCGAACAGGTCCTCGGCGCGGTGGTTGGACAGTCTGTCGGTGGGCACCAGCTGGTAGTAGCTGGTCAGGTAGTCGGGGTCGACCTCGCCGTGGGATCGGATGGCCCGGGTGATGGCATCACGTTCGGTGCCGTTGATCATGGTTGCTGGTCCTTTCGCGCGCCAGTGCGCTGGTGTGTCCCTGCACCAGCAGCCTAGCCAGCGGCGAGGATCAGTGTGCGGGCTCCTCCACCGCGGCGGGGTCGTGGGGATCCTTGCGCCCGAACGGCAGGAAGTGCAGCACGAGCACGATCAGCCCGCCGACCACCAGCCCGACCAGCGCCGAGTAGAGGGTGTCGACCAGCCACGCCAGCGCACCGCCGATTCCGGGCACCCCGTGGGCCGGGTCGGCCAGGAAGTGCGCCAGCTCGTAGGGGCCGTGCCAGCCCAGGGTGTTGGTGCCGCTGACCAGGATGTGTCCGCCGACCCACAGCATGGCGATCATGCCGACGAAGGACAGGACGTTGAGCAGCACGGGCATGCCGTTGACCAGCATGCGGCCCAGCTTCTGGGTGCCCTCGGCGTCCTGGTTGGTCATGTGCAGGCCGATGTCGTCCATCTTCACGATCAGACCGACGACCCCGTAGACCAGCACGGTGATGGCCAGGCCGACGACCAGCAGGGCGAGCAGCTTCGTCCAGATGCCGAGGTCGCCGCCGACGGAGTCATTGATGGTGTTCAGCGAGATCACCAGGATCTCGGCCGACAGGATGAAGTCGGTGGTGATGGCGCCCTTGACCATCAACTTCTCGTGGTTGGGGCCCACCTCGACGACCGGCTCGCCGTCCTTGTGCCCACCATGACCGGAGACCAGTTCGTAGACCTTTTCAGCGCCCTCGAAGACGAGGTACAGGCCGCCCAGCATCAGCAGCGGGGTCAGGACCACCGGCAGGAAGGTGTCCAGCAGCATCAGCAGGGCGATCAGGATCGCCTTGTTCACCAGCGACCCCTTGGCGATGCGCCAGATGATCGGCAGTTCACGTGCCGGGGTGAAGCCCTCGACGTACTGAGGGGTGACAGCGGCGTCGTCGACGACGACGGCGACCGCCTTCTTGCCCGCGAGCGCGGTCATCTTGGCGATCACGGCAACGTCATCGAGCAGAGCGGCTAGACCACCGGCCACGGCACTACCTCCGGGTGTGTTGAGGGAAGATCCCCAGCAAGTTACCACCCCAACCGGTGTCCACCGTCGCACATGATGTCCTCGGAGACCTAGGGTGGACGGGGCCCTGCGGGGTCCGCCGCACCCGCCAGACCCCAGGAGACTCGCTGTGAGCGCCACCCCACCACGCCTGGTCTACCCCGACCTGCTGCGCATCATCGCCATGCTCGCGGTGGTCACCCTGCACGTGGCCATGCGTGACCTGCAGCGGGTGAGGTTGGGTTCGGCCGAGTGGCAGCTGATGAACCTGTACGACGGTGCGGCCCGCTGGTGCGTCCCGATCTACGTGATGGTCTCGGGGCTGTTCCTGTTGCGACCCGGCAGGAACGCCGACGACCTGCGCACCGCCTATCGCAAGACGTTCGGACGGGCCCTGCGGCTGGCATCGATCCTGGTGATCTGGTCGCTGGTCTACCAGGTCTTCCTGCTGCGGGCCACCCGAATGCCCCTCACCCCCAGGGGTGCGGTGGCCGGCCTGTGGGACATGTGGTTCGGCCCCATCTACTACCACCTGTGGTTCCTGTACATGCTCGTCCCGCTGTACTTCCTGGCCCCCCTGGTGCAGTTGTTCATTGCCCGCACCGAACCCCACCACTGGCGCACCGTGGTGGTCGTGCTCGGCATCGGCGGGCCGGTGCTGACCTTCGTCACGTCACTGGTGGCCATCTACAGCGGTCAGGGCATGTACCGCCCCATGCCCGAGTTCAGCGGCTACCTGTTCTACTTCTTCCTGGGCTGGTGGCTGGGCCAGACCGAGTGGTCGAGCAGGCAGCGACGGGGGCTGTACCTGGCCGGACTGCTCGGGGTCACCATCAACGTCGGAGGCACGGCCTGGGCCTCGTCGGCCACCGGCACGTTCAATGAGACCTTCTACAACTACCTCACGCTGCCGACCGCGGCGGCGGCCATGGCGATCTTCGTGGCCGTCAAGCAGGTCGCGGCCGGACTGGACCCCTCACCCCGGATGCGCCGCCTGGTCGAGCAGTTCAGCGCGGTCACCCTGGGCATCTACCTGATCCACCCGGCGCTGATCGAGACATTCTTCCGGCTCAGCGACCTCACCGTGCGGCAGGCACCCGTCCCGGTGGTGGTGATGGTGCCGGCGGTGTCGCTGCTGGTCTTCGTGGCCTCGATGCTCGGCGCCTGGGTGGCGCGCCGGGTGATCCGTGCGCTGCCCCGGGGCAAGGACTGGGTGGGCTGGGTGATGTGAGCAGTCCAGCCCGGCACCCGACATGCGGCCCGGTCACTGTGCCTGCACCCACGCAGGAGGCTATCGTCAGGACGAAATCCGCTGACCGAACGCAGCCGCGGCTGCCTTCGTCCATGGTCGTCAACCAGAAGGAGCGCGGATGAGTGCCGAAGAGCTTGGCTGGGCGTCGTCCGCGCTGGCCACCTATGCGACCCTGGCCGAGGCCGATGGGCCCGGCGTGGCGCCGCACTGGGACGAGGTGGTCGGGCCCGAGGGCGTTCGGGACCCGCAGCAGATCGTCGCGGCGGCCGTCGAAGGGATGGGGACGGCCGGCCTGCTGGCGGCGCGGTCGGAGGCCCGACGACTCGTCGCCGAGGACGGCGTCCACTACGGCGGCACCCTGCGCCCGCGGCACTGGTCCCTTGACCCGATCCCGATGGTCATCGACAGCGACGAGTGGGCGGGTATCGAGGCCGGCGTCACCCAACGGCTGCAGGTGCTCAACGCCCTGCTGGCCGACATCTACGGCGAGCAGCGGCTGCTGCAGCGCGGGGTGCTGCCGCCCGAGATCATCTTCGCCCACGAGGACTTCCTTCACCAGGCCCACGGCGTGCCGGTCGCCGGCAACCACCACCTGAGCGTCGTCGGCACCGACCTGGCCCGCGGCCCCGACGGGCAGTGGGTGGTGCTGTCCGACCGGACCGCGGCCCCTTCCGGTGCGGGCTACGCCATGGTGAACCGGCGGATCACCTCCCGGGTGATGGCCAACCTGCACCGCGGCACCCGGCTGCGCCGACTGCGTGGCTACTTCACGGCGGTGCGGCACAGCCTGCTGGCGGCCGCCCCCGACGGCCCCGGCACCCCCCACGGAGCGCTGCTGTGGTCCGGGTCGGCGTCCGAGACCGCCTACGAGCAGGGCTTCCTGGCCACACTGCTGGGCTACTCCCTGGTCGAGGCCGACGACCTGGTCGTGCGCGATGCGGCGCTGTGGGTCCAGGACGGCGACCACCGGTCCCGGGTTGACGTGCTGCTGCGCCGCGTCGACTCGTCCTTCTGTGACCCCCTGGAGTGGCGGCCCGACTCCCAACTGGGCGTCGCCGGCCTGCTCGAGGCGTCGCGGCAGGGAAACCTGAGCATCGCCAACCGGTTGGGGTCGGGGGTCCTGGAGAACGCCGGGTTGTTGGCCTACCTGCCCCAGATCACCCGTGAACTACTCGGCGAGGACCTGCTGCTGGCCTCCAGCCCCACCTGGTGGTGCGGCGACCCGGTCCAGCGCCAGCACGTCCTGGCCAACCTCGACGTGCTGGTGGTCAAGCCACTGCGACGCCGCAGCGATGGCCCGTCACGTCCGGGATGGACCCTGTCCAGCTCCGAGCGCGACGAACTGTCCCGGCGGATCCAGCAGGAGCCGTGGGCCTGGGTCGGGCAGGACCCGGTGATGCCGTCGACCACACCGCTGGTGACCGCGACTGGACTGGTGCCGCGGCGCACGGTGTTGCGCACCTTCGGGGCCGCCACCGACGACGGCTACACGCTGATGCCCGGCGGTCTGGCCCGGGTGGCTGCCGACGATGACTCCTGGCGGATCGCCAGCAGCAACGGTGCCATCGCGAAGGACGTCTGGGTGCTCGACTCCGAGCAGTCCGTCCCGGCCACCCTGGCCCTGCCCTCGGCGCACGAGCGCAGCCTGTGGGTCGAGGGCAGCGATCCCCGCCCGCTGCCGCCTCGCGTCGCCGACAACCTGTACTGGTACGGGCGCTACGGCGAACGCGTCGATGCCACCGCACGGCTGCTGGCCCAGGCCCTCGACCTGTCCGAGGACTACGGCAACCGGGTCGGTTCCACCGGCTTCCAGGTGCTGCAGCTGATCCGCGAGGCCGTCTCGTCCATCACGGACCTGCCACCGCACGAGGAGGGTTCCCCGGCCTCGTCGCGACAACTGCTGCGCCGTGCCGCCACCGACCCGCTGGTGGTCGGCAGCCTCGCCCACGACATCACCAGTCTGGTCCGTGCCGCCCACGAGGTGCCCGACACCCTCTCGGCGGGCGCCTGGCCACTGCTGAGCGCGTTGGAACGGGCCATGGCCAGTGGCGAACAGAGCCTGGAACTGGACGACGTCACCGGCGCCACCATGGCCCTGGCCGGGCTCAATGCCGAATCCATGGTCCGCGACAACAGTTGGGCCTTCATCGATGCCGGTGTCCGGACCGAACGTGCCAGCAATGCCCTCTCGCTGCTGGTCGAGGTCTTCGGCACCGAAGTGCCGATGTCCGTCGAGGACCAGGCCGGCGAGGCCGTGATGGCCATCTGCGAGTCGCTGATCACCCATCACCGCCGGGTCGCCATGGGCGGCTCCCCCACCCGTCCACTGCATTCGGCGATGGCGCTGCTGGTGCTGGACGAGTCCAACCCACGCTCGGTCGCCTTCCAGTTGCGCCATCTGGTCGCCGACCTGCGCCTGGTCAACGACGACGTGGTGGCCGGGGACGTCGAGCAGGTGCTGGCCGACCTGGCGTCGAACGCCGTGCTGCTGCTCACCGGGGACCGCGGACCCATCGTGGAGGTCCTGGTCGCCGCCGAGCAGACGATGCGCGAGACCTCCGAGGCCATCACCAGGCGCCACTTCGCCCGGCCGACGCCGCGTATCTTCCGCCAGGCGTCCTGGCTGACGCCCACCCCACCCAGGCAGGTGTGACCGTGAGCAGGATGTTGCAGACCGCCGAGCACCTCACCCCGCGGCGTTACCGGGTCGTCCACACCACCCGCTACCAGTACAACGGCGACGTCACCGGATGCTACGAGCGGGGCCTGCTGGGCGCCCGTGACACCCCCTCACAGCGGGTGGTGCATTCGGCCTACCGCGTCGACCCGCCGGCGGCGACCGCCTTCGAGCACGTCGACTACTTCGGCAACCTGTCGCACTACCTCGAGATCCAGTCCCGGCACAGCCAGCTGGCGGTCACCAAGGACCTGCTCGTCGACGTGGCGTGGCCACGCATCAGCATGGACCACCTCAACCAGTGGACGGTGCAGCAGGCCGCCGACGCCCTGCGGGGGAACCTTCGTCTGGGCGTGGAGCGCAGCCTGTACGCAATGCCCTCGGCGAAGGTGGCCACCACCGAGGAGGTGGTCGACTACGCACGCTCCCGGCTCAGCGCCGACCAGGGGCTGGGTGACGCCCTGGAGGCCCTGACCCTGGGCATCTTCGAAGAGTTCACCTACCGACCCGGGGTGACCACCACCCGCACGACCCTGACCGAGCTGCTGGCGCTGCGCCAGGGCGTCTGCCAGGACTTTGCCCACCTGGCCATCGGGTGCCTGAGACTGTTCGGGCTGCCGGCCCGCTACGTCAGCGGCTACATCGAGACGATGCCGCCACCGGGCCAGCCAAAACTGGCCGGTTCGGACGCGACCCATGCGTGGGCCTCGGTGCTGGCACCCGACGGGCGCTGGATCGACATCGACCCGACCAATGCCCACTTCGCCGACTCCCGGTACGTCGTCAGCGGCTGGGGTCGTGACTTCGCCGACGTCTCGCCGCTGAAGGGGGTCATCTTCACCGAGGCCAACACCTCGTCGTTGAGCGTCGGGGTGGACGTGATCCGGATGCCCGAGCCAGTCAGCCCACTCAGCCCAGTCTGACCAGGGCTGCGGGGTCATCGACGGGCAGGTCACCCTCGACGGTGGCCGTCACCGACATCCTGCGCAGCGTGGTGCGTCCCGACACGGTCGTCATGAACGCCGTGTCCGAGGCGTCGCGCCCGGTGGCGATCCTCACCATGGGTTGCCGCGGCGCCAGGCCGGTGGCGTCGATGACGTGCCAGGCCCCCTCGATCCACACCTCGGCGACGGCGTGGAAGTCCATGGGCTGCAGCCCGGGAGCGTAGACCGAGACCAACCGGGCCGGGATGTTCATGGCCCGGCAGAAGGTGATCACCAGGTGGGCCATGTCCCGGCAGACCCCCTTGCGGGACAGGTAGGTCTCCAGCGCCCCGTCGACGACGCGACTGCTGCCCAGGGTGTAGCGAATCCTGGTGTTGACCCAGACCCGGATGGCGTCGACCAGGGCCATGCCGGTCAGGTCCCTGAAGTGGGTCCAGGCGACCTGTCCCAGCCGGTCGGAGTCGCAGTAGCGGGAGGGGCGACCGTACAGGATCTCCTCGGCCTCGCCGTCGTCCATCGATGAGGCCTGGGCGCCCACCACAGCGGTGTAGGTGACCACCAGCTCGCCCACCGGGATGGTCCGCGCCCGGTGCAGCCGCACGTGCGAGTGGGTGTCGATCTCGTGGAACTCGACGGGGACCCCGTCGACCAGCATGGTCAGCTGCTCGCTGACGGGACGGTGGGTCGAGGCGACAGCGACGGAGAAGACGATGTCGGCGGGGGCTGTGATGGTCACATCCAGCTGGGAACCGAGGTGGCGCAGGGGCGGGGTCACCGCGCCACTGTAGGCGTTGCGGCGAGCGCGCGCATCCGGCGGGCATCCCGACCAATCGCCCACCCGCCACCCGGGGCACGCCATAGAGTTGGTGTGCCGCTCACCGAAAGGTCATCCATGACCACCGAAGACCGTCGCCGCACGACCACCACCCTGGTCATCCTGGGTGCCTCCGGCGACCTGACCCACCGGTTGTTGCTGCCCGGGCTCGGAACCTTGTTGACCCAGCGTCCGCACCACGACCTGCACCTGGTCGGTGCCGCCGCCGACGACCTCACCGACGAGCAGTGGCGTGAGCGGGTGCGCCAGGGCCTGTCGGACGGCGCCTGCCAGCGTGAGCGCATCGAGGCGGTGGTCAAGCACACGTCCTACCGGCGGATGGATGCCACCGACGCCACCGCCCTGCAAAGTCTGCTGCACGACCTGGCCGATCCCGAGCGTCCGATCATCCTGTACTTCGCCCTGCCGCCGTCGGTGAGCCAACGCGCCTGTGAGGCCCTGCGCCACCTCGACCTGCCCAGCAACCTGCGGCTGGCCATCGAGAAGCCCTTCGGGTCGGGCTACGAGTCGGCGGTGGCCTTCAACCAACTGCTGACCAGCCTGGTGCCCGAGAAGCAGGTCTTCCGGGTCGACCACTACCTGGGTAAGGCCACCGTGCTGAACCTGATCGGGCTGCGGTTCAGCAACCGGTTCTTCGAGCCCACCTGGAACGCCACGAACATCGAGCGTGTCGAGATCATCACCGACGAGACCCTGGCGCTGGAGGGCAGGGCCGGCTACTACGACCATGCCGGCGCCCTCAGGGACATGCTGCAGAGCCACCTGCTGCTGGTCATGTCGCTGGTGGGCATGGAGGAGCCGGCCTCGATCGACGAGGTCGAACTGCGCGACCTGATGGTGCACACCCTGCGGGCCACGCACCTGTGGGACGACGACCCGGTCGCCGCGTCCCGGAGGGCCCGCTACGTCGCCGGCCACGTCGACGACCGCCAGATCCCGTCCTACGCCGACGAACCGGGCGTCGACCCATCGCGGATGACCGAGACCCTGGCCGAGGTCATCGTCGAGATCCGCAATGCGCGCTGGACCGGCGTGCCGATCCGGTTGCGTTCCGGCAAGGCTCTGGGCGACGGTTTCCGAGGCATCGTGCTGAAGTACCGTCCGATCGTGCACCCGGTGACCGGCTTCCACAACACGCCCGCGCCCAATGTCCTGTCCATCGGCATCGCGCCGGAGACCCTGTCCCTGGCCATCACCACCAATGCGGCCGGCGACCGGTGGGACCTGGAGAACACAGTGATGCACAGTGAGTTGGGCGAGTCGCCGATCAGGCCCTACGGCGAAATCCTGGACCTGATCCTGGAGGGTGACCCGCTGCTCAGCGTCCGCGGCGACATGGCCGAGGAGTGCTGGCGGATCCTGGGACCGGTGCTGGACGCCTGGCAGCAGAACCTGGTGCCGTTGGACGAGTACCGGGCCGGTTCGACGGGCCCCAGCACCTGGCGCTGAGCCGTCGAGGTGCTGCCGCGCGACGGTAGACTGGCCACTGACAAGGCACACCGGGAATGTTGCGGGGTCCACTGGTGTTGATGGAGTGTGCCTGTCCATCAGTTCGTTCCGTCAGCAGTGACCCCAGCAGGAGGTGCGTCATGATCGATCCAGAGGGCCTCTTCCAGGCCGAACCGCATGTCGACCTGCAGACCGTCCGTGCCCGGACGTTGCTGGTCACGATGACATCCTTCGTCGACGCCGGCCAGAGCCAGCAGTTGATCGATCGACACCTGCTGGACGCCTTCGCCCACCACAAGCTGGGCCAGTTCGATGTCGACGAGTTGATCGACTACCGCGGCCAGCGCCCGGTGCTGATCTTCGACGCCGACAAGTTCGTGGAGTACCAGCAGCCCCGCATCGACCTGCACCACCTGGTCGACGAGTCCGCCGTGCCCTTCCTGCTGTTGCGTGGCGTCGAACCCGACCTGCGCTGGGAGAAGATGATCCGCTCCGTCAAGTGGGTGATCGACCAGACCGCCGTGGAGCGCGTCGTCCTGGTCAGCGCCATCCCGATGCCGGTGCCCCACACGCGCCCGGTCGTCATCACCCGTCATGCCAGCAGTCCCGACCTGATCCCGGGCAACCAGCCCATGTTCGCCCGGATGGCCACCGGTGGCGCGTTCCCGAGCCTGCTGGAGTTCCGTCTGGGCGAGGCCGACGTCCAGGTCATCGGGTTGACCGCCCACGTGCCGCACTACCTGGCCCAGGCGGAGTTCCCGGACGCCGCGATCGCCCTGATCAAGGCCTTCAGCCAGGCCACCGGACACACCATTCCCACCACCGAACTCGCGATTCGCGCCGGCATCAGCCGCGCCGCCATCTCCCACGAGGTGGAGAGCTCCGAAGAAGCGACCGGTCTGGTGCACGCCCTGGAGGAGCAGTTCGACAGCTTCCACGAGGAACTGAAGTCCACCCCTCCCCTGACGGCCAGCCCCGAGAACCTGCCCACCGGCGACGACATTGCCGCCGAGGCGGAGGCCTTCTTGCGGGCCCACCGCAGCGACGGACTTGAATAGTGCAGCTTGAGGGCTTAACCTTCTGGAATGAAGTCTGAGTCCTTCACGCTTGCTGGCGGGCGCTGGCTGGCTGTCGTCAACATTGACCAGCGTCGCAGCCGCTCCTCCCCCGACCGGGTTCCCGAGCTGTTGGCCGACCTGTCGAGCCTCGACGTCCTGCTGGGCCCTGAACGCACCGTCGGCGACGAGGTCCAGTTGCTCACCAGCAGCGCGGCCGCGGTGGGCCATCTGCTGGAGACGGTCGCCCGCGGCCAGGACTGGCGAGTCGGGATCGGTCTCGGGCCCGTCGAGACGCCGCTGCCCACCAGCGTCCGGGAGGCCCGCGGCCCGGCCTTCCTCGCCGCCCGGGAGGCGATCCAGACGGCCCACTCCTCGCCGACCAACCTCGCCCTGGTCGCCGCCCCCGGCCGTGTCGGCGTCGACGACTACGCTGTCGGTGAGCGGGATGCACGCCGAGCCAGGCGTGTGACCGAGGCCAATGTCGTCGCGAGTCTGCTGCAGCACCTGTGGAGTCGCCGGACGCAAGAGGGGTGGGACGTGATCGACCAGTTGCGCCGCAGCGGCACCGGCCGGGCGGCGGCCGAGCGTCTCGACATCTCCGCCTCAGCAGTCTCCCAACGGCTGCGCACCGCCGGATGGCAGCCGGGTGAACAGGGCCGCGAGCTGCTCGAATCATTGCTGGACGAGGCGCTCACCGGCGGTGAGGCGTCGTGAACCGCTGGGGCGAGTTCGGCGTCGATGCGGGCATCACCCTGGTCATCGGGGCACTGCTGGTGCTGTTCGGCGTCCGCTTCGTCGACCGCTTGCTGCGGTTTGCCAGCAATGAGCCCCGCAGCGCCGCCGACAAGCTGAAGGGCGGCGCCTGGATCGGCGCCCTGGAACGGCTGGCCACCTACGTCAGCGTCATTGCCCACTTCCTGCCCGGGCTCGCCATCATCCTGGCGGTCAAGGGTCTGGCCCGCTACCCCGAGTTGCGGGCCAAGGACCCCGACGTCGCCGAACGCTTCATCATCGGAACCTTCGTCAGCGTGCTGCTGGCGGTGGGCGGCGCCGCCCTGACCCTGTGGCTGACCAGCCTCACCTGAGGACGACATCGTGACCCGAAGCCTGCGTGAACGCCTCCTGCGGGGCTGGACCGACACCATGACCGCCCTGGGCACCGCGCCAGACGATCCCGCCGTCGCTGCCCTGGGCCGCGACCTGCTGGACTGCTGGAACGAGCCGCACCGGGACTACCACGGCCCCGACCACCTGGTCGCCGGGCTGGGAGTGCTGGCCGACTTGTCGGCACCCCCGATCGAGGTCGTCGCCTGGTGGTTCCACGACGCGGTCCACCACAACGACCCGCCCCTGGATGAGCAACAGTCAGCCGAGCTGGCCCGCAGTCGCCTGACGGGGCTGCTGGCACCCGACCAGGTCGACGAGGTGGCCCGACTCGTGCTGGTGACCATCAACCACAACCCGACCAGCGAGGACACCGCCGGTCACCGGGTCTGCGACGCGGACCTGGCCATCCTCGCCGCTGACTGGCCCAGCTACCAGCGCAGCATTGCCGCGCTGCGCCACGAACGCACCGAACTCAATGACATCGAGTGGGACAAGGTGCGCATCGCCGTCACCGGCACCCTGCTGAACCGCCCGCGCCTGTTCCACACCCATCGCGGGGCCACCGACTGGGAACAACCAGCACGCCGCAACCTGAACGCCGAACGTCACGCGCTCTTCACCCCGGAGGAACCCACCAGATGACCCAGCCGCCACCCCCCTACCCCCCGCAGCAGCAGGTCCACCAACTGCAGCGGTCGAAGCCGACCTACCCGGTCACCTGGACACTGCTGGGCATCAATGTGGCCTTCTTCATCGCCATCTACACGGTGCCGGGTTTCCTCGAGGACGTGGTGCTCACCTACACCCGGACCAGGACCGAACCGTGGCGCCTGATCACCTCGGCCTTCGTCCACTTCGGCATCATCCACATGGGGTTGAACATGGTGGCGCTGGTACTGCTGGGTCGCCCCCTGGAACAGGTCTTCGGCAAGGTGCAGTACCTGGTGCTCTACCTGACCGCGGCCCTGGGCGGCAGTGCGCTGTTCCTGCTGTTCGCCCAGCCCATGCCCAATCCCTACGCGGAGACCGCGGCCGGTGGCGCCTCGGGTGCGATCTTCGGGCTGTTCGGGGCCCTGGTGGTGCTGCAGCGCTACGGCGTCGTGCGCGCCGGCAACCTCATCCCGGTGCTGGGCCTCAACCTGGCGCTGTCGTTCCTGCTGCCCAACATCGGCTGGCAGGCCCACATTGGCGGACTGATCATCGGCGCCGGCGTCGCCTGGGCCCTGGCCCGAGGACGTCGCCGCGAGACCACCACCTCACAGATGTGGCTCGAGGTCGCCGCGATCGCCGCCCTGGTGGTGGCCACGATCATTGCCCGCTACACGGTGCTGGCGTAGCGCCCCGACTTCTCTGCCCGTGCCCGCGCCTTGGCCGCCTCGGCGTCGCGGTCCTTGGGCGGCGCATTCGTGACGAGGTCGTCGAGCAGGTGCCCGGTGATGTGGGCGATCTCGTCGACGGCCCGGTCAAAGGCCTGCTGGTTGGCCTGGGACGGCTTGGTGAAGCCGGAGACCTTGCGGACGTACTGCAGGGCGGCGGCGCGCACCTCGGCGTCATTGACCTCGGGTTCGAAGTTGAACAGCGGACGAATGTTGCGGCACATGGTGGCCTCCGGTGGGTGGTGGGGTGAGCACTCAGATGGCGGTCATGAAGACGGAGATGCCCAGGCCGGTGATGGCGAGCAGCGCCAACCCCAGTTCGATGAGCATTCCCAGACCGACCGACTTCACTGCCGTCCAGCTCGTCGACAGGGCAAGCCGGACGTCCTTGACCCGGATGAGTTCGCAGACCAACAGCGTCGCCACGAAGCCGATCAGCAGCCCGAAACCGGGAATGACGAAGCTGCCGATGACACCACCGACCAGGCCCACGATGACCGGCCACTGGGGAATCTGCTTCCTGTCGAGGTTGCGTTTGGTGAGCACGGTGCTGGCGGTCATGCCGGCCAGCACCAGGGCAGCACCGATGATGGCGACCACGACAGCGTGGGTCGAACCGCCCCAGACTCCCCACACCAGCAGGCCCACCAGGATGGTGATCGAGCCGGGCACGACCGGCACGATGATGCCGACCACCCCGATCAGGGCGAGCACGAAGGCGAGGATTCCGGCGATCAGTGGTGTCATGGCCTCGATGATACGTGTGCCGTGTCCGACCCCTGTCCACGCCGCGAGGTCCGTTTCGCCCCCCACCGCTGGTTGCGGTTAGGGTTGGCCACGTTCACTTCCCGAAAGGAAACAAGGTTGTCTCCCAAGGTCGCAGTCGGTCCCGATCTCGCACGCTCCTGGTTGCTGGTCAACGCCTACCAACCCGAACGCTTCGCCAAGGCGGCTGCCAGTGCCGCCGACGTCATCCTCCTGGACGTGGAGGACGCGGTAGCCCCCGACAACAAGGACCAGGCCCGCGCCAACGTGGTGGAGTGGCTCGACGCCGGCAACCAGGCGTGGGCACGGATCAATGGTTTCGGCACCCCGTGGTGGGCCGACGACTGCCGTGAACTGGGCCAGCTCGACGGCCTCCAGGGCGTCATGCTCGCCATGGTCGAGTCACACGAGCACATCGAGCGCACCGCGGCCCTGCTGCCCGGGGTGAAGATCGTGGCCCTGGTCGAAACCGCCCGCGGTGTGGAGAACCTGACCAGCATCGCCCGCACCAAGGGCCTGTACCGCCTCGGCTTCGGGCTGGGCGACTACCGTCGCGACACCGGCTTCGACGACACCCCCACCGTCCTGGCCTACACCCGCAGCCAGTTCACCATCGCCTCACGGTCGGCCGGGCTGCCGGGTCCGATCGACGGGCCCGCCGTGGGTGCCGTCGGCGTGGCCCTGGCCGACGCCGCCGGGGTGACCACCCAGTTCGGGATGACCGGCAAGATCTGCCTGATGCCCGAGCAGTGCGCCACCGTCAACGAGATCCTGTCCCCCTCCCTCGGCGACATGTCCTGGGCGCTGGACTTCCTCACCGAGTTCAAGGCCGAGGGCGGCACCATCCGCAATGGTTCGGACCTGCCCCGACTGGCCCGCGCCAACAAGATCCTGGGCCTGGCCGAACGCTTCGGGCTGGACCTGCCCGAGGGGTACCACGACTACCCGGCCCCCTCGGACACGTTCCACTACTGATCCGTCAGGACTACTGATCCGTCAGGGGTGCGTCGTGGCCAGGCCGCGGCGCACCAGCAGCGGGGTGATGTCGGGCGCGCGCCCGACCACCGCCTCGAAGGACTCCATCGGGGGACGCGAGTCGCCCCGCGAGAGCAGCTCGGCCCGGAAGACCTCACCCAGGTCGCGGCTCAGTCCCCCATTGGCCTTGAACCACTCCACGGTGTCGGCGTCCAGGATCTCCGACCAGATGTAGGAGTAGTAGGCGCCGTCGTAGCTGTTGCCGAAGGTGTGCGCAAAGTAGGCCGGCAGGTAGCGGGGCGCCACGTACGGGTTGGCCAGACCGATTCGGTCCAGGGCGGCAGCGGTGAAGGCGGCCAGGTCGCCCACCGTCTGGTCGGCGCCCAGTGAGTGCAGTTCCTGGTCGAGCAGGGCCGCCCCCAGGTACTCGGTGGTCTTGAAGCCCTCGTTAAAGCTGCCCAGCGCAGCCAGCCGGTCGGCCAGGTGCTGGGGCAACGGCTCGCCGGTGACATGGTGGCGGGCATAGTTGGCCAGCACCTCGGGCCAGGTCATCCACAGTTCGTTGACCTGGCTGGGGTACTCGACGAAGTCGCGCGGCACGGCGGTGCCCGACTGGGTCGGCCAGTGCACCTGGGAGAACAAGCCGTGCAGGGCGTGGCCGAACTCGTGGAAGGCGGTGTTGACGTGGTCAATGGTCAGCAGCACCGGGGCACCCTCGCGGGGCTTGGGCAGGTTCAGGTTCTGGCAGACCACCGGCAGGGTGCCGTGCAGAGCCGACTGCTGCACCGGTGAGTTCATCCAGGCGCCGCCCTGCTTGGTGTCCCGCGCATAGGGGTCGTAGAGCAGCAGGCCCAGCGGCGAACCGTCGGCATTGAAGACCTCGAAGACCATGACGTCGGGGTGGTAGCCGGTCAGGTCATCGCGGCGGGCAAAGGTGATGCCGTACAGGGCGGTGGCGGCGTAGAAGACCCCGTCGCGCAACACCTGGCCCAGTTCCAGGTAGGGCACCAGGTCAGCGGAGTCCAGGTCGAAGCGCTCCTGCTGGAGCAGTTCGGTGTAGAACGTCCAGTCCCAGGGCGCGAGTTCGAAGGTCGGCTCGCCGGCAGCATGCTGTCGCTGGTTGATGAGTTCCTGCAGCGCCTCCGCCTCGCGGTACATGTTGGCCAGCGCAGCCGGGGCGAGCGGGTAGATCTGCTCACGGATGCGGGCGGGGCTGCCGACGGTCTGGTCGGCGGTGCGCACCTCGGTGTGGGTCGCGAAACCCAGCAGGGCCGCCCGTCGGGCACGCAGTTCCACCATCTCGACGACCAACCCGGTGGTGTCGAACTCGTTGCCGCGGCTGCCGCGCTGGGCGGTCGCCTGGTAGAGGCGCCGGCGGCTGGTGCGGTTGGTCAGGACGGACAGGTAGGGGTGGACCGTGGTGTTCACCAGCGCCACCAGGTAGCCGTCCAACCCCCTCTCTCGGGCCGCGTCGGCGCACATGTCGAGCTGCTCGCTGGTCAGGCCGTCCAACTCGGCGGCATCCTCGAACAGCACCGCCAGGTCATTGGTGTCCTTCAGCAGCCGCTCCTGGAACTGGGTCCGCAGCGTCGCCAGCCGGGCGTTCAGCTGCGCCAACTGCTCGCGGCGGTCGTCGTCCAGTTCGGCGCCGGCCAACCGCGCCGAGGTCAGGTAGCGCTGGGTCAGGTGCCGGGCGTCGGCGGCCAGACCGGACTGGTTGCCGCCCGCGACCGCGGCGATGCGGGCGAACAGTGGCTGGTTCATCCAGATGGCGTCGCTGTGGGCGGCCAGCTCAGGGGCCAGTTCGGTGGCCAGCGCCCGAATCTCGTCGGTGCCGTGCGCGGGGACGACGGTGTAGAAGGCCGACAGGGCCCGCGACAAGTCGACGTCGGCGGCCTCGAGGGCAGCGATGGTGTTCTCAAAGGTCGGCTCGTCCGGGTCGGCCACGATCACCTGGACAGCGGCCAGGTTCCGGCGCATCCCCTCGTGGATCGCCTCGCGGTAGTCCTCGACGCCGAGGTTCGCGAAGTCGGGCAGTTGGTAGGGCAGGGTGCTGGCACCCAGCAGTGGATTCGACATGGCGCCCATGCTAGGGGGTGGCCGTGCTCACTCCTCAAACGGTCCGGTGTCACCCCCACCGACCCGCCTGACCTCCGCCTGGTCACCGGTCAGGTCGACCACGGTGGTCGCGACCAGCCCGCAGTCACCCGAGTCGAGCACCAGGTCGACCTGGTGGTCGAGTGCCTCCTTGACCTGCCAGCCATCGGTCATCGGCTCGGTCTGGCCAGGCAGGATCAGCGTCGAGGTGACCAGCGGCTCGCCCAGGGCGTCGAGCAACGCCAGGGTGGTGGTGTGGGTCGGGACCCGCAGTCCCACCGACTTCTTCTTGTCGTGCTGCATCAGCTTCGGCACCTCGCGGGAGGCCTTGACGATGAAGGTGTAGCTGCCCGGCGTGTTCGCCTTCAGCGCCCGGAAGACCCAGTTGTCCATGTCGACCCAGGGGCCCACCTGCGCGAACTCGCTGATCATCAGGGTGAAGTGGTGGTGTTGGTCAAGGTTGCGGATCTCGCGGATGCGCTCGAGTCCTTCCTTGTTGTTGAGGATGCAGCCCAGGGCGAAGCCCGAGTCGGTGGGATAGGCGACCAGGCCGCCGCCGGTGAGGACGTCGACGCACTGCTGCAGCGCGCGCGGTTGCGGGTTGTCCGGGTGGACGTCGAGATAGCGGGCCATGGCGTGACTCTAGTGCGCCGGGTCGGGGCACGCCTCAGGAATCGACGAGTTCGGCCGACGCGCTGCCGGCGGCGTCCAGACGGTTGATGCCGACCAACGACAAGAAGGTGGTCGGGGTGCTGGTCCGGGTCGAGACCGTGATCCGTCCGCCCGCCACGGTGATCGTCCCCGGCATGGCGCGGGCGTCCAGCACCCGCTGCGCGGCGGCCCGAGCGTCCGCGCCCGGGGTGCCACCCTGCACCGAGGAACTGGCGTGGGCGGTGGCACCGGCGCGGGCGGCCTCGGCGGCCACCGCCTCGGCGCGGGCCCTGGCCGTCGACTGCGCCCCGCCGTCGACGACCAGCCCGACGGCCAGCAGCAGCACCACCATCACCGCCGCGAACAGGGCGGTGACGCTGGCGCCGCGGTCGCCGCGGACTGGGTGCTGGTCGGTGGGCACCACCCCAGTCTTGCCGAACCCCGGACCGTTTTGGGGTTGTCCACAGGCACAGAGAATGTCGTGCCCTAGGCTTGGCGCGAACCGATCTGTTACGAACGAAAGGCTGCACCATGGTCTCCAAGGTTGCCCTGCTCACCGCCGGCGGCTTCGCCCCGTGCCTCTCCTCGGCTGTTGGTGGGCTGATCCAGCGCTACACCGAGTTGTCCCCGGACACCGAGATCATTGCCTACAAGCACGGCTACCAGGGCCTGCTGCGCGGCGACTACTTCACCGTCACCCCGCAGGTGCGCGAGGACGCCGCCCTGCTGCACCGCTTCGGTGGCTCCCCCATCGGCAACTCGCGGGTGAAGCTGACCAACGCCAAGGACCTGGTCAAGCGTGGACTGGTCGCCGAGGGCGAGGACCCGCTCAAGGTCGCCGCTGACCGTCTGGTCGCCGACGGCGTCGACGTGCTGCACACCATTGGTGGCGACGACACCAACACCACCGCCGCCGACCTCGCCGCCTACCTGGCCAAGCACGACTACGGCCTGACCGTGGTCGGCCTGCCCAAGACCATCGACAACGACGTGATCCCGATCCGCCAGTCGTTGGGCGCCTGGACCGCCGCCGAGCAGGGCTCGGTCTTCGCCCAGAACATCATCGGCGAGCACAACTCGGGTTCACGGATGCTGATCATCCACGAGGTGATGGGCCGCAACTGCGGCTGGTTGACCGCCGCCACCGCCGCCAAGTACCGCGAATGGGTCGAGGCCCAGCAGTGGCTGCCCGAGATCGGCCTGTCCAAGGAGGCCTGGGACGTCCACGCCGTCTACCTGCCCGAGGGCCACATCGACCTGCAGTCCGAGGCCGAACGCCTCACCGAGGTGATGGACCGGGTCGGCAACGTCACCATCTTCCTGTCCGAGGGCGCCGGGCTGGACTCCATCCTGGCCGAGATGGAGAAGGCCGGTGAGGAGATTCCGCGGGACCCGTTCGGGCACGTGAAGCTCGACAAGATCAACCCCGGCCAGTGGTTCGGTGAGAAGTTCGCCGCCCTGCTCGGCGCCGAGAAGGTGATGGTGCAGAAGTCGGGCTACTTCAGCCGTTCGGCTGCCGCCAACTCCGACGACCTGGACCTGATCAAGCAGTGCACCGACCTGGCCGTCGAATGCGCCCTGGACGGCCGCGCCGGCGTCATCGGCCACGACGAGCAGAACGGTGACGTGCTGACCAACATTGCCTTCGACCGGATCGCCGGTGGCAAGGCGTTCGACCTGGACACCGACTGGTACCAGCAGACCCTGGCCGCGATTGGCCAGCCGGCGCCCACCAAGGTCACCGTCACGCATTGATGCACAGCGCTGGTCGGATTCGGCGCGGGGTCCGGCCCGCGCCGTAGTCTGTGCACGCCCCCAGCCCGACCACCACGGAGACTCCTGTGCACACGTTGGCGAATCTCAGCCTGGCAAACCGCGCCCTGATCGCGCTGATCACGGTCTTCGTGATGGTCTTCGGGGTGATCACCTCCGGCCAGCTGAAGCAGGAGCTCGTCCCCTCCATCACCTTCCCACAGGCGATCGTGGTGGCGAGCTACCCGGGGGCCGGACCGCAGGTGGTGGAGGAGAAGGTCACCGTTCCGCTGGAACAGGCGGTGCTGTCGCTGCAGGGGGTGGAGTCCTCGGAGTCCACCTCCACGGCCGGCTCCGCGGTGATCACGGTGACCATGCAGTACGGCTCCAACATGGCCAGCGTTCAGCAGGAGATCCAGGCGGCCATTTCCAGGATCCGGTCGTTCCTGCCCGAGGGCGTCGACACCCAGGTCATCACCGGGGGCTTCGACTCCATCCCGGTGGTGGTGCTCTCGGTCACCTCCGACGCCAGCCCGCAGGAACTCGCGGCCCGACTCACCGACGTGGCAGCGCCCCGCCTGACCAAGGTCGAGGGGGTACGCCAGGTCGAGGTGATCGGCGCCCCCGAACGACAGGTGCTGGTGAGGCTGGACGCGGCCAGGATGGCCTCCGCCCGCCTCACCAGCGTCCAGGTGCTGCAGGCCATCGGCGGCAGCGGCCAGCTGAACTCCGGCGGTCAGCTCGACGAGGGGTCGCTGACGGTGAGCGTCACCGTCGGGAAGCGCTACGCCTCGGTCGAGGACGTCTCCGCCGTCCAGATCCCGCCGACCACTCCCGGCGGACCACCGGTCACCCTGGGCAGCGTCGCCACCGTCGAGTTGACCGACAAGCCGTCCACCTCGATCTCGCGCACCGACGGCCTGTCCAGCCTCACCCTGTCGATCACCAAGATTCCCGACGCGAACACCGTCGGGGTCTCCGAGCAGGTGATGGCGCTGCTGCCCGAGATCGCCGCCCAGATCGGTGAGGGCACCCAGTTCACCACCGTCTTCGACCAGGCCCCGTTCATCACCCAGTCCATCGACGACCTGCTCACCGAGGGCGGTCTGGGTCTGGTGGCCGCCATCGTCGTGATCCTGGTGTTCCTGCTGTCGGTTCGCTCCACGCTGGTGACGGCGGTCTCCATTCCGGTCTCGCTGCTGGTGACCCTGATCGGCATGAACGCGTTGGACTACTCGCTGAACATCCTCACCCTGGGTGCCATCACCATCTCGATCGGACGCGTCGTCGACGACTCCATCGTGGTGATCGAGAACATCAACCGGCACCTGTCGGCCGGCACCCCGAAACTGCAGGCGATCCTGGTGGCGGTGCGCGAGGTGGCCACCGCCATCACGGCGGCCACCATCACCACGGTGGCCGTGTTCCTCCCGATCGCGCTGGTCGGTGGCCAGACCGGGGAACTGTTCCGTCCCTTCGCGCTCACCGTGACGCTGGCGCTGATGGCCTCCCTGGTGGTCAGCCTCACCATCGTGCCGGTGCTGGCCTACTGGTTCCTGAAGTCGCCGACCGGCGCCGAGCCCCGCGAACACCGGGACTGGATGCAACGCGCCTACGTGCCGACCATCACCTGGGGCCTGAAGCATCCGGTGATCGTGCTGGTGGCGGCGGTGCTGCTGCTGGGCGGCACCGCGGCGCTGAGCACCCAGCTGAAGACCAACTTCCTGGGGGACACCGGCCAGAACACGTTGAGCGTCACCCAGCAGTTCGAGCCGGCCCTGTCCCTGGCCGAGAAGGACCGCCGCACCCAGCCCGTCGAGCAGGCCCTGCGCAACGTACCCGGTGTCCGCAGCGTCCAGTTGACCGTCGGCAACGGCGGCAACATCTTCTTCGGCGCGGGCGACGACCAGGCCAGCTACACGCTGACCACCGATCCTGAGGTCGACCAGGCAGACCTGCAGCGAACCGTCCGCGGGGTGCTCGACGGCATCCAGGGCGAGACCCTGCTGGTCTCGGCTGCTGCCGCCGCCGGCACCAACACCATCAACGTCATCATCACCGCACCCGACACGACCCGGCTACAGCAGGCCTCGGAGGCGGTCACCGGGCAGCTGAACCGGCTGCAGCACGTCAGTGACGTGAAGTCCTCGCTGGCCGCTGACCGTCCCCAGATCAGCGTGGTGCTGAAGCAGCCCGCCGCGGCCAACGCGGGTCTGACCGATGCGGTGGTCTCCCAATTGCTGCGAGGTGCCCTGGCACCGGCAACGGTCGGCCAGGTGGACTCCACCGGCAGCCCCATCGACCTCACGCTGCAGACCGCGACAGCACCGGTCGGCCTGGCCGAACTCCAGCAGATGCCGATCATGACCGCCGCCGGGCCGGTCCCCCTGTCCCAGGTCGCCACGGTGACCCGCACCAGCGTCGCCACCTCGATCCAGCACTCCAACGGTGAACGCAGCGTCACCGTGACCGTCACCCCCACCGGCGACGACCTGTCCCTGGCGACCAACGAGGTGAACGACGCGCTGGCGGCCGTGACCCTGCCCGAGGGGGCCAGCACCGAGGTCGGTGGCGTCGCCGCCGAACAGCAGGACGCCTTCCGCCAGTTGGGACTGGCACTGCTGGCCGCCATCGCCATCGTCTACGTGGTGATGGTGGCCACCTTCAAGTCGTTGGTCCAGCCACTGATCCTGGCGGTGTCGATTCCCTTCGCCGCCACCGGGGCGCTGCTGGGCCTGCTGGTCACCGACACACCGCTCGGCATCCCCTCACTGATCGGGCTGCTGATGCTGATCGGCATCGTGGTGACCAACGCGATCGTGCTGATCGACCTGGTCAACCACTACCGGCGCGAGGGCATGAGCGCCGAGGTGGCGCTGATCGAGGGTGCCCGTCGCCGGCTGCGTCCGATCCTGATGACCGCCCTGGCCACCATCGGGGCACTGACACCCATGGCCCTGGGTCTCAGCGGCGGTGGCGTGTTCATCTCCAAGCCGCTGGCCATCGTCGTGATCGGTGGGCTGCTGTCCTCCACGGTGCTGACCCTGCTGCTGGTGCCGGTGCTCTACGACCTGGTCATCGGCCGCCTGGAGCGCCGCGCGCACGCCAGCAATGGTGGACTCACCACCGTCGCCGGCGCCGACGTGGCCCGGGCGCAGGCCGCCCTGGCCGCCGACGCAGCCCCCCGCCGGGCGGCCACCGAGTGAGGTGGTCGGCCGATGCTCAGAAATCGAAGTCAATGCCGCCGATGAAGTCCCCGACGCCTTCGGCAATGCCCGAGAATCCCTCGACGGCCCCACCCAGGGCGTCCATCACGTCGAGTTCACCCAGGATGTCCAGCATCCCGATCCCACCGCCGACCCCGTCCAGCAAGTCGGCGACGACCATGCCCATGTACAGGCCGTCGAACCAGTCCAGGGCCATCGGCACGTCGTAGCCCTCGAGGCGGGCGCGGGCGGCGACCTCACCGAAGATCTTGGCCCAGTGGTCGGCGACACCGAAGACGATGGCGTAGGGCAGGTAGCGGCTGAAGATCTCGGCCGCCTCCTCGAACTTGATCTGGTCGGCCTCGGCGGTGGTCAGGTACTTCTTGAACCCCAGCGTCTGGATGTAGGCGGCGGTGCCCAACGCGGTGCGCGGCGTCCGTCGTTTGGCGGCACGCTTGAACAGCCAGCCGGCACCCACCACGATGGCGCCGGAAATGATCGAGACCACCGACAGACCACCGGCGGCCACGAAGAAGACGGCCAGCAGGACGCTGGCGGTCATCAGCAGCACACCCAGGCAGCCGCCCCCTTCCCGCGGGTGCTTGCGGTACCACCCCATCGCCTGCACCGCGTCGTACAGGTCCTGCTGGGTGGCGCGCATGGTGCCGGCGAACCGGCTGCCCAGGTCCGACATCCGCACCTTGTCACCGTGGCGGAACAACTCCTCGAGCAGGCGCGCCTCGAAGGCATGCAGGCGGGTCTCGCCGGGACGGCTGCCGGGTGCCCTCAGCAGGGTGATCTCCCAGTCCTTGGGCTTGGCCTGCTTGGTCCGGCGGCGTGCCCCGGGCAGTTCGTCGGCCGGCGGCCCGTCGAGGGCCGAGATCCTGACGTAGTCGCGCACGGCCAGATCGACGATGGTGGCGGTGACGTCGTGCATGTCGGCCACGCCGTCGACGACGGTGCCGACCAGACCGGGGGTCAACCCCCGCGGTGGCTGGAACTGCACGGCCACTTCGCCGGAGTACTCGCGTCCGGGCGAGACCCGCTCGACCTGCGCTTCGGCGCCCCTCCCGGGCACCTGGCCGGGCACCACGCCCTGGAAGATCTGGTCCCTGCTGAACAATCGGCTGAGCGCATGGGCACCTGCGGCGACCGCCAGGAGCAGCACGCTCATCACCAGAAGTCCCAGATCAACACTGTCCATGAATGCTCCTCGCCAACCCCAGACGCGCTTCGCCCGTCGCCCCAGCCTACCCAACGGCCCCAGCGCCACCCGGCGTGTGAAAGCGACCCCGGCGCCACCGGTTACACCGTGGTGGACTAGGTTTGGACCAACCCACAAGCGGGCCCCACCGGAGCGAAAGCAATGATGCCGGTGAGCCCGTCCCACCGCTCGACCGAGACGTCGGCGGTGGCAATAGCTACCCAGAGAGGTGTCGCCGATGAGTTTCGACGAGGCGGACTCCCTGCTCCTCGCCGGTGATTTCCCGGTTCCCACAGATGAGCAGTGGCAGGCCGAGGTCCAGAAGGTCCTCAATCGTGGCCGTCCCGAAGGCAAGCAGCTGAGCGCCGAACAGGCACTCGCCCGCCTCCGGACCACGACCGTCGACGGCCTGGACATCGAGCCGCTGTACACCCGTGAGGACGCCCCCGAACATCTCGGCGCCGCCGGTGTGGCCCCGTTCACCCGTGGATCCACCGTCAAGGACGGCGACCCGGTCGGCTGGGACATCCGAGCCTTCCACGAGGACTCCGACCTGGCCTTCACCAAGCAGCAGATCCTGGCCGACGTGGAGCGCGGCGCCACCTCGCTGTGGCTGCGCCTGGACCCCGACGCCATCGCGGCCACCGCGCTGGCCGACGAACTCAGCGAGGTCATCCTCGACCTGGCCCCGGTCTCGGTGGTCAGCCACACCGACCAGACGGCTGCCGCCCAGGCCCTGTACGACGTCTGGAAGAACAGCGGACGTCCGCTGGACAAACTCGTCGGCAACCTGGGCATTGATCCCTTCGCCCTGGCGGCGCACACCGACCAGCCCGTCGACCTGTCACCGGCCGCGGACTGGGTCACCCGGGCCCTGGCCGAGTTCCCGGCCGCCCGCGCCATGACCGTGGACGTGCTGGCCTACCACGAGGCAGGCGCCGGCGAGGTCGACGAGACCGCATTCGCCATCGCCACCGGCATCGAGTACCTGCGCACCCTGGCGGCTGCTGGCATCAGCGCGGCCGACGCCTTCGGGCAGATCGCCTTCCGGGTGGCGGCCACCACCGACCAGTTCGTGACCATCGCCCGCCTGCGGGCGTTGCGCCGGCTCTGGGCCCGAGTGGGGGAAGTCGCCGGTGTGCCCGCCGAGCAGCGAGGCGCCCTGACCCACGCGGTCACCTCGCAGCGCATGCTCACCCGCGACGACCCCTACGTCAACATCCTGCGCACCACCATCGCCACCTTCTCGGCCGCCGTCGGTGGGGCGAACATCGTCACCACGCTGCCCTTCGACACCGTCGTCGGCCTGCCCAGTGACTTCAGCCGCCGGGTGGCCCGCAACGTCCAGGTCGTGTTGGCGGAGGAGTCCCACATCGCCCGCGTCAACGACCCCGCCGGCGGTTCCTGGTACGTCGAGTCGTTGACCGAGCAGATCGCCCAGAAGGCGTGGGCCCGCGTGCAGCAGATCGAGGGCTCCGGTGGCTTCGGCCAGGCCTTCGCCAGCGGTCAGGTCGCCGAGGCCATTGCCGCCACGCACGCCGAACGCACCAAGCGTCTGGCCAACCGTCAGCAGCCGTTGACCGGTGTCAGCATGTTCCCGATGCGCGACGAGTTGCCCATCCAGGCCGGTCCTCGTCCCCGGTCGCCGCTCGCGCGCCAGCAGTTCCCGCTGCGCCGCGACGCTGCCATCTTCGAGGGCCTGCGTGACCGGGCCGCGGCGGCCGGTCACCCGGCGGTCTTCCTGGCCGCGCTGGGCACCCGACGTGACTTCGGTGCGCGCCTCGGCTTCGCCGAGAACGTCGAACTCATCGCCGGCCTGCCCATTCCCACCACTGAGGGCACCGACCCGGCCGCCTTCGCCGCCGACTTCACCGCCTCCGGCGCCAAGGTGGCCGTGCTGTGCTCCTCGACGAACGTCTACGCTGAGCACGCGCTGCCGGTGGCTCGGGCACTGAAGGACGCCGGCGCTGCCAAGGTCTACCTGGCCGGTGCCGCGAAGGAGCTCGGTGACCAGGACCACCAGGGCCTGATCGACGGATTCGTCTTCGCCGGCATGGACGTCGTCACCCACCTGACCGAGATCCTCGACACCGTGGAGGCATCAGCATGAGCATCCCCAACTTCAGCGACATCGACCTCGGCGCGAGCACACCCCCTGCTGACGCCGCCGAGCAGTTCACCGCACTGGCCGGCGAGACCTCCGTCTGGGAGACCCCGGAACTGATCCCGGTGCCGACCCAGTACGACGAGTCGGCCTACCAGGGGCTCGATTTCCTGGACACTCGTCCCGGACTCCCGCCCTTCCTGCGCGGCCCCTACGCCACCATGTACACCTCACAGCCGTGGACGATCCGCCAGTACGCGGGTTTCTCGACCGCCGAGGAGTCGAACGCGTTCTACCGGCGCAACCTGGCCTCAGGCCAGAAGGGCCTCTCGGTCGCCTTCGACCTGGCCACCCACCGGGGCTACGACTCCGACCACCCGCGGGTGACCGGTGACGTCGGCATGGCCGGTGTGGCAGTGGACTCCATCCTGGACATGCGCCAATTGTTCGACCGCATTCCGTTGGACCAGATGTCGGTGTCGATGACCATGAACGGTGCGGTGCTGCCGGTGCTGGCGATGTACGTGGTGGCCGCCGAAGAGCAGGGCGTCCCGCCCGAGAAGCTCGCCGGCACGATCCAGAACGACATCCTCAAGGAGTTCATGGTTCGCAACACCTACATCTACCCGCCGCTGCCCTCGATGCGGATCATCTCCGACATCTTCGCCTTCACCAGCGCGAACATGCCGAAGTTCAACTCGATCTCGATCTCGGGCTACCACATGCAGGAGGCTGGCGCCTCGCTCGACCTCGAGCTGGCCTACACCTTGGCCGACGGTGTGGAGTACCTGCGGGCCGGCCAGGCGGTGGGGTTGGAGATCGACCAGTTCGCACCGCGACTGTCGTTCTTCTGGGCGATCGGCATGAACTTCTTCATGGAGGTCGCCAAGCTGCGTGCCGGCCGTCTGCTGTGGGCCCGCCTGACCCGTGACGCGGGCGCGACCAAGGCGAAGTCGATGAGCTTGCGGACCCACTCGCAGACCTCGGGCTGGTCCCTGACCGCCCAGGACGTGTACAACAACGTCACCCGCACCAACATCGAGGCGATGGCCGCCACCCAGGGCCACACCCAGTCCCTGCACACCAACGCCCTCGACGAGGCCATCGCGCTGCCCACCGAGTTCTCGGCACGCATTGCCCGCAACACCCAGCTGTTCCTGCAGCAGGAATCGGGGACGACCCGGGTGGTGGACCCCTGGGGCGGGTCCGCCTACGTGGAGCGTCTGACCCACGACCTGGCGGCCAAGGCCTGGGAACGCATCCAGGAAGTCGAGCAGGCCGGGGGCATGGCCAAAGCCATCGAGGCGGGCATCCCCAAGATGCGCATCGAGGAGGCCGCGGCCCGCACCCAGGCCCGGATCGACTCGGGCCGCCAGCCGGTGATCGGCGTCAACAAGTACCAGCTCGACCATGAGGCCCCGCTCGAGGTGCTCAAGATTGACAACGCCGAGGTGCGCCGCGGCCAGATCGCCAAGTTGGCCACGCTGCGCGCCGAGCGCGACCCGCAGGCCGTCGAGGACGCCCTGGCCAAGTTGACCTGGGCCGCCGCCAACCGCGATTCCACCGACCCCGGACGCAACCTGTTGAAGTTGTCCATCGACGCGGCCCGCGCCCGGGCAAGCATCGGCGAGATTTCCGACGCGCTGGAGAAGGAGTTCGGGCGCTACCAGGCGCAGATCCGTACCATCTCTGGTGTGTACAGCAAGGAATCCGGGGATACCCCCGCCGTCGCCGAGGCCCGACAGTTGGTGGAGGAGTTCGAGGCCACCGAGGGTCGTCGTCCGCGCATCATGGTGGCCAAGATGGGCCAGGACGGTCACGACCGCGGCCAGAAGGTGATCGCGACCGCCTATGCCGACCTCGGCATGGACGTTGACGTGGGCCCCCTGTTCCAGACCCCGGAGGAGGCCGCCCGTCAGGCGATCGAGGCCGATGTCCACATCGTGGGTGTCTCGTCGCTCGCCGCCGGGCACCTGACCCTGGTTCCCGCCCTGCGCGAGGAACTGGACCGGATGGGACGTCCCGACATCATGATCGTCGTCGGCGGCGTCATCCCCGAGCAGGACTTCGCGGAACTGCGGGCCAAGGGTGCCGACGACATCTACCCGCCCGGCACAGTCATCCCCAACGCCGCAGCCTCCCTGCTGAAGCGGCTGCGGGTGCGACTGGATGAGGCCCGTGCCTGATCCCTACGAGGTCGATGAACTGTTGGGCGGGATCCTTGACGGGTCCCGCCCGCACATCGCCCGAGCCATCACGCTGGTCGAGTCGAAGCTGCCCGCCCACCGCGAACGCAGCCGCGTCCTGCTCAGGCACCTGGCCACCCGCGAGACCCACGCGGTCCGGTTGGGCATCTCCGGGGTGCCCGGGGCCGGGAAGTCGACGTTCACCGACGCCCTGGGCAGCCGTCTGGTCGATGCCGGGCACAAGGTCGGGGTGCTGGCCGTCGACCCGTCCAGTTCTCGCACCGGCGGCTCCATCCTGGGCGACCGCACCCGGATGGGTGCACTGGCCAGCCGTGAGAACGCCTACATCCGTCCCTCCCCCAGCGGCAACCACCTGGGCGGCGTCGCCCGCGCCACGCGTGAGTCGATGCTCATCCTCGAGGGTGCCGGCTTCGACGTCATCATCGTCGAAACCGTCGGCGTCGGGCAGTCGGAAGTGGCCGTGGCCGGCATGGTCGACACCTTCTTGTTGCTGGCCCTGGCCCGGGCCGGCGACCAGTTGCAGGGCATCAAGCGCGGCATCCTGGAAATGGTCGACGTGATCGGCATCAACAAGGCCGACGGCGACGGCGAGGGCGACGCCCGCGTCGCGGCCCGCGAGATGCGCATCGCCATGAAGCTCATCTCGTCGGCCGACGACGGTCGGATCCCGCAGGTCCGGCCCTGCAGCGCCTACACCGGCATGGGCCTCGACGAACTCTGGCAGGCCGTGCTCGACCACCGTCACGATCTCGAGGCCTCCGGCGGACTCGCCAAGCGGCGTGCGCAGCAGCAGGTCGACTGGTTGTGGTCGATGGCTGAGGAGGAGGTCCGCTCCAGCCTGCACCGCAGCAACGCCGTCGCTGCCATCCGCGCCGACCTGGAGTCGCAGATCGCCTCGGGCCGACTGAGCGCCCTGGAGGGCGTCCACCAGCTGCTCCAGGTGTGGAAGAAGGACGTCACCGACGGTCACGTCGGCATGCTGGAGGTCTAGACGCGCGGGCAGGCCACCGGCTCAGCCAGCCCGGGTCAGCGTCCCCGTCGCCACAGCCGCTTCAGCCTGCCAACGGCGGCGACGGCCAGTGCACCGGCGCCCAGTCCGGTGGCCGTCCCGGCCACCCAGCCGGCCCGGATGCCGGTCCTGACCGAGCGGGCGGCGACCGGTTCGGACACCATCCGGTCGGGGTCGGGCTGGGGATAGTCGTCCAGGGTGACGATCTTGGCACGGTAGGGCTGGTAGCGGTGCGGACGGGCCGTGGTCATCACGCTGGGAATGTCGTCGGCCGTCAACGTCAGCTTCTTGTCCGCGCGCTGTTCGGCACGTTCCTGATCGGCCTGGGCCCAGTGGTCCTCGGCGGCGACGGTGTCGTCGCGGTGGCGCAGCGGCTCGTCGGCCTCGTGGTAGTGGAAGGCGATCGCCGGCTGCTTGTCGGTCGCGATCCAGCAGCCGATGAACAGGATGATCCGCGCGAACAGGTTCATGAACAACATTAGGATGATGACCGGGCCGAACAGTGCCGCGGCCTTGTTGCCGGAGAAGACGCCGATCAGGGCGCCGGCACCGATCTGCAGCGCCGTGAAGGCCACCGCCCCAATGATCGACCCGATCATCTTGGCCTTGCTGATCCGGTGGTCGTTGGGCAGCAGCACGAAGATCAGCATGAACAGCAGCCAGGCGGCCACGGCGGTCAACAGGTAACTGGCCAGCCGCAGCAGCACCTGTCCCCCGGGCCAGTCCTCGATCCGCAGCAACCCGACCAGCCAGGCGTTCAGGGCGGTGCCGCCCATGGACAGCGCAAAGGTGACCAACACCCCGAGCAGCAACAGCAGCAGGGTGGCCATGTTGAGCAGGGTGGCGGCGACGATGTTGCGCTTGTCCTTGACGTACTCGAACTCGGGCCGCCACTGGGCGTTGAGGGCGCCGCGCAGGTTGCCCACCCATCCGGATCCGGCGTAGGCCAGGGACAGCAGACCCACCAGGCCCACGGCGCGCCAGTTGCGCAGGTAGTCGACGATCAGGTCGGTGAGCTGCTGGCCCGCATCACCGCTGAGACGTTCCACCAGCAGGTTGCTGACGCTGTCCATCCAGTCGGGCCGCAGCACCGTCAGCGTCATGCCCAGCAGCGAGAAGGCGAACATCAGGATGGGCACCAGCGCCAGCACCGAGAAATAGGTGATGGCCGCGCCGAACTGGTTCGCCAGGCGGTTGCCGAAGCGGACATTGGCCCTGAGCAGGTGCGCGACGGTGGGGTGTGCCTTGAGCGCTGCCAACCTTCGCTTCACGGTGTGCTCCTCGAGTGTCAGGCCAACTTCTTGCGGCGACGGCGACTGAGTTCGTCATCGGACACGATAACCGGGGTCGGCTGCGCCCGCTCGGTGGGCAACTGGGCCAAGGACCCCTCGAGGTCGCGCCACACTCCGCCCAGGGCGATCGCGAACATGCCCTGGCCACCGTTGAGCAGGTCGATGATCTCGTTGTTGGAGGTGCATTCGTAGACCGAGACGCCGTCGCTCATCAGGGTCACCTGGGTCAGGTCCTGGACGCCGCGCTGGCGCAGGTGGTCGACGGCCAGGCGGATCTGCTGCAGCGAGATGCCGGCATCGAGCAGCTTCTTGATCACCTTCAGCATCAGGATGTCGCGGAACGAGTACAGGCGCTGTGAACCGGAGCCCTCGGCCGAGCGGATGCTGGGTCCGACCAGACCCGTGCGGGCCCAGTAGTCCAGCTGTCGGTAGGTGATGCCCGCCGCACCGCAGGCCACCGGCCCGCGGAACCCGAGGTCCTCGGGCAGCGGAGCGAAGTCCCCGTCGAACAGCGTGCCCTGCAGGTCGACCTGCCCGGTCGACGCGGGTCGCTGCGATTCTGCGGTTCCGCTCATTGCGGGCTCCTTCTCGGTGCTGGACCAACATCAACGAACCTAAACCGAAGCCGCCGCTGGTGCCGGGTGCCACGCCGCCAACCCCGGCGGTGGCCCGTCATCCGTCCCCACAATGTGGGTCTGGCTAGGACTTTTGGAAATGACAGGGGGTGAACTACATCTTGAGGGTTTGCCGCATCACGCCTCGAAGTCGTCGGCGTTGACGTTGTCGAGGAACTCGCGGAACTTCTCCACGTCGTCCTCGGGGACGGCCTCCTCCTCGGTGATCCCGGCCTCGTCCAGCACCTCCTCGGTGCAGGTCAGGGTCAGGCCGGCACGGACCGCCAGGGCGGCCAGGTCGGACGGGCGCGCGGTGATGACATGGCCGTCGACGATGAGCTCACCATTGAAGACCCCATCGCGCACCTCGGTGATCCGGCCCTCAAGGCTGGTGTGGCCCAGTTGGGTCAACAGGTCAGCCATCAGGTCGTGGGTCAGCGGACGGACGGGCACCTGGCCCTCCATGGCGGTCAGGACGGCGCGCGCCTCGGCGTGACCGACCCAGATGGTGAGCTGGCGGGACCCCTCCTGCTCGCGCAGGATCAGGGTCGGGACCCGACCCGCCCAGTCCATGACAACTCCGATGACATCCAGCTTCGGCATGGCACCAACACTACCCGCAGTCGGCCGGTCAGGGTTCCAGCATGGTGTGCATCATCGCCGCATGGGCGTGCAGGACCAGTCGGGTGACCTCCGAGGCGGCTTCGCTGGCATGGGTGCGGCGCCTCACGTACGGGGCGATGGCCTGCTCGACCAGACCCGCCTCGCGTTCGGCGGACTGCTTGATGGCCCGCAGGTGACGCACGTCCATGCCGTAGGGCGCCAGCTTGTTGGCGACCGTGCAGATCGTCAGCGCCTCGCGTCCGTAGTAGCTGGTGCCGCGCTTGGGGCCGACGATCTGCAGCCGTTCCAAGTCGAGCAGGGTGGCATCGGAGATGCCGCTGGCCGAGACCAGTTCCCGACGTGACATCCGGATCGGCTTGAGCGGGGTGCGGTCCTTGCGTCCCGGGTCGGGTCGGTGCTCCGGCGTCGCCGCGGGCACCGTGGTGGGTTGCGTCGGTGTCGGTTCGAGGCTGGGTGGTTCCCCGCCGGCGTCCATGACGTCGAGGTGTTCCTTGATGACTTTCAGCGGCAGGTAGTGGTCGCGCTGCACCCGCAGGATGTAGGCGAGCCGGTCGATGTCGACCTGGGCGTACTTGCGGTAGCCCGATGGTGCCCGCTCGGGCGACAACAGGCCCTCGCTCTCGAGGAAGCGGATCTTCGAGATCGAGATGTCGGCGAACTCGGGCTTGAGGATGCTGAGGACCTGCCCGATGCTACGCATCGGCGCGGCCATCAGTGCATTCCTTGCTCACTCACGCAGAAGACCATGCGGAACTTGCCGATCTGCACCTCATCACCCTGGCGCAGTGGCGACGGCTTCTCGACCAGGACCCTGTTGACGTAGGTGCCGTTCAGCGAGCCGAGGTCCTCCAGGGAGAATCCCTCGTGGCTGCGCAGGAAACGGCAGTGGTGGCGCGAGACGGTGATGTCGTCCAGGAAGATGTCCGACTTCGGGTGACGCCCGACGGTCGCCTGGTCGGTGTCCAGCAGGTACTTCGCGCCGGTGCCGGGGCCACGCTCGACCAGCAGCAGGGCGTTGCCGACGGGCAGGTCGCGGACCGCCTCGAGCACCTCGGTGGACTGCTCCCCCGCGGAGCGGACGTCGTCGACGATGATCGGGATGGTCCGGGTGGCGTCGCTGACCTTGGTCAACTTCTCACCGCACTGGGCGCAGAAATTGCTTCCGGCAGCGTTGCCGTGACCACAAGCTGGGCAGTCGACCATCACTTCTCTTCCTCGTCGTGACGTGCTCAGCGCTTGCTGCGCCTGCCACGTCATGGTGGCGGTTGGTCCATCCTAGGCAGAACTGCGGCCCGCGCGGCGATCACTCGCCGCGCAGTGGCAATTCCGCGGTCACTCACCCACGAAAACTTCGTAGCCGTCGGCGTCCATCAAGCCTACCGAGCCGTGCTCGACGGCCGCGAGTTCCTGCTCGAACAGCCAACCGCTGCGGTACGGGTCCTGGCGCACCGATTCCGGCTGGTCGGCCAGCGTCTGGTTGACGGCTGTCACCACCCCCGTCACCGGGGCAATGATCGCCTCGGAGCCACTGGGACCGACCAGTTCGCCGCAGGCGTCCCCGGCCCGCAGGTCCGCGCCGACGGTGGGCAGGCTCACGTGGACCACCGAGCCGGAGGACTCGACCAGGTAGTCGGTGGCGCCCACCCGCAGCGAACGACCGTCGCCCAGGCGAACCCACAGGTGGTGCGGGCTGTACTTCACGTCATCAGGAAATCGCGACACCCCAACTCCTCGATCCGTCGGTGCGCCCAGCCTAGCCGTCTCATGCGGGTCGGGCCCATTGCGGGGGTCGGGGGCTGTGGAGCGACTCGACCAGAATGCGAGGGGCCTGGGCAATGTTCACCCGGGCCCCGATCTCGGGGGCCTGCAGGCGGCTGACCAATCCGCCACGGAACCGGGCCCCCTCCTCCAGGCTGTGCGGGTCGCCGATCACCTTGAGCACGTACGGTGCGGTGATCGGGGTGCCGTTGACGGTGATGGTGCCCCGGTCGGAGCCCAGCCAGGTGGACGCCACCACCCGGACCCCGTTGAGTTCCATCACCTCGGCGCCGGCGTCACGCATCTCCTCGATGCCGTCCAGGAGCAACTGCGGGGTCACCTTGGCGTCCTGGTCGTGGATGGTGATGGTGATGCCGGGGCCTTCGGCCGGCGCGGTGCCGGCCAGGATCGACAGGTCCTGGACGCGCTTGCGTGCCTGCGCCTGGGCCTGGGCCCGGTTGTCGGCGCCGGTCTGCAGTTGGCGTTTGGCGGCCTCCTGCTCGGCGATCTGCTCACGCAGGTCGTTGTTGCTGCCATTGAGCTGGTCGAGCAGCCCGACCAGTTCGTCACGTCGCAGCGACGAGAAGCTCTCGTCGGCCCGGTTGGCCCGGAACTGCCACACGGTGGCCATGGCGACCAGGCACAGCACGACGGCCAGCACGAACTGGGCCTTGCTGGGCCGCAGAAAGGCCTGCAGGGCGCCGGGCCTGGTGGTGGGTGTGGTCTTCTCAGGCATGCAGGATCGCCCGTCGGATGGCGGCCGCGTTGGTGAAGATGCGGATGCCGAGCACCACCACGACGCCGGTGGACAGTTGGCCACCCACACCGATCAGGTCACCCAGCCACACGATCAGCGCGGCGATCAGGATGTTGCTGAAGAACGAGACGACGAAGACCTTGTCGGCGAAGGTGCCCTCGAGGTAGGCGCGGGCAGCGCCGAACAGGGCGTCCAGGGCGGCGACGATCATGATGGGCAGGTACGGAGCGAGGAAGGCTGGCAGCGTGGGCTCCAGCACCAGGCCCAGGGCAACACCGGCGATCAGTCCCAGGATGGCAATCACTTGACCGGCCCCGCCTTCTGAACGCCGAGCCCCGGGTCGGCGGGCAGGCTCAGGATCTGGCGCACCGACAGCTCGTAGCGCATGCCGTAGTTCTCGCGCAGGTAGTCCCACCAGCTCGACCCGGTGGTCGCGGCCCAGCGGGCGGGCAGGGTGTTCGGGTCGCCGATGGCCTCGACGGTGTAGGGCCTGTTCAGTGAGGTGTAGTCGACGGTGATGGCGCTGCCCGCGCCACGGATGGCGGTGCGGGCGCTCAGGCGGTGGCCGTTGATGGCGATGGCCTCGGCCCCGGCGGCCCAGAGTCCATTGACCAGGTGGCGCAGGTCCTGGTCGATGACGCGGCTCTGGTCGCTGGTCTGGGTACTGGAATCATCGACCACCACGACCAGCCCCGGGCCGGTGACGGGGGTGGCCCCGGACAATGCGCCGAGGTTGATGAGCTGGGTGCCGGTGCTCGAGTCCTTGCCGACGGCCTCGGCCTGCAGGTCGTCCACCTGGGCCTCCACCTCGGCCAACTGCCGACGCAGGTCGGACTGGTCGTCCTGCTGGCTCTGCACCTGCTTGATCAGCGCCGCGCGTTCCAGTGCGGCCTCGGGCTGCTGGCGGAAGTTCTGCACCACGGCCATGCCGAGCAGTGTGCCCGCCAGCACCAGCGTCACCAGCAGCAGCACGCGGGTGCGGCGCCCGGGTCCGGTTGCGGTGGCCGACCGGTAGCCGGGGTCGATGCTGGTCTCGACGACCTCACCGAGCAGGGACATGCTCTGGTCCGGACGCCGCGGCGCGGGTCCGGGGGCGTCGGGGGTCGGTTCGAGGGGCATGGTGGCCAGTGTAGGCGTCGTCCGCGCCGGGGTCAGACTCGCGGATGCGACCTCAGCAGGGCCGCGGTCTGGCGCACGTAGAGGAGTCCGGCCCACCAGTACAGGCCGGCGCCCCACAGCGCGAACGCCCAGCCGCCCACCCGCGCCGCGGTGTGCCAGCCCGAGTCACCGTCGCCGAGCAGCACCAGGGGGAAGGCGTAGAGCAGGCAGAAGGTGGCCGCCTTGCCGATGAAGTGCACCGGCAGGCTGGTGAAACCCCTGGTCTTCAGCAACGGCACCATGGCCAACAGGACGATCTCGCGCAGCGCCAGGACCACCAGCAGCCACCAGGGCACCAGGTCGCGAACCGCCAGGGCGATCACGATGGCCAGGATGTAGAGGCGGTCAGCAATCGGGTCCAGCATCTGACCGACCCGCGAGGTCTGCTTCCAGCGCCGGGCGAGGAAGCCGTCGAGCCAGTCGGTCGCGCCGGCGACGGCGAGCACGATGACTGCGACCAGGTCGGCCCCCGGGAGCCACGTGGGGGGTGCGAGGACCAGCCAGACGAACAGCGGCACCCCGACGAGTCGGGCAAAGGAGAGGATGTTGGGAATCGTGAGCACCCGGTCGGTGTCGTAGCTGGGCGCGTCGAGCGCAGCGACGTCCCTCTCGGTGTCGCCGGTCAGGACGGGGTCCGGTCGTGCCACAACCCAAGACTAGCGACCCCGTCGGATGCCGACGTCGTGGGCGGAGATCACCTGTTCGTAGATCTGGCCGATGCGAGAACCCAGGACGTCCCAGTCGAAACTTGCCGCGTGCTGCCATCCGGCGAGACGACGCGCGACCGAGGGGTGCTCCAGGACCGACACCACCTGGTCGGCCAGCCGTCCGGCGTCCCCGATGGGGGCAAGGGTGCCCACCAGCGCCTGCTGGTCGTCGGTGAGGACCTCCGCAAAGGCTGGCAGGCTGCTGGCGACGACGTCGGCCCCCGCCGCCAGGGCCTCCAGCAGGACGATGCCGAAACTTTCCCGTCCGATGTGTGGCGCCACGTAGACGTCGGTGCTGCCCAGCACCGCGTCGCGGGCGGTGTCGTCCAGGCAGCCGAGGAAGTCGACCCCAGGCAGGGGTCGCGGGGTCCCTTCGCCGACGACCATCACGTGGGTGCCGCCCAGACGCTGCCGGATCAGGGGCAGCGCCTGCGCGAAGACATCGAATCCCTTGCGGGGTTCGTCGTAGCGCCCGACGAAGGTGATCCGCGGATGGTCCCCACCGCGCCAACTGGTGCGTTCCAGGTCGCCCGGACGGGGCCCGATGCCGATGCCATTGCCGATGACGACGGGGTCGAGCCCCAGGTGGTCACGCACGACCTGCCGGGCCACCGACGAGACGGCGATGCCCACGTCGATCGACGCGATGCTGCCGGCCAGCAGTCGGCGGGCGGCGCTCATCGAGGACGATCCCGGGGTGGCGGTGTGGAAGGTGGCCACCACGGGGCCGGAGGACTGCCACAGGCTGAGCAGGGAGATGCTGGGCGTGACCGGCTCGTGCAGGTGCAGGACGTCGGGTTGGAGCCGATGCAGCCAGGCCCGCACCCGCATCGTCTCGAGCGGACCGAAGCTGATCCGCGCCACCGAACCGTTGTAGGGCACGGGCACCGCCGGCCCGGTGCTGGTGAACTGGTCGGCGCCAAGCCCCGACCTGGCCAGTGCCGTGGCGTCCGGAATCCCCGGCCCCAGGACAGCGACCCGATGACCTTGGCCGGTGAGCCAGCCGGCCAGTCCCATGACGTGGTTCTGCACACCACCTGGTCGGCTGAAGGAGTAGGGACAGACCAGTCCGATCGTGTAGCCCATCAGCGGTCCTCGGCGAAGAAAGGCTGCAGCATGTGCCAGTCGTGGGGATGGGCCTGGATCTGCTCGCTGAAGAAGTCGCACAGCTGCTGGGTCATGGCGCTGGCCCGGGCCAGGTGGGTGGTGGCGTCCTCGGGTGCCCGCAACGGCTCGGAGACGACGATCCGCATCCGCCGCCCCTCATAGTGGCAGGTGACCCCGAACAGGGCCGCGCCTGAACGCAGTGCCACGAGGGCCGCACCCGGTGGCATGGTGACGTGACGGTCGCCGGAACGAGTGCGCCAGATCACCGGGATACCGCGGCGGCTCAAGTCCCGGTCGGACATCAGGCAGACCAGGTGACCGGTGCCGACGTCGGCGACCAGGCGGCGCAGCACCCGCGGGTCGCGGTGGCCGTAGATGGTGAAGCCCAGGCGTTCACGCAGCCGGACGAAGACCTCGAACTCCGCCGGCACCAGTTCCTCGGCCACGGCCGAGACGGGCAGACCGCGCTGGCAGACCCAGGCGCCGGCCAGATCCCACGAACCGGAATGGGGCAGGCCCGTCACGGCGCCCCCGTTGGCCATGGCGTCGCTGAGGCGCTGCCAGTGCTCGGGCGACATCACGGCGCGGCGTTCGAAGTCGGCCGCCGACCAGTGCACCAACTGCAGCGAGGTGACCGCGTTGCGGGCCCAGGACCACAGGCCGCGGATGACGTCGAGGCGGGTCGTGGTCCGTCCGGTGATGGTGGCGTGGTTGCGGGCCCACCGGTTCACGGGCCGGTTGGGGAAGGCGCTCAGGGCGACCACGCCGACGGCGACCAGCGGCCACCACAATGGCCACGGGACGCGGCCGGCCACCAGCCAGACCCGTGCCCGCAGTCGCTGCCCCATCGTGGTCACCGACATGGTCACCGCGTCTCGGGGACGATGGCGGCTGGCGTGGTGGGTACGTCCGGCTGCTGCCAGACCTGGGCCATCCGCTGGCCCACGGTGATGGCTCCGGCGACGACGAGCCAGACCAGGGCGCACGGCAATGCCCACTCCCACCACGCGGGCAGGTGCCCGTCCCGGGCAAGTCCGGTGAGCAGGGTTCCCAGTCCCAGGGCCACCAGCCGATCCGCGCGGGCGACGAGGCCACCGGTGACCGCGAGGCCCAGGGACTCGCCACGTGCCTTCACGTAGCTGGTGACCTGACCGAGGACCAGCGCGGCGATCGCGACCCCGGTCCACGTCACGGAGGCACCCGGCCCCGCGAAGAACAGGGCCACCCCCATGAACAGGGCACCGTCTGCGAGGCGGTCGAGGGTGGAGTCCAGGAACGCACCCCACGTGGTCGAGCGGCCACTGAGCCGGGCCATCTGGCCGTCGAGGCTGTCGGTGCACACCAGCACGGCCCAGACCAGGCTGCCCTGCCACAGCCAGCCCTGGGGCAGCATCACCAGGGCGGCCACGATGGTGGCGATCGTGCCGGTCCAGGTCACTGCGTCGGGACTGATCCGGGCGGCGAGCAGCAGCCGGGCCGGCGGGGTCATCACGGCCCGCCAGCCCGTCCTGAACCGCTCAAGCATTCGGTGACACTCCCCCAGCGGCATCGTTGACGGGGTCGGTGTCGCTGATCCAGTTCTCAGCGAGCATGCGACGGGTGTCGCCCAGGAGCTGTGGCAGCGCCCGGGTCTGGCCAATGATCGGCAGGAAGTTGGAGTCGCCCTGGTAGCGGGGCACCACATGCTGGTGCAGGTGCGCGGCGATGCCAGCCCCGGCGACGGCCCCCTGGTTCATGCCCAGGTTGAATCCGGCGGGCCCGGACGTGGCCCGCAGGGTGGTCATGGCTTCGCGGGTCATCCGTCCGATCTCGAGCAGTTCCACGGCCGTCAACTCGGTGAAGTCGGCCACGTGACGGTAGGGGCAGACCAGCAGGTGGCCGGGTGAGTAGGGATAGAGGTTCATCACCACGTACGCGGCAGTGCCGCGGTGCACCACGAGCCCGTCGGCGTCGGGCTGGTCCGGCACCCGGCAGAACGGGCACTGGGGGCCGCCCTGCCCGGTGGTCGGCTTGTTCTCGCCCTGGATGTAGGCCATCCGGTGCGGCGTCCACAGTCGCTGGAACTGGTCGGGCGCGCCCGCGTACTCGTCGGCGTGGTGCACCTCGGAGCCCGGTGCGCCGTCCAGACCGAGGGGATCACCCGGGGTGATCACGCTCAGGCCCCTTCGGCAGCTGACGGGTTGGCGTTCGAGCGTGAGCGGACCACCTGCACGATCTCGGCCACGGCCTGGTCGACGGGCACGCCGTTGCGCTGGGAGCCGTCGCGGTAGCGGAACGAGACGGCGCCGGCGTCGCGGTCCTCACCGCCGGCGATCAGCATGAAGGGCGCCTTGGACTTCTGGGCGTTGCGGATCTTCTTGCCGAAACGGTCGTCGGACAGGTCGAGTTCAACGCGGATTCCCTCGGCGCGCAGGGCGGCTGCCACCGACTCGAGGTGGTCGTTGAATTCGTCGGCGACCGGGATGCCCAGCACCTGCACCGGGGACAGCCAGGCCGGGAAGGCACCGGCGTAGTGCTCGGTGAGCACGCCGAAGAACCGTTCGATGGAACCGAACAGGGCCCGGTGGATCATCACCGGACGCTGGCGGCTGCCGTCGGTGGCGGTGTACTCCAGTTCGAAGAGTTCCGGCTCGAAGAAGTCGAGCTGGATGGTCGACAGCTGCCAGGTGCGTCCGATGGCGTCCTTGGCCTGCACCGAGATCTTCGGACCGTAGAAGGCGGCGCCGCCCGGGTCGGGCACCAGGGCCAGTCCGGAGGCCTGCGCCACCTCGGCCAGGGTCTGGGTCGCCTCCTCCCAGGTCTGGTCGTCACCCACGGACTTCTCGGGGTCGCGGGTGGACAGTTCCAGGTAGAAGTCGTCCAGGCCGTAGTCCTTGAGCAGGTCCAGGACGAAGCTCAGCAACGAGGTCAGCTCGTCCTTCATCTGCTCGCGGGTGCAGTAGATGTGGGCGTCGTCCTGGGTGAACCCGCGGGCCCGGGTCAGTCCATGCACGACACCGGACTTCTCGTAGCGGTAGACGCTGCCGAACTCGAACAACCGCAGCGGCAGTTCACGGTAGGAGCGTCCGCGGCTCTGGAAGACCAGGTTGTGCATGGGGCAGTTCATCGGCTTGAGGTAGTAGTCGACGCCCTGCTTGGTGATGTTGCCGGCCGCGTCGCGTTCCTCGTCCATGTGCATGGGCGGGTACATGCCGTCGGCGTACCACTCCAGGTGCTTCGAGGTCTCGAACAGGTGGCCCTTGGTGATGTGCGGGGTGCTGACGAAGGAGTAGCCGGCCTCGATGTGGCGCCGACGGCTGTACTCCTCCATCTCCATCTTGATGGTGGCGCCCTTGGGGTGGAACACGGGCAGGCCGGAGCCGATCTCGTCGGGGAAGCTGAACAGGTCGAGTTCGGTGCCCAGCTTGCGGTGGTCGCGCTTGGCGGCCTCCTCCAGCCGGGTCAGGTGCGCGGTCAGGTCGTCCTTGGACGCCCAGGCGGTGCCGTAGACGCGCTGCAGTGAGGCGTTGCGCTGGTCGCCGCGCCAGTAGGCCGCCGAGCTGCGGGTCAGGGTGACGGCGTTGAGGTACCCGGTGTGCGGCACGTGCGGGCCACGGCACAGGTCCTTCCACGCCACCGAACCGTCGCGTCGCAGGTTGTCATAGATGGTCAGTTCGCCGGCGCCAACCTCGACCGAGGAGCCGTCGTCGTCAGACGAGGAGGCCTTCTGCTCGACCAGTTCCAGCTTGAACGGCTCGTTGGCCAGTTCGGCGCGGGCGTCCTCGTCGGTGACCACGCGACGGGAGAACCGCTGGCGCTCCTTGATGATGCGCACCATCTGCTTGTCGATGGCCTTGAGGTCCTCGGGGGTGAGGGGGTCGACCTGGAAGTCGTAGTAGAAGCCGTCGGTGATGGGCGGGCCAATGCCGAGCTTGGCCTCGGGGTGCAGGTTCTGCAGCGCCTGCGCGGTGACATGGGCGGCGGAATGGCGCACGATGGACAGGCCCTCGGGGCTGGTCATCTCCACGGGCTCGACGACGTCGCCATCGCCCAGTTCACGGGCCAGGTCACGGGTCTCGCCGTTGACCACCATGGCGACGATTGAGCGATCATCGCCGAACAGGTCGAGGCCGGTAGTAGTCGCCTCGACCGCCTGCTGGTTGGTTGCACCTGCACGGACGACGGAGACTGTGATGGACACCGGTATTCCTCTCTTGACGGACGGCCGAGCTCGGCCTCCTGTCATTCTGCCGCACCCCGGGCCCTGACCGTAACTGCCGCCCCGAGGCATCCGTTGCCGGCTCGTAGGGTGGGGCCATGACGTTCGCCGGACTCCCCCACGATGCCGTTGCCTTCTATCGCGAGTTGGAGCAGAACAATTCCCGGGAATGGTGGCTGGCGCACAAGACGCGCTACGACGAGGTGGTGCGCGGGCCGATCACGGAACTGGCCGGGTTGCTGGAGCCGGCCTTTGGTGAGACCAAGGTCTTTCGTCCCAACCGGGACGTGCGCTTCAGTCATGACAAGTCTCCCTACAAGGGCCACCAGGGGGTCTTCGTCAAGACCGTGTCGCGGGCCGGCTGGTACTTCCAGGTGGATGCCGAGGGGCTCCGGATGGGTGGCGGCTCCTACTCGTTCGCCCCGGACCAGTTGGCCGCCTACCGTGCGGCCGTGGCGCATGACGTTCATGGAGCACGGCTGGAGCGGTTGCTCGACGAGTTGGTCGCCGCCGGTTACCAGGTGGGTGGGGAGCAGTTGGCGACCCGACCGCGAGGTGTGGCAGCTGACGCCCCCCGCCTGGACCTGCTGCGGCGCAAGGCGCTGAACGTGATGCTGGTGGTGGGGGAACCGGACTGGATGGCCACGCCCGACCTGGCCGACTACGTGCACGACAGTTGGGACGAGGTGCGCCCGCTGGTGGAGTGGCTGGACGACTGCGTCGGTGAGACGAGCTATTCGGAGCGCTGAGCTCATCGCGCGTCCAGACAGTCCTTGACCGCACCTGCAGCGGTTGAAGGCAGGTGCACGGTTTCAAGCACTGCAGGAGCACCGGACTGTTGCAGATGACGCATCGACGAGGATCCGCCGGCGTGAGCGCTCAGGGACGGGCATGCCAGTGGCCCGCCGGGGTGCCGGCGGGACTGCCTCCGCCCACCAACCCCAGCGCCTACCGCTTCGCCGCTGACATACTTCCCGGTATGCAGCTCGCCCGAGTCATCCAGACCTCGGCCGCGGTGGCCGCAACCCGTTCCCGGACGGAGAAGACGGCCCTGCTGGCCCAGACCCTGCGCGAGGCCGCGGACGCTGAACAGGCCCGGCTGGTCGAGGTGGTAGCGGATTACCTGGCCGGAGTTCTGCCGCAGCGCACTGTCGGGGTCGGTTGGCGGGGTCTGCAGCACCTGCCCGCGCCCGCCCCGAACTCGACGCTGCGCGTGCTGGAGGTCGATGCTGCCCTGGATGCCCTGCGTGCGGTGGGCGGCTCGGGCTCGACAGCTACGCGTGCCACTGCGGTCGGTGAACTGTTCGCCCGCGCGACCGACGATGAGCAGCGGTGGCTGGTGGGCCTGATCACCGGCGAGCTGCGCCAGGGAGCCGGCGACGGCGTCCTGCTGCCAGCGATCGCCCAGGCAGCCGAGGTTCCCGAGAAGCTGGTGCGACGTGCCGTCATGCTGGCAGGCTTCGCCGGACCCGTGGCCCGGGCCGCGCTCGACGGCGGTGCGCCAGCGCTCGAGGCGATCAGGCTCGAGGTGGGACGTCCGCTTCGGCCCATGCTCGCCGGCTCCGAGCCGGATGTCGCCGCGGCACTCGCCACCACTGAGGACAGTGAGGTCGCTCTGGACGCCAAGATCGACGGCATCCGGCTGCAGATCCATCTGGACCGAGGGCAGGACGGCGGTCAGGTGCGACTCTTCACCCGCAGCCTGGACGAGATCACCGACCGACTTCCCGAGGTCGTGGCGCTCGTGCAGTCTCTGGAGGCCGAGACTGCGGTGCTGGACGGGGAGGTGATCGCGCTCCAGGGTGATCGGCGCCCGCATCCGTTCCAGGTGACCGGCGCCCGGACGGCGTCCAGCGCGGACCCGGTCGCCCTGTCCGCGACGACCCCGGTCACGACCTACCTGTTCGACGTGCTCCACCTGGATGGCCGTGACCTGGTGGACGAGCCGGCCCGCGTCCGGTGGGAGGTCCTGCAGCAGCTCGCCCCAAACATCACCGTCGACCGCGTCACGACGGCGGATCCGGCCGTGGCGCAGGCCTTCTTCGACGATGTCATAGCGCAGGGCCACGAGGGCGTCGTGGTCAAGGACCTGGGGGCGCCGTACGCCGCGGGCCGTCGCGGGGCGGGCTGGGTCAAGGTCAAGCCGCGACGCACCGCCGACCTGGTGGTGCTTGCCGTCGAATGGGGCAGCGGCCGCCGCCGCGGGTGGCTGTCCAACATCCATTTGGGCGCCCGCGACCCGGCGACCGGGCAGCTGGTCATGGTCGGCAAGACCTTCAAGGGCATGACCGACGAGATGCTCACCTGGCAGACCGAGCGCTTCCTGGGACTGGAGACCCATCGGGACGGGCATGTCGTCCACGTGCGACCTGAGCAGGTGGTCGAGATCGCCTGTGACGGGGTGCAAACCTCACGGCGCTACCCCGGTGGGCTGGCGCTGCGCTTCGCCCGGGTGCTGCGCTATCGCGACGACAAGGGGCCCGACGAGGCGGACACGCTGGCGGCGCTGCGCTGACGAGAGCTTGCGACACCCGTCAGCACCTGCCGGACTGGCAGGATGACGCCATGGACGAGGTGGCTGGACCGACACGACCCACGGTTTCCCAACGAGCACCCGCCGGTCAGCGCGCCCGGGGCACGGTGCCCGTCGTGACCCCGCAGACGTGGTGGAACCGTCTGTGGAAGCCGTTCTGGGCCGTTCCAGCAGCCGCAGTCCTGATCTCTCTGGTGGTCGGAATTTTCCTGCCGCGGGCGGAGGAAGCCTGGGGCCCCAGTCAACTGCAGTACGTCTTCCAGGGCGGCCCGGATGGTGCCCGTGGACTGCTCGGGACCATCGCCTCAGCCATGATTTCGGTGACCGGACTGGTCTTCTCCATCACGATGGTCGTTCTGCAACTGGCCTCAAGTCAGTTCACCCCACGGGTGCTGGGCGGATTCCTGCAGAACCGCGTGGTGCAATCCACGCTGGGCATTTTCGTCTCCACCTTCGTGTTCGCGCTGACCGTGACCCGGTCAGTGCGGGGGGACAACGAGACCGAGCAGTTCGTTCCGCAGGTCTCGGTGACATTGGCCTTCCTGATGGTGCTGGCGTGCGTGGGGTTCTTCCTGGCGTTCATCCACCACATCACCCTGTCGATCCAGGTGTCCCATGTCATTTCGCGGATCGGGGACCAGACCGCTCGATTGGCCGACCGGATGTTTCCCGAGCCTGCCGGGACCAACATCCCCGCGTTCGGGCCCAGTTGGTCCCCCAATCCGGGGATGCCGCACTGCAGCCTGGAGGCTTCACGACATGGCGTCATCACGTTTGTGGACTATGCCGGTCTTCTGCGCTGGGCCGGAAAACGAAACGTCGTGGTGACACTCGACCGTCCGGTGGGCCAGTTCCTGGCCGAGGGTCAGCACATGCTCCGGGTATGGGGGACGCTCGCCGGTGACGAGGAGGCCGAGACCCGTGATCTGTACAAACTCGTCGGGGTGGGACCGCAACGAGAGATGCGCCAGGACGTCGCCTTCGGAATTCGTCAGCTCGTGGACATCGCCGACCGCGCCCTGTCCCCCGGGGTGAACGATCCGACGACAGCGGTGCGGTGCATCGACGAGTTGCACCAGATCCTGCGTCGACTGGTCCAGCGGGCGTCACCCAGTCCCTACATCGCCGACGACCAGGGTCAGGTGCGCCTGGTTCACCACCCCCAGCCGATCACTGACCTGGTGGAGCTCGCGGTGGTGGAGATCGCACACTTCGGTCGGAATGCGGTACAGATCACGCCACGGCTGCGGATCATGCTCGAGGACCTGGCTGAGGTCAGCGCCGAGCGCTATCGAGGCTGCGTGGACCAGTTGCTCCAGACGCTGGACGCCCCGCTGCCCGGCCCGGATCATGCGCACGAAAAAACCGGCTGACCAGGATTCCCTGGCCAGCCGGCCTGTGCCGCGTGGTCGGTGATACCAGATGTGAAATGGGGACCTCTTCGGTATCAGGAATATGTCCCCCTTGGCAGCACCTCGGGTCCCTCGCGGTACAAGTCGAGAGTCATCTTCGCGCTCTGGCGGCCCAGGCCGTTCTGGACGTCTTGACCGACATGCGCCTCCGGCTTCTGGCGGCGGGCAAGCCCTGCGTCGCCGCGATGCGACCCAGGGGCTCCGAATCGCCACGGCGCTCCTCGTGGACGCCACTATTGCCCATCCGATCCACGCGTCACCAGGCTCAGGCAGGGAGCCACGTGCGCGCCGCCGCGACTAAGGCCGTTACACCCACCTGCATCGTCGGATCCAGCGCCGGCGCATAATGCGGTGAGTGATTTGACGGGATGGACTGGAGTGCTGGGTCGTCCACGCCTCCGCCCGCGGCGAACAGTCCAGGGTCCGCCCCGCCGAGTAGCCAGTAGGACAATGGAGCGCCGGCGGCCGTCGCGAGCACGCCGACGTCTTCGCTGCCAGCGCCGGCGCCTGGATCGATGACCTTGTCGGGGCCCAACCATTCACGGAAAGTGGCGAAGCTCCGGGCGAGAGCCTCAGGATCGTTGACCACCACCGGGAACCGTTCGATCGACTCGACCAGCGGCTCCTGAGGTGCGCCAGCAGTCGCCGAGATGCCGTGCAGCATCCGTTGGAGACTTGTCATCACCTTTTCACGAACGCTGCTGGAGTAGGTGCGGACGTTGAGCAACAACTCGGCTTCATCGGGGATGACATTCGCAACCTCTCCAGAACGGACGGCGCCCACGGTCAGCACGACAACATCAGTGCTAGGAACTTCACGGGACACGATGGTCTGCAATCGCAAGATTGCCTCCGCGGCCATCACGACCGGGTCCACCGAACTCTGAGGCATCGACCCATGCGCCCCTCGGCCAAACAGCCGGACTCGGAGTGAGTCAGAGGCGGCGTATGCAGGGCCCGGGTGGCCCGCGATCATGCCGGCAGGCCGGGGTGCGACATGTTGGCCAAGCACAACATCGGGCGTGGGGAAACGCTCGAACAGTCCGTCATCAATCATCGCCTGAGCACCCGCCCCGAGCTCCTCGGCTGGTTGGAAGACAAGAAGCAACGTCCCCCTCCACCGCCCTGGGTCAGTTACCAACGCCTCCGCCGCTCCGAGGAGGCAGGCCGTGTGCATGTCATGGCCACAAGCGTGACTGACGGCCACCCGTTTGCCGCCCGCCGTTACTCCGGTGGCTCGGCTGGCGTAGTCCAGACCGGTCTCTTCCCCAACGGGCAGCCCGTCCATGTCTGCCCGGAGCAGTGCTATGGGCCCTGGACCATTGCGTATGACACCCACAACCCCAGTCCCCCCAATCCCCGTGCTCACCTCTAGCCCCAAGTCCGTCAGCCGCCCAGCGACCAGTGCGCTCGTGCGGTGTTCTTGGAACCCCAGCTCCGGGTGCGCGTGCAAATCCCTGTATAGCTCCGCAAGGTCGGCTGGGATTATCACCCCCTCGTATGGTCGCTGCCCCATCGCAACTCCTTCCCTTCGTGATCGCCGCGGGCCCATAGTCGTCCATCCCCATCGTGTCAAGCCATCGCGCGGCTCGCAGGCGAACGGCATGTCTGCGGACAGCGACGCTCCGACGGAACTGAGACTCGGCGCGTAGAACTCAGACCTCGCCACAGGCATGGCCATCGGTGTCAGCGTCACGTTCGCGGCAGGAGCAGCATGACCGGCGGGCACAACATGGGCACAATCTGGGCACAAGTCCACGCGGGCCACATTCATCACGCCTAGTCAGGCGGATTTGTGGCCGGCACGAGCACTCGACTCCACTTCGTGGCATTCGGGGCCATCGGAGCGGACCTGGCAGGGCAACAATAAGACCGGCTGGCTAGGGATTTCCCTAGCCAGCCGGCCTGCACTGCGTGGTGGGCGGTACCAGATTTGAACTGATGACCTCTTCCGTGTCAGGGAAGCGCGCTACCAGCTGCGCCAACCGCCCGAGGTGGAGACGGGATTTGAACCCGTGTACACGGATTTGCAGTCCGTTGCCTCGCCTCTCGGCCACTCCACCAAGGAAAAGTGACCTCAAACCTTGGATATAGAGGGCTGAGACCCTTCCGAGCGGACGACGAGATTCGAACTCGCGACCCTCACCTTGGCAAGGTGATGCTCTACCAACTGAGCCACGTCCGCATGCCCTGTCCTGTTTGGCCTCTCGGCCTCCCGTTCTTGGGGCGTTGAGAACATTAGCCCACATCAGGAGCAGGACACAAATCGAGGCCCCAGAGGCTGCGCTGGCGTCGTCGAAACGCACCCCCCACCACACTCAACTCGCCCGGTAAACCGCTTCTGACAACCCACTTCACCCAGAGCGCGGCCTTGTCCACATGCTGGCCGCCCCGGACGCCGAGGGCGTCACGCGGTGCCACGTCCTGCGTCGCAGACACCCCCGTGCGGCCACCCCGACGGTGCGAAAACTCCTGTCCTGCGTCGACCACGGACGTCGCCCGGACCGGATTGGATCATCCGCCAAACCTGCGCTAGTGTTGACCCTCGCATGGTCGATTGGCGCAGTGGTAGCGCGCTTCGTTCACACCGAAGAGGTCACTGGTTCGAACCCAGTATCGACCACCAGCACCAGCCCGCCCCGGGTCACCTGGGGCGGGCTTCGTCATTCCCGGCCCCTGCGCCACCCATTCACCACCCATTCACGCTGACGCCCGACCCATCCCGAGTCGCGGGCTGCGCGTCACCTCCGCGTGGGGACCTCGACGTGGCATCATCCGAACCACGGCCCACCACCGTCGGCCGCCCCGACCAACCGCCCACCGGAAGCTGCGAACAATGATCACCGGGACCGTGCCACGCATGCCCGAGTTCATCTCGCGCCGACTCGACGACCCCGACCCCTCCCCCGCTCGTCGGCTGCAGGTCAACGTGCTGCGCGTCCTGTGGCGCACGCTCGGCGCCTGCCTGCGCTACCGCGTCACCGGGCTCGCGGCGGAGTCCGCCTTCTTCCTGCTGCTGTCCCTGCCGCCGCTGCTGTTCGGGCTGGCCGGCTCGGTGGGCTTCATCGCCCAGCGCTTCAGCACCTCTGCGGTCGCCAACTTCCGCAGCCAGTTGCTGGAGCTGTCGACCCACGTGCTCACCCCGCAGGCCATCAATGACGTGCTTGCCCCGACCCTGGATGAGGTGCTCGGGCGTGGGCGCTTCGAGGTGGTTTCGATCGGCTTCGTGGTGGCGCTGTGGTCCGGGTCGCGGGCGCTGGCGATCTTCCTGGACACGGTCACCATCATGTACGGGCACCACGGCCGCCGGGGCATCGTGCACAACCGCGCCCTGAGCGTGGCGGCCTATCTCGCCATGCTCGCGCTCGCCGCCTTCTTCCTGCCCCTGGTCGTAGCCGGACCGAGCCTGCTCGCCCGCCTGGTGCCGGACAGTCTGGGCTGGTTGGCCGACGCCTACTGGCCGGTGGTGCTGATCGGTTCCGTGCTCGGCCTGACCATGATCTTCAACTGGGCGGTGCCGGTGCGGCGACGTTGGCGCGCCGACCTCCCGGGTGCAGCCGTCACCCTGGGGGTCTGGCTCGGCGGTTCGGCGCTGGTCCGCATGTTCCTGATTGCCCAACTCGGCACCGCCTCGCTCTACGGGCCGCTGGCCGCGCCCATCGGGGTGCTGATCTGGTTCTACCTCAGCTCCATCGCCATCCTGGTGGGAGCGGCCTTCAACGCCTCGATCGAGTCGGTGTGGCCCAAGTTCTCGGGCATCAGCGAGCAGACCGCCCATGAGCTGCAGGAACACGGCGAGGAACCCGCAGAACCCGGATCCACAGTGTGAGATTGCCGTATCGACATCTGGACATTAGTCTTGCTGTCAACGCTGCGGAGCGCCGATACTGACTCAAAACCGGGAAAGGTGCCACACATGACTTCAGCCCCAGCCCTGGTGATGCTGGCGCATGGGTCGGACCATCCCGCCGAGGAAAAGGTTGCCCGCGACCTGTGCCGGCGACTGCAGCAACTGCGTCCCACCCTGTCGATCAGCCTGGCCTTCCTCGACCCCGGCATCCCGTCCGGCAGCGACGAGGTCGCCCGCCTGGTCCGGCAGGGGTTCGTCGAGATCGTGTTCATCCCGCTCGACCTGTCCCGCGCCGTCGAACCCGACGAAAGCGCCACGACGCTGCTGATCGCGATGCGACAGCAGCACCCGGACATCAAGATCGCCGCCTCCCGGCCCATCGGACCCGCCACCAGCCTGCTCGGTGTCATCGACGAGCGTCTGCGCACCGCCCTGCGCGCCACCCACACCGTCGAACTCGACGGACTGGTGCTCTCCCTTCCCCAGAGCGGTGATGCCCGCGGCAACGCCCTGGTGGCGCGTCGCGCCCGGCAGTGGTCGAACCACCACAAGCTGCCCGTGGTCGTCTCGGTGGCCGACGGCAGCGGGCCGAGCCCCGCCAGCGCCATCGCCGCACTGCGGGCCCAGGGGCGGCGCCACATCGCCGTCGGCAGCCTCTTCATCGGCGAGACCTCGGCCTACACGTTGCAGGCCGAACAGTCCCGGGCGGCCGGGGCCGTGGCCGTCAGCGCGCCACTGGGCGCCGATGACCGGGTACTGGAACTAGTGATGGCCCGGTACAGCTACGCCGCCATGGACATGCTGGACGACGACGTGCTGGACGCCCGAGACGACCTCACCTCGCTGATGGACGACCGGTTCGATGACGAGTCTGCCGCCAGCGAACCGGTCGTGGTGGACCAGGGCTGATCAGGTGGCGCTGAGCAGACGGCGCTGCTCCTCCACGTCGTACTCGGCACGCGGCCACTGCGGGTCGAGCGCCTCGAGATGTTCCAGCAGCAGCTGCGCGACCGCCCAGTTGCGGTACCACTTGCGGTCGGCCGGGATGACGTACCACGGGGCGACGTCGGTATTGCACCGCTCCAACGCATCCTCGTAGGCCGCGGCGTAGTCGGCCCACTTGGCTCGCACCTCCAGGTCGCCCGGGTTGTACTTCCAGTGCTTGTCGGGGCGCTCGAGGCGCTCCATCAGGCGTTCCTTCTGCCGGTCGAAGGACACGTTCAGGAAGCACTTGACCAGGGTGATGCCACTGTCGACCAAGCGCGCCTCGAACTGGTTGATCTTGTCGTAGCGCGACTGCCATTCGGCCGGCTCCACCAACTCCTCGACTCGGACGATCAGGACGTCCTCGTACTGCGACCGGTCGAAGACACCGATCTGTCCCGGCGCCGGCAGTGCCTTGTTGATGCGCCACAGGAAGTCGTGCTGCAACTCCTCCGGCGTCGGGGACTTGAAACTGGTGATGTCGACCCCCTGGGGGTCGACCATGCCCACCGCGTGGCGAATCACACCGCCCTTGCCGGAGGTGTCCATGCCTTGCAGCAGCACCAGCAGCCGCGGCGCCGACTCCGGGGCGGTGCGGCCCTGGGCGAACAGCCGCTCCTGCAGTTCGGTGAGCTTCGGCAGCATCGACCGCTGCACCACCTCGGCGTCGTCCTTGCCCAACTTGTCGGGGAAGCCCTCGGTGGCACGGGTGTCGAACGTGGCCAGGTCGACCGGCCCCTGGGGCAGGCGCAGCAGCGCCGACAGGCCGCCGGTGGGCACCACCCCGGGGCGGGTGGGCTGCTGGGCGGGCTTCTGGTGTTTCGGCTTGGAGGCGTGCTTCTTCTTCGACATCTGCTCATTGTGGCCCAGCCCCCGGCCGCTGTCAGTGATTGTGTGGGGGATTGTGTGGGTCGGGCATAGTGGGACGAGAAAGTCGTGAATGAGGAGAAGTGAGATGAGCGAGACGTCGAACACCCAGACCGACACCGATTCGGTCCCCCGCCCCAAGCTGGTCAAGACCGCCGAAGAGTGGCGTGCCCAGCTCAGCGCCGCCGAGTACCACGTGCTGCGCGAGGCCGGCACGGAGCGTCCGTTCACGGGCGAGTACACCGACACCGAGACCGAGGGCATCTACCGCTGCCGGGGCTGCCAGGCCGAACTGTTCCGCAGCACTGAGAAGTTCCATTCCAACTGTGGCTGGCCAAGCTTCTTCGCGCCGCTGGCCGACGACCGAGTCGTCTACATCGAGGACCGCTCGATGCCGGGTCGTCCCCGCATCGAGGTGCGGTGCGCCACCTGCGACGGCCACCTGGGACATGTCTTCGAGGGCGAGGGCTACGGCACGCCCACCGACCTTCGGTACTGCATCAACTCGGTCTCGATGACCCTGGACGAGGGCCCGGTCACCAAGTCCTGACCAGCCCGGCGCGGCTCGCGTGTGGGGAGGCCGGCGCGTCCTAGTGTGAACAGCGTGACATTTCCACCAGTGGCGCGCGGGGGCTACGGCTTCGACCAGACGGTCCAGGAGCTGAAGTCGCATCGGTGGCGCCCCGAGGTCTCCATCACCGAAATCCCCTCCCCGCAACGCATCGCCCCGCACTCGGCGGCGATGACAGCCGAGGTTCAGGTGGACGGTGAGGAGATCGGCAGTGGACGTCTGGTGCTGCTGCACGACCCCGCCGGCAATGACGCCTGGCAGGGCACCTACCGGCTGGTCTCCTATGCGCGCGCCGACGTCGACCTCGACATGGTCACCGACCCGCTGCTGGCCGAGGTCGGTTGGGGGTGGCTGACCGAGGCACTGGAGCAGCACCACGCCCCGTACCTGGCGGCGTCCGGCACCGTCACCGCGGTCTCCAGCCGCTGTTTCGGTGAGATGAGCGACGACCCCGACCGGGCGGAGATCGAGATTCGCGCTTCGTGGACCCCGTTGCTCGACCAGAACTCCTCACTCGGCGCCCACCTGGGGGCCTGGCAGGACCTGCTCTGCCTCACCGCCGGGCTGCCGCCCCTGCCCGATGGTGTCGTCCTGCTGGCCCCCCGCATCGGCGGTGCCCGTGGCCGCTGAGGACATCCCCGACGCCGGCACCGAGACCACACCGCCCGAGCTGCCGGTCCTGGACCACCCCCGGGACGGGCTGCCACCCCTGGTCAGCACCGGCGCCGGGCTGGCCGAGACCGCGGCAGCGCTGACCGGCGGCAGCGGCCCGGTGGCCGTCGACACCGAACGTGCCCAGGGCTTCCGCTACAGCGGACGCGCCTACCTGCTGCAGTTCCGCCGCCAGGGGTCGGGATCGCACCTGGTCGACCCCATCCCCTTCGCCGACGACGAGGCCGGCGACCCCGGCCTGTCGGTCCTGTCGGAGGCTTTGGCGACGACCGAATGGATCATCCACGCCGCGTCCCAGGACCTGCCCTGCCTGCGCGAGTCGGGGTTGTACCCGCAGACCCTGTTCGACACCGAACTGGCCGGGCGCCTGCTGGGACTCGAACGGGTCGGTCTGGGCGCCATGATGGAGCGCTACTTCGGGCTGCGTTTGCGCAAGGAGCATTCGGCCGCCAACTGGTCGGTGCGGCCGATTCCCGACGAGTGGCTGGTCTACGCCGCCCTGGACGTCGAACTGCTGGTCGAACTGCGCGACCTCCTGGCCGCCGAGCTCACCGCCGCCGGCAAGGATGAGTGGGCACGTCAGGAGTTCGCCCACGTGCTGGCCACCTTCGCCGAGGCCTCAGCGCCCCGAGTCGACCCGTGGCGACGCACCTCGGGCATCAACCAGGTCAAGTCCGCTCTCGGCATGGCGGTGGTGCGCGAGCTGTGGCAGGCCCGCGACGAGATCGCCCGGAAGAACGACACCGCGCCCGGCAAGATTCTGCAGGACCGCGCCATCAGCGAACTCGCCTCGACCCTGCGCAAGGGGGCGGCGATCCCGGGACGCGGTGACCTGCGCAGCATTGACGGCTTCAAGCGACGCCAGGCCAAGCGTTATGAGTCGACGTGGGTCTCGGCCCTGGATCGCGTCGGAGCCCTGTCCACCGCCGAGCTGCCGCCGCTGCGCGCCCCCCATGACGACGGACCGCCGGCGCCCCGGTCGTGGGAACGCCACGACCCGCAGGCCTGGGCGCGGTGGAATCGGGTGCGCCCGGCCGTCAACGACCTGTCCGAGCAGCTGCAGGTGCCGGCGGAGAACCTGTTGACCCCTGACACCCTGCGCCGGGTGACCTACCGGCCGCCCGCCGACCCCGGCCACGAGGCGATGGACGCGCAGCTGGCCGCGTTGGGGGCCCGGGCGTGGCAGCGCCAACTGGTCGTGCCCGTGCTGGTCGAGCAGTTCCGCGACGCCTGAGGCGCGGCCTCAGGCGCGCAGCTGGCGCTGCGCGTCGGTCTCCGCGGCCGTGCCGCAGAGTCGGGCGTACTTCTCGATGACGGCGCGCGAGATCTGCTGGGCGTTGAGGCCGAGCGCGTCGAGCACCTCGCCACGACTGGCGTGCTCGAGGAACTCGTCGGGAATGCCGTAGTCCATCACCTGGACGCCGATGTCGGCCTGGCGCAGCGCCTGGGCCAACTGGTCGCCGGCGCCACCGACCACCACGTTGTCCTCCACCGTGACCACCAGCCGGTGGCGACCGGCGAGCTCGACCAGGGCGGGATTGATCGGCAGCGTCCACACGGGGTCGACGACCCGGACGCCGATGCCCTGCTCGCCCAGCCGGTGGCCGACCTGCAGGGCGAGCCCCACGAACTGGCCGTGGCCGACCACGAGCACCTCGGGGTCGCCGGTGACCAGCAGTTCGTCGAGGCCGTCGTGGCTGGCGATCGCGGGAATGGGGTCGGGCAGCTTCTCCTTGGAGTAGCGGACCACGGTGGGGGCATCGGTGACGTCGACGGCGGTGCGCAGCGCCTCGACCAGTCGTTGCTGGTCTCGGGGTGCGGCCAGGCGCAGTCCCGGCACCAGGCCGAGCAGGCTGATGTCCCACATGCCGTTGTGGCTGGCCCCGTCGGTGCCGGTGATGCCCGAGCGGTCGAGCACGAGCGTGACCCCGAGCTTGTGCAGGGCCACGTCCATCAGCATCTGGTCGAAGGCTCGGTTGACGAAGGTCGCGTACAGCGCGATCACCGGGTGCAACCCCGCCGAGGCCATACCCGCCGCCGACGCGACGGCATGTTGTTCGGCGATGCCCACGTCAAAGGTGCGCTCGGGGTAGGCCGCCGCGAACCGGGCCAGACCGGTCGGGTGCAGCATGGCTGCCGTGATCGCCACCACGTCGGGGCGCTCGGCACCAATGCGCACCATCTCCTCGGCGAAGGCCTCGGTCCAGGTGGCCTGGACCGCGTCGACCAACGGCACGCCGGTGACCGAGTCAATCTTGCCGACGGCGTGGAACTGGTCCTCCTCGTGCTCCTCGGCAGCGCGGAAACCCTTGCCCTTGCGCGTGATGCAGTGGATGATCACCGGCCCCTGGAAGTCGCGGGCGCGCTGCAGCACCAGCTCGAGGCCGGCCAGGTCGTGGCCGTCGATCGGGCCCACGTACTTCAGGCCCAGGTCGCTGAACATGCTCTGCGGGGCCAGGATGTCCTTGATGCCGGTCTTGATGCCGTGCAGCATGTCGTAGGTCGGCTTGCCGACCAGCGGCGCCTTGCTGACGCTGCGCTTGATCAGGCCCAGGGTCTGCTCGTAGGTGCGGCTGGTGCGCAGCGCCGAGAGGTGGTTCGCGACCCCGCCCACCGTCGGGGTGTAGGAGCGTCCGTTGTCGTTGACGATGATGACCAACGGAAGGTCGGGCTGGGCAGCAATGTTGTTCAGCGCCTCCCAAGCCATACCCCCGGTCAGGGCGCCATCACCAATGACGGCCACCACGTGGCGGTCGACTCCGCGCAGCTTGAAGGCCTTGGCCATGCCCTCTGCCCACGACAGCGAGGTGCTGGCGTGGGAGTTCTCGACCCAGTCGTGGTCCGACTCGGCCCGCGAGGGGTAGCCCGACAGTCCGCCCTGCTGGCGCAGCTTGCCGAAGCCCTCGCGGCGGCCGGTCAGCAGCTTGTGGACGTAGCTCTGGTGGCCGGTGTCGAAGATGATCGGGTCGGTGGGCGAGTCGAAGACGCGGTGCAGCGCCAGGCTCAGTTCGACCACCCCCAGGTTGGGGCCGAGGTGACCGCCGGTGCGGCTGACGCTGCGGATCAGGAACTCGCGGATCTCGCCCGCCAATTGCTCGAGTTGGGGCTTGGTCAGCGCGCGCAGGTCCGAGGGCGCGGTGATGGATTCGAGCAAGGACATGCGTTCCAGTCTAGGCCCACGTCCCAGCGCGCACCGGCTGACACCAGCCGAGCGTCAAACATTCAACCACCGTCGCACCCTCAGAGGCGGGTGATGAAGATCTTGCCGCGCAGCGTCTCCTCGACCAGCATCACGGCCCGACGCAGACGCACCAGGCGCGCCTCCTCGCGCTGCAACACGTCGACCGAGTCATCCAGCACCGGGGCGTCGACGTAGTCCTTCAGGCTGCTGCGGGCCTGGGCGATCCCGTCGCGGGTGGCCCGCAGCTGGCTCTCGACGAACTGGGCCGCGAAGCGGGCCAGCACCACGGGTTGGCGGCGCAGCAGCGGGTAGCCGCGGTAGTCCGGTGGACAGCAGTCCAGCAGGAAACCGACGGCAGAGGCCTCCCACTCGATCTCTGATGGCGGCAGCACCTGCTCGGGCCACCCCGGCGGGATGAACATCCGGGCCGATTCTGCGATCGGCTTGGTGCGCCCACGCGCGGTACGGCGGGGTTCGCCGCCCTCTTCGTCGGCGCGACTCCACTCATGGCGAAACACGGTTGCGGTCATGCTGGCCTCCTAGGCTCGTCGTCGGTGTCGGCATCCCCGAAACACTCCCGAACGCATGTTCGATTCTATGCCATCACCACGACACAATCAAGGCTTTGAGCGAAATCAGCTGGCCCCCCGTGGTGACGGCCGTCACCCCAAGAGAGACCCCGATGCGACTCGGGGGGTCGATTGTCAATCGCCTCTCGCGAGAGCGGATGGAACGATAATGAGGTTGTGCTGAAGCCACACCTGCCAGTCTTCGAGCCGATCGAGTTCGAGATACGGCTCTTGAATGCCCGCCTCGATCGCGCCGAGCACCACTATGAGTCATTCGGACGAATCTGGGACGAGTACCTCTCCGGGCGACCGCATTCGCTGGACCATGTTCCGAACGAGGACGGCACTGTGTCCGTTCGCCTTCGACGGAGAACGCCACTGCCGGTGGAGCTGTCCTTGGTCTTCGGAGAAATCCTGTACGAGCTGCGGGCAGCACTCGACAACTGCCTCTACGCCGTGGCCGTCCTCGTCTCGGAGCAGAATCCCCCTCCGAACGCAGCTCGGCTGGAATGGCCTATCCGTATCACTCCCAAGGAGTGGCGGGACCAGGCCAAGCGGTACAGCGGCCTTCCGTTCGAGGTTCGTGAGGGGCTCGAGGCGATTCAGCCGTACCAGGCCCAATACCCTGAGTGGAACAGTCTCCGAATCTTGCACGATCTCGCTCGGGTTGACCGTCATCGTTCACCCCATGGCCTGGGCCTCTATCTTTCGCACCTTCGCCTGTTCGCCGACCAGGACAAGGTAGCGGTCGTCGACCCTGGTCGACCCGGGATCATTCACGAAGGCGGCGAGATCCTGCGGCTACGACTCGGGCAGGGAGTGGTGCTGTCACCGGAGAACTTCGACCTCAATGTTGAGTTCGACGTGGATGTCACGAACGTTCGAGAGTTGCCGGGCCCGTCGAACCAGAGCGGCCGCCCTTGGGGACCGCTGCACATGCGGATGCGCTCTTTGATCAAGGCGGTCGATGAGTACTCGACCGGTCTCATCGCCATCGGAGTGGACCACGCTACTGATTGCGGATGATGCCGCGGGTGTACTATTCCCAGCTGCCTCATGAGGGCCGAGTCAAAGAGCTTGGGCGTCGGCTGCGCGGACCGCGTGACAGCACACACTCAGTGCTGGACTTCCGAACACGATCGGAATACGATAGTGCCATGACCATCGCAGCTGGCCTCCCGGTAGCCACCCGCCGCTCCTCGGACCTGAGCAAGCACTCGGCCGAGGTCTTCGCCGAGGCGGAGGACCACCCTGTGACAGTGACCCGGCGCGACGGCGAGTCCTTGGTGCTCATGTCCCAGCGCGAAGCCGATGCCCGGGCCAAGCTGCTGGACATCGCCGCCACACTCATCACAGTGACGCTCAAGGACGGCCCTTTGACCGAGAGGATGGCCAGCCTGTACCCATGGATGTACGCGCTGAGCGCCGAGGACCGGGACATCTGCGCTCGGGACCTCATCGACGCAGCGAGGGCATCCTTCTCGACGCATCAGCCGCACTTGGCGATCGCCAAGCTCACCAGTTGGCGTGAGACGGCGACGGCGATCGCCGCGGGTCTTGGCTCGCAGCCGGTCGAGTGGCTCGACGATGACGACAATTCCGTTGGCGGCACGCTCGTCGAGCGTCCCTGATCATGCCCCGGGAGACCCTGGTCCCGCGACCGGCGAAGAGGTCGGAATACGTGCTGAAGTTCGCCTCTAAGCAGTCCGAGAGGGGCTGGCGCGACCTCGTTGCGACCATCAGGAATCCCATGACCGAGACCTGGGACTTCCTGACTCGCACTCCCCTGACGATGACCCCGATCAACTACCCCCTCGAAGGATCCCTGGGCGTGATCATCCGGAGCGGCCGGACCTTCCAGCGCTGGCAGCACAAGCCCACCCAAAAGGGCACCGCACGGGTGTGGTTCTACGTCGACGGCAGCACCGTCTACTTGGAACAGGTCCACACCGCACACCCGAACGAGACGAAGTAGCGGGGCATGGGGTCCTTCACTCCGCGGGTAATGCGGTTGCTCTCAGACGAGTTGACCGCGACACCGGTGCGCGAGATCGACGCACTGTTCGACGATCGGGGCGTAGCTCTCGGCCCGCCGCAGCCGCGCGATAGCGACGGGAGTGTTCGGCGCGAGCGGATGCGGCGGTACCTGGCCACCCTTGACCGGGACGACTCCGCCGATGCCCAGCGGCTGGCTGCTGTGTTCAGCGACGTGCTACAGAAGATCACCCATACCACCGCGTCGGGCTGGGGCAACGACGACGGGCTGCGGGACAAGTGGTCCCGCATTCTCCGCGAGGATGGATTCGAGGTCGATGAAGCCACCGGCTCAGTGCGCATTGACCGGCTCAGAGTCGGGGCGCAGCTGACCGAGCACGCGCTTAGTGCCCTTTCCGATCCGCAGTCCATCCAGGATCACCTGCACCGGCTCGCCGACAGTGTCGACACAGATCCCCGGCTCGCTGTGAGCACTGCCAAGGCGCTGATCGAGTCGACCGCCAAGTGCGTTCTCACCGCCCGTGGGCAGAGCTACACCCGCGCGGCGACGGTACCTGCCCTGGTCAATGCCGCCCAAGAATCGCTCGGCCTCGCTGCCAAGTCGGTCAGCGATGAGGACCGGGCGCTCCGCCAGGCGCTGCAGTCGTTGGTCACCCTCACCCAGAGCGTAACCGAGCTCCGGAACAGCGTCGGCATCGACCATGGAGCCGAGGAGGTGCCGAAGTGGGTGCGTCCGCGACACGCCCGTCTGGTCGTCGGAGCGGCCCAGGTTTGGTGCCAGCTCATGCTGGAGACGCTGGCAGATCCAGATGCACCCTGGCATCGCTCGAAGTCCTGATCGTCGTCGGCGTGAATCGCTGTCGAGCTCGCCGTCGACCTGGGTTCGCCGGCTGGCATGCAGTGAACTTCTGCAGGTTTGGGCTCAAGGCAAGGGGAACGCGTGGCTTTCGCACGTGCAGACGTGACCTGAGACGCCAAGTGTTCCGCACTGCACGATGGACATGGGACGACACAACACGAGCGCCCCGCAGGCCGAAGCCTGACGGGGCGCAGGTGTGAGACGACGAGCCACACGGCACGAGCAACAGTCGGCTCAGGACCCAGGATCAGACCTTGGCGAGGTTGCGCAGCACGTACTGCATGATGCCGCCATTGGTGTAGTAGCCACGCTCACCGGGGGTGTCGATGCGCACCAGCGCCTCGAAGGTGGTCACGGTGCCGTCGGGGGCGGTGGCCGTGACGGTCACGGTCCTGGGCGTGGTGCCCTCGTTGAGCTGCGTGACGCCGGTGATGTCGAAGGTCTCCTCGCCGGTCAGACCCAGCGAGTCAGCAGACTCCCCCTCGGGGAACTGCAGCGGCAGCACGCCCATCCCGATCAGGTTCGAGCGGTGGATCCGCTCGTAGCTCTCGGCGATGACGGCCTTGGCACCCAGCAGTGCCGTGCCCTTGGCGGCCCAGTCACGCGAGGACCCCGAGCCGTACTCCTTGCCGGCCAGCACGACCAGCGGGATGCCGGCCTGCTGGTAGGCGACCGAGGCGTCGTAGACGGTGGTGACCGGGCCATCGGCCTGGGTGAAGTCCCGGGTGAAGCCGCCCTCGGTGCCGGGGGCGATCTGGTTGCGCAGCCGGATATTGGCGAAGGTGCCGCGGATCATGACCTCGTGGTTGCCACGGCGCGAGCCGTAGGAGTTGAAGTCACGACGGGCCACACCGTGCTCGGTCAGGTACTTGCCGGCAGGGCTGTCGGCCTTGATGTTGCCGGCGGGGCTGATGTGGTCGGTGGTCACCGAGTCGCCCAGCTTCAGCAGCACCCGGGCGCCCGAGATGTCCTCGACGGGGGTCGGCTCGGCCGGCATGCCGTCGAAGTACGGGGGCTTGCGGACGTAGGTCGACTGCTCGTCCCACTCAAAGGTGTTGCCGTCCGGGGTGGGCAGCGCACGCCAGCGCTCGTCGCCGGTGAAGACGTCGGCGTAGCGGCTGGTGAACATGCCAGAGTTGATGGAGGAGGCGATCACCTCGTCGATCTCGGCCTGGGTGGGCCAGATGTCGCGCATGAAGACGTCGTTGCCGTCGCTGTCCTGGCCAATGGGGTCATTGAACAGGTCGATGTCCATGGTGCCGGCAATGGCGTAGACGATGACCAGCATGGGGCTGGCCAGGTAGTTCATCTTGACGTCCGGGCTGATCCGGCCCTCGAAGTTGCGGTTGCCCGAGAGCACCGCGGCGACGGCAAGGTCCTTGTTGTTCACGGCCTCTGAGATCTCGGGGATGAGCGGGCCGGTGTTGCCGATGCAGGTGACGCAGCCGTAGCCGACCAGGTTGAAGCCCAGGGCGTCCAGATAGGTGTCCAAACCAGCCTTGGAGTAGTAGTCGGTGACCACCTGGGACCCGGGGGCCAGCGAGGTCTTGACCCAAGGCTTGCGCGTCAGGCCGCGTTCGACGGCCTTCTTGGCCAACAGGCCCGCACCCAGCATGACGCTCGGGTTGGAGGTGTTGGTGCAGGAGGTGATGGAGGCCACCGCCACCGAACCGTGGTCGAGCTCGAAGCTGGTGCCGTCGGCCAGGGTGACGGGGGTGGCCCGGGAGACGCGTCGTTCCTTCGTGCCGTGGTGCCCGTGCTCCTCGGGTGCCGGGGAGTCGTCGACCTGACGGGGGTCGTGCGAGGTCGGGTCGGAGGCGACCATGGTGGCGGCCACGTCGCGGTCGTAGCCGGTCAGCTCGGTGCCGTTGTTGGTGTACTCGGGCAGGGATTCGCGGAAGGCGACCTGCGACTCGTCGAGCCGGATGCGGTCCTGGGGACGCTTCGGGCCGGCGATCGAGGGCACGACGGTCGACAGGTCGAGCTCCATGTACTCCGAGAAGCGGGGCTCATGCGTCGGGTCGTGCCACAGCCCCTGGGTCTTGGCGTAGGCCTCGACCAGCGCAAGCTGGTGCTCGTCACGGCCGGTCATCCGCATGTAGTCGATGGTCTTGTCGTCGATCGGGAAGATGGCGATGGTCGAGCCGTACTCGGGCGACATGTTGCCGATGGTGGCGCGGTTGGCCAACGGCACGGCGCCGACTCCCTCGCCGTAGAACTCGACGAACTTGCCGACGACCTTGTGCTCACGCAGCATCTCGGTGATGGTCAGCACCAGGTCGGTGGCCGTGGTGCCCTCGGTCAACTCACCGGACAGCTTGAAGCCGACGACCCTCGGAATGAGCATGCTGACCGGCTGGCCGAGCATCGCGGCCTCGGCCTCGATGCCGCCCACGCCCCAGCCCACGACGCCCAGCCCGTTGACCATGGTGGTGTGGGAGTCGGTGCCGACGCAGGTGTCGGGGTAGGCCTGCAGCACGCCGTTGACCTCGCGGGGGAACACGACGCGGGCCAGGTGCTCGATGTTGACCTGGTGGACGATGCCGGTGCCGGGCGGGACGACCTTGAAGTCGTCGAACGCGGTCTGGCCCCAGCGCAGGAACTGGTAGCGCTCGCGGTTGCGCTGGTACTCGATCTCGGTGTTCTTCTCAAAGGCCTCGGGGGTGCCGAAGACCTCGGCAATGACGGAGTGGTCAATGACCATCTCGGCCGGTGACAGCGGGTTCACCTTGCTGGCGTCGCCACCGAGGGCGACGACGGCCTCACGCATGGTGGCCAGGTCGACGACGCAGGGCACACCCGTGAAGTCCTGCATGATCACGCGGGCCGGGGTGAACTGGATCTCACGACTCGGGTCGGCGTCGGCGTCCCAGTTGGCCAGGGCAGTGATGTCGTCGGCGGTGATGTTGGCGCCGTCCTCGGTGCGGAGCAGATTCTCCAGCAGGACCTTCAGGCTGTAGGGAAGGGTCTCGTGGCCCTCGACGGCGTCCAGCCGAAAGACCTCGTAGCTGGTTCCGTCCACGTCGAGCGTGGACTTCGCCTCAAAACTGTTGATGCTCATGCTTCTCCTCATCGGGTCTCAAAATCGCAGCCGCTGCTCCGTGGCCGCCCCGGTACTCGTCATTCCGAATATCTCTCGACATCAAGATATCAGAGCCGGGATCACAGGGCCAGTCTGCTACACCCCTCGCCCACCGCGCGTCAGACCCGTCGACAATGGCCTTCCGCGGCATCCGCAGCATCCGAATCTCCCACGGGGGCCCTCCTTTGCCGGTGACCATTGCCTGGCCGCCGTCTCCTTCACCTTGGCGTTGGCCACCCCATCTGGCGCACCGTCTCGGGCTGGCACTCCGCGGCCACCGTCAGCAACTCGGTGTCCTTTAGAGCCTTGGGCGGTCTGTGCGAGCACCTTCCAGTCCTGGGAGTCCCCCGCCGCGGTGCGGTGGAGGTGACGCAGGTCGGCCAGCAGCAGCCGCGTCGGTTCGTGGAACCGTCCGATCAGTGCCGAGCCCTTCTGCCTCATCCGTGCGAGCATCGTGTCCTCCTCCTGCGGTTCGGCGTCGCTGGGTCGACTAGTACAAGAACCGCCGTCCCCAGTCGAGCCTTCGAGCGCTGCACCTGGGCCCCGAGGCCGGCACTACGACGCCCTCACCCCGGAGAGAGCAGCAGAGAACCTACGGGATTGACCAGAATCGTCAAGCCTCATTGAAGTCGAATCAACCTGCGGGGCCCGCACCCCCGTCGAAGGAGTACGGTTGAGCAGCCACGAAGAGGGCGACACCTACAAATCGCACAAGCAGTCCGCTAGGCTCCTACAAATCCTGACCAAGCTATGGGTGGAGCCGCAGAGTGATGCTAGAGACTTTCAGTGCGCGGCGACAAAGGGCGATCCGTGACGCAGCACGGTCTGGTCGTTACCAACTCCTTCTGGGAGCCGGAGCGAGTCTCGGCGCGAAGACACCGACTGGACCTGTTCTCAGCTCGTCAGAACTGATCGAAGCGCTACGACGCTTCGTCCCAACGGTGCCCATGGAGGAAGGGATAAGCCTGTCGAGAGCCTACCAACGAGCGGTGACGGCCACGAGCGCAGAGGACGTGTGGCGCACCCTGCGTAGGTACTTCCGTAATGCCAGTCACGAGCCTTGGTTCAAGGACCTAGTTCGCCTGCCTTGGGCGCGCATTTGGACCCTAAACATCGATGACACGGTCGAGAATGCGTATGTGAAGGAGAATTCCGCCACCGCGCGACCTATTCGGACAGTTGCCTGGGACGACGAATACTCGGAGACTGGGGATCTAGATGTCATCCATCTTCACGGACACGTGCTGGGTCATGAGCCGAGCCGCCTCGTCTTCTCCATGACTGAATACGTGGGCACTGGAGCCGCGCGCCAAGTCTGGCACCAAATGCTAGCCGGCGTGCTGGGGTCGGAGCCATTTATCGTGATGGGCGCTCGCCTCCTCGGGGACCCAGACGTAGAGTCAGTGCTTCTCTCGCATCCGCCGACCGGAACCGCACCTTCACTTATAGTCGACCCCTTCGTCTCAGAGGGTAACCGATGGGAACTGGAGAAACTGGGCTACATCGTAATTAGCCAGCCAGGCGAAGAGTTCGTCAAGGTGTGGAGGTCTGATCTTGAGTTGACAGACCAGGCGATCACCACCTTGCGAGAAGCCCGCGAACTTAGTGTTCCACAACTTCATAGACTGGTTACGAACCGTGTGGAGCCGCCACCAAGATCCCACGACTTTCTTGGTGGCGACCCACCCACTTGGCGGGATGTGGTTCTTCGCACACCCGTGGATCTCAGTACCAGCTCCGAATTGATCACCCAGCTGGGTAATTGGATGTCCTCTGAGCACCGATCAGCGCGATTGATAATACAATATGCTCCACGATTGACTGGGTTATCGACTGTGCTGCTGACTGTCGCCCGTTCAGCCATTGCCATGGGAGCGCATGTATTCCAGTTCGACAGGTCCTCGAGATGGGACAGCCACCTTCTAGTGGAACTCGCTCGACAATTCCCAACCGTGGTCGTGATTGATGGTGGCGCCGACTTTGGCGACGATATCGATCGGAGTCTACGCCTAGCTGAAGAAAGTGGAACTCAGCTTCTGTTCCTATGCGGAGAAGTTCTAGGCAACGAGCTTAGACTCGAAGAGCGGCTCACCGGAACCTACGGGAAGTCGACTTTTGTCGCCAAGAAGGGTCTCGGGAACAAGGATTCAACGGCTCTTTACGAGAAACTTAGATCGTCCGGTCGCCTCGGTAGCCTCGAGCTAATAGATCGTCGCGCTGCTCTTGCAGTATTCAAGGGCAGAGACATTTTTTCGGCGATGCTCGACGTAGAGTACGGGTTGGGATTCAGGAAGCGCTTGGACACGGAAGTCACCAATCTCAAGGCGGACTGGCAACATGAATTGGTCTTACTACTCGCCCTGGCTTCGCAGGGGCAAAGGACCGTGACATCCGCTGACGCAGCCATAGCGCTCGGCGTGGCCTCTGACGCGATTGTTGCCGCGCTGACAGACGATTCAGGACTGCAGGCTCTAGTACAACTGAACGGTTCGGTTCTCATCTCGCGACAGCGCGATAGGTCGCTGGCCTCCCTGCTGCGCGTGCTGCCGCCGCGTGACGCCCTCGCGTCCATCTTGCGGATCATCAAGCGTGTCGCCCCAGCGGCCTCGAGAGAAGGAATGCGGGAAAGAAATCGATTGCCGTTGCTTATGTCTCACTTGATGACCTACAAGACTTTGAGTGCCGCATTTCCGAATGAGGACTTCGACGATTTCTACAAAGCCCTTATCACCGTGTTTGGCGATTGGAGTGGTCGATATTGGGAACAACGTGCCATTCACGCGAAAGCTATTCACGATTGGGGGCGCGCCGAGTCATTTGCTGGTCGCGCGGTCAATCTCTATGATGATTCGTATACTCGGACGACGTACGGCACGATTCTCATGAATCGGAGCCGGCTTTTTGTATCCGAGGCTGATCCGAAATGGCTGGAATATTATCGTAGAGCGCTCGACCAGTTCACCGAGGCCCACATTCAGTCACCTGGAAATAGAATCACACTTTTCGCAAGCCTGGACTCGAGTTTAGCAGTCTTGGAGGCGGCGACGCAATCTAATGGTTCGGATGACGTAGTTGTCAGGAAGATGGTGGACGAATGGTCGGAGACCTATACACTCCTGCGTCTGGGGTTGGTCGACGAAGAGGGGCTTCAAAGCGTGAAGCGTGCGGAGCAGTTGTCCTCACGATTTCAGAAGTTGATCGAACGCACGGTGGTGAAAGGGGAAAACTCAGCGGAACCACAGGACGGGCGGTGATCCAGGGGCCAGAAACTGGACGCCCTCGCGGTGACGCGGGGAGACCCTTAGTCAGAAATGAAGGTCTTCAAGCCGCATCTGAAAATCCAGGCACCCGTGTGCGAGGTGTCACCTTGGTCAACAGTCAAACTCACTCCAAGGACAAGGTGTGCACTAAGAACCCTCGAGCACACCCGCATCTCCGCGCATCTTCCCGAATCACCGCACTTCAGCATCCGCCTTCGTCAGCAGCGCCAGGCACTCGATGTGGTGGGTCATCGGGAACAGGTCGAAGGCGCGAATGCCAGCCGGCTGCCAGCCGAGGTCGGCGAAGGTGGCCAGGTCCCGAGCCAAAGCAGCCGGGTCACACGCCACATAGGCGATTGCCCGCGCGCCCAACCCCGCCAGCCGGGTCACCACCTTCGCTCCAGCACCCGTCCGGGGCGGGTCGAGCACGATGAGGTCGACTTGATGGGGCAGGCGGTGCAGGCTGCGTTCCAGCGATCCGCTGATGATCTCGGCCTCGGGCACGTTGCGGGCAGCGAACTGGGCGGCGCGCCGATCCTGCTCGACGCCGATGACCCGCACGCCGTGTTCCACCAGGGCCGCCGCGAAGAGTCCGACACCGCAGTACAGGTCGAGCCCGATCTCCCCCACCCGTGGCTGCAGCGCTGACAGCACGGCGTCGGTGAGCACCTCGGGTGCCCGGACGTGCGGCTGCCAGAATCCGTCGGTGGCGACCTGGAACACGGTCGAACCCACCTGCTCCCGCACGGTGCGCCGACCCATCAGGGTCTCGGTGCCGGCGACCGCCGAGACGGGCTCGGCGGTGGCGACGTGCAGGTCGCGGCCCTGGGCCTCCCGGGCCAGGAAGTGCAGGGTCTCGACGTCGGGGCCGGTGTCCTCGGCGATCCGGCAGCCTCCCTCGGGAAGCTCGACGACCTCGTGGGACCGGTGGGCGTGCAGCCCGGCCAGGCCGGTCTCGGTGACGTAGCGCATCCGGCTGCGCCAGTGCAATGGTTCGTCGACCGACTCGACGGTGCCCTCCCAGGTGATCCCGGCCAGTCGCTGCAACTGTTCGGCCACCACCCGGCGTTTGAGTTCGAGTTGGTGGACCGGCGCCACGTGCTGGAAGTCGCAGCCGCCGCAGACCCCGGCCACCGGGCAGGGTGGGCGCACCCGGTGCTCGCTGCCGGTGATCACCTCGGCGACGTCACCACGCCAGAACTTCGCCTTGCCGGTGTCGGTGAGGCGGATCGTGACGACCTCGCCGGGAATGGCGTGCCGGACGAAGATGACCCGCCCGTCCAGGCGGGCGACGCAGTGGCCGCCGTGGGCCACCGCCCCGACCTCGACCGGACCCACCACCGTCCCGGGCTCGGGGACGGGAGCGGGATTCTCGGTGTGGTTCACGCTCCTGACCCTAGCGCGCGGGCCGTGGCCGTCAGCCGGTCACACGGCCCGGAAGATGACCGCCAGGGCCTGGCCGCCACCAATGCACAGGCTGACCAGACCGTGCTCCAGCCCGCGGCTGCGCAGGTTGGTGATCGTCCGCAGGCTCAGGATCGCCCCCGTGGCGCCGATGGGATGCCCCCAGGCGATGGCGCCGCCCAGCGGGTTCACCGTGGCCGGGTCGAGTCCGGTGTCGCGGATGACGGCCACCGCTTGGGCGGCGAAGGCCTCATTCAGTTCCACCCAGTCGAGGTCGGCGGCGACCAGCCCGTTGCGGGCCAGCACCTTGTCGATGGCCGGCTTCGGCGCATAGCCCATCACGTCGGGGTCGCAGCCAGCCTTGGCGGCGTCGACCAACTCGGCCAGCGGCACCAGACCACGCTCCCGGGCGATCCTGGCGGTGGTGAGCACCAGCGCCGCGGCACCGTCATTGATGCCCGAGGAGTTCCCGGCGGTCACCGTCCCGTCGCCGACGAAGGCCGCCCGCATCGCGCCGAGCTTCTCGACGGTGATGCCGGCGCGCGGGTGTTCGTCGGTCTCGACGACCTGGTCGCCCTTGCGGGTGCTGATCGTCACCGGGGCGATCTCGGCGGCCATGGCGCCCTCGGCGATGGCGGCTTGCGCCCGTCGTTGCGACTCGGCGGCGAACTCGTCCTGGTCATCCCGGCTGACGCCGTGGCGGGCGGCCACGTTCTCGGCCGTGATGCCCATGGCGGTGTCGGTGAACGGGTCGGTGACGAGGCTGAGGGTGCCGTCGACCAGTTGGCGGTTGCCCAACCGGTAGCCGGCGCGGGCGTCCAGGTCGAGGTAGGGCTGGCGCGACATTGACTCGGCGCCCCCGGTCACCACGACGTCGCTGTCCCCGCGACGCAGTTCGTCGCAGGCGCTGACCAGTGCCTGCAGGCCGGAGCCGCAGATGCGGTTGACGGTCATGGCCGTCGACGAGGTGGGGGCACCGGCGGCCAGGGCAATCCGGCGGGCAATGTAGGCGTCCTTGCCGGTCTGCCCGACGCAACCGAAGATGAACTCCCCCACCCCGTCGATGCCCACCGCGGCCCGTTCGAGGGCGGCCCTGGTCGCGGTGGCACCCAGTTCGTGGGCCGGCACCGCGGCAAGTGAACCCCCAAAACTCCCGACGGGGGTGCGGGCACCCCCGACGATGACGATGGCGTTGTCCGGCAGGCTCATGGGGTCGACTCGCTCTCGGTGATGTGTTGGGACAGGGCGGCGCGGAACTCCTCGGGGCGTTCCAGGTGCGCCGAGTGGCCGACGCCGGCATGGACGATTTCACGGACCCGGCCACCCTGGGCGCGGTAGCACTCGAGGACTGCCCGGGTCTGGGCCACCATGGGCTGCGGCGGCGCCACCTGATCTCCGGGCCACCCGGGGATGATGCCGGCCCTGCCGAGCGTGTTCAGGTCGAAATAGGTCTCGTCGCTGACGATGGCGTCCTGGTCGCCGCGCACCCACAGGATCGCGGGCTTGTCGTCGAGGTCGACGATGGCGGTGGTGTTGAAGTGGGTCGGGGCCATCGTGTTGAGGATGCCGCGCGTCCCGGCGGCGAAGCCGGGCCACGACTCGGACGCCACGCTGTCACCGGGGTAGTTGTCCTCGCCAAGCGCCGTCGACAGCATCGACTCGACCCACAGGTCCTCCAGGTCGGTGCGGTAGCCGGGCGCCACATAGGTGGCGCGGAACACCGAGCGCGCCGTCGAGCTGGAACTGTCGCTGGTCTCCCGGCTGGCCATGCTGGCCAGGAAGTCCTGGTTGGCGCCGCCACCGCCGGTGCCGGCGGCGTCGGGGCTCAGCAGGGTGCCGTCCAGGCTGGTGCCGCCGAAACCGTAGGGCGAGACGGGCGAGATCAGCGTCAGCGAAGCGACCAGGTCGCGGCGATCCAACAGCAACTGCATGCTGACTCCCCCACCCATCGACCAGCCGACCAGGTGCACGCTGGTGAGGCGCAGGGCGTCCAACACGGCGGCGACGTCGTCGGAGAAGTCGCGCAGCCCCCGACGGGCGTCCACCGGCAGGGTCTCGGAATCCCCGAAGCCACGCAGGTCGATGGCATAGGAGTGCCGATCGAGGTCGAGCATGGTCGGCTGGAAGAACAGCGAACTGGACACGTTCCCGTGGATGAAGACCACCGGGATGCCGACCAGCTGGGGGTGGGCCTCGATGACGTGGAAACGGCCGCGTCCGGTGCTGACCTGCTGGCTGTTGATGCCGGGCAGCAGGGTGCTCATGCCAGCACCGGCGCACCGGTGGCGGCGCGGATCTCGTCCAGGGTGACGCCGGGCGACAGTTCGACCAGCCGCAGTCCTTCGTCGGTGACGTCCAGGACGCACAGGTCGGTGATGATCCGGTCGACCACGCCCTTGCCGGTCAGCGGCAGCGAGCACTGCTCCAGCAGCTTGGGGGATCCGTCCCGGGCGACGTGCTCCATCAGCACGATGACGGAGGCGGCGCCGTGCACCAGGTCCATGGCGCCGCCCGGTCCCTTGACCATCTTGCCGGGGATCATCCAGTTGGCGATGTCACCGCCGGACGAGACCTGCATGGCGCCGAGGATCGCGGCGTCGATCTTGCCGCCGCGGATCATGGCGAAGGAGGTCGCCGAGTCGAAGAAGCTGGCCCCGGGCAGCAGGGTGACGGTCTCCTTGCCGGCATTGATGAGGTCGGGGTCGACGTCCTGGTCGAGGAGGTAGGGGCCGACGCCGAGGATGCCGTTCTCGCTCTGCAGCACCACCGAGACGTCCGCGGGGACGTAGTTGGGCACCAGGGTCGGCAGGCCGATGCCGAGGTTGACGTACATGCCGTCGCTGAGTTCGGCCGCGGCCCGCGCGGCCATCTGCTGGCGGGTCAGTGCCATGTCAGTTCCCCTCTCGGATGGTGCGCTTCTCGATGCGCTTCTCGATGTCGGTGCCCACCTCGACGATGCGATGGACGAAGACCCCCGGCAGGTGTACCTCGTCGGGGTTGATCTCGCCGGGTTCGACCAGTTCCTCGGTCTGCAGGATGCAGACCTTGCCGGCCATGGCGGCGACCGGTGAGAAGTTGCGGGCGGCGGCGTGGAAGACGAGGTTGCCGTGGCGGTCGGCCTTGCGGGCATGGACCAGGGCGTAGTCGGCGCGAATGGCCTGCTCCAGGACGAACTCGCGCTCGACACCGTCGACCATGAACGTCTGCACCGGCTTGGGCTGCGAGGCGACCGCGACGCTGCCGTCAGGGTGGTGCTTCTGCGGCAGACCGCCCTCGGCGACCTGGGTGCCCACCCCAGTGCGGGTGTAGAAGGCGGCGATGCCGGAGCCGCCGGCGCGCATCCGTTCGGCCAAGGTGCCCTGGGGCACCAGCTCCAGTTCCAGTTCACCGGTCTAGGCGGTGCGTGCCGAACGGGACGTCCAGCGCGGCTGGTCAACGATGACGTTGCCCGCACCAAAACCTGACAGGTGGTTCAGGTCTCAGAAACGTAGCGCGGACGATCCGGTGGCGCCAGTGGAGCGCGGCGTGGCGTTACTGATTCGTTACACGGACCGACCCCGTGGGATCAGTCCCGCCGGGACTCCGCAGGGTCGAGGTCACTCTGCTGGACGCCGGGACGCCGCCAGCTGCTCGGGTGGTCGCGGCCCAGTCGCTCGGCCGCGGTGGTCGAGGACTGCAACCGGTAGGGCACGCTGGTGACCATCACCCCCGAGATGAACTGCAACCTGATCCGGATCAGCAGGGCGGTCTGGTTGTGCAGCAGGCCCTCCCACCAGTGCCCCACCACGTACTCGGGGATGTAGACGATCACCACGTCGCGGGGGTTGTCGGTGCGCATCGCCTTGATGTGGGCGATGAAGGGGGTGGTCACCTCCCGGTAGGGCGAGGCGATCACCCGCAGCGGCACCCCGAAGTCCTCGGACTCCCAGGCGTCGAAGGTGTCCTTGGAGGCGTCGTCGTCGACGGCGACGTGCACCGCCTCGATGCTGTTGGGCCGGGTGGCCCGGGCATACATGACGGCCCGGACGGTCGGCTTGTCCACCCGGCTGACCAGCACCACCGCGCGCACCCGCGAGGGCATCGTCCGCTCGGAGTCGTCGGTGATCCGCAGCTCCTGGGCAACCGAGTCGTAGTGGCGCCTGATCCAGCGCATCACCAGGATCAGCACGCCCATGGCGATCACGGCCAGGTAGGCACCGTGCAGGAACTTGGAGACCAGCACGATCACCAGCACCACCCCGGTCATCACCAGACCGATCCCGTTGATCACCCGTGAGCGTCGCATCTGTTGGCGCACCACCGGGTCGCGCTCACTGGCCAGCAGCCGCGTCCAGTGCTTGACCATGCCGAACTGCCCCACCGTGAACGAGACGAAGACGCCGACCACGTACAACTGGATCAGCGCCGTCACCGAGGCGTCAAAGGCGAAGACCAGCGCCATCGCCGCCACCGCCAGGGTGACGATGCCATTGGAATAGGCCAATCGGTCACCGCGGGAGTGCAGCTGGCGCGGCAGGAACCCGTCCCTGGCCAGGATGGAGCCGAGCATCGGGAAGCCGTTGAACGCCGTATTGGCCGCCAGCACCAGGATCAGCATGGTGCAGGCCATCACCACGTAGAAGCCCACCCTGAAGTTGTCGTAGAACACCGCGGTGGCCAGCTGCCCGATGACGGTGGTGCCCTCCTGGTAGCGGACCGACCCGTCGGGCAGCAGGTAGTGCGACCCGCCGCGTTCGTCGATCAGGTGCACCTTGACCTTGTTGGCCAGCAGCAGGATGCCCATCAGCATGGTGATCGCAATGGCGCCCAGCAGCGCCAGCGTGGTGGCGGCATTGCGTGACTTGGGCGCACGGAAGGACGGCACCCCGTTGGAGATGGCCTCGACCCCGGTCAGGGCCGCCGAACCCGACGAGAACGAGCGGGCCAGCAGCGCCACCATCGCCAAGCCCTCGAAGTTCGTGTATGGGTCGACGCCGACGACCTGCCAGTCAGCCGTGGGCGAGAGCACCTCCTCGCCCAGCAGGTAGATCCGGGTCAGGCCCCACACCACCAGGCCGGCGATCGCGACGATGAACGCATAGGTGGGGATGGCGAAGATCGCGCCCGACTCCCGCACCCCGCGCAGGTTGACCAGCATCAGCACCACGATCACTCCGATGGCGACCGCCACCTCGTGGCCCTCGATGAAGGGCAGCATCGCCTTGGCGTTCTGCACCCCCGACGAGACCGAGACCGCCACGGTCAAGGTGTAGTCGACCAGCAGCGCCGCCGCGACGCTGACGCCGGCCGTGGGGCCAATGTTGACCTTGGCCACTTCGTAGTCACCGCCACCACTGGGGTAGGCGCGCACGTTCTGGCGGTAGCTGAGCACCACGACGCCCATCACCACGGCCACCGCCAGCCCGATCGGCCAGGAGAACGCGAACCCGGCCATGCCGGCCAGGGACAGCGTCAGCAGGATCTCGTCGGGGGCATAGGCCGTGGAGCTCAACGCGTCGGAGGCGAAGACCGGAAGTGCGACCCGCTTGGGGAGCAGCTGCTCCCCCGACTGACTCGAGGCGAGCTTGCGGCCGATCACCAGACGCTTGAGCCCATCGGCAATGTTCACCCCAGCACTGTATGCCGCTCGGCACCCGTTCGCACCCGCCTTGCTTGTCTATACCTGTCTAGGTATGGTGTACAAGTCAATACAAGTTGCCGAGGACGGACCCATGACTGACGATCACTCGCTGCTGCAGCTGCACGCTGCCCGCGCCCGCCGCAATGTGCTGCGGATGCTCCAAGCAAACCCCTCGGGGCACCTGGGTGGTGCCATGTCGGCCATTGACATGATCACAGCCGTCTACTTCCACGCCATGCGACCCTCGTCCGGGCCCAATGACCCGGGCCGCGACCGCTTCCTGCTGTCGGCCGGCCACAAGGCGATGGGACAGTACGCCGTGCTCGCCGAGCGGGGCATCATCGACGCCTCGGTGCTGGACCAGTACGGCGCCCTGTCCTCCCCGGTGCCCGGCCACCCCAACATGTCACTGCTGACCGGCATCGAGGCCAACACCGGCGCGCTCGGTCACGGACTGCCCCTGGCCTGCGGCATGGCACTGGGCCTGCGCCACGAGCACCCCGAAGCCAGGATCTTCGTCATGATGGGCGACGGCGAACTGCCCGAGGGCAGCAACTGGGAGGGCGCCGCCATGGCCGCCCACCACCGACTCGGCAGCATTGTCGTGTTCGTCGACCTGAACGGCATGCAGATCTCGGGCACCACCGACGAGGTGATGAACATGGGCTCGGTGACCGACAAGTTCCGTGCCTTCGGCTGGGCCACCGCCGAGATCGACGGCCATGACATGGCCCAGATCACCGCCGCCCTGGACCGCTGTCCCCTGGAGCCCGGCAAGCCCAGCGTGATCGTGGCCCGCACCACCAAGGGCAAGGGTGTCACCTCGATCCAGGGCACCGTGCCCAGCCACTACTGGAAGCCCTCGCCCGACGAACTGGCCGTTGCCGTGGCCGAGAGCGACGCCGTGATCGCCAGCCTGGAGGAAGCCCGATGAACGCCCAGACCTATGACCCCCGCAAGGAGTTCGGCCGCGCCGTGGCCGAGGTCGCCGAGACCGACGAACGCATCGTGGTGATCTCGACCGACTCGGGCAAGTCGTCCGGGTTCGGCGACTTCGCCAAGGCGCACCCCGACCGCTACTTCGAGGTGGGCATCGAGGAGCAGGGCGCCACCGGTCTGGCCGCAGGTCTGGCCACCACCGGCAAGATCCCGGTCTTCTGCGCCATCGCGCCGTTCGTCACGGCCCGCAACTACGAGCAGTTCCGCAACGACATTGGCTACATGAACCAGAACGTCAAGATCGTCGGACGCAACGGCGGCATGACCTACGCCGACCTGGGGTCGACCCACCACTCGCTCGAGGACTTCGCCATCATCCGGATGATTCCCGGCGTGACGGTGCTGGCACCCCAGGACTACAGCGAGATCCGCGCCGGCGTCCGGGCCATGATCGAGCACGACGGGCCCGTCTACATGCGCATCGGCGCCGGCAACGTGCCCGTCCTGTTCGAGGAGGACTTCCAGATCGGCAAGGGCCGCCACGTCCGCCAGGGCAGCCAGGTCACCGTCGTGTCCGCCGGCTACCAGACCATCGAGACGATGCAGGCCGTGGACGCCTTGGTCGCCGACGGCATTGATGTCGACCTGGTCTGCCTGGGCACGATCGTTCCCCTGGACGAGGACCTGGTGCTGTCCTCGGCCAGGCGGACCGGCCACGTCATCACCGTCGAGGAGCACTACGACCGCGGCGGGCTGGGCGGCATCGTCAGCGAACTGATCGCCCACCACGGCGGCGCGGTGGTCGACATCATTGCTGTCCCCCACACCTACGTGCACACCGGCACCTACGCCGGGTTGCAGCACCAGCACGGGATGGACGCCGCCTCGCTGCACACCCGGATCACCGACCTGGTGGCAAGTCGCCAGCGTCGTTGACCTGGAGCGCACACAGCGATGGCCCGGACCCTGGGTGGGTCCGGGCCATCGCCGTCACTCCTAGAAGACGCGGGTGTCCAGCGCCTCGTAGAGCTTGACGAACCGGTCGAACGCCTCGTCGTAGGCGGGCGCGGTCGACGGGTCAGGGGTGAACTCCGCGACCACGGCGACGGCACGCTCGGCGGCCTCCTCGCACGAGGCGTACAGCCCCGCCCCGACACCGGCGTACATGGCCGCACCGAGACACCCGGACTCGGAGGTCCGCAGCACCTGGATCGGCTTCTGGAAGATGTCGGCCAGCATCTGCGACCACACCTTGGACTTCGCCGCCCCACCGACGAGTCGGATCGTGGAGGGGTTGATCCCGGCCGCCGACTGGGCCACCAGGATGTCGCGCATCTCGAAGCTGATGCCCTCCAGAACGGCACGGGCCACGTCGGCCTTGTTCGTCGCCAGGCTCATGCCGTGCAGGTTGGCCCGGGCGTGCGGGTTCTGCCGCGCGCCCGACGCCCCACCCAGGAACGGCAGGAAGGTGACCCCATTGGCACCGATCGGTGACTGGGTGACCTGGTTGGTGATGATGTCGTAGGGATCCATCCGGGTCACCGACCCGGCGGCTCGCTCCAGGTCGGCGAAGGTGTCGCGGTACCAGCGGAAGGAGGAGGCCGAGGTGTTCGAGAACGCCTCGATCGTCCAGTTGCCCATGCCGTGGTTGGGCTTGACGATGAGCTTGCGGTGCGGGTCGCGGCGCGACTCGTCCATCACCACGTAGCAGGACCCGAAGGTGCCCATCACCATCACGCAGTCGTCACCCTTGATGGCGCCACCGCCGAAGGTGGAGCAGTTCTGGTCATGGGCGCCCATGCACAGCAGGGTGCCCTCGACCAGTCCGGTGCGCTTGGCCATCTCGGCGCTGATCTGGCCGACGACCTTGCCGGGCTCGGTGACGACGGTGGCACGCGAACTCAGCGGGATGCCGACCAGGTCGTGGACGCCCTTCGACCAGTCCATGGTGTCGACGTCCAGCATGCCTTCACGAGAAGCCGTGGACAGGTCGGTCCAGTAGCCGTCGGCACCCCAGTCCTTGAGCAGGAACTCCTGCTCGGACAGGAACCAGCGGGTCCGCGCCCAGTTCTCAGGTTCGTTGTCGCGCAGCCAGGCCCACTTGGGGGCTGCGGAGTTCGTCCCCTGCGGATCACCGGTCTCCTGGTAGATCTCGGCGGCGCCGTAGGCCTCGCGCAGCTTGGGGATGTAGTCGGCGCCGCGAAGGTCCTGCCAGGACACGAAGTCACGGACCAACTTGTGGTTCTCGTCGACCATGGCCATCAAGGTCGCCTGGGTCGAGAAGGCCACGGCCTTGATGTCCTTGGCATCCACCCCGGACGCCGCGATGGCTGCCTTGCAGGAGTCGGCGAGCGGCGGGATGATGTCGGCGTAGGTCTGCTCGACCAGCCCCGGGCCCGGGTAGACGCAGGGGTACTCGCGGTAGTCCTGCCCGATGACATTGCCATCCAAGTCGAAGACGATCGACTTGCAGCCGGTCGTGCCGGCGTCGATTCCCATGAGGTAGTCAGTCATGAATCGGTCCTTTCGGTAAACAGTTCCTGGTACTGGGCGACGAGCTGTGCGGCGCTTCTGGTGCCGATGAGGGAGACCCCCATGCGATCGATCAACCACAGCGTCGCGGCCATGGTGAAGGTGCGGGGCACCCCCGAGACCTTGAGCAGGGTCTTCTCGTTGGTGATGTTCTTGCGCATCACCGCGACCTGCGATTCGGTGGGAAAGCCCTCGGAGCCGGTGGCGGTCTTGACGTAGTTGACGCCGGCGTCCGAGCAGATGCGGGTCAGCGTCGCGATCTCGTCATCGGTCAGGAAGCAGACCTCGAAGATGACCTTGGACAGGGCCTTGCCGGCGGTGCGCTCGACCAGGCCCTCGACCTCCCGTCGGACGAAGTCGTGGTTGCCCATCCGCAGTTGGCCAATGTTGATCACCATGTCAACGGCGGTCGCGCCCAGTTCCAGGCCCTCCTCGATCTCGGCGAACTTCATGGCGGTGGAGGTGCATCCGTAGGGGAAGCTGATGGCCGTGCCGACGTGCACGTCGGAGCCCTGCAGGACCTCGGCCACCACCGGCGTCCAGTAGGAGTTGGTGTAGCAGGCGGCGACCCCGGCGTCCCGGGCGGCCTGGGCATGGGCCCTGATGTCGGTTTCCAGTGAGTCCTGCTTGTGCAGGGCCATGTCGAAGTGTTTCGCGTACTCGGCGACTGTCATCACCATGGGTGTTCTCCCAACTGCGTTGTCTGTCGAGGGTGTGGGTGGGTCACGAGGCGGGCGCCGGGGAGGGGACCAGTCCGATGCTGCGCATCTGGTCGAGGGCGTCGATGATCTCGGGCACCGCCCGGGTGCCGATCAGGTCGGCCCCCGCGAGCAGGAAGGCGTAGGCGTTCTGGGGTCGGGGCGCCTGGACGCCGGCCACCTTGGTGCGCACGCCCGAGCCCGCCACGGCCTGCTGCATGGCCAGGAACTGAGTCATGGACGGGCCCGCATGCTGGCCGGTGGAGGTCTTGACGTAGTTGGCGCCGGCCTCGACCACCAGTTCGGAGGCCCGGCGGATGTCGTCGTCGGACAGGTAGCAGACTTCGAGGATCACCTTGGTGACGGCCTCACCAGCCTCGCCGACGAAGGCCTCCAGCTCGCGTCGCACGGCGGCGTCGTCACCGCTGAGCAGCGCCCCGATGTTCATGACGATGTCGAGTTCCTGGGCACCGGCCTCGACGGCATGCCGGGTCTCGGCCGCCTTGGAGCGCCAGTCGGCGACCCCGGAGGGGAAGGCAATGGCCGTGGCCACCTTCACCGTGGAGCCGGCCAGCGCCTCGGTGGCCACGGGCAGCCAGTAGGGGGCGGCGACGTAGAACGCCGAGCAGTTGTACTGCTTGGCCTCCTCGCAGCCGCCGCGGATATCTGTCTCGGTCGCATTCTTGAACAGGACTGAGTGGTCGAACGCCTTGCCAAGTGTTGTTCGATCCACGGTTGCAAGATCCACCATGATCCGTCTTCCGTTGAGTGTCACGCGCGTCCCACGGCTCCGGTGCCATGGACGCTGGACGGCCAGACTATACCTGTATAGATGAGTCGGCAATGGTTCGACGGAACCAGGGCGCTACGCTCCCGCGGTGGCGGTCTTCTCCTCGTGGGGCAGGTGCAGACCCAGGTCGCGGTGGCCGGGGTGGCCGGCCAGTTTGTCGACGATGACGGCGATGGCGCCATCACCGGTGACATTGGCGGCGGTGCCAATCGAGTCGATGGCGATGTAGGTGGCGATCATCAACCCCACCTGTTCGGGGCTGAAGCCGAGTTGGGATTCCAGCAGGGCGCCAGCGGTGACGATCGCGCCGCCGGGGACGCCGGGGGCGGCCACCATGGTGATGCCCAGCAGAAGGATGAATCCCAGGATCAGGCCGGGCGGGGTGGGCATGCCGAACATGACCATGATGGCCAGGGCGAAGCCCGTGATCTTGATGGTCGAGCCGGCCAGGTGGATCGTGGCGCACAGGGGAATCACGAACGAGGCGACGTTCTCCGAAACCCCGGCCTTGATGGCCGAACGCAGGGTGACCGGGATCGTGGCCGCCGAGGAGGAGGTTCCCAGGGCGGTGGCGTAGGCCGGCAGCATCGTCCGCAGCAGGGTGAAGGGATTCTTCTTGGCCATGGTGCCGGCGACGGCGTACTGCAGGACGAGGTAGACCACCGTCAGGGCGAAGACGATCACCACCACCCAGAAGAAGGATCGGATCACCGACCAGACCTGGCCCGCGAACGTCATGTTCAGGAAGATGCCGAAGATGTAGAGCGGCAGCAGCGGCACGATCACCTTGCTGATGACGATGTTGATGACCTCGCGGAAGTCGGCGAAGACCTGGTGCAGGGCCGGGGCGTCGAAGCGGGTCAGGGCCACCCCGACCACGAAGGCGAAGACCAGGGCAGTCATCACCTGGAACATGGGCGGCATGTCGATGGTGAAGTAGGGGGTCAGCAGGCCTGACTCGGGGTCGGCCAGGTCGGTCACGTCATTGCCGGCCAGCAACCGGGGCCAGGCGATCATGCTGGTGCCCCAGCTGAGCAGCCCGGCCAGGATGGTGGAGACATAGGCGATTCCGGCCGTGACCGCCAGCCACTTGCCGGCCCCCTTGCCGAGTTCGTCGATGGCCGGGGTGATCAGCCCGACGATCAGCAGCGGAATGATGAAGCCCAGGAAGTTCCCGAACAGGCCGTTGAAGGTGACGAAGATGCGCACCACGAAACTGGGCAGGAAGGACCCCAGCCCGATGCCGAGCAGGATGGCCAGCAGCACCAGCACGAGCAGGTTGAACTTGAACAGCTTGGCCATCAGGCACCCCTTTGAGAAACGACCGGGTCATTGAATCACCTCGTTTCGGGGTGACCCGCCAGTGCCCACGAACGCCCCGGTGGGCGTCGGGGCGGCGACGGTGGGCCAGAATCTCGCGCCGGACGGCGTCTGCTCCTCGTCGTGTGCTGGACCCAACACCGGTAGCGTGGGGCTGAGCACGGCAGTGAAGGAGGCCCACGTGCACATCGTGATCATGGGTTGTGGTCGGGTGGGGGCGAGTCTGGCAAAGTCCCTGGAGCGCCGCGAACACTCGGTGGCGGTCGTCGACCTGGACGTCAACGCGTTTCGTCGGCTCGGTTCGGAGTACAAGGGCATCACCGTCAAGGGCGTCGGCTTCGATCGCGATGTGCTCGTCCGGGCGGGCATCCGTGAGGCGGACGGCTTTGCTGCGGTGTCCAGCGGCGACAACTCCAACATCCTGGCCGCCCGCGTGGTCCGCGAGGAGTTCGGTCTGACCAATGTCATTGCCCGCATCTACGACCAGGGTCGTGCCGAGGTGTACGAACGCCTGGGCATTCGCACCGTAGCCACCGTGCGCTGGGCCGCCAACCAGGTGCTGCGCGGATTGCTGCCGGAAGGCTCCGAGCCGGTCTGGACCGACCCTGCGGGCAATGTCCGACTGGTCCAGGTGAAGACCCATGAGGACTGGATCGGCACCAGGGTGCACGCCATCCAGGCGGTGGTGGGCACGCCGCTGCCATTCGTGATGCGCTTCGGTCGGGGGCTCGTGCCCAACCAGGCGACCATCCTGCAGGACGGCGACCTGGTCTACGCCGCCGTCGAGACCGAGACATTGAGCACCGTCGAGTCCGTGCTGGCGGCCCCGCCTGTCCGCCGATGAAGGGAGCCTGAGATGCGCGTCGCCATCGTGGGGGCCGGCAATGTGGGCCGGTCCATCGCCAAGGAGCTGATCGGCAACGGTCATTCCATCCTGCTGATCGACCGGGACCCTGCCGCGATCAAGACCGCGTCGGTGCCCGATGCCGACTGGTTGCTTGCCGACGCCTGCGAGCTGGACTCCTTGGAGGAGGCCCAGTTGGAGTCCTATGACGTCTCGATCGCCGCCACCGGCGACGACAAGGCCAACCTGGTGCACTCGCTGCTGGCCAAGACCGAGTTCGGTGTGCCTCGCACGGTGAGCCGGGTGAACCATCCCGACAACGAGTGGATGTTCGACGAGTCCTGGGGCGTTGACGTGGCGGTTTCGACCCCGCGGATGATGAGTGCCCTGGTCGAGGAGGCCGTCACCGTCGGCGAACTGGTGCGGCTGTTCACCTTCCGGGAGGGGTCTGCCAACCTGGTGGAACTGACCATGCCCGAGGACAGCGCCATCGTCGGGCGCCCCATCCGTGAGTTGCAGTTGCCCGGCGACGCGGTCCTGGTGTCGGTGATCCGGGACGGGATCGGGATGGCACCCGATCGTGACGGGGTCATCGAAGTGGGCGACGAGGTGCTGCTGGTGGTCTCACCCGAGTACGAGCAGGTGCTGGCCGACCATCTGGTCAAGCGGCCGAAGCTGCGTCACGGCGAGGGAGCGCCGCCGCCGATCCACGACGACCGGGAGACCTGGTTGTGAGGTCCCGTTCATCGGGCAGGGCTCAGCTGCGCAGTTCGTAGTGCGGGTTGTAGATCACCCGGCGGTTGCCGCGCTGGACCAGTCGTCCGGTGGCCCGCAGCATCCGACCCGCCTCGATGCCGGGGATGCTGCGTCGCCCCATGAAGACCAGGGTGACCGCACCGGTGCCGTCCTCCAGTCCGGCCTCCAGCCATGACCGGCCGCCGCGGGGGCTGAGCGTCACGCTGTTGATGCGTCCGTGCAGGGTGACCAGTTGACGCGCCCGGCACTCCGACAGGGTCTGGCAGCCCGACTCGCGGGCGAGTCCGGCGAGTTGGTCGTTCTCGAACTCGCTGTTGGAGGAGGTCAGGCGGCGGACCGCCCGACCCCACATGCCCACGGGACGACGACCGGTCACCTCAGTGGTACCCATGCTCGACTGCCTACTCTGCCGTGGTTTCCGCTGCTGCGGTGATGCTGTCGGGCAGCGTCATCGGGATGAGGTCACCGGGGACCATGGGGTCCTCACCGCGGGAGACGACGACATTGCAGAAGAACTCGAACAGCAGTTCCCCGGCGCCCTCCTCGAAGCCCTCGGCCAGCGCCGCCTCACCCATCAGGACGCCGCGCAGGAGCCAGCGGGGACCTTGCGCGAACCAGGTGCGCGAGACGTGGTAGGCCTGCTGGCCATCCTCGCCCTGGACGGGCAGGACGCGCCGGATCTCGGGGCCGAAGGGTCCGTCGGTGATCTCGACCTCGCCGCCGGCCTCGACGGTCTGCTTGGTCATGTCGTCGGTGATGTCCTTGACCATGGAGGTGCGGGCCGGGGCGGCGAACAGGGCGACCTCCAGGGCGGACTGGTCCACCATGACCAGCGCCGACTGCACCTGGTTGGTGGCCTGGTCGACCTGCAACTGGACCTGCATGTTCTCGAACGGGGTCAGGATCAGGCTGCCGAAGTCCATCCGCTCGATGTCGTCGGCCTCCAGGTCGACCTCGGACAGGTCAAAGGGGCCGTCCTCACGCAGGTCGTGGTCGGCCAGTTCGGTCTCCTCGGCGGTGTCGTCCTCGTCCTCGTCCTCGGCGTCGTCGTCCTCGTCGACGTCGTCAGCCTCGGCGTCCTCGTCGGTGAGGTCGTCCTGCTCGGGGTCCACGGCGGTCTCGTCAGCGTCGTCGAGGTCGTCCTCCTCGAGCAGTTCGTTCTCGTCGAGGATGTCCTCTTCGGCGAGCTTCTGCTTCTTCTTGCGACCAAAGATCACGGGTGATGCCTTTCGAGTTCAGGTCGGGCTGGGACGCGACGGAAGGCTCCGCCGACATCGGGGGCATACCGCATCGAGTCTACCAATCAGCGATGCCGCCCGACGAGCCATGCCCGCCGGTTCCACGGGCAGTGTCGTCCAGGTCCTCGACGGGCTGGAAGTCGGCGGTGACCACCGTCTGGATGACCAGTTGGGCAATGCGGTCACCGCGCTTCAAAGCGATGGGGGTGTGCGGGTCGTGGTTGATCAAGTTCACCTGGATTTCGCCGCGGTACCCGGAATCGATCACGCCCGGCGCGTTCACCATGCCGAGCCCGTGGCGGGCGGCCAGTCCCGAACGTGGATGGACGAAACCGACGTGGCCCTCGGGAATGGCCACGGCCAGACCGGTGGGGACCAGGCGGCGCTCCCCCGGCGCCAGGGTGACGTCTTCCCTGGCGTGCAGGTCGGCGCCCGCGTCGCCGGGGTGTGCGTAGCCGGGGACGGGCAGGTCGGTGTCGAGCAGCCGGACTGCGATCCTCAGGGGGCGCTCGCTCATTGGGACCCCCGCCGGGTGGTCGGGGCGGCCGCGCTGTGGGCGAGGATGGCGGCGGCGAGGTTGCCGGGTTGGCGGGTGGCCAGCAGCCAGTGGCGGTGGGGGTCGGCGGGGTCGGCCAGGTCGACCCGGACCGCGCTCTTCAGGAAGGGACGCACCAGTAGCCAGGTGCGTCCGTCGGCGGCGGCGTTGAGCGCCAGCTGGGTCTGCTCGCCGTCCAGGGCGGTGGCACCCGTCACCCATTCCCAGTCGATGGAGGCTCCCCCGGCTCGCAGTCCGGTCCCGTCCGCGGTGATCCGTGCGGAGCCGTAGCCGATCAGGAAGATGACGACGAGTCCGAAGAACACCACCAGGGCACCGAGCGCCCAGACGTCGCTGAGAATGGCCCACACGGCCACGACAAAGGTCATGGCCAGGAACAGGGAGACCACCCACCACATGGCCGGCACGGCCAGCCGTTCGTCGTGGTGCGGGGTCGGCAGCGTCCCGGCGTGGGCAGGGGGGGACGAGGTGGAACTCATGTGTCCAACCTACTGCCCCCTGCGCCGTGGTTCGTCCTAGGATGGGCGCCATGGAGCTCTCGGAGAAGCTGATTCAAAAGGTGTACGGCATTGCGCTGGGCGCGGCGGTGACCATGGTCACCCACCGGGTGTTGAAGGCTGCCTGGAAGCTGGCGACCGGCACCGAACCGCCCCAGCCCGGCGACCCCGACGTCCCCGCCACCGAGGCCTTCATCTGGGCCCTGTCGTCGGCGGTCGGCATGGGCGCGGCCCAGTTGGCCGCCACCCGCCACGTCGCCCGCCGCCTCTCGCGGATGGGCATCGAGAACGACGGCCTGCCCACCGTCATCAAGGTCTGATTCAGACACCAACGCACGTGGGACGCCCGAGCCGAGTGGCTGGGACGTCCCGCGGGGGGTGTTGGGGGTTGTCCCCACGCAAGGCCACTCCCTACAAAACACGGGACGCCCGAGCCGAGTGGCTGGGACGTCCCGCGGGGGTGTTGGGGGTTGTCCCCCACAAACAACTCAGTAGCAGTCGACGCAGTAGATCTTGTCGCCCTTGGTCTCGGCGATCTGGCTCTTGTGCTTCACCAGGAAGCAGGAGGCGCAGGTGAACTCGTCGGCCTGTCGGGGCAGCACCCGGACGGTGAGCTCCTCGTGGGACAGGTCAGCACCGGGCAACTCGAAGGACTCAGCGGCCTCCACCTCGTCCTGGTCGACGTCACCCGACTTGGCGTCATTCCGACGATTCTTGAGCTCTTCGATCGAGTCTTCCTGCTGCTCCTCGTCGGTCTTGCGGGGCGCGTCGTAATCAGTCGCCATCATTTCCTCTCAACGCTTGCATGCCGCCCGCTCTGCGCGGCCGTGTCGCGGTCATATCTATCACACGTGTCAAGAGGGCGTCGCACCCGTCCCCTCCGTGGGTGGTGAGTCGGGGCAATTGTGGCGTTTTACGACGTCGGGCCGCGGTAGCCGCCATGATGGGCACGACCCAAACCCTTTCAGGAGGCTCACATGTGGATCGGACTCGGCATCGTCCTCATCATCATCGGCGCAGTGCTCAACTGGGCCCTGCAGGTCGACGTTCCCGGCGTCACGGATGGCATCCTGGGCTGGATCCTGATCGTCGCCGGCATCGCCGCCATCCTCTTCTCGTTCGTGGCCCAGGCGCAGCGCAATCGGGTGCACACGACCCATGAGTCGCGCCACGTCGACACCCGCGACTGAACCAGCGGGCCGTCCCGTCGCTGCAGCCTCGACCAGCGCTTCAGCCTTCGCCGCGCGCTGCCCACGTCGGGTCGGCTCGACTTGATAGGTTGACGCGATGGTGGGCTGACAGCCTGCCCATGCCGGAGCAACCAGGAGAGTCGGATGGACAGCGCACTCAGCCCTCGTGAGATCCAGGCCCGCATTCGCGGTGGCGAGTCCTTGGAGACCGTCGCCGAGGCCGCCGGGGTTCCGGCTGAGCACATCGAACCGTTCGCCGCACCGGTGATTGCCGAACGCGAGCACGTCCTGGGGCAGGCGCTGAACTGCCCGGTCCGACGCAAGGGCGAGTCCTCGTCGGTGCGTGCCCTGCGTCATGTTGCTGCCGAGGGACTCCAGCGCGGCGGCCTCTCGCCCGAGGACGTGGCCTGGGACGCGTGGCGTGACCCGGAGCGCCAATGGGTGGTGGTGGCTCGGTTCAGCCAGGACGGCGAGGAGCACCAGGCAGAGTTCCGGTTCGACCTGCGCAGCCGGTTCAGCGTGGCCAGGGACGACCTGGCCCGTTCGCTGATTGGTGAACCAGCGCCGCAGGTGGCGGCTGTCCCTACGTTCGCGGGACACGACCCCGACAACGAACCGACCATCGGACTGAGTGAGCCCACGGGCCCGTCCGCACCGGAGTTCCCTGCCCGCCCCATCCCGCGTCAGCCGATCGAGCAGGTCCAGGTCGATGACGAACCGGAGTTGAGCGTGCAGGCGTCCCAGGATGACCTGGTCGGCCACGCGTCCCAGTTGGACGTCCTCTACGACATGCTCAGCAGCTTCGACGAGGACTCCGTGAACGTCTATGCCGACCTGTCCCGGCCGGTCACCGACGAGGATCCCGACGACGACCTGCTGCGGCAGGCCTTCGACGAGACGTCCGCCGACGAACCAGAAGCACCCGAGACCGAACCGGACGAGACAGAACCGGACGAGACAGAACCGGACGAGACCAGCGACGAGGTGGCGGAGGTCGCGCCCCCGGAGGAGCCCACGGAGGGGCTCCAGGCTCCCGAGCAGGACGCCCTGGTCGAAATCGCCGAGGAGCCCGCCCCTGCCCCGAAGCCCAAGCCCAAGGCGCGCAAGGGCCGGGCGAGCATCCCGACCTGGGACGAGATCGTCTTTGGCGGGCCCAAGCCCTAGGCGCGGCCGGTGGCGACCGGACGACGGGGGTCGCTGATCCAGTCCGACCAGCTGCCCGGGTAGAGCCGCAGCCCCGTGATCCCGGCCTGTTCCGCGGCCAGGATGACCTTGCTGGCCGTCACCCCCGACCCGCAGGAGACGACGTCCCCGGGCCGCAGGTCGGCCAGCACCTCGGCCAACTGGTCGGCAGGGAGCAGCCCGACCGGGGCGTCGAGATGTTCTGCGGGCAGGTTCACCGCACCCGGGATGTGCCCGGCGACCGGATCAATGGGCTCGGTCTCGCCGCGGAATCGCGCGGCCGCCCGCACGTCGACGCACTGGTGGCCGGCGGCGACGAGGGCAGGGATGTCGTCGGCGACGACCTGCGGCATCTGCCCTTCCTGGCCCACGGTGATGTTCCCGGGTCGTACCTCGCAGACCTCGGTGCTGATCGGGAACCCCGCGGCCTGCCATGCCGCCAGTCCGCCGTCCAGCACCCGGACGTCGCTCAGGCCGATGTTGCGCAACACCCACCAGGCCCGGGCCGCGCCCATCTGGTTGCCCTGGTCGGCGAGCACGATGGAGTCACCGTCATTGACGCCCGCCGCGCGCAGACCGTCCTGAAGCGCGGCCAGGCTCGGCAGCGGGTGCCGGCCACCGACGCCCCCGGCGGCAGGGTGGGCGGCGAAGACGTCCTCCAGGTCGACGAAGACCGCGCCGGGGATGTGGCCCTGGCGGTACTCTTCCTTGCCCCGGCCGGGCTGGCCGAGGTAGTAGCGCAGGTCGAGCACCCGCGTCCGTCCGCCGGCGGCGAGCAGGTCGTCCAGGGTCGCGGCAGTGATCAGGGGGCGGGTCATCGCAGCTCCTCGTCGAAGGGCAGCACCTCAGGGGACAAGGTGGCGCGGGACATTTCCTTGGTGACCCGGCGCCGGTGGTGCTTGCGGCAGAGCACCTCGTAGTGCACGGCGCTGGGCTGGCCCTCGGTGTCCCCCACCACCACCTGCGAGCCCTCGGTGATCATCACCCCGTCGACGACGCGGGCGTTGTGGGTGGCGCGGGCCCCGCACCAGCACAGCGGCTGCACCTGCAGGGTCTCGATGCGATCGGCCAGTTCGACCAGGCGTCGTGACCCCGGGAACAGTTCGGTGCGAAAATCGGCCATGATGCCGAAGGCGAACACGTCCAGGCCCAGTTCGTCGACCAGCCGGGCCAACTGGTCGATCTGGTCGGGGGTGTAGAACTGGGCCTCGTCGCAGACCAGGAAGTCCAGTTTGGTTCCGGTGGTGATCTGGGCGACCACGTAGGCCCAGAAGTTGAAGTGGGGACCCACCTCGACGGCGGGGCTGCTGAGTCCGATGCGTGAGGTGATCACCGAGGTGCCGGACCGGTCCTGGCTGGTGAGCAGGGCGCCGTGGCGTCCATGGGCCGACTGGGTGTGGTGCATCTGCAGCGCCAGCGTCGACTTGCCGCAGTCCATCGGTCCGGTGAAGAAGACCAGTTCACCGGGATCGTACTCGCCGCCCCACGGCAGCCGGGGGGTGTCCTCGCTCACCATTCGTCCTCGTAGCGTCCTTCGTCGATGAGCAGGGGCACCAGCATCTCGGCGCTGGTCATCGAACCGTGCATGCCCACCAGCCCCATCTCGCCGGGCAGGGTCAGGCTCATCACCGCCCAGTCCTCGCGCATGGCGGCGACCACGTCACCGATGCGTCCCGCGATGTCGGGTGTCGGATCGGCGCCGAACCAGCCCTCGGCGATGGCCTGGCTGCGGGTGCGAACCCAGGCCCGCTCCCCCAGCCACTCGGCCCACCGCTGGGCCACCGACTGCGGGTCGCTGGTGTAGAGCTGGCGGAAGCGGCCCTCGCCGCCGATCTGGTCGACGCCCTCCGTCAGTTCCGGGTGGTTCTCGAGGATGATCTTGCGCTCCTCGGGCACGTCGACCATGCCGTGGTCGCCGGTCACCAGCAGCACCACGTCGTCGTCGAGTTCGTCGCGCAGCCGTTCCAGCATGGCGTCGATGCGGACCAGTTGTGAGCGCCAGTAGGGATGGTTGACGCCGTGGGCATGACCGGTGTGGTCGAGCATCCGTTCGTAGACGTAGACGAGGCTGCGCTCACCGGCGCGGGAGGCGGCCACGGTGCGGGCGACGAGGTCGTCCTCGTCGTCCTCGCGCAGCAGGCCGCTGACGACCTGGCCGCGCAGCGCCGAACGGGTCAGTCCGCTGCCGTCGAAGCGCACCGGGACGACGGCGTGGCTGGCGTGGCCGGCCGCGGTCAGTCGCTCGAACCAGGTGGTGCGCTGTTGCAGCAGTTCCGCCTCGGTGGGGGTGTTCCACTGCAGGGAGTTGAACACCACACCGGTGTAGGGGTCGCGGAACGAGTAGCCGACGATGCCGTGCTCTGCCGGCGTCAGCCCGGTTCCGAGCGAGGTGAGCGAGGTGGCGGTGGTCGAGGGCACGGTGACGCTGAGGCGGGCGGCGTCACCGAACAGGCTCGCGCAGTAGGGGGCGATCGCCAGCGCCTGCTGCAGCACTTCATGACCCAGGCCGTCCACCAGCACGAGCACGTAGCGCTGGCTGTGCGGCAGGTCGATGCTGGGCACCCCCGCCTCGGGCAGACCGAGGTGGGCGGCCAGGCTCGGCAGCAGGTCGGCCAGGGTCGACTCACGCCACCGCGGCAGCAGCGGCTGGGTGGGGTCAGGAGGCTGGGCGCGGCGGGGGCCGGCCATCAGCGGGCTGCCTCGGCGGTCGCCAGCTGCAGGACGCCGGCGAAGGCGATCAGTTCGGTCACCGAGGTGGCGCCGTCTGCGGCGGGGCTCATCCGGACCGTCAGGTCGTCGGCGACAGCCGATCCCGACATGCCGTGGTCGGCATCACAGTTGGGGTCGGCGCAGTGCGCCGGTTCCATCTCGATGCGGCGCATGGTGCCCCAGCCGACGCTGAGCCAGGTCTCCAAAATGGTGCCGGCATCCTTGTGCGGCTCGGCGAGCACGCGGGTCAGGGTGACGGAGTTGATGCGCGACAGGGCGACGGACTCGGTCGAGGTGATGGCTTGCACCTGCCGCTGAGGGTTGTCGGTCGACTCGTCGGTGTGGCTGACCAGCAACCTGGTGGGGGTGATCACCATCACCGACAGGTGGCGGTGCACCTCGTCGCCGACGAACGTTGGCTCGTGGTGGACCAGGAAGGCCCGGACGCTCTCACCGGCCAGGGCCAGCGCGATCGACTCCGACACCAGGTCGGGGAAGAAGCCGCACGCGGCGATGCCGTTGCCAAGTTGCTCGGGTAGATGGTGTCCGGTGATGGGAGCCTGCACCCGGTCATCCTTTCACACCTGCCGCTGCTGGCGCCCAGCCCCTCGATGGCCGCCATGTGACTAGTCTGGCTGCCATGACGGATCGTCCCTTCGTTGGTGCCCGCCTTGATGAACACTTCAGCCGCTGGCTCGGCGCCCGCCTGCGCCGGCGACGCAGTTGGGTGGAACACATCGTCGCCTACGCCGGCTACGGGTCGTCAGACCAGCTGCGCATCCTGGGGCGGGTGATCCTGCAGCCCGCCACCCCCAAGTCCGACCTGATGCGGGTCGCCGACGACTTCATGCGGCGCCGCGGGTGGCGCAACTTTGCCTCCATCCCCATCGGTCGGGCCACGGTGAAGATCACCATCGGCGAGGACACCATCGACGTGCAGGCCGACCGCAGCGGCTACATCGACGTCCGCGTCCGGAACACGTCGCTGGGGCCGGGCTGGCACGAGGTGACCCTGAAGACCGAAGAGTCGAGGGCCACCCAGGCGCCGGTCCAGGTGGTCGGCGCCGACCAGGAGTTCGGGTTGATCAGCGACATTGACGACACCGTCATCTCGACCTCGCTGCCCCGCATCCTGATTGCCGTCTGGAACTCACTGATGGTGACCGAGCAGGCTCGCCAGTCGGTGCCCGGGATGGCGCGGATGTACCACCAGGTGCTGGCCGAACATCCCGGCGCACCGACGATCTACATTTCGACCGGCGCCTGGAACACCTACCCGTTCCTGCGCCGGTTCCTGAAGCGGCACGGCTACCCGCAGGGCACGATGCTGCTGACCGACTGGGGCCCGACCAACACCGGATGGTTCCGCAGCGGCCCCGACCACAAGCGTCGCTCGTTGCACGAACTGGCCCGCGACCTGCCCCACGTGAAGTGGCTGCTGGTGGGTGACGACGGCCAGCACGACCCCATGCTGTACCGGGAGTTCGCCGACCTGCAGCCCGACCACGTGCGGGCGATTGCGATCCGTCAGCTGACGATGGCCCAGCAGGTGCTGGCCCACGGCACCACCACCGTGCTCGGGGACCCCAACCACGTCCACTACACCCCGCACACCGTCCCCGAGGTGCGCGGCGCCGACGGCGACGAGCTGGCTCCCAAGGTGCGGGCGATGCTCGGCGAGCCCCTCACCGACGGGCGTCCGACCGGCTGACGGCGCGCCGATTCGGCGTGACGGGCCGGATTTGGAACACTGGGGCGTTGGATTCATGTCAGCGCCCGGGTGGGTCGTGCCCGCTGCGGGTCGCTGCACCAGTTGAAGGAGCCTGACCAGCAGATGGCGAGCGAGCAGAACGGCACCGACGAAGAGGTCGAACGCATCATCGACGTCGACGTGACCGCCGAGATGGAGTCCAGCTTCCTCGAGTACGCCTACTCCGTCATCTACTCCAGGGCCCTGCCGGACGCTCGCGACGGTCTCAAGCCCGTCCAGCGGCGCATCCTCTACTCGATGGACCAGATGGGCATCCGTCCCGACCGTGGTCACGTGAAGTGCGCCCGGGTGGTCGGGCAGGTGATGGGTGTGCTGCACCCGCACGGTGACACCGCCATCTATGACGCGCTGGTGCGCACCGCGCAGTCGTGGTCGATGCGCCTGCCGTTGGTCGATGGCCACGGCAACTTCGGGTCGTTGGACGCCGGTCCGGCGGCGATGCGCTACACCGAGTGCCGCATGGCCGAACCTGCCGTGGCCATGACGGCCGGTCTCGACGAGGACACCGTCGACTTCAAGCCCAACTACGACGGCCGTGAGGTGGAGCCCTCGGTGCTGCCGGCCGCGTTCCCCAACCTTCTCGTCAATGGGGCCACCGGCATCGCGGTCGGGATGGCCACCAACATTGCGCCGCACAACCTGGTCGAGGTCGTCCAGGCCTGCAAGCACCTGCTGGCCCACCCCGACGCCGACCTGGCCACGATCACCCGGTTCATTCCGGGCCCCGACCTGCCCACCGGCGGCAAGATCATTGGGCTGGATGGCATTCAGGATGCCTATGCCACCGGCCGTGGTTCGTTCAAGATCCGGGCGACCACCCGCATCGAGCAGGTCCAGCCCCGCCGCAAGGGCATCGTCGTCACCGAACTGCCCTACACGGTCGGTCCGGAGAAGATCATTGAGCAGATCAAGACGTTGGTGCAGGCCAAGAAGATCACCGGCATCGCCGACGTCAAGGACCTGACGGACCTGGCCCAGGGCACCCGCTTGGTGATCGAGGTCAAGAACGGCATCAATCCCGAGGCGCTGCTGGCGCAGCTGTTCAAGATGACCAAGCTCGAGGACTCCTTCTCGATCAACTCGGTCGCCCTGGTCGAGGGCCAGCCGCGCACCATGGGTCTGATGCAGATGCTCGAGGTCTACCTCAAGCATCGCCTCGAGGTCACCGAGCGTCGCACCCGGTTCCGTCTGGCCAGGGCCACCGACCGGCTGCACCTGGTCGAGGGGTTGCTGCTGGCCATCGTCGACATTGACGACGTCATCGCCATCGTCCGCAGCAGTGATGACGCCGCCGAGGCCCGCACCCGGTTGATCGAGGCCTTCGACCTGAGCGAGACCCAGGCCAACTACATCCTGGACATGCAGCTGCGCCAACTCACCCGGCTGTCGTCGATTCGTCTGGAGGCCGAGCGCGACGAGTTGAAGAAGACCATCGCCGAGCTGAGCCTGATCCTGGACGACGAGTTGGTGCTGCGCAGCCTGGTCGCCGACGAGTTGACCGAGGTGGCCAAGCAGTTCGGCACCCCGCGACGGACCGTGCTGCTGGAGAGCAGCGGCGTGGTCGCCAGTACCGCTGCCCCGACCGACCTGGAGATTCCCGACGGCCCCAGCTGGGTGTTGCTGAGTTCTGCTGGCCTGATGGCCCGCGTGGACACCCACGAGGCGTTGCCCGCCACCGGACCGCGTGCCTCGCATGACGTGATCACGTCCGCGATTCGCTCCACCACCCGGGGCCAGTTCGGTGTGCTGACCAATCACGGTCGACTGTTGAAGATGAGCACCATCGACCTGCCGACGGTGCCGCTGACGGCCCACGCCGGGTCGTTGAAGGGTGGGTCACGGGCCAAGGAACTGTTTGCCTTCGCCAAGGACGAGCGGGTGGTGGGGTTGACCTCACTCGGCGACGACGCCCGGGGTCTGGCGCTGGGCACCGCCCGGGGCGTGGTCAAGCGCGTGAACCCGGAGTTCCTGGCCAGCAAGGACGACTGGGACGTGATCCGTCTGGACAAGGGTGACGAGGTCGTGGGCGCCGTCGAACTGGCCGATGACAGCCTGGACCTGGCCTTCGTCACCTCGGACGCGCAATTGCTGCACTTCCCTGCCGAGGCGGTGCGACCCCAGGGGCGCACCGGCGGCGGCGTGGCGGGCATCCGGCTGGCGAGCGGCGCCAGGGCCATCTGGTTCGGACCCGCGGCCGAGGGCGACGTGGTGGTCACGGTGTCCGGCAGTTCGGACGCCCTGGCCGGCACCCAGACTGGTCTGGTGAAGGTCGCCCCGTTCAGCGAGTACCCGGCCAAGGGCCGCGGCACCGGCGGCGTGCGCTGCCACAAGTTCCTGAAGGGTGAGGACGTGCTGCTGCTGGGGTGGGTTGGCGCCGCGCCCGCCGTGGCTGCGGCCGCCTCGGGGTCGCCCATCGACCTGCCTCCGGCCACCGGCAAGCGCGACGGTTCGGGCACCCCAGCAGCCATGCCCATTGCGGCGGTGTCCACGCGGAGCATTGCGGCAGTCGCGCATACGGAGTCTGGCCACGACGCCCCCGAGATGGCGGTCGGGAACCCAGATGTCGATGACTCGGACCTGACGGGTACGGACCCGGATGACACTGATGTGGACAGCACGGGCGCTGAGGACCCTCGAGGGACATCCGTCGACGATGACCCCGAGCAGGACACGCTGATCTGACGCGGGCACGCTGATCTGACCTGGACGCCGTGACCTGAGCCTGTCCGCGCATGCCAGTAGCCCGCCGGGGTGACGGCGGGTACTGGCTGCTCTGGGTGTCAGCTCGCGAGCTCGTCCGATGCCGGGTGCTGCTGTTTGGGCAGGATTTGACCGGACGGGTCTTCGATCATCCACGAGTGGGACGGGGTGACCAGGTAGCCGAACCCCAGTGGTGATCGCCACAGGAAGGTACCCGGGGACGGTTGGGTCAGGTGCCAGCCGCCAAAGGTTTTCGCTCGATGCACCTTGCGCGACAGGGGACCCAGGTTGTGGGGACCGGTCAAGGGCACCCGCTCACGTCCGGTCCGACCGTGTGATCGACCGCCACTGCTATCGCCGTCACCCCCACCATCAAGGCCGTGCCCGTTGTTCCCAGCCAGTTGATGGATCCACTGGTCGCGGCTGGAGTCCCAGGTCGGGGCGGCTTCCCACTCGATGGTGTGGTCCAGATCTGCATGCCGTGAGGTCTTCTTCGAGAACGGGAACACCTCATACGGATTCCTGAGCTGGACCCATTCCCGCATCCAGTGCGAACACTCATACGCATCGGTCGGAACCAGGTTGTCCGGATGCAACACCGGTCGCACGGTGACCCTGGTGTGGCCCAGCAGGTCCTTGGCCCAACCGGCCAGCAACGGACCCATGCCCTCGGTACGGACCAGCCCGGCACCGGTCTCCAGACCCGAGCCGCTGATGTGCACCACGACCTCCGCCTTCGGCAACAACCGCTCCGGGTCAACGGTGACCATCCCGCAGGTATGACCCGGCTGACCCTCAGCCGGGCAGACCTGATCCAGGTCCAGATCCGGCAACTGGTCGGTCAACGCGGCCTGCAGCAACTGCAGTGCCCGCGCCGGGTTCGCCAACAGGCCCAACGCCCGCGCGCGGCGCACGTCCAACGACTCGGTCGACCCGCCCTGCCGCAGCAGGATCGCCAACCGCGTCAACTGCCTGTCCAGCACCGTCGCGTCCACCGCCCCCACGACCGCGGTCACGTCGGTCACCCCCAGGCAGGACTCGCCGAACTCCACCCGCCGCCTGGCCAATTGGGCCGCGTGGTCATCGTCGGCGTCCTCGCGCAAGGTGTCCATGACCCGGGCCTTGACCAACTCCAACAGCCGGGTGAACGCCATCGACTCGACCAGGACGTCGATCTCCTCATCCAGGTCCAACGCCTGGTAGTAGGACAACTTGTGGGTGACCGACGCCACCTCGCACGCCTGCCACACCCGCAGCCCGCCCGCCATGACCCGCGCCCAGAGCCGTGGGAGCCGGTGCCGCACCGCCAGGGCCAGGCTGATCTCGATGCGGACCTTCTCCTCCGACATCCTGAGTGCCGCGGCTACCTCGAGGGTGCAGAACTCCGCCACACCCGGCGTCCCGTCCCCGCCCCACTGCATCAACCGCTCGGTACCCGCCAGCACCGGACCCTCATCAGGCACGTAGCGGTACTGGTCAGCGAACTCCGCGAAACAGCGGAACTGCTCGGCCTCGGCCCGCTTCTTCGCCTCGAACGCCGCATTCAACTCGACCAGCTTCTGCCGCGCACCCGCCGCACTGAAACTCGCACCACCAGATCGCATTCCACGTACCTGTTGACCAGTGGTACCTGCTGCGCTGGATCCCATTCGGACCACCCGCCTCTGCTGTGAACATCGCCCGAATCACCGTTGACTCGAACGTTTGTACTATTCTATGCCGCGGGAATTCGCGGGTCAACCCCTGTGGAAAAGTTCCTGCCTCATTTTTCGGGTCGGTCCGCGAGTGCCGCGGGCGAGACACATCACACCGGCGACGCGTTCGCGAGGCGGTCACCCATCCAGGATGGAGATGAGGATACTGCCCATGGTGAGGCCACATCCTGGGGTGAATGGTGTGAATACCGGTGATTCTTCCGTGACCGGCATGAACCGTATGTCCGACGTCAGCCCGGCCGAAGAGAGTCGGCCACACTGGTCGTGCTGTCGTGGCATTCTTACGGGTACCAGGAAACGCAGGCGTAGATCCGGTCACCGACGAAGGAACTGCCGCCGTGGAGCCGCTCAACTTCTCACGTGTGCCGCCCAGCAATCCGCGCGCTCACGCCGCGCCGAGCCACCGAGTCCTCCCGGACGTACTTCGCACCCGTATCGTGCCCTGTAGCCCTCAGCAACGCACGAACGACGGGCTCCCGCCGAAAGCCCCACGCCGCAGAGACCTGCAGCAATGCGGAAAGGAAGCGCCATGAGCGCATTGTTCTACTCCCATCCCACACTGTACGACCGCATGTTTCCCGGCGGCGGACCAGCCGTTGAGTTCTACCGGGCCGAGGCTGCTCGGCAGGGTGGGTCCGTCCTTGAACTGGGGTGCGGCACTGGACACAAACTCATTCCCATCGCCTCCGACGGACATCCGTGCGTCGGTCTGGACGCCTCACCCGACATGATCGCCGAAGCTGATCGCAAGGCACGCGAGCGCGGCGCCCACGTGGAATGGGTACAGGGCGACATGCGCTCTTTCGACCTTGGCCGAACATTTGACCTGATCTTCATTACTGCCAATTCGCTGCTGCACCTGCATGAGACCGAGGACCTGCTCAGTTGCCTCCGTTCGGTGCGACGACACCTGGCACCCGAGGGACGGTTCGTGCTGGACGTCTTCAACCCGGACGTGCGCCTGCTTGCCGGAGCCGATGGCGTGCGGCGCACCAGGGAGTCCTTGGCGTTCACCGACCCGGAGCGTGGCGAGGTGGGCGTCGATGTCGCCGACACCTACGATGCGCCCGCGCAGGTGACCCGCGGGACGTGGTACCTGTCCACCGACTCCGACCCCGACTTCGTCGTGGCCCCGATGGAGGTCAGGATCATCTTCCCGCAGGAGTTGACCCTGCTGCTCTCGCTCGGCGGTTTCCAGCTCGTCGAACGCTTCGGTGACTGGTCTGGGCAGCCATTCGGGGTCGACTCCAGACTGCAGCTGTGCGTCTGCACATCGGCGTGAACGCTGTCCTGGCGTGCCGGGCACCAGGAGTAACGTTGCGCCCATGGGCGAATTTGATGACCTGCTGACGCGCAACCAGACCTATGCAGAAACCTTCCAGGAGGGCGGCTTCGACGGTGTCGCCCACGCCGGGGTTCTCGTGCTGACCTGCATGGACTCCCGCATCGAGCCGCTCCGCATGCTCGGGTTGAACCTGGGCGACGCCAAGATCCTGCGCACGCCGGGCGGACGGGCGACCCCCGACGCGACCGTCGGCTGCATCCTGGGCGTGCACCTGCTCAACGTCAACCGCATCATGGTGGTCCCCCACACACGCTGCGCCATGGCCTCGGGTTCCGACCAGCAGATCGCCGAGAGCATCCTCGAGCGTGACGGCACCGACATTCGCGGCATGGTGCTGGGGGCGACCACTGACCAGTTGTCGGCGTTGACCCATGACGTGCGCACGCTGCGCAGCCATCCGCTGATCACCGGACTGGCCGAGGTCGGCGGGTTCATGTTCGACGTCGACACCGGGCTGCTGGCCGAGATCTACTGACCCGAGTTCTGCTGACGGCTCAGTCGCGGATCAACTGGTAGGCCTTGAAGGCCACCCCGTGGCTGACTCCGCCCGCGGTTCCCTGCTGTTGCAGCATCTCGGGAATGAACGTGGCGGGCGCCGGGTGCCCCGGGATTGCGGCCAGGTATTCGCCGTGGCATTCCAGCGACGCCACCGCGGCGTCGACGTCGCGCTGGTCGACGGGGACGACGTGGCTGGGGGTCGCACCCGAGACCAGCAGCCAGCGGGTCGCCCACTTGGGCAGGTTCTCCTCGGTGGCCAGGTCACGGAAGACCCAGGTGTTGTCGGCGTCACGCACCGCATCAAGGGTTGCCAGGCCCGCGACCCGGTGGTCAGCCTGGTTGAGGCCCCAGCCGACCTCGACCTCCCACGTGCCGGCGACCACCGCATCGGGACGCACCTCCCGGATGCGCCGGGCGATGTCCTTGCGCAGGGCCAGGTGGTCGTTGAGCATGCCGTCGGGATGGTTCAGGATGACCAGGTCGTCCACGCCGACGGCGTCGCAGGCGGCGCGTTGTTCGCGGGCACGCAGGGGGCCGACCTCCTCGGGCGGAATCTGCATGCCGGCCTCACCGGCGGTCAGCAGCAGGTAGGACACGTGGATTCCTCGTCGGACCCACCGGGCAACGGCTGCGGACGTGCCGTACTCGACGTCGTCGGGGTGCGCCACGACGACCAGCACCCGGTGGATCTGGTCCTCGGGCAGCGGTGGCAGGATCTCGGTCATGGCACCCAGCGTAAGCCGGGTGCCCACCACCTGAACAGGGCCTGTGTCGTCAGCGCGCCGCCGCCGGCCTCACTCCATGGCGCCGTGCTGGTCGTGCTCCTTGACGAACAGCATTGCCACCCAGCCGGCCGCCAGGACCAACACGATGCCGAGGATGCCCCAGTACTGGGTGTTCTGGTCCCCGGTGAGCAACGCACCCAGCCCGATGGCCAGACCGAACATGGCCGGCGACAAGAAGGACACGACCCGGCCGGTGGTGGCATAGAGCCCAAAGATCTCACCGGTGCGTCCCTCGGGAATGAGCCGGGCCAGGAAGCTGCGGCTCGCTGACTGGGCCGGGCCGACGAACATGCACATCAGCAGGCCGAGCACCCAGAAGGTAGTCGTGCCGCCATCGTGCAGCAGGAAGACGCCCGTGCCCAGGACGCTGAGACTGGCCAGCGAGATCAGGATGACGGTGCGCGGCCCCACCTTGTCGTCGAGCAGGCCGAAGGCCATCGTCGACAGACCTGCCACGATGTTGGCAGCCGCCCCGAAGATGATGACGTCGCCGGCGCTGAAGCCAAACGTCCCCGCCGCGATGACCGCCCCGAACGCGAACACCCCGGCCAGCCCGTCGCGGAACAGGGCCGAGGCGAGCAGGAACCAGAACGTCTGTCGCCGTTCCCGCCACAGCCGGCCGATGGTGCCACCCAACAACCTGTAGCTTTCAATGATGCCCACGCGTTCACGGTTCCGTGGTGCGGGCCGGTCGCGCAGCATCATGAACGTGGGGATGGTGAACACCAACGTCCACAGGCCGCAGACGATCATCGAGTAGCGGATGTCGAGGCCGTTCTCGAGGGTGCCGGGGGCGATGAAGGTGAAGTAGATGACCAGCAGCACGATGATGCCGCCCAGGTACCCCATCCCCCAGCCCACCCCGGAGACACGTCCGATGTTCCGGGTGTTCGCCACCTGGTCGATGGTGGAGTTGTAGTTGACCCCTGCCAGCTCCGAGATGATCGAACCCACCCCGAGCATGACCAGACCCGGCCACAGGTACTCGGGGGCGGGCACGATGAAGAACAGCGCGGCCGAGATCGCGGCCAGCAGCCAGGTCTGCCAACGCAGGTGGAAGACCGTCCGTCCGCTGCGGTCGGCGGACTGGCCCAGCACCGGCGCGATCAACGCCACCACCAGACCGGCGACCGTGGTGGAGACCGCCAGCGCCTGCGAGGTGGAGTTGGTGTCGCCGAACGAGGCGCTGGTCAGGTACACCGCGAACACGAAGGTGGTGATCACCGTGTTGAAGGGCTGGGTGCCCCAGTCCCACATGGCCCAGCCCAGCACCCGCCGCTTCGAGGTCGGTCGGGCGGACTCGAGGGCGGTGGACGGTGCCAGCGCATGGTCAGTGGTGGAGCTCACGCAAGCAATCTAGGCCCTGACCGGCCCGCGACCCGGTGAACGCCACGTGACATTTGCCTCGCTCAGGCGTCGATGGTCTCCGCGTCGATGGCGTAGGCACCGTCGATGATGAACTCCTTGCGGGGCACCACGTCGTTGCCCATCAGCATTTCGAAGACCTTTTCGGCCTCCTCGGCCTCGTCCACGGTGATCCGCCGCAGGGTGCGGTGCTGGGGGTCCATCGTGGTCTCCTTGAGCTGGCTGGCGTCCATCTCGCCCAGGCCCTTGTATCGCTGCGGCTCCTTGAAGCTCTGACCCTTCTTGGTCAGTTCGGCCAGCTTGCGCTGGTACTCGGCGTCGGAGTAGGTGTAGATGTACTTTTCGTAGCCCCGCTTGGGTTTGATCAACTCGAAACGGTGCAACGGCGGCACCGCCGAGTAGACGCGACCGGCCTCGACCATCGGGCGCATGTACTTGAAGAACAGGGTCGCCAGCAGGCAGCGAATGTGGGCGCCGTCGGAGTCGGCGTCGGCCATGAAGATGATCTTGCCGTAGCGGGTCGCATCGACGTCGAAGGTGCGTCCCGAGCCGCCGCCGACGACCTGGATGATGTTGGCGCACTCGACGTTCTTGAGCATGTCGGCGACCGACGCCTTCTGCACGTTGAGGATCTTGCCGCGAATCGGCAGCAACGCCTGGAACTCGGAGTTGCGGGCGACGTTGGCGGTGCCGAGCGCGGAGTCGCCCTCCACGATGAACAGTTCGGTCTTGTCGGTGTCAGTACTGCGGCAGTCCTTGAGCTTGGGGGGCAAGGTGGAGGACTCCAGCGCGGTCTTGCGTCGCTGGTTGTCCTTGTGGATGCGCGCCGCGACCCGCGCCCTGGAGGCGTTGGCGACCTTCTCCATCACCGTGCGGGCCTGGGCCTTGGACTTGGGGGCCGTCAGCCAGGTCGTCAGCTCAGCCTCGACGACGCGTGCGACCAGGCGGCGGACGGGCGGGGTGCCCAGCACCTCCTTGGTCTGGCCCTCGAACTGGGGTTCGGCCAGGCGGACGGTGACCACGCTGGTGAGGCCCTCCAGGACGTCCTCCTTGATGACCTCCTCACCGGACTTCAGGATGCGGCTGTTGCCCATGGCCTGGGTGAAGGCCTTGGTCAGGCCCTGCTCGAAGCCACTGACGTGGGTGCCGCCCTTGGGGGTGGCCACCACATTGACGAAGGAGCGTCCGACCGTGTCGTAGGAGTTGGTCCAGCACAGGGCCACGTCGATGTCGACGACGCGATCCACGTCAGTGGGGGTCATGGCGCCGCTGTCGTCGAGCATCGGCACGGTCTCGGTGAACTCCCCGCTGCCCTGCAGGCGCAGCACCTCGGAGACCGGTGCGCCGGGGGTGAGGTAGTCGCAGAACTCGCTGATCCCACCCTCGTGCTGGAAGACCTCGGTGATGGCCTCCCCCAGACGGTGGTCGTGGATCTCCAGGCGCAGGCCCGGCACCAGGAAGCTGGTCTGGCGGGCACGGTTGGCCAGGTGGTCCCAGGACAGTTGGGCGTCCTTGAGGAAGATCTGGCGGTCGGGCCAGTACCGTACTCGCGTGCCGGTGACGCCACGCTTGACCTTGCCGACCTCGCGCATGCCGCTGGCCGGGGTGAACGACGCGTCCGGCCCGTCGCCGTCGAAGACGCCGGCGACACCACGACGGAAGCTGATGGCGTAGGTCTTGGAGTTGCGGTCGACCTCGACGTCCAGGCGCGCGCTCAGGGCATTGACCACCGAGGCGCCGACGCCGTGCAGGCCGCCGGTGGCGTTGTAGGTGCCCGAACCGAACTTGCCACCGGCGTGCAGCTTGGTGAACACCACCTCGACGCCGGTCAGGCCGGTGCGAGGCTCGATGTCCACCGGGATGCCGCGGGCCTGGTCCTTGACCACGATCGACCCGTCCGCGCGGAGGTCGACGGTGATCGATTCGCCGAACCCGCCCAGCGCCTCGTCCACCGCATTGTCGATGATCTCCCACAGGCAGTGCATCAGCCCCTTGGTGTCGGTCGAGCCGATGTACATGGCGGGTCGTTTGCGGACGGCCTCCAACCCCTCAAGCACCAACAGGTGCTTGGCCTCGTACTCGCGTCCGGTGTTCTGTGCCTTGATCTGTGCCACCCCGTGAGGATACCGGGGCTCACCGACAACACCTGACCGCACACCCCTGCGGGCGTCCGGTTCGGCGCGGGCATGCCTGCCGTTTGTGTGGATGGCCTAAGGTGGGCGGACAAGCAGGCCGGATGACCCGGGTGTAGTCCACCGGTGCCGGATGGAACAAACTGCTTCCCTCATGCGTTGGAATGAGGGAAACCACTTGCCAAAGGAAAAGAGGCCACGGATGAGTTCACAGACTGTCGAGTCCACCACCCTCGATGCACGCGATCGTTGCGATCGATGCGGCGCCCAGGCCTACATGCGCGTCACCCTCAGCAGTGGCGGCGAACTGCTGTTCTGCGGCCACCACGGACGTGCCCACCACGACAAGTTGCAGCAGGTCGCCCTGCGCATCGATGACCACACCGAGCGCCTGGGCTGAGACAGACCGCCCCAGACCCCACGAACAGGACCCGCCGGCATCACCGGCGGGTCCTGTCACGTCTGGGGGTCCCATGTCTTTGGGGGTGCTGGCGTCAGTGGCGAACCATCCGAACATTGTGGTGTCCGTCCAGGGCGCCCTCCAGGCGCTGGCGGGCCCCGTCCAGGACGAAGCCGTGCCGCTGGTAGAAGGCGACGGCCCGATCGTTGCCCTCCAACACCCACAGGTGTGCCGGGGCGTCACCGATGGCGATCTCCAGCAGCCGGTCAGCGATGCCGGAGCCCTTGGCCACGTCGAGCAGGTACAGCAGGTGCAGTTCCAACGGGGTCGGTGCGGAGGCGTCGTCGCTGACCCTGGCCTGGGCAACGCCCACCACCTCGGAGTCGTGGGCGGTGTCGACCACGACCCAGTGGTAGGCCCCCTGACGTCCCTGCAGCACCCACGTCCGGGCCAGGTCCGCTGCGCCCGACTCCCGCTCGGTGAACACGACGTCGTCGAAGGGGAACGACTCGCGCCAGGCGCGGGCCATCATCTGGGCGGCCGCCAGCAGCTGCTCGGGGGCAGCCTGCTTGATCCGGAACCGTCCGGGTTCGACCAGCTGCTTCACGGTCAGTCCAGGTAATCGCGCAGCACCTGCGAACGGGACGGGTGGCGCAACTTCGACATGGTCTTGGACTCGATCTGGCGGATTCGCTCACGGGTGACCCCGTAGACCTTGCCAATCTCGTCCAGGGTCTTGGGCTGTCCGTCGGTCAACCCGAAACGCATGCTGACCACGCCGGCCTCACGGTCGGACAGGGTGTCCAGCACGTCATGCAGCTGCTCCTGCAGCAGGGTGAAGTTCACGGCGTCCGCGGGCACGATCGCCTCGGAGTCCTCGATCAGGTCACCGAACTCGGAGTCACCGTCCTCGCCCAGCGGGGTGTGCAGCGAGATCGGCTCGCGCCCGTACTTCTGCACCTCGACGACCTTCTCGGGGGTCATGTCGAGTTCCTTGGCGAGTTCCTCGGGGGTGGGTTCCCGGCCGAGGTCCTGCAGCATCTGGCGCTGGACGCGGGCGAGCTTGTTGATCACCTCGACCATGTGCACCGGGATGCGGATGGTGCGGGCCTGGTCGGCCATGGCGCGGGTGATCGCCTGCTTGATCCACCAGGTCGCATAGGTCGAGAACTTGTAGCCCTTGGTGTAGTCGAACTTCTCCACCGCCCTGATCAGGCCCAGGTTGCCCTCCTGGATGAGGTCCAGGAAGAGCATGCCGCGGCCGGTGTAGCGCTTGGCCAGGGAGACGACCAATCGCAGGTTCGCCTCCAGCAGGTGGTTCTTGGCCCGGCGACCATCGGCGGCGATCCACTCGAAGTCGTCCAGGTCCTTGGCCTTGACTGAGGCCTCGTCGCTGAGCTTCTCGTCGGCGAACAGGCCGGCCTCGATGCGCTTGGCCAGGTCGACCTCCTGCTCGGCGTTCAGCAGGGCCACCTTGCCGATCTGCTTCAGGTAGTCCTTGACCGGGTCCGCGGTCGCACCGGCGGCGGTGACCTGGATCTCCGGCTCGTCGGTGTCGTCGGCCTCGTTCATGACGAAGCCTTCCTTGGTGATCTCCTTCTCGTCCTTCGCCGCCTCTTCGGGGGCGAACTCGGAGTCGTCGACCTCGTCCAGTCGCGCCTTGCCGTCCTTCTTGCCGCCGACGGTGATGACCAGGTCATCACCGTCCAGTTCGACGTCCGCCTCGACCTCGACGACCTTCTGCAGCGCCTCGGTCACGGTCGGCTCCGCCTTCTTGGCGGTCGACTTGCGGGCCGTGGTCTTCTTGGCCGTCGTCTTCTTCGCGGCGGCGGGGGGCTTCGCGGCGGTGGTCTTCGCGGCGGCGGTGGTGGTCTTCCTGGCCGCCGTGGCCTTCTTGGACGTACTGCCCGCCGTCGTCGACGCCGTCGGAGCGTCGGTCTGGTGAGCAGCGGGGGTGGTGTCGCCGGTTGAACGCGCGGTCACAGGGTACCTCTCGAAGATGATTCCAGGATGAGGGCAGGGCCAAGCCAGCGGTTGTCAATGCCTCCGCTCCAGTCTGCCACGCCTTCGGAACCCAGACAATGCGAACCCCCACCCGGTCACCGGCCGACCCGGTCGTGCTCGGATCGCTAGGCTGGCCGGCATGTCACAGACCCCTGCCACGCCGGCACCGCCGATCGCCGCTCGCCGTCCGCTGGAGCGCACCCACCACGGTGACACCGTGATCGACAACTACGAGTGGCTGCGCGAGAAGACCAATCCCGAGGTGATCAGCCACCTCGAGGCCGAGAATGCCTACGCCGAGGCCCTCACCGAACACCTGGCCGGCCTGCGCGACGAACTGTTCAACGACTACAAGTCGCGGACCCTGGAAACCGACCTGAGCGTGCCCAGCTACGAGACCCACAGCACTGGCCGGGCCTACTGGTACTACTCGCGCACCGTCGAGGGCAAGGACTACCCCATCTGGTGCCGGGTGCCGGCCACCAGCCGCGACGAGGTGCCCGACCTGGCGGCCGCGGCCCCGATCGACGGGGAACAGGTGATCCTGGACGGCAACCTCGAGGCTGAGGGCCACCAGTTCTTCTCCCTGGGTGCCATGGAGGTCTCCCCCGACGGTGCCCTGCTGATGTGGGCCACCGACAATGCCGGCGACGAGCGCTATGACGTCTCCATCCGTGACCTTGCCACCGGCACCACCACCACCACCCAGACCGGCGTCGCGGGCAATGTCACCTGGGCCGCCGACGACGTGTTGTTCTACACCCGCGTGGACGAGGCCTGGCGTCCCCATCAGGTCTGGCGCCACACCCTGGGCACCGCAGCCGACCAGGACCAGCTGGTCTTCCAGGAGGACGACGAGCGCTTCTGGACGTGGGTCTCGGTCAGCCGCGACCGGGCCTGGATCCTCATCCACCTGGGCAGCAAGCTGACCGGCGAGGTGCACCTGGTTCCGACCAGCGACCCGGCTGCGCCGCCGCGGGTGGTCGCCCCCCGGCGCGAGGGCCTCGACTATGACGTGGAGGCCACCGCCGACCAGTTGTGGATCGTGCACAACGCCGCCTTCGCCGACTTCGAGGTGGCCACCGCCCCCGTGGGTCCCTGGGACGCCGCCGACACCACCCCGCTGGCACCGTCGGAGACCTGGCAGTCGGTGCTGCAGCCCGCGGCCGGGACCCGCTTCGGGGACGTGGAGGCCTACGCCAGCCACGTCGTCGTCTCCGGACGCCAGGACGGGCTGCCGGCCGTCTGGTTGGGTCGCAGCGATGCCCCCGGCGACGCCGCGCCGCTGGGGTTCGCCGAACCCGTCTACGAGGTCTCGGCCCAGTCGGAGTCCGACTTCAGCACCGACCGCATCCGGCTGTCGTTCACCTCGCTGGTGACCCCGCCGCAGGTCCGCGAGGTCCGTTTCGATGACCCCGGCTCCCAGCGGGTGCTCAAGCAGACCCCGGTGCTCGACCATCCGCAACACGGACCTTTCCGCCCCGAGGACTACGTGCAGGAACGCGTCTGGGCCACTGCCGGCGACGGCACCCGCATTCCGTTGAGCGTGGTGCGACGCGCCGACACCCCCGTGGACGGCACCTCCCCGGTGGTGCTCTACGGCTACGGCTCCTACGAGATCTCGATCCCGGCCCGGTTCAGCACCCAGCGCCTGAGCCTGCTCGACCACGGCATCATCTACGTCATTGCCCACATCCGTGGCGGTGGCGAACTGGGCAGGGCCTGGTACGACCAGGGCAAGACCCTGCAGAAGATGAACACGTTCACCGACTTCGTCGACGCCGGACGTTGGCTGGTCGACAACGGCTGGACCCAACCGGATCGTCTGGCTGCCATGGGCGGCAGCGCCGGCGGCCTGCTGATGGGTGCGGTCGCGAACCTGGCCCCGGACCTGTTCTGCGCCATCCACGCCGCGGTGCCCTTCGTGGACGCCCTGACGACGATCCTCGATCCCGACCTGCCGTTGACGGTCACCGAGTGGGAGGAATGGGGCGACCCGCTGCACCACGAGGACGTCTACCACTACATGAAGGCCTACACGCCCTACGAGAACATCGCCCCGGTGACCTACCCGGCCATCCTGGCCACCACCGGACTCAACGACACCCGGGTGTTCTACGTGGAGCCTGCGAAGTGGGTGGCCCGGTTGCGCGCCGAGGCGACCCTCAGCGCCGAGCGTCCGGTGCTGATGCGCACCGAGATGGTCGCCGGCCACGCCGGGGTCACCGGACGCTACGACAAGTGGCGCGAGCAGGCCTTTGAGATGGCCTGGCTGATCGACCGGGTCACCCGCGCCGTCCGGGAGCAGGATTCGGGGTCGACTACGACCACAGTCTGATCGTTTTTCTGCCGATGGCATACTGGGGGGCCAAATCGGCAGGTGCTGAAACGTTTGCTGCCCTCTCGTGCGTTGACCACTATGAAGGACGCACGAGAGGGAGTTCATGGAAACCAAGCAGCGTGTTCGCTCCACCGACGGCATTGAGGGCAAGGACTCGGTAGGTCTCTACCTGGAGTCGATCGCCCAGACCGCCCTGTTGACCGCCGAACAAGAAGTTGAACTGGCCAAGCGCATCGAGGCCGGTGTCTACGCCCGTGGCATCCTGGACGGTGCCGCCACCACCGAGGTGGGCGCCAGCACCGAGGAACTCGAATGGCTGGCTGCCGACGGCGACGAGGCGATGCAGCACTTCATCCGCGCCAACCTCCGACTGGTGGTGTCGGTGGCCCGCAAGTACTACCGTTCGCCGATGCCCATGCTTGACCTCGTCCAGGAGGGCAACACGGGCCTGATCCGCGCCGTCGAGAAGTTCGACTACGCCAAGGGCTTCAAGTTCTCGACCTACGCGACGTGGTGGGTCCGCCAGGCGATCAGCCGAGGCATTGCGCAGCAGGGACGCATCGTCCGACTGCCCGTCCATGTCGCCGAGCAGGTCAACCAGGTCTCGGCAGCACGCCGCAACCTGGAGCGTCTGCTGGGCCGTGAGCCGAGCGTCGAGGAGATCGCCAAGGAGCTGGAACTGGAGGCCGACCGGGTCGTGGAGTTGATCCGCTACTCGCGTGAGCACATCAGCCTCGACGCCCCCGTTGACGAGGACGGTGACACCTCCCTGGGCGACCTGATCGCCAAGGACGTCACCCCCGGCCCGGACGAACTGGTCCTGGACGCCCAGACCGGCGGGGTGATCGACGGAATGCTGTCCGACCTCGACGAGCGCTCGGCCGACGTGGTCAGGCGCCGCTACGGTCTGGTCGACGGACGCCAGGCCAAGCTTGCCGACATTGGCGCCGTGTGGGGCATCACCGCCGAGCGGGTCCGCCAGATCGAGCGCAGCGCCCTGGCCCAGCTCCGGTTGACCACCGCCGCCTGAGCGAGTCCGCACCACCCCTGGAAGGGCTGGTCCGCAGGTCCGGGGGTCACCCCTGGGTCAGCCGGATCAGCCCTTCCTGGCTGACCGAGGCCTTCAGCTCGCCGCGCTGGAACAGTCGACCGTTCGAGAAGCCCAGACCACCCGACGCCGAGGGCGAGATCTGGTCGTGCAGCAACCACTGGTCGGCCCGCAGGTCGCGGTGGAACCACATGGCGTGGTCGACGGAGGCTGCCTGCACCTGCGGGGACATGATGGTCACCTGGTGCGGCACCGCGGCAACGCTGAGGATGGTCAGGTCGCTCAGGTAGGCCGCAAGCGCGGTGTGCAGCCGCGGGTCGTCCGGCAGGGTCTCCTGGGTGCGGGCCCAGACCCGCAGGTGCGCCGAGTGGGCGCTGGCCTGGGTGCTGTCCGAGGAGTCCCCGACGTAGCGCACGTCCAGCCCCTGCCAGGCGATCCACTGGGCGGCTGCGCTGCCGAAGCGTTCGGTCAGCACCTCGGCCACCGGGGGGCAGTCCATCGGGTCGTCCACGTCCGGCGGCATCGGGTCGCTGTGCTGCAGACCCGGCTCCTCGACGTGGTAGCTGGCGGTCAGGGCGAACATCAGCTTGTCCTGCTGGAAGGCGGTCACCCGTCGCTGCGAAAAGGTGTTGCCGTCCCTGGTCACCTCGACCTGGTAGTCGATGGGCCGGGCGTTGCTGCCCGGACGCAGGAAGTAGGCGTGCATCGAGTGGCAGCGCCGCTCCGGTGTCAGCGTCCCCGACGCCGCCATCAGCGCCTGGGCCACGACTTGGCCACCGAAGGTGCGCTGGTACTCCCACTGGGTGCCCAGGTGGAGTTGGGGGTCGCGGAACCTGGTCTCGTCGAGTTGGTCCAGCGTGAGCAGTCGCAGCAGCGAGGTCGTCTCGGTCACCACCCCACTCTGCCATTACTGCGCCATCCCCCTGACACGGGCGACGTTGACGCGCGGGCTTCAGCCGAGCTTGGCAATGGCCGTGCGTACCCGTTTGGCCGAGATCGGCACCGACGCCTTGAGTTGTTGGGCGAACAGGCTCACCCGGAGCTCCTCGATGAGGAAGGCGACCTCCTCCACCTCCGGTGGCAGCGGCCCCGGCGGCAGGGTGGCGCACAGGTCGGCGTAGTCGGCCTCCAGGTCATCGATGACGTCCTGGTTCTGGGCGTCGCGTCGGGGATTGCCCCGCCAGGCGGTGAGGCGCAGCGCCATCGCCTGGACGTAGCGTGGCAGGTGCCCGAACCACGGGTCGGGGGTGGCCGAGATGAAGTTCGGGAACAGCAGGTTGTCGAGCTGCTGGGTGACGTCCTGGGCGATCCGCTCCCCCGCAGGCACGCCGGCGAGTGCCTCCAGCACGGACAGTCGGTGGGTCAGCACCTGGGCCACGGTCGAGACGACCTGACGCATCCGGTCGGCCTGCCCCTGGCGGACCTCCACCGCCAGCGCCTGGTAGCTCGCCGCCGAGCGGGTGGCCGAGAGGTCCGGGTCCATGGCCCGGGCGAGCGAGTCGACCGCCTTCAGGCGGGCATCGGCGAGCAGGGCGGGCACGTTCGGGTACGGGCTGTGGGCCAGCGCCACCTTCTCGGCGTTGCCCAGGTGGGCGACCACCCAGTTGGTGGGGTCCGGGTTGGTCAGCACCAGCAGCCGGCGCACGCCACGCGCGTGGGAGACCTGCTGGGCCCGGGGACTGTCGAGGACGACCACGCCGACGCTGTTGCCCTCATCGGCCAGGGCCGGGTAGCCAATGGCGGAGGTGCCACCGCGGGACAGGTCCTGTTCGGTGGGCACGGGGCCGAAGGACCAGTCCGTCGCGCCGGTGACCCGCTGCTTCTTCGCCGCCCGGGTGAGCACCTGGGACACCTGGCCGGCCAGCAGTTGGCGGACCGCCGCGAAGTCCTTGGTGGCGGACGCCGGTGCCCCCTCCCCGACGACCTGGAAGGAGACCTGCAGGTGTGGAGGCAGCGCCGACGGGCTCCATTCGTGTGGTTCGACGATGTGGCCCGTGATGGCCCGCAGTGCTCGGCCGAGTTCGTCGGCCAACCGCCGGGACTGGTCGGCGCCGAACTCGTCCAACCAGCGCAGCGCCCGCCGGGCATGGTCGGGGGCCGGGACGAAGTTGCGTCGTACCGCCTTGGGCAGTCCGCGGATCAGCTCGGCGGCGACCTCCTGGCGCAGCCCGGGCACCTGCCAGCTGAACGGTTCGGCGGTGAGCTGGTTGAGCTGGGCCAGTGGGATGGTGACGGTGACCCCGTCGTGGCCCGAGCCGGGGTCGAAGACGTAGCTGACCGGCAGTTCCAGGTCCCCCACCTGCCAGCGGTCGGGGAAGGCCGTCGCATCGGGGCCGGCGGTGTCGTCGCGGATCAGGTCGTCGATGGCCAGGTCGAGCAGGTGGGGCTGGTCAATGCGCCGCCACCAGGTGTCGAAGGTGGCCCCGCTGACGACCTCGCCCGGGATCCGAGCGTCGTAGAAGTCGTAGATGGTCTGGTCGTCGACGAGCAGGTCGCGGCGACGGGTGCGCTCCTCCAACTGTTCGGCCTCGGCGCGCACCTCGGCATTGCGGCTGAAGAAGGCGTGGCGGGTCTGCCAGCCGCCCTCGACCAGCGCGGACCGCAGGAAGATCTGCCGGGCGGCGACCGGGTCGACGTGGGAGTAGTTCACCCGCCGGTCGGCGATGATGGGCACCCCGTAGAGGCTGACCTTCTGATAGGCGACGACGCTGGCCGAACTGGACGACCAGTGGGGTTCGGAGTAGCTGGACGTGAGCGCATGACCACCCACCTGCTCGATCCATTCCGGTTCGACCTCGGCCACCATCCGGGCCCACAGGCGGCTGGTCTCGACCAGTTCGACGGCCATCACCAGGGGCGGGTTGACCTTTGCCAGCGCCGAGCCGGGGTTGATGGCGAAGCGGGCGTTGCGGGCACCGATGTACTCCCGGGGTCCGCGACCACGGCGGCCCGGTTTGGTGCCGGGGGGTGCCTTCGGTTCGCGGACGTCGAGCAGGCCGATGTGGGACAGCAGGCCGGAGGCGACCGCCGTCAGCACCGCTTGGGTCGGCGCCGGGGTGCGGTTCGGGCGCCACTTCAGGTCACGTCCGATGTCGCGCAGTTGCGCGGCCAGGTCCTCCCACTCGCGCACCCGCAGGAAGTTGATGAACTCGTCGCGGCAGAGTCGACGGAAGGCGTTGCCGCTGAGGGTGGCACGTCGGTCGGCGAGGTAATGCCACAGCCGCAGCAGGGCCATGATGTCACCACCCTCAGCGGGCTTGGGCGCGGTGTCCTGCTTGCGGGTGTTGCTGTGGGCCGTGTGGCGCAGCGGGGCGGTGTCGTCCCCGGTGCGTTCCGCCGGGCCGGGCTGGTCGGGGGCGGCGTCGGTGTGGAACCGTGCGTGCAGGGCGTCGGCCTGTTCCCGCTTGTCGGCCGGTCGCTCGCGCACGTCGGGGATGGCCAGGGCGGCGACGATGACCTGGACCTCACGCAGCGCGTCGCGGCGTTGACCCTCGACCAGCATCCGGGCCAGCCTCGGGTCGACCGGGATCCTGGCCAGCTGGTGGCCCACGTCGGTGAGCCGCGGATTGTTCCGGTTGCCCGGCTTCAGCGCGCCCAGTTCCTCGAGCAGTTTGACGCCGTCATTGATCTGGGCGGCGTCGGGGGCCTCGACGAACGGGAAGCTGCTGATGGCCCCCAGCCGCGCCTGGGCCATTTGCAGGATGACCGAGGCCAGGTTGGTGCGCAGGATCTCGGGCTCGGTGAACTCGGGCCGGGCGGCGAAGTCCTCCTCGGAGTACAGCCGGATGCAGATGCCGGGGGCCACCCGACCGCAGCGGCCGGCACGCTGGTTGGCCGACGCCTGCGAGACGGGTTCGATGGGCAGCCTCTGCACCTTGGTGCGCGCCGAGTAACGGGAGATGCGGGCGGTGCCGACGTCGACCACGTAGCGGATGCCGGGCACCGTCAGCGAGGTCTCCGCGACGTTGGTGGCCAGGACGATGCGCCGGGTCGTGTGGGCCTGGAAGATCTTCTGCTGCTCGGCCGAGGACAGCCGGGCGAACATGGGGACGACCTCGACGCCGGGCAGCTTGAGCTCGCCCAGCGCCTCGGCGGCGTCGCGAATCTCACGTTCGCCGGACAGGAAGACCAGGATGTCGCCGGGCCCGGCGGCCAGCAGGTCACCGACGGCATTGACGATGCCGGTGTTCTGGTCGGGCTCGTCGGGGTCCAGCGGCTGGTAGCGCACCTCGACCGGGTAGGTGCGCCCGGAGACCTCCACGATCGGGGCATTGTCGAAGTGCTCACTGAAGCGCGCGGTGTCGATGGTCGCCGAGGTGATGACCAGCTTCAGGTCGGGGCGCCGCGGCAGCAGCTGTTTGAGGTAGCCGAGCAGGAAGTCAATGTTGAGGCTGCGCTCATGGGCCTCATCAATGATGATCGTGTCGTAGCGGCGCAGGTCGCGGTCATGGGTGATGGCGGCCAGCAGCACCCCGTCGGTCATCACCGTCAGCTGGGTGTCTCTGCCGGCCTTGCGGGTGAACCGCACCTGGTAGCCGACCTGGTCACCGATCGCGACGCCGAGTTCGTCGGCGATGCGTTCGGCGACGGTGCGGGCGGCGATGCGACGCGGCTGGGTGTGGGCGATCCGGGTGCGGCCCAACTGCAGCGCGACCTTCGGCAGCTGGGTGGTCTTGCCCGAACCCGTCTCGCCGGCGACGACGATGACCTGGTGCTTGGTCAGCAGGTCGGCAATGTCGTCGACCCGGGCCGTGATCGGCAGGGACTCGTCGAAGGTGATCTGGGGAGTGCTCATGACCGGCCCAGCCTAGCCGTGCCCACGCGGGGGGCACGGCAGCCGAGGCAGGACGTCTGGCTCAGCGCACCACCATCAGCGGTGATTCGGCGTGGGCCAGCACGGCTCGGGTCATCCCGCCCAGGGCGAAGCCCAGCACGGTGGGGGCACGCATGCCGAGCACCAGCAGGTCGACCTCGCGGCTGAGCGAGACCAACCGGTCGACGGGGTCACCGGCCTGGACCAGCACCTCGACCGGGACATGGGATTCGCTGCCGGCGACCCGGTCGACGAGTTCGGTGATGGCTGTCCTGGCCTCGGTGAGCAGTTCGCGTTCGGCGTCGGCGGTCAACTGGTAACCGCCGAACATGCCCACCGGGACGGCGGGCTGGATGTGGGTCACGATCAGCCTGGCGCCCCGGACCCGTGCCTCCACCAGCGCCTCGGCCAGGGTCTCGGCGCTGTGTCCCTCACCGTCGACGCCCACGGCGACGACCTTGCGGCCCCCCGTCTCGTCGGGGTTGACGGCCGCCGAGATGACCACCAGCGGGCAGTGGGCGACGGCCGCCAGGGAGGCCGAGGTGGAACCCACGAACATGCGTTCCAGGCCGCCCAGCCGGCGGCGTCCGACCACGAGCCGGTCAGCATTCTCGCTGGCCTCGGCCAGGACGGCCGTCGGGTTGCCGATCAACACCTCGGAGGTGATGAGGTTGTCCGCGAGCCCCAGTTCGACGGCGCGGGCGCGGGCCGCAGCGATCGTCTGTTGGCCGGCGCGTTCCATCGCTTCGATGTCCTGGATCGCCCCCCAGGCGCCGGCCATCACGGCGGCGTCGACGGCGTGGACCAGATGGAGATGGCCGTTGACCAGCAGCGCAGCGCGGGTGGCGTACTCGACGGCGCGCAGGCCGTCGGGGGAACCGTCGACGCCCGCAACGAAACGTCCTGTGGTGGGTCGACCAGACTTGTGGGTCATCGGTTCTCCTCGGGTCGCGACACTGTCCGTCCGGTCAGTGACGTCGGTCTGATCACCATGACATGCGGACGCGTGCCCGATGCCCACGGGGTGATCTTTTCCGCTGCTGCCATCGTGCCCTCTTCGACGAGGCCACGCACCAGAACACTCCAGGCCACACCCGTCTCGATGTCGATGTCGTCGACCTCGAAGGCCACCCGCTGCCCGGTGAGGCCGGCCAGGGCCGTGGTCGGCCCGGTGCGGAAGACGACCAAACCGTCAACCCACGAGTAGTTGACCGGGTGGATGGTCAGTTCGGGAACGGTGAAGGCCACTCGTCCGATGACGCCGTCGTGCAGCAGCGCGCGGCATTCGTCCTCGTCGAGCACGGTGTAGGACCCGGTGTCACTGGTCTGTGGAGCGTCTGTCCCCTCCCGTCCGGGTGAAACCGATGCCATTGCCGATCCTTCCTGCCTCCCAGTGGTGCTCGGCAAGTGTAGCGACGCGGGCCCCGCCACCGGCTCACCCACGCCCCGGCTGGTCGGAGGCCTGCTGCTGGTGGCCCAGCGTCCATTCGCTGACCGCCGGCATGTCCTGCAGGTGTTCGACGATGTAGGCCTCGTGCTCGTCGAGCTGGGCTCGGCACCACTGCTTCAGTTCCTGGCCGCCGACCACCGAGCGCCCGGCATTGTTGATGGCGTCCATGACCAGGTGGTAGCGCGAGGCCCGGTTCCGCACGACCATGTCGAAGGGGGTGGTGGTGGTGCCCTGTTCGATGAAACCGCGGACGTGGAAGCGGTCGGCGTCGGGACGGCCGTGGACCAGTTGGTGGATGGCGCCCGGGAAGCCGTGGAAGGCGAAGACCACGTCCTTGTCGTCGGTGAACAGTTCGTCGAAGTAGCCCTCGCTCATCCCGTGCGGGTGGTCCTTGGGTCGCATCAGGGCCATCAGGTCCACGACGTTGACCACCCGGGTGCGCAGGCGCGGCAGTCGGTCTCGCAGGATCTCGGCGGCCGCCACCGTCTCCATGGTGACGATGTCGCCGGCGCAGGCCAGGATCACGTCCGGGTCGTCGCTGCCGTCATCGTTGCCGGCCCAGTCCCAGATGCCGACCCCGCGTTCGACGTGGTCAATGGCCTCGTCCATCGACAGCCACTGGGGCTGGGGTTGCTTGTCCTGCACGATCAGGTTCACCTTGTCCCGGGACCGGAACACCTTGTCGGCGACCACCAGCAGGGTGTTGGCGTCCGGGGGCAGGTAGATGCGCGAGACGTCACCGCGCTGGGTCAGCACGTTCTGGATCAACCCCGGCCCCTGGTGGCTGAAGCCATTGTGGTCATTGCGCCAGGCGGTGGAGGTGAGCAGGATGTTCAGGCTCGGCACCGAGGCCCGCCAGTCCAGGTGGGCGGCCTCCTCCAGCCACTTGGCGTGCTGGATCGTCTGGGAGGCGCTGACCATGGCGAACGCCTCGTAACTGGCGAACAGGCCGTGGCGACCGGTGAGCAGGTAGCCCTCCAACCAGCCGTGGCAGTTGTGCTCGCTGAGCACCTCCATCACCCTGCCGTCGGGACCAATCTTCTCGTCGGTCTCGTCGAGGGCCTCCATCCAGGCCCTATCGGAGACCTCGAAGACCGCGCCGAGGCGGTTGGAGTTCGTCTCGTCGGGGCAGAACAGTCGGAAGGTGTGCGGATTGTTGCGGTACAGCTCGCGCATGAACTCGCCGAGCTTGCGGGTCGACTCGGCCTTCTCGGCGGCCCGGTGGCTGACGTCGGGTGCCATCGACCTCCAGTCGGGCAGGACGAGGTCCTGGGTGAGCAGACCACCATTGGCGTGCGGGCTGCCCGACATCCGCTGCGTGCCGGTCGGGTTGATCCTGGTGACCAGTTCGGTGGGGGCGCCGGACTCGTCGAACAACTCCTCGGGTCGATAGCTGCGCAGCCAGTCCTCGAGCAGTTGCAGGTGCGCCGGGTCCTCCTTGACCCCCGAGAACGGCACCTGGTGCGACCGCCACGTGCCCTCGACCTGCACGCCGTCGACCACGTCCGGTCCGGTCCAGCCCTTGGGGGTGCGCAGGATGATCATGGGCCAAACCGGACGCGTGCCACCGGCGCGACCGTTGCGGGCGTCGTCCTGGATCTGGGTGATCTCGGTGTAGGCCTGGGCCAGGGCCTCGGCGAAACGGTCATGCATGCCGGGCAGGTCGTCCCCGCCCACCTCGATGACGTGGTACCCGTGGCCCTCGATCAGGCTGCGGGTCTCGGCCGCAGGTTTGCGCGCCAGCACCGTGGGGCCGGCGATCTTGCCGCCGTTGAGGTGCAGAATCGGCAGCACCGCACCGTCCCGGGCAGGGTTGAGGAACGAGATGCCCTTCCAGGAACCCTCCAGCGGGCCCGTCTCGGCCTCGCCGTCACCGATCACCGTCAGCGCCAACAGGTCGGGGTTGTCGAAGACGGCACCGAACGCGTGGATCAGGGAGTATCCCAGTTCGCCACCCTCATGGATGGAGCCCGGGGTGGTCACCGACACGTGGCTGGGGATGCCACCGGGTGCCGAGAACTGGCGGCAGAGCTTCTCGACCCCCGCGGCATCCTGGGTGACGGCGGGGAAGGTCTCGGTGTAGGTGCCCTCCAGGTAGGACGCCGCCACCAGCGCCGGCCCACCGTGGCCAGGCCCGGTGATGTAGATGGTGTCCTGGCCGGTGTGGTTGATGAGCCGTGACATGTGGGCGTAGATGAAGCTCAGGCCGGGGCTGGTGCCCCAGTGGCCCAGCAGGCGGGGCTTGATGTGGTCAGCCTGCAGCGGCTCAGCCAGCAGGCAGTTGCCCATCAGGTAGATCTGGGCCACCGTCAGGTAGTTGTTGGCACGCCACCAGGCATCGATACTGGTGCGCTCGTCGTCCGTCATCCTCGCTTGTGGGGGCATGGGTCCACGCTAGGCGTCCGGCCGTGGCGATGTGGGCGGTCGCCGAAGTCAACCTTTGTCCTCGAAAGTGGTCCGTCCGCGCAGCTTGGCCGCCAGCAGGTCGTCCATCTCATCGGCCATCCTGCTGATGATCCGCAGTCCCTGCAGCAGGTGGGCCGGGACGAAGGGGTGGGCCAGCAGCGACATGGTGACGAAGACCCGGTCGCGGATCAGGGCGAACCGTCCGTACTTGGCCTCGACGTTCAGGTCGTTGAGGACCTCCACTGCCCGGGAGCGTCCTTCGACGTCGTGGACCATCACCGAGAACAGCACCACCTCGTCGGCGGCGCTGGTGGTGCGCACGAAGACCAGCGAGGACCCGACCCGGATGGTGATGTCGCCATCGGCGTCACGCAGCGGCGGGTGCCCGAACAGCTCGGTCAGCTCCCGGGTGACCAGGTCGTCCAGATGGGTCCTGTTCCGCGGCATCACGGCGGTCAGGTCCTCGGCGTCGAACGCGGTGCTCACCGGCACCGGGTGGGCGTCCGGCGCCTCCGGTCGCAGGATCTCGGCCAACTGGTCTGGCGCCAGGAAGACGGGGTGCTGGACGCCGTACACCGTCCACAGGGTGCTGGTGGCCAGCACGGCGATCACGTCGCTGCGTTCCTGGGGGACGATCTTGGAGAAGTTGGCGCTGGGGTGGGGACCGGTGGCGCTGGGCGGGTCCCAGCCGGCCTGCTCCATCTCGGCGAGCTGTGCGCTGGTCAACTGGAAGCCGTCCCCCAGACTGGCATTGCTGGCGGCCTCGACCTGGATGAGGTCGGGTTCGCCCTCCAGATGCGTGAACCGCATGAAGGGTGCCGGGTCGTCGCTGGCGGACATGGTGCCGATCGTCAGCGAGCCGCCGTCGTCGATGACCGAGACGACCTCGGCGAGCCGATCGGCAAAGCTCTGCCAGGCGGTGGCGATGCTGCGGTCGATGTCGAACTCAGAGCTGTCCACGGGTCCCCTTTCGTCATGTTCAACCTAACAACCCCACCGGCAGGTCGCTGGGCTGCTGCCACAGTGCGGTGGTTCTCAGCGACCGACCACGGCCGCGATCAGGGCGATGGTGATGATGGAACCGATGGTGGTGACGAAGACGACGTCGCGGGCCAGACCCAGGCCCTTCTGGTAGCGGGCGGCCCAGACGAAGACGTTCTGGGCCGTGGGCAATCCGGCGATGACGACCACGGCCAGGGTGGTCGTGGCGTCCAGGCCGAGGACGCCGGCCAGCGCCCAGGCGATCAGCGGATGCACCACCAGCTTGATGACCGCGGCCAGCGTCATCGCACGTCCATCCGCCCCGCGCCCGGGCAGCGGGCCCAGCCGGAGCGAGATGCCGAAGGCGACCAGCATGGCCGGCACCGACATGTCGGCGAGCAGTCCGACGGGGCTGGCCAGCCAGGCCGGAACGCTCCAGCCCAGCAGGTTCACCGCGAGCCCGGCCAGGGTGCCGATGGTCATCGGGTTGCGCAGCGGCAGGCTCAGGTTGCTGCCCACCGACGGCCGACGCCCCTCGTCCCTGGCCTTGTCCAGGTCGAGCAGGGTCAGTGCTGCGGGCTGGACGACGGCGACCTGGAAGAGCAGCAGCGGGGCCAGCCAGGTGACGTCACCCAGGACGAAGACGGCGATGGGGATGCCGAGGTTGGCGGCGTTGACGTAGGAGGCGGTCATGGCGCCGATCACCAGGTCGGACCGGCTGGGGCGCAGCCACAGGCGGGCGACCAGGGCGTAGAGCCCGCAGGCCAGCAGGGTGGCGAGCACCGTCACCAGCAGGTTGCCGGAGAAAACCCGTCTGACGTCGGCGTCGGCGACCATCAGGAACAGCAGCGCCGGGGAGGCGACAAAGAAGGCGACCTTGGCCAGGACGTCCTGGGCGGTCAGGGTCAGGATCCGCAGGTGTGCGCTCAGCCAGCCGGCGGCGATGACGACCCAGATGGTGGCGAACCCGCTGAGTACCCCTGTCACCGGGACAGCATAGGATGGGGGGAGGGCACGGGCGTCACGGTGGACCTGCATGGACACCCGCGATGGTCTCGCCCACTGGGCCCGGACAAGGAAGATTGTGAATCCGTTCAGCTGGAATGCGCCCTGGTTCGTGGTGGCCGCGGGCCTGTTCGTCATCGTCATGCTGCGGGCCAACGGCACCTACTGGTTGGGGCGCGGCATGTCAGCGGGCACCTCCCGTTCCCGCTACGCCGCCTTGCTGGACGCGCCGGGGTACCTCAAGGCCAGGGCATGGTTGGAGCGCTGGGGGGCCCTGGCGGTGACGTTCTGCTTCCTGCTCGTCGGGGTGCAGACCCTGGTCAACCTGGCGGCGGGCGTCGGGCGGATGTCGATGCGCCGTTACCTGCCCGCCGTGGTGCTGGGCTGCATCCTGTGGGCCCTGCTCTACTCGACGATCGGCTTCGTCGGCTTTGCTGCGGTGGCCGCCCTGTACTCCTTCTCCCCCGTGCTGGCCATCGGCTTGGCCGTGGTGGCGGTGACGGCACTGGTGGTCTTCATCGTCTGGCGGGTGCGTCAGGGCAGGCGTGGCCAGGGCGTGTGGTCCGATGTCGAGGCCGACACCGAACCAGGTCTGGCTCGCACAGCTGTCGGCACCGGGCCGCTGGCGCGTTGAGCCCTTCGCACTAGCCTGAGCAACCATGGACCACGAGCACCCACCCGTCGCGGCAGCCGCGACCCTGACCGATGTCGCCCGCCGCGCAGGCGTCTCGCTGGCGACCGCCTCGCGCGTGCTGAACGGCAGTTCCCGCACCGTCGGGGCCACGATGGCCGCCCGGGTCCATGCCGCCGCCGACGAACTGTCCTACTCCCCCCACGGACCGGCGCAGGCGATGGCGCGGGGCCACACCATGTCGATCGGCATGCTGGCCCCCGACATCGCCGACCCCTACTTCACCCAACTCTCCGCAGGTGCGACCCAGGCGGCGGCGCAGCATTCGATGATGCTGAGCGTCGCGGTGCACCACGCCGACCTGGACCGGGAACTGCAGCAGGTGCGTTCCTTCCGCGCCCAGCGCGTCCGCGGGCTCATGATCGCCGGGTCGCGTCCGGCCGGCGAGGACCCCGAGCAGCTGTTGCGCGCGGTGGGTGAGCTGCCGGTGGTCGTGGTGGGACAACAACTGGGGGACCTGCCGTGCGTGGGGTTCGCCAACGAGCAGGGCGCCGCCGCCCTGGCCGAGTCGCTGCTCGGGCTGGGCTACCAGCGGTTCGTCGTCCTCACCGGGCCCGACCACCACGCCACCTCGTTGGAGCGGGCGCGCGGATTCGCCGACGTGCTGGCTGGGGCCGGGGTCGGGCTCGAGGCGGTGAGCGGCGAGTTCAGCCGGGACGGCGGCTATGACGCCATGACCCGGGCCCTGCCGCTGGTGCGCCCCGGAACAGCACCGGTGTGCGTGTTCGCGGTGACCGACATGATGGCGCTGGGTGCCATGACGGCCCTGCACGAGGCCGGCATCAGCGTCGGTCCGGAAGTGGGCATGGCCGGGTTCAACGACCTGCCGATCCTGGCCGACCTGAGGCCGGGGCTGACCACGGTGCGGCTGCCGCTACGGGAGGCGGGGATGGCCGCCATTGACGGACTGCTGGGCGGCGAACTGCCGAGCGAGCCGTTCGGTGGGCAGGTCGTGCTGCGGCAGAGCACTCCCCCACGGTGAGCGCCGCGCAACCCGGGTTGTGTGTCACGGGCCTGTCCTTGCTACGCTGGGAATACGCTTTCCCGCACGGTCAGAGGAGATCACGTGGAGTCCATCGGCATCATCATGAACGGCGTCACCGGACGAATGGGGTACCGCCAGCACCTGGTCCGCTCCATCCTGGCCATTCGCGACCAGGGCGGGGTGGAACTGCCGGACGGCCGCAGGGTGCAGGTCGACCCGATCCTGGTCGGACGCAACGAGGCCAAGCTCGCCGAGATCGCCGCCCGTCATGGGCTGGACAACTACACGACAGACCTCGACGCCGCCCTGGCCGACCCGCACCACCAGATCTACTTCGATGCCCAGCTGACCAGTGTGCGTGAGCAGGCGCTGCGCCAGGCCATCGCCGCCGGCAAGCACATCTACACCGAGAAGCCGACCGCCGAGAACTCCGAGGTCGCCCTGGAACTCGCCCGCCTCGCCACCGCTGCCGGGCTGAAGAATGGCGTGGTGCACGACAAGTTGTACCTGCCGGGCCTGCGGAAGTTGGAGCGGTTGGTGCGCGGGGGCTTCTTCGGGCAGGTGCTGAGCGTGCGCGGCGAGTTCGGTTACTGGGTCTTCGAGGGTGACTGGCAGGACGCGCAGCGCCCCAGTTGGAACTACCGGGCCGAGGACGGCGGCGGCATCGTGATGGACATGTTCGCCCACTGGAACTACGTCCTGGAGCAGTTGTTCGGCAGGGTGCAGTCTGTCTATGCCCGCGCCGTCACCCACATCCCCACGCGGGTCGACGAGCGCGGCGCCAGCTACCCCGCCACCGCCGATGACGCCGCCTACGCGATCTTCGAGTTGGCCGGCGGGGTCATGGTCACCCTGAACTCGTCGTGGGTGACCCGCGTGAACCGCGACGAACTGGTCGAGTTCCACGTCGACGGCACCCACGGCAGCGCGGTCGCCGGGCTGCACCACTGCCGGATCCAGCACCGGGCCGGCACCCCCAAGCCGGTCTGGAACCCCGACCTGGTCGAGTCGATCCCCTTCCGGGAACAGTGGCAGCAGGTTCCCGACAACGACACCTTTGACAATGGGTTCAAGGCCCAGTGGGAGCAGTTCCTGGTGCACGTGCTGGCCGACGGCCCCCACCCCTACGACCTGCTGGCCGGTGCCCGCGGCGTCCGACTGGCCGAGGCAGGACTCGAGTCGTCGGCCACTGGACGGCGCGTGGACCTGCCGGAGCTGTCGCTGTGAGCCTGCTGCTGCCTGGCCGCGACGGGTCTCGGCACCGGTTCAGCTTCACTGGCGCACCGGCCTGGCTGCCCCCCGCTGAGGGTTTCAGTTCACGGGTCGCCTTCGCCGCTGCGCACGCCATCCCCCGGGTCGAGGCCGACAATGTGCCCGGCCGCCCGGCGGACATCGACTGGGACGCGACGCTGGCCTTTCGCCACCACCTGTGGTCCCACGGGTTCGGCGTGGCCGAGGCGATGGACACCGCCCAGCGTGGGATGGGCCTGGACTGGGATGCGTGCCAGCAGTTGATCCGCCGTTCGTCGGCCGAGGCGGTGGCCGGCGGCCACCGGATCGCCACCGGGGTGGGCACCGACCACCTGCCGCCGGGGGCCAGTCTCGGCCAGGTCGTCGACGGCTACCTGACCCAACTCGAGGTCACCCTGCAGGCCGGCGCCCAGCCCATCGTCATGGCCTCGCGGCACCTGGCGGCGGTGGCCTCCGGCCCCGAGGACTATGTGCGCGTCTACGCCCGTGTGCTGGCGGCCAGCGACCGGCCGGTGATCCTGCACTGGCTGGGCACCATGTTCGACCCGGCCCTGGCCGGCTACTGGGGTTCGTCCGACCTGGACGTTGCCACCGAGACCTTTGTCGACCTGGTGACGGCCCACGCCGACCGGGTCGACGGGGTGAAGGTTTCGCTGCTGGACGCCGACCACGAGGTCTCCTTGCGCCGCCGCCTGCCCGCGGGGGTGCGCCTCTACACCGGCGACGACTTCAACTACGCCGAGCTGATCAGGGGCGACGGGCAGCTCCACTCCGACGCGCTGCTGGGGGCCTTCGCAGCCATCGCCGGACCTGCTGCTGCCGCCTTGGCTGCCCTGGACGCCGGTGACCTGCAGCGTTACGACCAGGTGATGGGTGCGACGGTGCCGCTCAGCAGGCAGGTCTTCGCGGCTCCGACGTTCCACTACAAGACCGGCATCGCCTTCGTGGCCTGGCTGACCGGTCACCAGCGCGGATTCCAGATGGTCAACGGCCAGCACGCCGGACGCAGCATCGTCGACCTCGCCGAGACGGCCCGGCTGGCCGACGCCGCCGGGATCATCCACGACGTGGACCTGGCCGAACGTCGTCTCGGGGCGCTGCTCACCGTGGCGGGGGTTGACCAGTGAGCGCGTCCGTCCGGCCCGCCGAGCAGCGGTTGTCGCTGAACCAGAAGACCGTCAACCACCTCGGGCTGGCTGCGGCGATCGACCTGTGCCGGCGTCACGGCATCGAGTCGATCGGGGTGTGGCGCGAACCCCTGGCCGAGGTCGGCCTGCAGACGGCTGCCCGGATGCTGAGCGGGTCGGGTCTGCGGGTCTCGTCGCTGTGCCGGGGTGGCTGGTTCACCGCCACCGGTGCGGCCTTCGACCAGGCCCTGGCCGAGAACCGTCGCGCCGTCGACGAGGCGGCCGCCCTGGCCGCGGACTGCCTGTGCCTGGTGGTGGGCGGGCTGCCGCCGGGCTCCACCGACCTGGTCGGTGCCCGGACGCAGATGGCGCGGGCGTTGGACGCGCTGGTGCCCTATGCCGCCGAGCGGGGTGTCCGGTTCGCCCTGGAACCCATGCATCCAATCTTTGCTGCCGACCGCGGGGTGCTGTCCACCCTGGCGCAGGCCCTGGACCTGGCTGAGGACTACCCCGCCGAGACCGTCGGCGTGATGGTCGACACCTACCACGTGTGGTGGGACCCTGCCCTGGCCGAGCAGGTGGCCCGGGCCGGGGCGGCGGGACGGATCGCGTCCTACCAGGTCTGCGACTGGATGCTGCCGCTGGCCGCCGACGCGCTGCTGTCACGCGGGATGATGGGCGATGGCCACATCGACTTCGCCGCCGTCACGGCGATGGTGTCGGCGTCGGGCTACGCCGGTGACGTGGAGGTCGAGATCTTCAATGCCGACATCTGGGCCGCCGACCCTGACCAGACGGTGACCCTGATGAAGCAGCGCTACCTCGACCTGGTCGCGCCCCGGCTCTGAGTCCCTCGTCGGGCCGACAACGACAACGGTCCCGCCACCCTGCAGGGTGGCGGGACCGTTCTCGGTAGATCAGCTGCAGCCGCTGGTCGAGCCGCAGCCCTCGCAGGCGTAGCACGAACCGGACGGACGCATCTTGGTGCCGCAGGTCATGCACAGCGGGGCATCCACCGACAGGCCGGTCATGGCCTCCATCAGCTCGGCCGTGGTCTGACCGGCGTTCGCCGGCGCCTTGGCCACCGGAGCAGCGGCGGGGGCGCTGACGGCTGCCGGGGTGCTCACCGCAGGGGTGAACTCCACCAGCGAGGGCTGGTTGGCGCCGGGCTCGTCAAAGCGACGGTTGTCGACATCGTCGTTCTGCAGCGACTGGGCCTCAGGGATCTGGGCCTGGTCCTCCTCGGAGGGGTAACGGCCGGTCTCCACGTAGTGGGCCCGCTCCGCGGCGGTGTAGATGCCCAGTTCGGAGCGCTCGTCGAAGCTCAGGTAGTCCAGCGCCAGGCGACGGAAGACGTAGTCGATCAGCGACTGGGCGATGCGGATGTCGGCATCATCGGTCATGCCGGCCGGCTCGAACTTCATGTTCGTGAACTTCTGGACGTAGGTCTCCAGCGGGACGCCGTACTGCAGCGCCACCGAGATCGCCAGCGAGAAGGCGTCCATGACCCCGGCCAGGGTCGAGCCCTGCTTGCCGAGCTTCAGGAAGATCTCGCCCAGGTCGCCGTCCTCGTAGCGCGACGAGGTCAGGTAGCCCTCGGCCCCGCCCACCGAGAACGAGGTGGTGCGCGAGTCACGCGACTTGGGCAGGCGGCGGCGACGCGGCCGGTACTCCACCCGCACCTCCGGGGCCACCGCCACGGGGGCGACGGCAGCCGGCTCGGCCTTCTTGCGTCCGTCGGACAGCGGCTGTCCCACCTTGCAGTTGTCGCGGTAGACGGCCAGCGCCTTGAGGCCCAGCTTCCAGCCCTGCAGGTAGACGTCGGCGATCTCTTCGACGGTGGCCGATTCGGGCAGGTTGACGGTCTTGGAGATGGCACCGGACAGGAACGGCTGGACAGCAGCCATCATCCGCACGTGGCCCATGGGAGCGATGAACCGCACCCCCATGGCGGTGTCGAAGACCTCGTAGTGCTCGGGCTTCAGGCCGGGGGCGTCGACCACGTGGCCGTGCTCGGCGATGAAGCTGACGATGGCCTCGGCGGTCTCGGTGGCGTAGCCCAGGTTCTTCAGGGCGCGGGGAATGGTCTGGTTGACGATCTGCATCGAACCGCCGCCGACGAGCTTCTTGAACTTGACCAGCGAGAAGTCGGGCTCGATGCCGGTGGTGTCGCAGTCCATCATGAAGCCGATGGTTCCGGTCGGGGCCAGCAGCGAGGCCTGGGCATTGCGGAAGCCGTTGCTCTCGCCCAGTTCGACGACTGCGGCCCACTCCTGCTGGGCGGCGCGCAGCACGTCGCCGTCGACCTCGTTGTGGGTGACCACGTCGTAGTTGGCGTCGCGGTGCTTGCGCATGACCCGCTTGTGGGCCTCCGCGTTGCGGGCGTAGCCGGCGTAGGTGCCGACGACACCGGCCAGTTCGGCCGAACGGCGGTAGGCGGCACCGGTCATCAGCGAGGTGATGGCGGCGGCGAGCACCCGGCCACCCTCGGAGTCGTAACCCTTGCCCAGTGCCATCAGCAGCGCGCCCAGGTTGGCGTAGCCGATGCCCAGCTGGCGGTAGTCGCGGGTGGTCTGGGTGATGGCCTCGGTCGGGAAGTCGGCGAAGCAGATCGAGATGTCCATCGCGGTGATGATCAGTTCGGTGGCCTTGACGAAGTTCTCGATGTCAAAGGTGTCGTCATCGTTGAGGAACTTCAGCAGGTTGAGGCTGGCCAGGTTGCACGAGGAGTTGTCCAGGCTCATGTACTCCGAGCAGGGGTTGGACGCGGTGATGCGTCCAGTCTCGGGGTTGGTGTGCCAGTCGTTGATGACCCCGTCGTACTGGATGCCCGGGTCGGCGCACTCCCAGGCAGCCTTGGCAATCTTGCCGAACAGCTCGGTGGCGCGGACCTCTTCGATGACCGAGCCGTCGGCGCGTGAGGTCAGCCCGAAGGTGGTGTCCTGCTCGACGGCACGCATGAACTCGTCGGTGACGCGCACCGAGTTGTTGGCGTTCTGGTACTGCACCGAGGTGATGTCCTTGCCGCCGAGGTCCATGTCGAAGCCGGCGTCGCGCAGGGCGCGGATCTTGTCCTCCTCGCGGGCCTTGGTCTCGACGAACTCGACGATGTCGGGGTGGTCGACGTCCAGGACGACCATCTTGGCCGCACGGCGGGTGGCGCCACCGGACTTGATGGTGCCGGCCGAGGCGTCGGCGCCACGCATGAAGGAGACCGGGCCCGAGGCGGTGCCGCCGGAGCTCAGCAGTTCCTTCGACGAACGGATCCGCGACAGGTTGAGACCGGCACCGGAACCGCCCTTGAAGATGAACCCCTCTTCCTTGTACCAGTTGAGGATCGAGTCCATCGAGTCGTCGACCGAGAGGATGAAGCAGGCGCTGACCTGCTGCGGCGACTGCGTCCCCACGTTGAACCAGACCGGGGAGTTGAAGCTGAAGTACTGGTGGGCCAGCATCCAGGTGAGCTCGTGCTCGAAGACCAGCGCGTCCTGGTCGGTGGCGAAGTAGCCGTTGTCGATTCCGGCGCGGGTGTAGGTCTTGACGACCCGATCGATCAGGTCCTTGAGGCTTGACTCGCGGGCGTCAGTGCCCAGCGCGCCACGGAAGTACTTGGTGGTGACGATGGTGGACGCGTTGATGCTCCAGAAGTCGGGGAACTCGACGCCGCGCTGCTCGAAGACGGTGACACCGGTCTTCCAGTTGGTCTGGACGATGTCGCGCTTCTCCCAGGTCATCTCGTCATAGGGGTGCACACCGTCGGTGGTGAACACGCGCTCGATGGTCAGTCCTGCCCGCTTGCGGGTGGAGTTGCGGCGCGCCGTCCGAGTGGTCTCGGTCATCAAGGTCTCCTGTGTATCGGTGGGGCTGTGTCGATCATGCATGTGGGCACCGACAAAAGCGGACGCCCTGGGCGGTGCTGGTGCGGTGTTCAGTGCGTGGCCGCAGGCTCTGAAGCCTGCATGCGGCCGATTTCGGCGATGAAGTCGTCCACGCACTGGTAGTGCTTGTAGACGGAGGCGAATCGCAGGTAGGCCACTGGGTCGAGTTCGCTGAGCGGGCCGAGGATGGCCACGCCGACCTCGTCGGTGGGAACCTCGGCCAAGCCGCTGGCCCGCAGCGCCTCTTCGACGCGCTGGCCAAGTTTGGCGAGGTCGGCCTCGGTCACGGGTCGTCCCTTGCAGGCCTTGCGGACGCCCGAGACCACCTTGTCGCGATTGAATGGTTCGATCACCCCACTCTTCTTCACCACCACCAACTGCATCTGCTCAATGGTGGTGAAGCGTCGCCCGCACTCGGGGCACTGGCGGCGCCGGCGGATGCTGGCGCCCTCGTCGGCGGACCGCGAATCCAGCACGCGGGAGTCGCCGTGGCGGCAGAAGGGACAATGCATGACAACTCCCATCGGCGGGTCATGGGGCGGTGTGGTCTGTGGGTAACGTGTGCAGAAGCTGTGGAGAAGTTGTGGACTTCAAACCACAAGCTGTGGATGAACCACAGCGATGTAACTACTAGATGTAGAGACTATAGGCCTCGCCGACCCCGACATCAAGCTCACGACGCGCCGCCTGGCGGGAAAGTTCTGGGGCGCCGACCCGTCAGGCCCCACACCCTGTTCAGAGCAGGTTCCTCGCCAGTGTGAACAGCAGCGCCAGCACGCCGAGGACCCAGTAGACACGAGTCTGGGTGATGGGGCCGAACCGGCTCGGGGGACGCACCCGGGGACCTCCCAGCAACTCGACGAGCCAGACCAGGGACACCAGCCCCAGCACCACCCCGCCCACGAAGAGGAACGGGTTCCAGCCGAAGGCCTGCCCCAGGTCGCCCCGCACGACGGCCGCCGCCATCCGCGTACCGCCACAGAAGGGGCACAGGAAGCCGAGGCGCAGTGACGGGCAGGTGATGCCTTTGCCCGTGGCCACATACACCGCGGTGATGACGGCGCCGACGGCACCGACGCCAGCGACACGCGCGAGCGCCATTTCCGGCGAGAAAGCGGCAGTGGCCGTGTGCCCCGTTGTACTCACTGCTCCAGTGTGACAGCCACGTGATTCCCCGGCCCAGACGCTCCCCACTGACCCGTGCGGTGGTCTAGATTGAAGCACGGCCAATCCGGCCAGACTGTCACCAGCCCATCCGGCCGCGCCGGGAATCATGGAGAACCAGATGAGCAACAATTGGAACGACCCGAACGCCCCTCAGGGCGACAACAACCAGGGCGGCTGGCAGCACCAGCCTGAGCAGAACTGGGACCAGGGACAGGCGCCGGCCGATCCGACCCAGCCGCCTGCCGAGCAGAACTGGGACCAGGGACAGCAGGCCGGTGGTTGGGACCAGCAGGGCCAGCCCTCCGCCAACCAGGGCTGGGACCAGCAGGGCCAGCCCTCCGCCAACCAGGGCTGGGACCAGAGCCAGGGACAGCAGGGCGGTGGCTGGGACCAGCAGGGCCAGCCCTCCGCCAACCAGGGCTGGGACCAGAGCCAGGGACAGCAGCCCGGTGGCTGGGACCAGCAGGGCCAGCCATCCGCCAACCAGGGCTGGGACCAGAGCCAGGGACAGCAGCCCGGTGGCTGGGACCAGCAGGGCCAGCTCTCCGCCAACCAGGGCTGGGACCAGAGCCAGGGACAGCAGGCCGGCGGCTGGGACCAGGCGCAGGGTGCCGCCTACGGCGCTCCGGGTGCAGGCGCGCCCGGCTACGGCACTCCTGGTTACGGAACTCCGGGTTACGGTGCTCCGGGATATGGCGCCCCCGGCTACTCGGGCCAGCCCATGGCCCCCGGCGCAAAGATCGGCCCCCTCGGCATGCCGCTCGCCAGCTGGGGCAAGCGGGCGCTGGGCGGTCTGCTGGACTTCGTCCTGCCCGGCTTCATCATCAGCCTGCTCCTGAACATCATCTTCCCGGCCGAGGTGAACACCTCTGGTGGGGTCTCGGTCAGCCAGACCAACAATCTGCCCAGCCTCATTGGCTCCCTGCTGCTGTACCTCGCCCTGGCTTTCGTCAGCCAGAAGACGGGCCAGTCGTGGGGCCGCAAGGTGGCCAAGACCCAGCTCGTCGGCGAGGACGGTCGGCCGATCGGGCTTGGCAAGAGCTTCGTCCGCTACCTGGCCCACTACATTGACTCGCTCATCTGCCTGGTCGGCTGGCTCTTCCCGCTGTGGGACAACAAGCGTCAGACCATCGCTGACAAGATCATGAAGACCTACGTCCTGGACGTGTCGCAGTCCGGACCGATCAACGTCCAGCAGTGACCGTGTGATCTGAACGACGCGGGCCCCAGCCGAATGGCTGGCGCCCGCCTGCGTTCAGTGGCACCTCAGCCGAGGGTGACGATGCCGGCCTGGGCGCCGGTGGGCGCGGGTGCCTGACTGGCGACCCAGAAGCCCTGGACCAGGACGACCAGACCGAACAGGAACACCAGGACCACGGCCACCATGACGGCCAGCAGGCTGCGGTCGGAAAGTCCGGGCGACACACCGACGCCGGGCAGGCTGCATGCCCGTGCGCCGGTTGCCAGGCGGCGGGTCTGCGGAGAGGTCCGGGGGTGGCGGACACGGGGGGCAGGACCGACGACTGCCTCGCGGGTGAAGGTAGCTGCACTCATCTCGTTCTCCTGATCGTTGACCGTCCGCACATCCTGCGCGACGGGTTCGAACGCCTGTTCGAGTCCGACTCTAGCCCGGGTCGGGCGTCAAATCAAACGTTCGTTCGATAGCGTGGCGCATGTCGTTCATCGCGCCACTCACCGCAGTACATCGGCCCCCTCCGACAAAAGCTGCACCCACCCCGCGACGAGCACCCCTCACACCGGTGCCGACACGCTCACAGCACGTCGAACAGGTGTTTGAATTGTGTCAGTGGGGGCGTTATCCTAGTCGCATGGCTCAAGACGAGACGTCCCAGACTCCGCGCCGGGCGCAGACTCCCCGGCGCGCACAGAAGACCGCCCCGCGCGGTCCCGGGCGACCCAGCAACGCCGCTGTGGCCGCCGAACTCGGTACCGTGACTCCCCTGCCCGACGGCCCGGCCGACCAGGACGGGCTGACCGCACGGCAGCGTCGCATCCTCGAGGTCATCCGTGACGCGGTCGCGGCCCAGGGCTACCCACCGAGCATCCGCGAGATGGGTGAGGCCGTCGGTCTGGCGAGCCCGTCCAGCGTGTCCCACCAGCTGAAGGCGCTGGAGTCGAAGGGCTTCCTGCGTCGTGACCCGCACCGTCCGCGGGCACTCGAGGTGCACCTGCCGCCCTCACTGCTGCTCAAGCCGGCCGACGGCACGACGCTGCGTGAGGTGGTGGGGGCGTCGGGTGCGGACGATGTCGACCCCACCGGCGTGAACGATGCCAACCCCAGCGGTGTGCCCGTGCCGATGGTGGGTCGGATCGCCGCCGGCGGCCCCATCCTGGCCGAGGAGCGCGTCGAGGACGTCTTTGCGATGCCGAAGCAACTCGTCGGCGACGGGGTCCACTTCATGCTCGAGGTGCAGGGCGACTCGATGATCGAGGCCGCCATCTGTCATGGCGACTGGGTGGTGGTGCGTCAGCAGGACACGGCCGTCAATGGGGACATTGTTGCTGCCCTGCTCGACGACGAGGCGACCGTCAAGACCTTCCAGCGCAAGGACGGCAAGGTGTGGCTGATGCCGCACAACCCCGACTACAGCCCCATCGACGGCACCTACGCGTCGGTCATGGGCAAGGTCGTGGCCGTCGTCCGCAAGCTCAGCTGAGCCGAGGCCATCTCAACCGCGAGATTCCTGCAGCCGTTTCAGGGCCTGCACGGCGATCTCGCGGTCTGTGGTCATCCAGTACTCGGGCAGGGACGACCGCAGGAACCCGCCGTAGCGGGCCGTGACCAGGCGGGGGTCGAGGACGGCCACCACGCCACGGTCGGTGGACCGCCTGATGAGCCGGCCACTGCCCTGGGCGAGCAGCAGTCCCGCATGCGCGGCTGCCACCGACATGAAGCCATTGCCACCGGCCTGGGCCACCGCCTGCTGGCGCGCCTGCATCAGCGGGTCATCGGGCCGCGGGAACGGGATCTTGTCCATGATCACCAGTTCGCAGGTGTCCCCCGGCACGTCGATGCCCTGCCACAGCGACAGCGTCCCGAACAGGCTGGTTTCGGCGTCGGCAACGAACTGGCTGGTCAGCTCGGAGAGTTGTGCGTCTCCCTGGCACAGGATCCGCAGTTGAGGCAACTGTTCCCGGACATGGTTGGCGGCCTCGACGGCATTGCGTTGTGAGGCGAACAGCCCCAGCGTGCGTCCGCCGGCGGCCCACACCAGTTCGGCAATCTCGGTGAGTAGTTCGGGGGCCATGCCGTCGCGGCTGGGATTCGGCAGCCCGGCCGCCACGTACAGGATGCCCTGCTTGCGGTAGTCGAAGGGCGACCCGACGTCGATGCCGGCCCAGGCCCACTGGCCCTCGTCGCCCTCCACCTCGACACTCGGGTCGCCGACGCGTTCCTTGCGGCTCAACCCCACACTGGCGGCGATGTTCTCGAACTCACCGCCGACGGTCATGGTGGCCGAGGTCAACACGGTGGGGGTGGTCCCGAACACCTTGTCCCGCATCAGCCCGGCGACCGACAGTGGGGCGACATGGGCCCAGCGCCCCGAACGCTCACGTTCGGACACCCAGACGACGTCGTGGGTGCCCAGTGCCGCCATCCGCTCGGCGACGTCGAAGATCTCCTTGACCGCGGCCGACGCCTGCGACTTCTCGGCGTCGTCGCCGCGGACCGTGGCAGCGGGCTGCTGTCCCCCACCCTTGGACGACATCTCGCTGAGGGCACGCCGGGCAGCGTCGCGGACCACGGCGAACGCCTGCACCGCCGGGCCGTCCTCGGTGATGCGGACCAGGGGGCTGTCACCAAGCCCTCGTTCCAGGGCGTCGGCTGACTCCAGCAGGTCGACCCCGACATCGTCGCTGAGCCAGGGCAGCGCCCGCCGCGCGACTCGCTCGATCAGCGGAGGGCTGAGCTCGGCGCTGGCAGCGCCGGTGACCCGCGAGACCAGGTCGTGGGCTTCGTCGACGATGACGGCGTGGTGTTCGGGCAGCACGGTGCCGCCGTGCATGGCGTTGATGGCCAGCAGTGCATGGTTGGTGACCACCAGGTCGGCGTTGCGCGCCCGCTCACGGGACGCCTCGACCAGGCACTCGGCGCCGTAGGGGCAGCGTTGGGTGCCCAGGCACTCCCGTACGGGGATCGACACCTGCTGCCAGGCCGCCGGGGTGTGCGCGGGGGCGTCGTCACGGTCACCGAGTTGCTTGGCCTTGGCCTGCTCCTCGACCCACTCACGCAGCATCAGCACCTCGGCACCCACCGCCGAGGTGCGGTCGGAGTTGCGGGTGGCGGCGGCCAGTTCGGCCCCGCCCAGCAGTGCCTGCTGGTCGTCGGCGGGGCCGTCGCGCACCTTGTAGAGGCAGGCGTAGTTGGTGCGGCCCTTCAGGATGGCCGCGGTGGGGCGGGTGCCAGTGACCTTTTCCACGGAATCGAGGGCCGCGGGGATGTCCTTGTAGGCCAACTGGGCCTGCAGGGCGAGCGTGGCGGTGGCGATGACGATGCGGTCACCACCATTGGCCAGGTGGGTCAGCGCGGGGGTCAGGTAACCCAACGACTTGCCGGTGCCGGTGCCCGCCTGGATCAGGCTGTGGGTCCCGGTCTCCAGGGTGGCTGCGACGGCGTCGGCCATCTTCTGCTGGCCGGGGCGCGGCTGGCCGCCGAGGGCTTCAACGGCGGCCGCCAGTACGGCGTCATGGTCATGGGACACCCCGCCACTGTAGTCGTGTCGGTTCCCGGACCGTGAGTTATCCACAGGCGAGTGGGTTGGCGCGGGGCCCTCAGTCGGTGCGGTAGTCGACGAACTCGCTGGCCAGTTCCGGGTGCACGTGGGCCACCAGCATGGTGCCCTCACCGGTGTGCTCCGCCGACTGCAGCGTGCCCAGGCGGTGGACCTTGTCGATCAGGTCGCCACGGCTGTAGGGCACCAGCGCCCGCAACTCGACCTCCGGCAGCGGCAATCGCTGTTCGGTCAGGGCTCGCAACTGGTCGATGCCGTGGCCGGTGCGCGCCGAGACGAAGATGGCGTCGGGGTACAGCGAGCGCAGCACGGTCAGTTGCGACGACTCGGCAGCGTCGACCTTGTTGATGACCAGCTGTTCGGGACGGTCAGCGGCGCCGATGTCGCTGAGGACCTTGCGCACCGCATTGATCTGACCAACGGGGTCAGGGTCGGAGCCGTCGACCACGTGCAGCAGCAGGTCGGCCTGCACCGACTCCTCCAGGGTGGAGGCGAAGGCTTCGACCAGGTCGTGGGGCAGGTGGCGGATGAACCCGACGGTGTCGGTCAGGGTGAAGACCCGTCCGTCCTTGGTCTCGGTGCGCCGCGTGGTCGGGTCCAGGGTCGCGAACAAGGCATCCTCCACGAGGACACCGGCGTGGGTGAGCCGGTTCAGCAGGGACGACTTGCCGGCGTTGGTGTAGCCGACGATCGCCACCGACGGCACCCGGTTGCGAATGCGGTCGGCACGTTTGGTCGCGCGGGTCGACTCCATCTCCTTGAGCCGGTTGCGCAGGATCGAGACGCGGTGGCTGATCCGTCGACGGTCAGTCTCGATGCGCGTCTCACCGGGACCGCGGCCACCAATGCCGACACCACCACCGGCCTGGCCACCCGCCTGGCGGCTGAGGTTCCCACCCCAGCCGCGCAGTCGTTGCTTGAGGTAGTTGAGCTGGGCGAGCTCGACCTGGGTCTTGCCCTCCACACTCTTGGCATGCTGGGCGAAGATGTCGAGGATCAGCGCGGTGCGGTCGACGACCTTCACCTTGACCCGATCCTCGAGGTTGCGCAGTTGGGCCGCCTCGAGTTCCCCGTCGCAGATGACGGTGTCGGCACCGGTCGACTGCACCACCTCGCGCAGCTCGTCCACCTTGCCACGTCCGATGAAGGTCGCGGGGTCCGGGCGCTGACGTCGCTGCACCAGACCGTCGAGCACCTGGGATCCGGCGGTCTCGGCGAGCAGCTTGAGCTCGGTCATCGCGTTCTCGGCGTCGGCCTGGCTGCCGGAGGCCCAGACGCTGACCAGCACGACCCGTTCGAGCTTGAGATCGCGGTACTCGACCTCGGAGATGTCATCGAGCTGGGTGGACATGCCGACCACACGGCGCAGCGAGCGGCGCTCGGCCAGTTCCAACTGGTCCCCGTCGTCCGAGTCGTCAAGGTCCTCGGGGTCGGGCTCGGCCCACGGGTCAACCAGGTCGGCGTCGTCGTCGAGGTCGCCCTCGTCGAACGCGAGGGCGTCGTCGTCGAAAGTGTCGTCTTCACGGATATCGGCAGAAGTCATCGTTGAACAAGCCTGCCACCCCCACCCTCATCCCGCCAGCGATTAACCGCAGGGCGTAGAGGCCCCGGGCGAGGCGGATCAGTCGGCCAGCGAAGTCTTCCCGCTGGCGACGATCACGGCGGGACCGCGCAGCAGCGCCTGGTCGCCCGCGAGCTCGACGCCCAGCACCCCACCGGCGACGTCGACCCGGTACTTGCCGTCGCCGTGTCCGGAATGACGCGCATAGGTGGCGACGCTGGCGACCACCCCGGTGCCGCAGGACTTGGTCTCACCGCTGCCGCGTTCGAAGACGCGCATGCCGAGGCGGCGGTCGTCCAGTCGCTGGACGAACTCCACGTTGACCCCGTGCGGGAAGGCATCGGTCGGCGTCCACGACGGTGCCCCGGTCAGGTCGAGACCGTTGAGGTCCTCCTCGTCACCCAACAGCACCACTGCGTGCGGGTTGCCCACGTCCACCCGGGTCGCCGGCCAGGAGTGGTCACCGAGGTGCACCACGACTGCCGAGTCGTCGATGCCGACGGTGCCCATGGCGGTGGAGATGGAGCCGTCGGAGTGGAAGGTCAGTCGCCTCAGGCCGGCGCGGGTGGCGATGTCCACCTCCCGCCCCGAGACCAGGTCATTGTCGGCCAGGTGTCTGCCGAAGACCCGGGTGCCGTTGCCGCACATCTCGGCGGTCGACCCGTCGGCGTTGCGGTAGTCCATGAACCACAAGTCAGGGTCGCCGTCCCATTCCGGGATGTGCTGGGCCTTCACCGCCCGCAGCACCCCGTCGGCGCCGACCCCGGCACGACGGTCGCACAGCAGGCGCACTTCGTCCTCGGTCAAGGGGTTGGTGTTGTGTCGGTCGACAATGACAACAAAGTCATTGAGGGTGCCGTGTCCCTTCACGAAGTTGATGGTGCGCATGGGATTCACCATGGCACTCCCCCTCTCACTCGGCAAGGACTCGCTCGGATTGGGGTGGGCCGGGATGCGGGTCCTCAGCCCAGCCCAGGATGTCGTCGGCGATGGCCTCGACGTCGACCGCACCCGCCGGGTGCCAGGTGATCCTGTGGTCGCGGCGGTACCAGCCGAGCTGTTTGCGGGCGAAGCGTCGGGTGGCTGCGGCCACCGCCAGCTTCGCCTCGTCCTCGGTCAGCTCACCGGCAAGGTACTGCAGGACCTGTCGGTAGCCGATTGCGCGCGCGGCGGTGCGGCCCTGAAGCAGTCCGGCATCGACGAGCCCTCGCACCTCCGCCACCAGACCGTCGCGCCACATCTGGTCGACGCGGGCGTTGATGCGCTGGTCCATCACCGTCCGGTCCACCTCCAGCCCGAGGGTGTGCACATTGGTGAGGGCATAGGTCCATCGGGGCAGGGCGGGGCGCAGTTCCTGGTCGAGGTCGAGCAGTTCCAGTGCCCGGACGATCCGGCGGCCGTTGCCGGGCAGGATCTCGGCGGCGGCGAGCGGCGCCCTCGCCGTCAGTTCGGCGTGCAGCGCCTGCGGCCCCTGGTCGGCCAGGGCCGACTCCCACCTGGCGCGCACCTGCGCATCGGTTCCGGGAAACTCGAAGACGTCGGTGATCGCCCTGCTGTAGAGCGCGGAGCCGCCGACCAGGAACGGGACGCGACCCCGGTGGCGCACCTCGTCCAGTGCGGCACGTGCCAGTGCCTGGAACTCGGCCACCGACGCCGACTCCGTGACGTCCATGATGTCGATGAGGTGGTGGGGCACGCCGCGACGCTCGTCGGTGGTCGGTTTCGCGGTGCCAATGTCCATCCCGCGGTAGACGAGCATGGAGTCAGCGTTGACGACCTCGGCACCGACGCCACGCCGGCCCAGGGCCAGCGCGAGGTCCACGGCCAGGCCCGACTTGCCGCTGGCCGTCGGGCCCACCAGGTGCACGATCGGCAGGCTCACCCGTGCCATTGTGCCGGTGCCGCCGCCAGCGTTCCAATCACAGGTGCGGCACACCGGGCGCCATGAGCAATTCGTGCGACCGACTGACAGGTGGCCGGACGCGACCGCACACTGGAATCGCTGGACCACCCAACCGAAAGGACTGACCATGGGTCTCATCGACTCGATCAAGAACGCCTTCGACGGCGACGACAGCAATGACCCTGCCATGGTGGCCAAGGCCAAGGATGCCCTGAACACCCACGAGGATCGCATCGACGCGGGAGTCGAGGGAGCCGGGGACTTCGTCGACGACAAGACCGGCGGCAGATTCGAGGGGCGCATCGACCAGGGGCAGGCCGCCGTCCAGGACAAGACCGGCAACCTCTGAGAGCCGCCCCCGGCTCAGGCCTGGTTCGCCCGCAGGCGCGGCATACCGAGGTTGACCCCGGCGGCGGCTGCCGGCGCCTCGTGGCGCGCCTGCCAGGCGTCACCGCCGCGGGTGCGACGCAGGGAAAGGATGCCGGCGTCGGCGGTCAGGTGGTGCGGGGCGGCGCGGGTGACCTCGACGGTGGCCATGTCGCCGGGGCGCGGCAGGTGGTCGCCCACGGAGACGTGGACCAGCCGGTTGTCGGGGGCCCGCCCGGACATGCGCCGGGTCTCGGCGTCCTTGCGGCCCTCCCCGTCGGCGAACATCACCTCCACGGTGCGGCCGACCTGCACTTCGTTCTCCTGGTGGGTGATCTCGTTGACCAGGGCGATCAGCCGGTTGTAGCGCTCGGTCACCACGGCCTTGTCCACCTGGTCGGGCATCGTCGCGGCCGGTGTCCCGGGGCGAATGGAGTACTGGAAGGTGAAGGCTGTGGCGAAGCGTGCCTGCTCGACCACGCGCAGTGTCTCCTCGAAATCCGCCTCGGTCTCGCCCGGGAAGCCGACGATGATGTCGGTGCTGATCGCTGCCTCGGGCATCGCTGCGCGCACCCTGTCCAGGATGCCCAGGTACTTCTCGGAACGGTAGGAGCGCCGCATGGCCTTGAGGATCCTGTCCGAACCGGACTGCAGCGGCATGTGCAACTGCGGCATGACATTGCTGGTCTCGGCCATGGCCTCGATGACGTCATCGGTGAACGCGGCCGGGTGCGGCGAGGTGAAGCGGACACGCTCGAGGTCTTCGACCTGACCGCAGGAACGCAGCAGTTTCGCGAAGGCGCCCCGGTCACCGAACTCCACTCCGTAGGAGTTCACGTTCTGCCCCAGCAGGGTGATCTCCTGGACGCCCTCGCCGACCAGGGTCTCGATCTCGCGCAGAATGTCGCCGGGGCGACGATCGGTCTCCTTGCCCCGCAGCGCCGGCACGATACAGAAGGTGCAGGTGTTGTTGCAGCCGACACTGATCGAGACCCAGGCGGCGTAGGCCGACTCGCGGCGGGTGGGCAGGTTGCTGGGGAAGGTCTGCAGCGCCTCGACGATCTCGACCTGGGACTGCTCCTCGACGCGGGCACGCTCCAACAGCACCGGCAGCGCCCCCACGTTGTGGGTGCCGAACACCACGTCGACCCAGGGCGCCTTCTTCACGATCGTGTCGCGATCCTTCTGCGCCATGCACCCACCGACGGCGATCTGCATGCCGGGCCTGATGGCCTTGACGGCCGCCATGTGACCGAGGTTGCCGTACAGGCGGTTGTCGGCGTTCTCCCGCACCGCGCAGGTGTTGAACACGACCAGGTCCGCGTCGTCCTGCTCGCTGCGCACATACCCGGCACCCTCGAGCAGACCCGAGATGCGTTCGGAGTCGTGGACGTTCATCTGGCAGCCATAGGTGATCACCTGGTAGCTGCGCGGGGCGCCCACGGCGGGGGCAGGGAGACTGGTCAGCAGGTCGCTCATGATGAGCCGATTCTAGGTGTGCGGCCACGTCGAACTCGAATTGCCGGGCTCGAGGTCGAGTGACGGCGCGGCATACCCAGACAACATTCTGACAACACTGAACGCGACGTCCAGCCGCGGACCCCCCGTTGGCCCTAGTCTGCACGCATGAACGTGAGCAGCGCCGTGCCAGCAGACCAGCCTCCGCTGGAGGATTCGCGCCAGCCCCCGACCGGGGCCGGCGAGCCGTCCGCGCAGGACGGGACCGCGGCCGACGCCGCGGCGGTCACGTCGAGGTCTGGCACCCAGGACCTGGTGGTGCTCAGCGGGGTGAACAAGTACTTCGGCGACAACCACGTGCTCAAGGACATCAACCTGGGCGTCACCAAGGGTGAGGTCGTCGTCGTGCTCGGCCCCTCCGGGTCGGGCAAGTCGACGCTGTGCCGCACGATCAATCGTCTCGAGACCATCGAGTCCGGGGTGATCACCATCGACGGCCAGAAGCTGCCCGAGGAGGGCAAGGCGCTGGCGGCCCTGCGGGCCAAGGTCGGCATGGTGTTCCAGTCCTTCAACCTGTTCGCCCACAAGACGATCCTGCAGAACGTCACCCTGGGGCCGACGAAGGTCCGCGGGATGAAGAACGCGCAGGCCGACGAACTCGGCATGAAGCTGCTCAAGCGCGTGGGCGTCGACAACCAGGCCCACAAGTACCCGGCCCAATTGTCCGGCGGGCAGCAGCAGCGCGTGGCGATCGCCCGCGCCCTGGCCATGGACCCCAAGGTGATGCTGTTCGACGAGCCCACCTCGGCGCTCGACCCCGAGATGGTCAACGAGGTCCTCGACGTGATGGTCGACCTGGCCAAACAGGGCATGACCATGATCGTGGTCACCCACGAGATGGGGTTCGCCCGCAAGGCTGCCGACCGTGTCATCTTCATGTCCGACGGTGCCATCGTCGAGGAGGCCGACCCCGAATCGTTCTTCACCAATCCCCAGACCACCCGAGCCCAGGACTTTTTGTCCAAGATCCTGCACTGAGCGAAACTGCCCCACCCTGAGATCCGACCCCCGGACGGGCCCCAACGCCACCCGGAAACACGCCAGAGAGGCACAACCATGAAGTTCATCAAGAAGCTCGCGGCGGTGGCATCAGCCGCCGCGCTGGCCCTGTCCCTGACCGCATGTGGCGACGACGGCGCCGGCACTGCGGACGAGAAGATCGTCATCGGCATCAAGTTCGACCAGCCCGGCCTCGGCCTCAAGGTCGGCGACGGCTACGAGGGCTTTGACGTCGAGGTCGCCAAGTACGTCGCCAAGGAGCTCGGTTACGCCGAGGACAAGATCGAGTTCAAGGAGTCCCCCTCGGCGCAGCGCGAGAACCTGATCATGGGTGGGCAGGTCAAGTTGATCTTCGCCACCTACTCGATCACCGACGCCCGCAAGGAGAAGGTCAGCTTCGCCGGCCCCTACTTCGTCGCCGGGCAGGACCTGCTCGTCGCCGAGAAGTCCGACATCACCGGTATTGACGCTCTCGCCGGCAAGAAGCTGTGCTCGGTCACCGGCTCCACCTCGGCGGTAAAGGTCAAGGAGAAGGTGCCCGGCGTCCAACTGCAGGAGTTCGACACCTACTCCAAGTGCGTGGAGGCCCTGGCCAACGGATCCATCGACGCGGTGACCACCGACGACGTGATCCTCGCCGGCTACGCCGCCCAGGACGCCTACAAGGGCAAGCTCAAGGTGGTGGGCGCGCCGTTCAGTGAGGAGCGCTACGGCATCGGCCTCAAGAAGGGCGACACCGAGCTCTGCACCAAGGTGAACACCGCCGTCCAGAAGATGTTCGACGACGGCGCCTGGCAGGCTGCCCTGGAGAAGACCGTGGGCGACTCAGGCTACAAGATCCCCGCGAAGCCGACCCTCGACACCTGCAGCTGACCCACGCCGGTGCCGGGGCGCGTGACGCACGCCGTCCGCGCCCCGGCCCCAGCCACCAGGACACCACCCTCGACCGGGACACAGGAGCAGTTGGTCAATGGACATCTTTAGCACCGCATGGGAGCTGATCAGGGAGTTCGACGTTCTCAAGGCGTTCGGGTTCACGATCCTGCTGACCCTGTTCGGGGCCGTGGGCGCCTTCGTCATCGGCGTGGTGGTCGCGGTGCTGCGGGTCAGTCCCGTCCCGGCGCTGCGACTGTTCGGCACTGCCTACGTCAACCTGGTTCGCAACACCCCGCTGACCATCGTCATCTTCTTCTGCGTCTTCGGCCTGATGTTGTCGATGAACTGGTACCTGTTGCCCGACGGCGCCGGGCAGGCATGGCAGAACTTCATGTGGGGCGGCATCGGGTTGGCCATCTACCACGCCAGCTTCGTGGCCGAGGCGCTGCGCTCGGGCATCAACACCGTCCCCCTGGGACAGGCGGAGGCGGCCCGGGCCATTGGCCTGTCCTTCCGGGGCACGGTCAGCGAGGTGATCCTGCCGCAGGCCCTGCGCGGCGCCATCGCCCCGCTGGGCAACACCCTGATCGCGCTGACCAAGAACACCACCGTGGTGGCCACCATCGCGGCCATCGAGGCCTCCAGTGCCATGAAGCAGATGATCGAGTTCCGCCCCGACGAGCTGTTCCTCAGCTTCTTCATCATTGCCCTCGGGTTCGTCATCCTGACCCTGCCCGTCGGCATCCTGTTCACGCATCTGTCGAAGAAGCTGGCGGTGGCTCGATGAGCGCGTCCAACGTGTCGGTCATCTTTGACGCCCCCGGACCCCGCGGGCGGGTCCTCAGCCGCATCATCGGTGTGGTGGGCATCCTGCTGTGCCTCGTCCTGGGTGGCGTGGCGCTGTACCTGCTGCGCAAGCAGATCCTGCACTGGGACTACTGGCAGGTCTTCCTCGAGCCCCTCTCATGGACCGAGTTCATCCTGCCCGGCCTCTGGTCGACCCTGAAGGCCGCGGCCCTGGCGGTGCTGCTGTCAGGCATCTTCGGGTTGATCTTCGGCATCATGCGGCTGAGCCACCTGAAGGCGGTCTCGATCCCGGCTGCCATCGTGGTGGAGTTCTTCCGGGCCGTACCGGTGCTGATGATGATGCTGCTCGGCTACTACTTCCTGCTGTACAACCCCGGCATCGTGGCGCCAGACCAGATGGCCTTCGCCGGGGTCGTGGTGGGCCTGATGTTCTACAACGGCTCGGTCATCGCCGAACTCGTGCGCAGCGGCGTGCACTCCCTGCCCACGGGGCAGCGCGAGGCCGGTGCCGCCATTGGCCTGACCCGCGGCCAGACACTGAACTCGGTGCTGCTGCCCCAGGCCATCACCGCCATGCTGCCCTCGCTGCTGAGCCAGTTGGTGGTCGTGCTGAAGGACACCGCGCTGGGCTACATCATCACCTACCCGGACCTGCTGCGCTCGGTGCAGAACCTGTTCCCCAGTGGCGGGGTGATGGTGGCGCTGTTGTTCGCCGCTACCGTCTACATCATCCTGAACTACGCCCTGACCCTGTTCGCCTCCTGGGTGGAGCGCCGGATGCGGGTACGTCGCGCGGGCAAGTCGGTGGGCGTCGGCACCGTGCCGGTGCCCGGCACGGCCAACACCAACATCCGACCGGAGGCCTGAGCCCTGCGCTCCCCGCGGGGCGTCAGTGTGCTGTCTGGGTCGCCCGTGACTCGCGGACGACCGTGACCCGGATCTGGCCGGGGTAGGTCAACTCCTCCTCGATCGTGCGAGCCACTCCCCTGGCAATGGCCTGCGCGCCCAGGTCGTCGACCTCTTCGGGCAGCACCATGATGCGCAGTTCCCGGCCCGCCTGCATGGCGAAGGCGCGATCGACACCCGGCTGCTCCATGGCAATGTCCTCGAGGCGCTGCATGCGATGCATGTGGGCCTCCAGGGACTCGCGGCGGGCACCGGGGCGCGACCCGGAGATGGCGTCGGCGGCCTGCACCAGCAGGGCCTCGACGGTGCGCGGCTCGATCTCGTTGTGGTGGGCCGCGATGGCGTGGACGACGTCGTCGTGCTCACCGTGGCGACGGCACAGGTCGGCACCAATCTCGGCGTGCGGGCCCTCGACCTCGTGGGTCAGCGCCTTGCCGATGTCGTGCAGGAAGGCGGCGCGCTTGCTGGTGGTCGCATCGAGGCCGAGTTCATGGGCCATCATCCCGGCCAGGTGCGCCGACTCGACCATGTGGGCAAGCACGTTCTGCCCGTAGGAGGTGCGGTACTTCAGCGACCCCAGGATGGGCACCAGGTCGGCGTCGAGGTCGGTGATGCCCACCTCGGCCAGGGCATCCTCGGCGGCACGGTGGCAGCGTTCGTTCACCGTGTCCAGGCTGCGCGCATGCATCTCCTCGATGCGTCCGGGCTGGATGCGTCCGTCGGCCACGAGCGCCTCCAGGGTGACCCGGGCCACCTCGCGCCGCACCGGGTCGAAGCTGGACAGCAGCACCGTCTCGGGCGTGTCGTCAATGAGCACGTTGACGCCGGTGACCTGCTCGAAGGTGCGGATGTTGCGCCCCTCCCGGCCAATGATGCGACCCTTCATCTCCTCGCTCGGCAGGTGCACGGCGGTCACGACCGCGTCAGCGGTCTGGTCGGCCGCCAGACGCTGGATCGAGGTGGTGATGATGCGGCGGGCAATGCTGTCGGCCTCGCGAGCGGTGTCGCGCTCAATGTCACGGACCACCCGCGCACTGTCCAGCCGGGCATCGTGTTCGGCCCGCTGCAACACCTCGGCGCGGGCCTGGTCCGCGGTCAGGGCGGCCACCCGCTCGAGTTCGGTCCGGGCTCGCGACTGTTCCTCAGCGGTCTCACGCTGCGCCTGCGCCACCGCCCTCTCCGCCTCCCCCAGGGACTGTTCCCGGGACGCGTGGTCCTGTTCACCCTGTTCGAGACGCTGCTCACGACGTGTCATGAGCTCCTCGCGCCGGGTCAGCTGCTCGTGGATCTCAATCTGTGAGTCCCGTTCGCGTCGGGCCAGCCCGTCAAGGTCCTCACGGTCGCTCTTGACCAGGGCAGCCGCCGCACCCAGTTCCTCGCGGCGAACCTCCAGTTCGTCGTGACGGGCCAGCAGTTCCTGGTGCAGCGCCTCGAGCTCCACCTGGCGGGCCTCGAGGTCGGCAGCGCGCTGGTCAATATGGGCCGCTCGGCCGGCCACGGCGTCCCGCTCGGAGGCAAGGTCGGCCAGGCCCGCCCGGTGTTCCTGGCTGGCGGCGGTCTTGCCGAGGCTCACCCGTCGCAGCAGCACCAGCAGGGAGAGCAGGCAGGCGACGAGCAGAATGATGATGACGACCTCTACCCAGACCACGGTGCACCTCGCTGCCCTCGCGGGTGGCCGACGCAACTGCCGGACGGCCTGCCCGAACACCCCGGTGGGTGCCTCCCCACACTAGTCCTGACAGTGTGCGGTCCGAGCCAACCAGGCGCCCCCACCGCCCGCCCCTCAGAACGAGTCGGGTTCCGACTCCGCGGCGGCGCCGCTGAGCACCCTGGCAACCACCGAGTAGACGACCTCCGGACCGTAGCCGCGGCGCGCCAATGCACCCGCCAGTCGACGCCGGATCACCACCGGGTCGGTGACCGACCCCATCGTCCGCAGCTTCTTGCGGGCCAGGTCGGTGGCAGCGGCCACCTCGTCGTCGCGTCCGACCGCGGAGGTTGCCTCCAGGATCACCTCACTGGCCACGCCCTTGCGCCGCAACTCCTCACTGAGGGCGCGCCGCGAGAGCCCCCTGGTCCGGTGCCGCGAGCTGACCCACTGCTCGGCAAAAGCCTGGTCGTCGACCAGGTCCAGCTCGCTGAACCGGTCCAGCAGGGTGGTGGCCACCTCGGTGGCCACCCCCTTGGCCGCCAGCGCCTGTTCGAGCTCTGAGCGGCTGTGCGCTCGCAACGACAACCGGCGCAGGATGATCTCGCGGGCCACCTCCAGCTGTTCGGCCGGGGTCAACCCCGGGCCGTCCTGGTCCGGGGAGCTCAGAAGTCGACCTCACCGGTCACCGGGTCGACGCCCTCGGGCACGTCCTGGCCGCCGTCCAACCCCAACGCCTTGCGGATGCGCGTCTCGATCTCATCGGCGATCGCGGGATTGTTCTTCAGGAAGTTGCGGGCGTTCTCCTTGCCCTGGCCCAGCTGTTCACCCTCGTAGGTGAACCAGGCGCCGGCCTTGCGAATGATGGCGGCGTCGACGCCCATGTCAATCAGCGAGCCCTCACGGCTGATGCCCAGGCCGTAGATGATGTCGAACTCGGCCTGCTTGAACGGCGGGGCCACCTTGTTCTTGACCACCTTGACGCGGGTGCGGTTGCCCACCGATTCGGTGCCATCCTTGAGCGTCTCGATGCGACGCACGTCGAGGCGGACCGAGGAGTAGAACTTCAGCGCCCGGCCACCGGTGGTGGTCTCGGGCGAGCCGAACATGACGCCGATCTTCTCGCGCAACTGGTTGATGAAGATCGCCGTGGTGCCGGCCTGGCTGAGTCCGCCGGTCATCTTGCGCAACGCCTGGCTCATCAGTCGAGCATGCAGGCCGACGTGGTTGTCACCCATCTCGCCCTCGATCTCGGCCCGCGGCGTCAATGCCGCCACGGAGTCGATGACGATCAGGGTCAGCGCCCCCGAGCGCACCAGGGTGTCGGCGATCTCGAGAGCCTGCTCGCCGGTGTCGGGCTGGCTGACCAGCAGCGAGTCGGTGTCGACACCCAGCTTCTGCGCGTAGTCGGGGTCAAGGGCATGCTCGGCGTCGATGAACGCGCAGATTCCACCCTGGGCCTGGGCCTGGGCGATCGCGTGCAGCGCCACCGTGGTCTTGCCGCTGGACTCGGGGCCGTAGATCTCCACCACACGGCCGCGGGGCAGCCCACCGATGCCCAGGGCAACGTCGAGGGCGACCGAGCCGGTCGGGATGAAGGCGATGGGCAGCCGGGTCTCGTCACCGAGACGCATCACTGAGCCCTTGCCGTGGGCCTTCTCGATCTGCGAGAGCGCGGCCTCAAGGGCCTTCTGGCGGTCTGCAACTGCCATGAGCAGTTCCTTTCAAGCGGCCGTCGCGTGACGGCGGGTTCGTGGTCCGGTGATGACGACCCTAGGTGGGTCCTGCGACAAATCGTGTGACCAGGGGTCTGACTGTGGACAACGAAGCCTCGTCACATTTCTTCTGTGGACACCACACTACCGAACGGGTGTTCGATTCAAAAGTTCTGGCTCGGCGTGTCGCAATTCTCAGCGTTCGCGAGCGGGGAGTTCCAGCGCTCGCCACACGGCCCGCCAGATCCTCTTGCTGGGCAGGCCGGCCTCGAGCGACTCGACGACGGTGCGTCCGTCCAGTTCGACCAGACTGTGCTGCTCGGCCCAGGTGCGGACATAGCCATCCCCCAGGTGACGCTCCAGGCGCTGCCACAGTTCTGCTTCTCGCACCGGTCAAGACTAGCGCGCAGGGCACCGAGCAGCGGTCATCGGCTGGTCACGAAGTGCGGCGTTTGTCGCAGCCGGGTGCCACCATGGCAGACATGAATTTCACGACGGCGGGCCCTGACGTGCTGAGTCGATTCGGCGCACCCACCCAGTCGTGGTTCCGCGATGCCTTCGAGGCACCCACCCCGGCCCAGGTCGCCGCCTGGTCATCGGTGCTCGCCGGCCGGAACACCCTGCTGGTCGCACCGACCGGCTCGGGCAAGACGCTGGCGGCCTTCCTGGCCAGCCTGGACCGGTTGGCGGCACGTCCTGCCGAGCAGGTCGACCGCGCACGTCGGGAACGCAAGGTGCAGGTGCTCTACATCTCGCCGATGAAGGCGCTGGCCAGTGACGTCGCCCGCAACCTCACCGCCCCGCTGCGGGGGATCTCACTGGCAGCCGAACGGCTCGGCCTGGCCGCTCCCGACATCACCGTCGCCATCCGCTCCGGTGACTCCACCAGCACCCAACGGCGCCAGCTGGTGGCACACCCGCCCGATGTCCTGATCACCACCCCGGAATCGCTGTTCCTGTTGCTGTCGAGCCAGGCCCACACCATGTTCAGCGAACTGCACACGGTGATCATTGACGAGATCCATGCCCTGGCCGGCACCAAACGGGGGGTCCACCTGCAACTCTCGCTGGAACGCCTCGAGGCGATGACCCCGGCGCCGTTCCAGCGCATTGGACTGTCCGCCACCGTGAACCCCGCCTCGGTGGTGGCGCGGTTCCTGGCCGGTGATCGCCCCATCGACGTCCTGGAACCGACCCCCGACAAGAACTGGCAGCTCAGCGTGGAGGTGCCGGTCGAGGACATGACCGACCTGAGCCTGCCGACCGATGCCGATGGCACCAACGAACCGAACCGGTCGATCTGGCCCTTCCTCGAACAGCGGCTGCTCGACCTGATCGACAGCCACCGCACCACGTTGTGCTTCGTGAACTCACGGCGGGTCGCCGAACGGTTGACCGCGCACCTCAACGAGCTCCACGCGGCCCGCCTGGGTGCCGAGTTGGACCCAGACGCGGCCCCGCCGGCGCAGGTGATGGCCCAGTCCGGGGCCTCGCTCGGAGTGGACGAGACCGAGTGGCCGGTGATTGCCCGCGCCCACCACGGGTCGGTCTCCAAGGAGCGCCGGGCCGAGATCGAGTCCGACCTGAAGTCCGGGCAGTTGCCGTGCGTCGTGGCGACCTCCTCGCTCGAACTGGGCATCGACATGGGCAGCATCGACCTGGTCGTCCAGGTCTCCTCCCCCCCGGCGGTCTCCTCGGCGCTGCAGCGGGTGGGTCGTGCCGGTCACCAGGTGGGTGCGGTGTCCACCGGGATCATGCTGCCCACCCATCGCAGCGACCTGCTGGAGGCCACGGTCGTGGTGCGCGAGATGCTCAGCGGTGGCATCGAGCCATTGCACGACCTGCGCAACCCGCTCGACGTGCTGGCGCAGCACCTGCTCTCGATGGTCATCGACAGCTCCACCACGGCGGCCCAGGCCTACGATCTGGTGCGTCGCTGCGAGGCCTACTCCGGGCTGTCCCGTGCGGTCTTCGACGGCGTGGTCGACATGTTGGCCGGGCGCTACCCCAGTGAGGACTTCGCCGAACTGCGTCCGCGACTGGTCCACGACCGCCTCACCGACCTGCTCACCGCCCGTCCGGGGGCCCGCCGCCTGGTCACCACCAGCGGCGGCACCATCCCCGACCGGGGACTGTTCGGGGTCTTCCTGGTCGGTGAGCCCGGCACCCCCGGACGCCGGGTCGGTGAACTGGACGAAGAGATGGTCCACGAGTCGCGGGTCGGTGATGTCTTCACCCTGGGCACCAGTAGTTGGCGCATCGAGGACATCACCCCCCACCAGGTGCTGGTGACCCCGGCCGCCGGTCTGCCGGGACGCCTGCCGTTCTGGAAGGGTGACCAGGCCTGGCGCCCGTCCGGGTTGGGACGCGCCATCGGACGGTTCGTGGACGACCTCACCGCCAACCAACCCACGGCGCTGGAGGCACTGCAGCGGCTGGATGAGCGTGCCGTCGCGAACCTGCGCGCGCACCTGGCCGAACAGCGTGAGGCCACCGGAGTCGTTCCCAGCGACACCTGCCTGGTGGTGGAACGCTTCCGTGACGAGCTCGGCGACTGGCGGGTGGTCGTGCACTGCCCATGGGGTGCGGCCGTGCTCACCCCATGGGCGCTGGCCATCGAGGCGCGGGCCCGTCGCGAGTTCGGCAACGAGGTGCGGGCGTGGGCGTCCAACGACGGCATCGTGATCAGCGTCCCGGACACCGCCGATGCGCCGGGCCTGGAACTGCTGGACGGGGACGTCGACCAGGTCAGCGAGCTGGTCACCGACGAGGTCTACGGCTCGGCCCTGTTCGCGGCCCGCTTCCGGGAGTGCGCCTCCCGCGCGCTGCTGCTGCCCCGACTCGACCCGGGACGTCGAACCCCGCTGTGGCGCCAGCGCCAGCGGTCCGCCCAACTCCTGGAGGTGGCCAGCAGGTTCCCCGACTTCCCCATCGTGCTGGAGACCTTGCGGGAATGCCTCGAGGACGTCTTCGACCTGCCCGGCCTGGTGCAGCTGCTGGGCGGCATCGCCGCCCGGACGATCCGACTGGTGCTGGTCGACACCGAACGCCCCTCCCCCTTCGCGCGCAACCTCATGTTCGGCTACGTGGGCGAGTTCCTCTACGACACCGAGCAGCCGCTGGCCGAACGCCGGTTGGCCGCGCTGAACGTCGATGCCACGCTGCTTGCCGAACTGCTCGGTCGCGATGGCGCCGAGGCGTTGCTGGACCCGACCGCACTCGCCCAGGTGGAGGCCGACCTGCAACGCACCAGCGAGCCCTCCCGGGCGGGTTCAGCCGAGCAGTTGTGGGACATCGTGCGCACGATCGGTCCGTTGACGCTCGAGGAGTGCGCCGAGCGCTCCGACCCCTCGGCAGCTGCGGCCGAGTGGGTGGCGGCCCTGGTCACCGACCGTCGACTGGTCGAGGTCAGGCTGGGTGGCCGGACGATGCTGTGCACCGTCGAGGACATCCCCCTGGTCCGTGACGGATTCGGCGTGCCCTCACCGCCGGGGTTCGGCGAGGTCGGCGGCCCCGGTCCCGAGGCATCAGTCGACCGCCTGGTCCTGCGCCAACTGCGCAGCCGCTGCGGGGTGAGCGCCGAGTTCCTGGCCGAACGCTGGGCTGTGGGCGTCGCGACCATCACCGACGCCCTGCACCGACTGCAGGGCGAGCAGGCCCTGGTCAAGGTGGAGCGGCAGTGGTGGCACCCCGATGTGCTCGCCCGGGTGAAACGGCGCACCCTGGCACTGCTGCGCGCCGAGGTCGAGCCGGTCGAACCGGCGCAGCTGGCCCGCTTCCTGGCGCAGTGGCACGACGTCGATCCCGCCGGTGCCGACCCGTCACCCGTCGACCAGGATGCGTTGCTCGCGGTCGTCGACGCCCTGGCCGGGTGGCCGCTGCCGATGTCCATGCTCGAATCGGTGGTCCTGCCGACCCGGCTGGGCGGCTACCAGCCGCACCTTCTCGACCAGGCCATTGCCTCGGGCCACGTCGTCTGGACCGGCCAGGGGGCGATTGGCACCAGCGACGGTTGGGTGCAGCTGTGGCCGGCCGACCTGGTCCTGGCCGTCCCCGATGCCGACCTGGTGGCCGGACTGGCCGAGCCGTCCCGCAGACTGCTGGAACGGCTGGCGGCCGGCGGGGCGTGGACGCTGGCCGAGCTGGTCGAGCGCCAGCCCACCGCCAGCGACGCCGACGCCCTGTGGGAACTGGTCTGGGCTGGTCTGGTCACCAGCGACGGACTGCAGCCGTTGCGCGACCTGGGGTCCAGCCGCGGCGGGGCGCCGGCGCTGCGCACCCCCACCCGCGCCCGGATGCAACGCCGCTCCCTGCCACGCATGGTGCGGATGCCCGGGCTGCCCGTGGTCGGCGGGCGCTGGACGGCGGTCCGACCGGCGCAGAGCGATCCCGTCCAGCAACGCCTCGAGCAGGCCATGATCGCCCTGAACCGCCACGGTGTCCTCACCCGCGGGGCGTGCGCTGCCGAGCCGTTCTGGTCCAGCTTCCAACCGGCCTACCAGGTGCTCGCCCGCCTCGAGGACCAGGGTGCGGTCAGGCGTGGCCACATCGTCGCCGGACTCGGGGCGGCACAGTTCGCCCTGCCCGGCGCCATCGATCGACTGCGCGCCACCGATTCCGCGGAGTCCGCCACCGCGTTGGTGCTGGCCGCCTGCGACCCGGCCAACCCCTACGGGGCTGCGCTGCCCTGGCCCGCGACCGCGGGGCACCGGCCGAGCCGCAAGGCAGGGGCACTGGTCGTCCTGCACGACGGGCACCCGGCGCTGTTCGTCGAACGAGGCGCCCACACCCTGCTCAGCTTCCCCCATGCCGCCGATCCCTCGACCGTGCAGGCGGCCCTGGTGGCGGTCGCCGAACGGATCCGGGCCGGCAACCTTGGAGCCACGACGATCAGCCGGGCCGATGGGCAGGACGTGCTGGGTCATCCCAGCTGGGGGCCGATGCTGGAGGCAGCCGGCTTCAGGATGACGCCCCAGGGGTACCGGGTGCGACGCGAACGCTGAGGGGATGCGCTCACCGGCACCCCACCGGCGTGTTCGTATGCGCAGCGACTTCGCTTGAATCGCTCACTGGCCTATGCTCGTGTCATTCACGTCTGCCACTGATTCAGTGAGGAATCACGATGCCCCAGACCCACGACTCGCCCTCGGCGGTCCGTTCCCATCGGATGGTGCGACTACTGCAACTCGTCGCGGAGCGGGGTGACGTCCAGTTGCGTGACCTGGCGGAGGAGTTGAACGCCTCGGCGGCCACCATTCGCCGCGATGTGGGCGCCCTGGCCGAGCAGGGCCTGCTGATCCGCACCCATGGCGGGGCCTCGGCCAGACGGTCCGGGGGCGAACTCCCGGTGAACCTTCGCGGCGGCCGCAACACCCTGGCCAAGCGCGCCATCGCGCGGGTCGCCGTCGACCAGATCCCGGTCGGACGTCACGCCGTCGCCATGACTGGTGGCACCACCACCACCGAGGTGTTGCGCGCCCTCGACCGTCGGCGCGACCTCACCATCGTGACGAATTCCGTGGGTCTGGCCATTGAGGCCGCCTCGCACGGCCAGAACCGGGTGCTGATCGCCGGGGGCATCCTGCGCGCCACGTCCCTGGAACTGGTGGGCTCGCTGGCCGAGTCGACCTTCCGGCAGATCAATGTGGGCACCGCCATCGTCGGCTGTGACGGGGTGAGTCTGCACGGCGGGCTGACCACCCACGATGACGTCGAGGCCAGCACCAACCATGCCATGATCGAGCGCGCGCAGACGGTCATCTGCGTCGCGGATGGCAGCAAGATTGGCGTGGCCACCCTGGCCCGGCTGGCGGAACTGTCCGACGTGGACATGCTGATCACCGACTCCACCGCTGACGCCGAGGAACTCGCCCGCATCCGCGGGGCAGGGGTGCAGGTGGTGGTGGTCGAGGTCGACCGCGACGCACGCTGATCGCCGGGTGCTACAGGACGAACGGCCGCCCGGGGCAGGAATGCCCCGTCGGCCGTTCGTGGTGTGGGTGCTCAGGCCGCCTTGGCCAACCGCGTCTTCAGCTCCGCAGCGGCGAGCTTGTCGCTCACCGTCATCAGCACCGCCGACAGGGGTACGTGCAGGGCTGCCGCGATCGAGCCGAGCAGCTCACTCGAGGCTTCTTTTTGTCCACGTTCAACCTCGGACAGGTATCCCAGGCTCACCCGCGCGGAGGTGCTCACATCACGCAACGTGCGTCCCTGTGAGAAGCGCAACTCGCGCAGTGTCTCACCGATCAATTCTCGAACCAGCACAGGCTTCATGTCGTCCGCCCTTCCTGCGCCCTGGGCCGGGAATGGACCAGTCGCACTGGGTACAACGCGCACCGAAGGGATTGCATTCCCACAGGGACCCTCGTGCTCATTCCAGTGCGGAGACGACCAGGTCGATCATGGCGGCGACGGTCGCCTGTCGAATAGCCGACCTGTCACCATCCAGGACCAGATGTTCCACGGTGACCTGGTCGCGGCTCGCCACGGCGACGAACACGGTGCCGGGCTGGACCCCGTCCTGGGGGTCGGGGCCGGCGACGCCGGTGCAGGAGACGACCAGGTCGGCCCCGGTCCGGTCGCGGCCGCCCTCGGCCATCGCCTCCGCGGTGGCTGCGTTGACCACTCCCATAGCGGCGATCTGGTCGGCGTCGACCCCCACCAGATCATGCTTCAAACGGCTGGCATAGGTGACCAGACCGCCGAGGTAGCTCACCGAGGCGCCCGGCACGGCGGTGAGGACCGCGCCGAACAATCCCCCGGTCAGGGACTCGACGCTGGCCAGGGTGACCCGTCGGCGGGCGAGGGCGGCCAGCAGATCTGCGGCACGGGACTCCAACTCGTCGGGCCCCATCCTGCTCAGAATCCCGCGGTGCGCGAGGCGCGGGCCTGGCTGCGTACCCTGGCGGCCTGTCGCACGTAGTCGATGCCGGTGACCACGGTGAGGATGAACGCCACCGCCATCAGCGTCCAGCCCAGCCATGCCACCACCGGCGGCTGCTGCGGAAGCCAGGTCAGGTACACGATCAGGGCCAGTGACTGGGTGACGGTCTTCAGCTTGCCGCCCTTGTTCGCGGCCATCACGAAGTCGTACTTGAGCAGGAACTGGCGCATGATCGTGATGCCCCACTCACGCACCAGGATGATGATGGTCACCCACCACTGCAACTCGCCGATGATGCTCAGTCCGATGAAGGCCATCCCGGTCAGCGCCTTGTCGGCAATGGAGTCGAACAGCTTGCCGAAGTCGGTGATCAGGTTGTACTTGCGGGCGATCCTGCCGTCGGCGGCGTCGGTCAGGATGGCCAGGATGAACACGCCCGTGGTCCAGTAACGCCAGTCCTGCTCGTGGGGATGGGCCAGGAGCATCCAGCCGAAGACCGGCACCGCGGCGACCCGCAGCGCGGACAGCAGGTTGGGCACGTTCCAGATCGAGACCCGTCTGGCTGGCGTCGGCGTGGACTCGCTCACGCGACAGCCTCACCGGTCAGGTCCACACCCTCGGAATCGACGATGGCGGCGACCACGAAGTCGCCGACCTGGGCGGTGCAACCGGGAAGGGTGACGGTGCCGTCCACCTCGGGGCCCTGGAACTCGGCGCGGCCCACGGCAGCCTCGCCCTCGCGGCCCTCCACCAGCACGGTGGTGACCTCACCGATGCGATCCTCGGCGCGCTGCGCGCACAGTTCGGCGGCCAGGTCGGACAGTTCCGCGGCCTGTTCCTCGATCAGGTCCTGGTCAAGGTGGCCATCCATGGTGGCCCCCTCGGTGTTGTCCTCATCGGAGTAGGCGAAGACCCCGACCACGTCGAGGCGGGCACGGATCAGGAAGTCCTTGAGGACCTCGACGTCCTGCTCGGTCTCACCGGGGAACCCGGCAATCACATTGGAACGAATGCCGGCATGGGGCACCTGGGCGCGAATCATGTCGATCAACCCCAGGAAGGACTCCGCATCGCCGAAGCGGCGCATCCGGCGCAGCAGCGGCCCCGAGGCGTGCTGGAAGCTCAGGTCGAAGTAGGGCACGACCTTGTCGGTCGAGACCATGGCGTCGATCAACGTGGGACGGATCTCGGCGGGCTGCAGGTAGGAGACCCGAATCCAGTCGAGGCCGTCAACCGCCGACAACTGGCCCAGCAGCTTCTCCAACAGGCGGATGTCGCCCAGGTCCTTGCCGTAGGACGAGGAGTTCTCACTGACCAGGAAGACCTCGTTGACGCCGTGGTCGACGAGCCAACGGGCCTCCTCGACGACCTCCTCGGGGGTGCGCGACAGGTACGAGCCGCGGAAGCGCGGGATGGCGCAGAACGAGCAGCGACGGTCGCAACCCGAGGCGATCTTCAGCGGCGAGTAGGGGCTGTTGCCCAGACGCTTGCGCAGCGTCCGGGGTCCGGTGGCCGGGATGACGTCGGCGGGCAGGTCGGCGTGGCCGGGGATGGCCACCCCCGCCGCGGCCTCGCGCCGCTTCACGGGGCTGATCGGCAGCAGGGTGCGTCGGTCGCGGGGGGCGTGGGCCTCGATGTGGCCGCCGTTGAGGATCGTGGTGAGACGGTCAGCGATGGTGGCGTAGGAGTCGAAGCCGAGCACGGCGTCAGCCTCGGGCATGGACTGGGCCAGTTCGGAGCCGTAGCGCTCGGCCATGCAGCCCACTGCCACCACGGCCTTGGTCTTGCCCTGGCCCTTGAGGTCGGCGGCCTCCAGCAGGGTGTCGACCGAATCCTTCTTGGCCTGTTCGACGAAGCCGCAGGTGTTCACCATGACGGCATCAGCCTCGTCGGCGTCGGCGACCAGACGGAACCCGCCGGCCTCGAGTCGTCCGGCGAGTTCTTCGGAATCAACCTCGTTGCGGGCGCAGCCGAGCGTGACCAGGTGCACGTTGGTAAGAGTGGACATCGCATTCATTATGCGCCTTGGGTCCCCATTCACCCCAATCGAGCCGGGTCCGCCCGTGCCCGGCTCACCCCAGTGATCGCTCGAAGTCCAGCATGGCCTGCTTGATGGCCACCCCGTAGCGGAAGCCGCCCAGACCGCCGTCGGTGCGCACCACCCGGTGGCACGGGACGAACAGTGCCGCCCGGTTGGTGGCGCAGGCACTGGCCGCGGCCCGCACCGCGGCCGGCCGTCCGGCGGCTGCGGCCAGTTCGGTGTAGCTCACGGTCCGCCCCGCGGGCACCCGGCGCAGCGCCTGCCAGGCGGCGGTGATGAACGCGCCGCCGCGCTGGTCGACGACCACTGCGTCGAGGGCGGCGGTGTCCCCGCCGAAGAACCGGCTGATGGCGTCCGCGGTGTCCGGGTCGTCCCCCTCGGTGACCGGTGCCGCGGAGCCGGCCAGCGCCCGCAGGTAGTCCGGGTCGCTCGTCCAGCCGCTGCTGATGACGGCGCGCTCGTCGCGGAGCCAGCCGAACTCGCCCATGGGGGTGCTGGTGGTGGCGAAGGTGAGGGTGGTGGTCATGGTGTCTCCGGTAGGGTGTGTGTCATCCGCAGCGTCGGGGCGAGCCGCCACAGGTGCATGGTCAGGTAGGAACGCCACGGTGCGAAGGCGTGGCTGTCGGCCAGGTCGAGGTGCTTCAGGACGCGTCGGACCACCAGGTCGGTGTCCAGCAGCACGTCCGGGTCGCCGAGTGCGCGCAGGGCCACGTAGCCACCGGTCCAGGGCCCGATGCCGGGCAGCGCTTCCAGCGCCGCGCGCGCCGCGCGTCGGTCGACCCCGGCCGCCAGGGCGACCCTGCCCTCGGCCAGGGCCGCGGCCAGACCGACCAGGGCGCGTCCGCGTGCCCGCGGCATGGCCAGGGTCGCCGGGTCGACGGCGGCCAGTGCCTGCATCCGGGGAAAGCAGTGGCTCAGCTGGTGCCCCCACCGGGCGGCGGTGGCGACCAGGGACGGTTCCAGGGGTTCGCCGTGGTCGGCCACCAGTCGGGCGGCCACCGTCACCGCCCCGGCCAGGGACACCTGCTGTCCGATCAGGCAGCGCACGGCCAGTTCGTCGGGGTCGGGGGTGCCCGGAAGCCGGATGCCGGGAACCTCGCGGAGTTGTCGCGCCAGCGGGGCGGGGGCGTCCCCCGCGGTGAGCACCTCGTCAATGGCGACGGGGTCGGCGTCCAGGTCGAACCAGACCCGAATGCGGGTGATGAGCGTGCCCAGGTCGCGCCAGTCGGCCAGCGCCACCCGGGCGCACAGCCCGGCGCCGTCCGGTTCCACGGCGACCACGCCGTGGCCGCGCGGCAGCACCACGGCGCGGGCGAATCGCTGCGGACCGCCCGATTCCAGGCCGGTCACGGTGCGGGTGGCCAGGAAGTCCATCAGGCCCGCCCCGTCAAAGGGTTGCCGGACCGGCAGCTTGAGCAGCAGTCCCCCGTCGGCGGCGACGGCGGCTGGCGCGCCCCGGCGTCGACGCAGCGCGGTGGGGCTCTGGCCATAGACCTCGCGGATGGTGTCGTTGAACTGACGGATGGAGCTGAAGCCCGACTGGAAGGCGATGCTCGAGGCGCTGAGGTCGGTGGTCTGCAGCAGGATCCGTGCGGTGTGGGCGCGTCGGGTGCGGGCCAGCGCCAGCGGTCCGGCGCCGGCATGGCGTTGCAGCACCCGTTGCACCTGCCGGGACGAGTAGCCCAGACGTGCCGCCAGACCCGGCACCCCGTCCCGGTCGACCACACCGTCGGAGATCATCCGCATGGCGCGGGCGGTGACGTCCTCACCGACATTCCACAGCGGCGAGCCGGGGATGGCGTCGGGCTGGCAGCGGCGACAGGCCCGGAAGCCGGCCGCCTGGGCGGCGGCGGCGGTGGGGAACCAGTGACAGTTCTCCGGCCGGGGGGTCCGCGCCGGGCAACTCGGACGACAGTAGATGCCGGTCGTGGAGATGCCGGCGAAGAACCACCCGTCGAAACGCGCATCGCGGCTCGACAACGCGCGATAGCAGGCATCGGCGGCAGGCAGGGTGATCGTCACGACTCCAGTGTGCCCCAGCACGACAGCCGTGCTCTGGCGGGAATCGGACACTGCGGTCAGGGGGTCTCGCCCAGCGCCACCTGCTGGCGGCGGCCGCGCCAGTCACGCCAGGTCAGGGTCGGACCTGCCCGGCCGGTGAGCGCCGGTCGCAGGATGAACGAGGTCGTCGACGAACGCCGGCGCAACTCCACCCGATCGGCCTGGCCGCCGGTGATCGCCACCTCGGTCTGGGCCCCGTCCAGGGAGAACACCATGCCGCCATCCTGCAGCGGCACCCGCCAGACATCGGGGTTGTCCTGGTGGCGGCGCCCCTCGCGCTTGGCGCCGTGCTCGCGCACCCCCAACCGCCCGTCGACCAGGTAGGCCCAGATGCTGGGCTGACGTCGGAAGCGGGCTCCCCTGCCCCTGCTCTCTGGCCAGACGATGAGCGTGCCGTCCTGCTGGCCGCCGACCACGGCGGCGTAGACATTGCTGGGTGTCGTCCGGGTCAACCCGACGCTCCAACGACCCACCTGCACCGGGGTCGCCACGTTGTCGGCGTGGCTGCCGTGCAGGTGCAGCCAGGTGACCGGGGTGATGATCACGACCTGCAGCATCGCCTCGACGCTGGTGGGGTCGACGAATCGCAGGATCTGGTTGCCGTCCAGACGGGTCAGTCCGAGCAGGACGTCGCGGTGGAAGCAGGCCAGGTACTGCGGTCCGAGTCCTTGCAGCAGGTCGACCCGCACCGTCCCGGTGGGATCACCGTGGACCAGCCGGGTCGCGACGATCTGCAGGTCCCCGTAGGGGGTGCGCGCGGTCGGCGCTCGGCCCCCATCGCCGAGGCCGGTCACCAGCTGCCAGCCGGCCACGCCGAGGGCAGCGGCGGCACCCACCCCCACGCCAGCGGTGAGCAGTGACCGGCGGGTTCGACCGCGCGCCGCCTGCTCGTCAATCTCGTCCAGGGCGAGCCCCACCGACGGCGCCACCCGCTGTCGGCGACCGCCGTCAGCGCCTCCGGGTCGGGGTCGGCGCGCCGGGCATGGTGCCACAGCTGTTCCCGCAGCATCCGCCGCGCCTCGGCGGCGTCCAGGTCGGTCCAGCGTCGACCCACGTCGGCATAGGCCTGGGTCTCCACCCGGGCCGACAGCTCGGTGTCACCGGTCAGTGCGTAGGCGAGCCTGGACGACTGCTCGCTGGTGTCCGCGACGAAGTCCGCGAAGTCGCCACCCTCATGGTTCGCCTCGTCAAAGTCCACCCCGTCAAGTCCGCGGCGACGTGACATGTCTCGAGCATGCCACTGCGGTCGGCACCAGACCAGTGCCCAGCCCAGATGGATGACCCTTCCGCCGCCGATTACCCGGGTTGCGCAGATCTACCCTGAGTGCTCCTCGGGTAGATCGGGCCATCCCGGGTAGATCGGGCCATCCCGGGTAGATCGGGCCATGCTGGGTAGATCGCCCTGTCCCGGCGCACCAGCTACCTCCCCCGGACCCGCCAGGACTCGTCCACCGGCACCAACCTGACGTCGCGCAACTGGCCCGCGTCGGCGGTGGCGGTGAGGAAGGTCCCGTGGGGCTGGCGTCGCCGATCCGTGGGCGAGCCGGGGTTGAGCAGCCGCATCCCTGCGGGTGTGAGGCTGTCCCAGGGGATGTGGCTGTGGCCGAACACGAGCAGGTCCGTGTCGGGAAAGGTCTGGTCCATCCGGCGTTCGCGCCCGGCCGCCTGCCCGGTCTCGTGGACCACCGCCACGCGCAGGCCCTCGATGGTGGCGGTGGCGACCTCGGCAAGCCGTTGACGCAGCGGGGCGCCGTCGTTGTTGCCCACCACCCCCAGCAGTCGTCGGCTCCGCGCCTCGAGTTCGTCCAGGAGTGAGAGGTCCACCCAGTCCCCGGCATGGATGACGACCTCGGCCGACTCGATGGCCGCCCAGAGCTCGGGTGGCAGGTCGCGGGCACGTCGGGGGACGTGCGTGTCGGCCAGGATCACCAGGGATGTCGGCATGGCTGCACCCTCCTCACGCCAGCAGGCTCAGCCCTGCTGCAGGTTCACCAGGACGCCCTCCAGGTCGTCCGGCTTGACCAGCACCTCACGCGGCTTGGACCCCTCGGAGGGTCCGACGACGCCGCGGGTCTCCAGGATGTCCATCAACCGTCCGGCCTTGGCGAAACCGACGCGCAGCTTGCGCTGCAGCATCGAGGTCGAGCCCAGCTGCAGCTCGACGACCAGGCGGGCGGCGTCCAGGACGAGTTCCAGGTCGTCGCCGATGTCCTCGGCGGGCTTGGCGGTGCCGCTGGCCGGCGCGACGACGTCGGTGCGGTACTGCGGCTTGACCTGGTCCTTGATGCTGTCGGCGACATTGCGAATCTCCGACTCGGTGACCCAGGCGCCCTGGACGCGCACCGGCTTGGAGGCGCCCATCGGCAGGAACAGTCCGTCACCCTGGCCGACCAGCTTCTCGGCGCCGGGCTGGTCGAGGATCACCCGGGAGTCGGTCATCGAACTGGTCGAGAAGGCCAGGCGGCTGGGCACGTTGGCCTTGATCAGGCCGGTGACCACGTCGGTGGAGGGACGCTGGGTGGCAAGCACCAGGTGGATGCCGGCGGCTCGCGCCAACTGGGTGATCCGGACGATGGAGTCCTCGACGTCGCGGGGGGCGACCATCATCAGGTCGGCCAACTCGTCGACGACCACCAGCAGGTAGGGGTAGGGCACCAGGTCGCGATCGCTGCCCTCGGGCAGCTTCACCTGGCCCGCCCGCACCGCCTTGTTGTAGTCGTCGACGTGCCGGAAGCCAAAGTTGGCCAGGTCGTCGTAGCGCATGTCCATCTCACGCACGACCCACTGCAGCGCATCGGCGGCCTTCTTCGGGTTGGTGATGATCGGGGTCACCAGGTGCGGGATGCCCTCGTAGTGGGTCAGCTCCACACGCTTGGGGTCGACCAGGATCATCCGCACCTCGTCGGGGGTGGCGCGCATCATCACCGAGGTGATCAGGGAGTTGATGAAGCTGGACTTGCCCGACCCGGTGGCACCGGCCACCAGCAGGTGCGGCATCTTGGCCATGTTGGCCACCACGAAGCCACCCTCGACGTTCTTGCCGAGGCCGACGGTCATCGGATGGTGGTCGTTCATGGCCTTCGGGGAGCGCAGGACGTCGCCCAGGGAGACGACCTCCTTGTCCTGGTTCGGGATCTCGATGCCGATGGCCGACTTGCCGGGGATGGGCGACAGGATCCGCACGTCGGGCGAGGCCACCGCGTAGGCGATGTTCTTGCTGAGGGCGGTGACCTTCTCGACCTTGACGGCGTGGCCGAGTTCGACCTCGTAGCGGGTGACCGTCGGGCCGCGGGTGTAGCCGGTGACGGTGGCGTCGATGCCGAACTGGGTCAGCACCTCGGTGAGCCGACCGACGACCGCGTCGGAGGCGGCGCTGCGGGCCTTGGGTGTGCTGCCGGGCTTCAGCGTGGCCGGGTCGGGCAGCAGGTACTGCACGTCGCCGGTCAGGGTGTGCTGCTCGACCCGTCCGGTCGGTGCCGGGGAGTGCTCGGGGGCGCTCGGCTCGGGCCTGGCCGCTGCCGGTGCCAGCCCGGCGGTGGTGGGAGCCCCACCCGGTTCGGGGGCCGTGTTGAACGCGTCCAGGTCGAAGACCTCGTCGCCGCCGACCTCAGCGCCGACCGCGGCGCCCGGGGCAGGGAAGGTCAGGACGTCGGTGGCGTCATCCTCGTCGTGGTCGTCCTCGTCATGGGGGGTCTCGTCGCGCAGCAGCGGACTGTCATAGGCCTGGTCGACGCCCAGTTCGAGCTTCGGCGGGCGGGGACGGGCGGCGCGGTGCTCGCTGGCCCTGAGCCGGGCGGCATGGATCCGGTCGCCGATCTCGTAGAGCGGCATGCCGATGATGACCACCAGACCGAACAGGGCCATCAGGACCAGCAGCGGGATCGCCACCCAGCGGGTGAGCAGTTCGGTGAACATGCTGGAGGAGATGTAGCCCAGGGCGCCGCCGGCGGCGCGCAGGGCAGGCTGGTCGGCCGGCGTGGGCAGGCCGCGGACGATGTTGACCAGGCCGAGCACGCCGAACAGGGTGCACGACCAGCCGATCAGTTGCCGGCCGGTGGCGCCATTGCGTTCGGGGTGGCGCAGGGTGCGGTAGGCCATGGCCAGGAAGCCGAGCGGCAGGGCGTAGCTCACGGCCCCGAAGACGGTGGCGAATCCGACATGGATCCAGGTGCCGACCGGGGCCGGCAGCCCGTACCAGAACTCGGCGGCGGTGACGATGGCCAGGCCGAGCAGGAACAGGCCCTGGCCGTCGCGGCGCACCTGCGGGTCAATGTCCTCGACACCCTCGCCGAGTCCGCGGAAGGCATTGCCCACCAGGTGGGCCAGTCCGCGCCACAGGGCGGCGACACCGCGGAAGAAGGGATTGCCCTGGGACTGCCGCGCTGGTTTCGCGGCAGGTCGTCGGGTGGTTGTCTTGCTTCCGGACGACCGCGAACCGGAAGAGCGCGTGCTGCCGCTCTTGGCCCGCGGTGGGGAAGACACGCGGGTCGCCATGGGTCGTAGGCTACCGACCGGGCAGCTGGTCTGGCGACTGCCACACCGGGCAGGCCTGATCAGGGATCAGCTGAAGTGGTCCCATCCGGCGGGCCCCTCGGGGGCGGTCCCGTCGACCAGGACCATCGGCTCCATCCCTCCGGGCACCCGCCTGACCTCACCGATCACGGTCCAGCCCTCGGGGACGAAGCCCGGGTCGAACGTGGCCACCAGGCCCTGGTCCTCACCCCCACCCAGGGCGAAGGTCAGCGGATCAACACCGGTGGCCTGGCCGACCACCCGCAGCGGCTCGTCGATGGGCACCAGGCTGGTGTCCAGGTCGATGACCACCCCCGAGGCGCGGGCAATGTGGCCAAGGTCCCCGCGCAGGCCGTCGGAGATGTCGATCATGGCGGTGGCCCCCGACTCGGCCGCGATCCGACCCTGGCCGTAGGGCACCTGGGGCATGCGCTGGGCCATCACGGCCGCGCGGGGTGAGCGGAATCCGCGTTGCAGGGTGGTCAGCCCGGCGGCCGCCCAGCCGAGTCGTCCAGCGAAGGCCACCAGCTGGCCGGGACGGGCCCCCGACCTCAGCACGGGGGCGAGTCCATCGGTCTCGCCGATGACGGTGACCGAGATGCTGATGTCGGCCGAACGGGTGGTGTCCCCGCCGACCAGCACCAGATTGGCCTGGGCAGCCTCCTCGGTGATGCCCACCATCAATTCGCGTACCCACGCGACCGGGGTGTGCGGCGGCGCGCCCAGCCCGATCACCATCGCCACCGGACGCGCCCCCATGGCCTCGATGTCGGAGGCGTTGACCGCCACGGCCTTGTGACCGATCTCGCGCGGCTCCGACCAGTCCCGGCGGAAGTGCACCCCCTCGACCAGCATGTCGGTGCTGACGACCGCCGAGCCGCTGACCAGGAAGACCGCGGCATCGTCCCCCGGTCCGACCGACACCGCCGGTGAACTGGGCAGGTCGGCCAGCAGGTCTCGCAGCAGCCCGAACTCGCCGATCTGCCCGAGGGTGGTTTCCTGGGTCTGCGCCATCAACGCCTCCTGCTCGCACGGACGGCGGCCGCCGCGGTCCGGTGCTCCACGCTACCGTGGGCGTGTCGAGGCAACCATTCGCGAGCAGGAGGTCAGATGCGACCAGGGGTGTTGGCCACCACGATGGCGCTGCTCGTCGCAGGGTTCAGCGGTGGGTGCAGCGCCGGGCCGCCGACCCTGGCACAGCCCTCGCCCTCGGGTGCGGTGGCCAGCCAGTGTGCCAGCGTGATGACTGCGCTGCCGCAGCAGGTGATGGGCCAGGGCGAGCGCGTCGTGACCGGCAACATCGCCACCTGGGGCCAGGCCCGGATCAGCCTGCGCTGCGGTGTCGAGCAGCCCGCGGGACTCGACCGGACCAGTCCCTGCGACGAGCTGAACGGAATTGGCTGGTTCTCGGAGGAACCGGGCACCGCACTGGACGAGGCCTGGCGGTTCACCACCATCGGACGCACGGGTTTCATCGAAGTGGTCGTCACCGAGGATCTCGAACCCGCCGGTGACGCACTGATGGACCTCAGCGCGGCGGTGGCGAAGATGGCGCTGGTCACCCCCTGCGCCTGAGGGCCGGCAATGACGCTCAGCGCAGACCCAGCGGACGGGACAGTGCCAGCCCCAGCAGCTCGTCGATCAACTCCGCGTAGGACATGCCACTGGCCTGCCACAACGATGGGTACATCGAGTACTGGGTGAATCCGGGCATGGTGTTGATCTCGTTGACCAGCACCTGGCCGTCGGGGGTGACGAACATGTCGACCCGGGCCAGGCCCTCGGCGTCCATGGCCTCAAAGGTGCGCACCGCCAGGGCCTGGGCGGCAGCCTGCAACCGGTCGTCCACGGTGGCCGGGATGTCCAGGGCGACCTGGTCACCGGGCAGGTACTTGGCGTCGAAGTCGTAGAAGCCGTCGGTGAGCATCCGCACCTCACCCAGCAGCGAGGCCCGCGGCGGCGCCCCGTCGCGGCCCTGCAGGACGGCGCACTCGATTTCGCGGACCCCGGCCAGTCCGTGCTCGACCACCACCCGGGGATCGTGCTCGCGGGCGGTCCCGATGGCCGCCGGCAGGTCGGCCAGGTCGGTGACCCGGGTGATGCCGATCGACGAGCCGGCCCGGGCGGGCTTCACGAACAGCGGCAGGCCCAGCTCGGTGAGCCGGGTCAGCGTGGCCTCACGGCGCTGCGTCCAGTCGAGGTCGGTGACCAGCTGCCAGGGCCCCTGCGCAATGCCGAAGCGGGCGAACGTGGTCTTCATCAGGGCCTTGTCCATGCCGTTGGCGGAGGTGGCGACCCCGGACCCGACGAAGCGGATCCCGGCCATCTCGAACAACCCCTGGATGGTCCCGTCCTCGCCGTAGGGACCATGCATCAGGCTGAGCGCCACATCGACGGTGGCCACCGGACCCAACGCACCGCCGGCCACCCGGTACAGCACTCCCCCATTGCCCAGGACGACCTCCGGGTGCTCCCCGGTGACCGTCGGCAGGGTGCCGTCGACGGTCTTCATGGCCGCTGCCTCGGCCAGCGGCACCAGCGTCCAGCGTCCGTCGCGGGTGATGCCGACGGCGACGACCTGGTAGTGGTCGGTGTCGATGGCCGCCAGGACGCTGGCGGCGGTCAGGCACGAGACGGGGTGCTCGGAGCTCTTGCCGCCGAAGACCAGCAGCACGGTGGGACGCTCGGCGGGGCTCATTGGTGGTCCTCCGGTGCGATGGGACGAGGTGGGGTCTGCTCCAGCATCGGCTTGCTGGGGATGCGGGTCGAGGTCCTGTGCTGCCAGCGTCCGCCGCTGGGTGGCCGCTCCTGCCGCAGGTCGGCGAGCAGTGCGGTCAGTGCGTCCAGCACCCGGTCGGTGGCGGCCCGGACGGCCTCGGACTCGCGGGCGGTGCCCAGGTGCTGCGCCAGGTCGGACAGGTCCACCGGGTCGCCACAGACCACGCTGCAGTGCTTGCGCGGCAGCAGCCGTGGCCAGGTGACCCGCCCGTCCGGCATGATCCGCTGCGCTCCCCACTGGGCCACCGGGATGACGGGCCACCCGCCCTGGAGCGCCAGCCGGGCGGCGCCGGTGTGCGCGCTCATCGGCCAGAGCTCGGGGTCACTGGTCTCGGTGCCCTCGGGGAAGATGGTGACAGCAGCACCCCGCTCGAGTGCCTGCTGCGCCTCCACCAGGGCATCGCCGGCCCTGGCGGTACGACGGTGCACCGGGATCTGTCCGCACTGGCGGGCGAGCCACCCGATCACCGGCATGGTCCACAGTTCGGCCTTGCCGAGGTATCGCGGCCAGCGACCCGACCAGATCAGGTACTCACCCAGGATCAGGGCGTCCATGTAGGACATGTGGTTGCTCACCACGATGATGCCGCCGGTGGTGGGCAGCCGGTCGCTGTTGTACCAGGTGCGTCCGAACAAGGCGCCGCAGGCGGCGTGCACCACCCGGCCCAGGGCCCGGAAGACGGGCTCTGCCGGCTCCGCGTTGGCCTGGCGCAGCGACAACCGTTGGCGCTCGGAGGTGTCGTTCGCCACGATGCCGGGCGAGTTCTCGGTCACGGATGCTCCTCGGTGGTCAGCGGCCTGCCCCAAAAGGGTAGCGATGATCACCCCACCCACGCGCGCAGGCTCCCCGACGTCACTACAGTGGCTCCATGCCCCTGCTCGCGCTCACCCTCGGCCGTCCCACCGGGACCGGCTGGACCGCGGTGACCGACCGCGGTGAGCGCGTCGAGGTGCCTGCCAGCGCCGCCGCCGGTCTGGCGCCGGTGACCGGCCAGCGGGTGCTGGCCAGCCTCGACGAGCGCGGGGCCCTGGTCCGGGTCACCATTGGCGGCACCCGGGTCGGCCTGCCCGGCGCTGGGATCAGTCAGCGGTCCTGACCGGCAGGCTCTTGGGCTTGAAGCTGGGGCGCGAGGCCTCATAGGTGCTGATGTCGTCCTCATGGGTCAGCGTCATCGAGATGTCGTCCAGCCCCTCGAGCAGTCGCTCCCGGGTGAACGGGTCGATCTGGAACTCGTAGCGGGTGCCGTCGGCCAGGACGATGCTGCGGTCCTCCAGGCTGACGGTGATCTCGGTGCCGGGATGGGCCTCGACCCAGTCCCACAACTTCTCCACGACGTCCTGCTCGACGCCTGCCACCAGCAGACCCGCCTTGCCGGAGTTGTTGCGGAAGATGTCGCCGAAGCGGCTGCCGATGACGACCTTGAAGCCGTAGTTCTGCAACGCCCAGACCGCGTGTTCACGCGAGGAGCCGGTGCCGAAGTCGGGTCCGGGGATCAGGATGGTGCCGGCCTTGTACGCGTCCTGGTTCAGCACGAACTCGGGGTCGTTGCGCCACGCGGCGAACAGCCCGTCCTCGAAGCCGGTGCGGGTGATCCGCTTCAGGTAGACGGCCGGGATGATCTGGTCGGTGTCGACGTTGCTGCGACGCAGCGGCACCGGGACACCGGTGTGGGTCAGAAACTTGTCCATGTCTGCGTCCTTCAGTTCTTCAGATCGGCCGGCGAGCTGAGGCGTCCGGTGATGGCGGTGGCGGCCGCGACGGCCGGGGAGACCAGGTGGGTGCGTCCGCCCTTGCCCTGACGGCCCTCGAAGTTGCGGTTCGAGGTCGACGCGGCACGCTCACCGGGGGTCAACTGGTCGGGGTTCATGCCCAGGCACATCGAGCACCCGGCGGCGCGCCACTCGGCGCCGGCGTCCAGGAAGATCTTGTCCAGCCCCTCGGCCTCGGCCTCGACGCGGACCCGGGCCGAGCCCGGGACGACCAGCATGCGCAGGCTGTCGGCGATCTTGTGGCCCTTCAGGACGCTGGCGGCCAACCGCAGGTCCTCGATGCGTCCGTTGGTGCACGATCCCAGGAAGACGGTGTCGACCGAGATGTCGCGCATCGGGGTGCCGGCGACCAGGTCCATGTACTCCAGGGCCCGCTCGGCGGCCGACTTGTCGACCGGGTCGGTGAAGTCCTCGGGGCGGGGCACGGCACCGGCCAGCGGGACACCCTGCCCGGGGTTGGTGCCCCAGGTGACGAAGGGGGTGAGCTCGGCGGCGTCAATGACGACCTCGCGGTCGAAGACGGCGTCGTCGTCGGTGCGCAGGGTCTGCCAGTACTCCACGGCGGCGTCCCACTCGGCACCTTCGGGGGCGTGCGGCCGTCCCTGCAGGTAGTCGAAGGTCTTCTGGTCGGGAGCGATCATGCCGGCCTTGGCGCCCCACTCGATCGACATGTTGCAGATCGTCATGCGGCCCTCCATCGAGAGCGACTCGATGGCGGTGCCGCGGTACTCGACGATGTAGCCCTGGCCGCCGCCGGTGCCGACCTTGCTGATCAGGGTCAGCACCAGGTCCTTGGCGGTGACACCCTCGGGCATGACGCCGTTCACGGTGACCGCCATCGTCTGGGGCCGGGCCTGCTGCAGGGTCTGGGTGGCGAGCACGTGCTCCACCTCGGAGGTGCCGATGCCGAACGCCAGCGCACCGAAGGCGCCGTGGGTCGAGGTGTGCGAGTCGCCGCAGACGATGGTCATGCCGGGCTGGGTGATGCCCAGCTGGGGTCCGATGATGTGGACCACGCCCTGGTCCTTGTCGCCCAACGAGTGGATGCGCAGGCCGAACTCGGCGGCGTTCTTGCGCAGCGTGTCCACCTGGGCCCGGCTGACCGGGTCGGCGATCGGCGCGAGAATGTTGAGGGTCGGGGTGTTGTGGTCCTCGGTGCACAGCGTGTTCTCGGGACGACGGACGGTGCGTCCGGCGAGCCGGAGTCCGTCGAAGGCCTGCGGGCTGGTCACTTCATGGACCAGGTGCAGGTCGATGTACAGCAGGTCGGGTTCGCCCTCGGCCTGTCGGACGACATGTGCGTCCCAGAGCTTGTCGCTCAGCGTCTTGCCCATCACCACTCCGGTTCTGTGTCGGTGCCACCCTGCGGCGCCGACCGGGGCGCGGGTCCCCGGGTGTCGTCGCAGCACGCAGCCTGCGTGAATATCGCTCCCCCAGAGTACAGTTGGCATTTCATTAGGTGAGATCGTAGTCTCACTACATGGACGAAAGCTCAGGCGTCGGCGTACTCGACAAGGCAGCACTGGTGCTCGGAGCCCTCGAGGCCGGCCCCACCACTTTGGCAGGACTGGTCACCTCGACCGGTCTTGCCCGACCCACCGCGCATCGACTGGCGGTTGCCCTGGAACACCACCGGCTGGTGGGACGTGACCTGCAGGGCCGGTTCGTGCTCGGCCCCCGGCTGGCCGAACTGGCATCGGCGGCCGGCGAGGACCGTCTGCTGGCCACCGCCGGTCCCATCCTCGCACGGCTGCGGGACATCACCGGCGAGTCGGCGCAGCTCTTCCGCCGGCAGGGCGACGTGCGCATCTGTGCGGCCGCCGCGGAGCGCCCCCCGGGCCTGCGCGACACCGTCCCGGTCGGGTCGTCCCTGACCATGACCGCAGGCTCTGCCGCCCAGGTACTGCTCGCCTGGGAGGAGTCCGACCGGATGCAGCGCGGGCTCACCCAGTCCAGCTTCTCCGCCGTCGCCCTGGCCGGTGTCCGCCGCCGCGGCTGGGCCCAGTCGATTGCCGAACGCGAGGCCGGGGTGGCCTCGGTCTCGGCCCCGGTGCGGGCCCCCTCGGGCAAGGTGATTGCCGCGGTGTCGGTCTCCGGGCCCATCGAGCGGTTGACCCGGCAGCCCGGACGGCTGCACGCCCCGGCGGTGATGTCGGCGGCCGAGCGTCTCTCGGAGGTGCTGCGGCGCGCGGCCATCACCGAATGACCCAGAACCAGAACGCAGCAGGGCCCGCTCCCCCGAAAGGGAGCGGGCCCTGCTGCGTGGTACCCCCGACCGGATTCGAACCGGCGCTACTGCCGTGAGAGGGCAGCGTACTAGGCCGCTATACAACGGGGGCGAGCTAGAGAATGCTAGCGAGGTGCTGGGCACTCGCGCAAACTCGCTGCGCTGGGGTACTAGGACTCGAACCTAGAACAAATGAACCAGAATCATCCGTGTTGCCAATTACACCATACCCCAAAGCTGTCGATCGGCCTCTGACAAGCACCTGCGGTGCCCGCCTCGAACCCTCGGCAACGAGGATTAACTCTAGAGGACTGGTCGCCCGGCGGCAAATCGGCGGGCTCTCCGGACTCGTCCACCGGACGTTGTGACCTGGGTGCCACGACGTCGCGTCGAATCAGCTCGACGACCCGACATCGTGGCCTGGGTGCCACCATGTCCTGCTCACACGCCCGACCCACGCGACGTTGTGGCCCGGGTGCCACATCGTCCTGTCGGCTCGGCGTCCACAGGGGACGGCCCGACCGGACGCTCAGCCACCCGGGGTGGTGGTGGCCACCTTCAGCCGTCGTCCCAGCGCCCAGCAGGCCACCGCGACCAGCGCGAAGCCCACCACGTCCATCGCCGCCTGGAGGGGGCCGATCTGCTGGACGGCGCGGGTGCTGGCCACCGACCCGGTGAACACCGCATACCCGAACGCGAAGACGTTGTTGGCGACGTGGGCGGCGATCGCTGCCTCCAGTCCGCCGGTCACCACCACCAGGAGGGCGGCCAGCAACCCGAAGGCGAACCGGTCGACGAACAGCCACACGTTCTGGACACCATGGAACAGGGCGAAGACCAGCGCCGAGGCGACGATCCCGACCCAGCGGTGCCTCGACAGCGAGCCGATGCCGGCCAGCAGGTAGCCGCGGAAGAAGTACTCCTCACCGGCGGCCTGCAACGGTGAGAACAGCACGATGGCCAGCACCCACCACCACCAGCCGTCGGGCAGGGTGAACTCGGGCACCGACCCCTGCCCCACCCACAGCACCACGTTGAGGATGACGGCGGCCACCGGCAGGCACAACAGCAGGTAGCGCCAACGCAGCCCCGGCTGCACGCTGGACAGGAAGGCGCCGGGTCGACGGTGCCAGAACACGACCATCACCAGTGCGATCAACGTCAACGTCGCCAGGGCCAGGTGTCCGGCGACCAGACCCTGGGGCATCGCGTAGGCATTGGCCCGCCGGAAGTAGTTGGCGAAGCTCTGACCGTTGCCCCAGACCAGCCAGAACACCCAGTTCAGGGCCTGGTTGGTCAGCGGCACGACCAGGGCATACCCGAACAGCGCGAAGGCGAGCCCGACCCAGCTGCGCACCGGCAGGAAGCCCGGTCCCCGCAGCACCTGGGTGAACGGCACCCCCGGCTCGGGGGGCCGCACCGGCTGGGTCGATCCCCCGAAGGGCAGCACCGGGTCGTGGGCGGGCAAGGGTTTCGGCGGGCGCGCCTGGCTCACTGGTCCTCCGCCACCACGGTGTTGGTGAGGGTGCCGATCTGCTCGATGGTGATGCTGACCTCCTGGCCGGGCTCCATCGGTCCGACCCCGGCCGGGGTGCCGGTCAGGATGACGTCACCGGGCAGCAGGGTGGTGAACGAGGAGATGAAGCTGACCAGTTCAGCAATGCCGAAGACCATCTGGTTGGTGTTGCCGTCCTGCTGCACCGCACCGTCCAGGGTGGTCCGGATCGACAGGTTCGCTGCCTCGTCCAGGTCCAGGTGGGTGACGATCCACGGCCCGAGCGGGCAGAACGTGTCCGAGCCCTTGCCCCGCGCCCACTGCGGCTCGACCTGCTGCAGGTCGCGGGCGGTGACGTCATTGGCGATGGTGTAGCCGAAGATGACGTCGGCGGCGCGTTCGATCGGCACCTGCTTGCAGATGCGGCCGATCACCACGGCGAGTTCGCCCTCGAAGTTGAGGTCGTTGGTGGCGGCCGGTCGCACGATGACGTCGGCGGGGCCGACGACGGTGGTGTTGGGCTTGAAGAAGATCAGGGGGCTCTTGGGCACCTCATTGCCCAGTTCGGCGGCGTGCGCCGAGAAGTTGCGCCCCACCCCGACGACCTTGGACCGCGGGATGACCGGGGCCAGCAGCCGGACCTCGTCGAGTGCGTGGCGAGCACCGGTGAAGTTCACCGGACCCGCGAGCGGATCGGCCGTCAGGGTGGCAACGGTGTCGGGATGATCGCCGCCGTCGGCGGCGAGTTCGACGATGCCGTAGGCGGGGTCCTGGCCGGGGGCGGAGTATCGAGCAATGCGCATGCCCCCAGACTAGGGGTCGCCCGGCGCCCGGGCGGAACTCCTGTGCCACCGCACTGCACGGGCAGGGCCCGCTCTGCCAGACTGTCGCCATGCCTGAATTCGCCGTCGTTGACCTCATTCGCACCAAGCGGGACGGAGGTGTGCTGAGCGACGCCGAGATCGCGTGGCTGATCCGCTCCTACACCGACGGCACCGTTGCCGACGAGCAGATGTCGGCGATGGCGATGGCGGTCCTCTTCCGGGGCCTGGACGATCGCGAACTCAGCTCCTGGACCACGTCGATGATCGAGACCGGTGAGCGCCTCGACTTCTCCGGCCTGTCGAGGCCCACCGCCGACAAGCACTCCACCGGTGGGGTGGGCGACAAGATCACCCTGCCGCTGGCCCCCCTGGTCGCGGCCTGCGGGGTGGCCGTCCCCCAGTTGTCCGGACGAGGCCTGGGCCACACCGGCGGCACCCTGGACAAACTGGAGGCCATCCCCGGCTGGCGGGCGAACCTGACCAATGAGCAGGTCTGGAACCAGCTGGAGGACGTGGGCGCCGTCATCTGTGCGGCCGGTTCGGGACTGGCGCCGGCCGACAAGAAGCTCTATGCCCTGCGCGACGTGACCGGGACCGTCGAGGCGATCGAGTTGATCGCCTCTTCCATCATGAGCAAGAAGATCGCTGAGGGCACCGACGCGCTGGTGCTCGACGTCAAGGTCGGGTCGGGAGCGTTCATGAAGAACCACCGCGACGCCGCCGAACTGGCCCGGCGGATGGTGGCCCTGGGCACGGCGGCCGGGGTGAGGACCACCGCGCTGCTGACGAACATGGACACCCCGCTGGGGTTGACCGCCGGCAATGGGCTCGAGGTGGCCGAGTCGGTGGAGGTGCTGGCCGGCGGCGGTCCCGCCGACATCATCGAGCTCACCTTGGCCCTGGCCCGCGAGATGGTCAGCGCCGCCGGGGTCGACGTCGACCCGGCGGATCGGCTCGCCGACGGCTCGGCCATGGATGCGTGGCGGCGGATGATCGCGGCCCAGGGCGGCGACCCGGACGCCGCGCTGCCGACCGCCAGGCACGTGGAGGTGGTGACGGCCGAGCGGGACGGGGTCCTGACCACGTTGGACGCGATGGCGGTGGGCATCGCGGCCTGGCGGCTGGGCGCGGGCCGCGCCCGGAAGGAGGACCCGGTGCAGGCCGCGGCCGGGGTGCGGATGCTGGCCAAGCCCGGCGACCCGGTGCGAGCCGGCCAGCCGCTGCTGGAACTGCACACCGACACCCCCGATGCCGTCGCCCGGGCCGTCGAGGCGCTGCAGGGTGGCTGGACCATCACCGACCAGTCCGGCGAACCGACCCCGCTCGTGCTCGAGAGGATCACCGCCTGAGCGTGCTGGCGGGCTAGGCGTAGTGCTTGACCAGTCCGTACAGGTAGGCGTCGGACAGGGCCTCCCAGGAGGCCTCCACGACATTGGTGCCCACCCCGACGGTGGTCCAGGTCTCCTGCTCGTTGACGGTGTCAATGAGCACCCTTACCACCGAGTCGGTGCCGTGCTCCTGCTCGACGATCCGCACCCGGTAGTCGACCAGCCTGTAGTGCTGCACCGCCGGGTGGTCGCCGACCAGGGCGTCACGCAGGGCGGCGTCCAGCGCGTTCAGGGCACCGTTGCCGATGCTCTCGTAGGTCTGTTCGCCCAGGTGGATGGTGGCGGTGGAGTCGCCCTCACCATCGGCGGCGTGGGTGGTCGAGACGGTCCAGGTGTCGACGACGAATGGCTTGGTGAGGCTGCCCAGCTCGTCGCGCAGCAACAGTTCAAAGCTGGCGTCGGCCGACTCGTAGGAGTAGCCCTCGGCCTCGCGCTGCTTGATCCGATCGGCGACGCGGGCGGCGGCGGCACGGTCGCTGAGTTCGATGCCGAGCTCCTCGGCCTTGATCAGCACATTGGCACGTCCCGACATGTCGGAGATCAGCATCCGCATGTGGTTGCCGACCAGGTCGGGGTCGACGTGCTGGTACAGGTTCGGGTCGACCCGGATGGCGCTGGCGTGCAGACCCGCCTTGTGGGCGAAGGACGAGCGTCCGACGTAGGGCTGGCGCATCTGCGGTGACTGGTTGGTGATGTCGCTGATGGTGTGGCTGATCCTGGTCAGCGACTCCAGTCCACGCCCACCCAGCACGTCCCAGCCGTACTTGAGCTGCAGGTTCGCCACGACAGTGGTCAGGTCGGCGTTGCCGGTCCGTTCGCCGTAGCCGTTGATGGTGCCCTGGACGTGCATGGCGCCGGCCTCCAGCGCCGCCATCGAGTTGGCGACCGCGCAGCCGGTGTCGTTGTGGCAGTGGATGCCCAGGTCGACGCCGATGGCGCTGGCGGCCGAGACGATGTCACCCATCCGGCTGGGCAGCATGCCGCCGTTGGTGTCGCACAGGATGACGACCTCGGCCCCGGCTTCGGCGGCGGCGCGGACCACCTCGAGGGCGTAGGTGCGGTTCTCGAGGAAGCCGTCGAAGAAGTGCTCGCAGTCGACGAAGACCCGCTTGCCCTCACCGACCAGGTGGGTGACGGTGTCTCGGACCATCTCGAGGTTCTCGTCCAGGGTGGTGCGCAGGGCCTGCTCGACGTGACGGTCGTGGGACTTGGCGACCAGGCAGATCAGGTCGGTGCCGGCGTCGCGCAGGCCGGCGACCTGAGGGTCGTCGGCGGCCCTGACACCGGCCTTGCGGGTGGCCCCGAAGGCGACCAGCTGCGCGTTGCGCAGGGTCAGCCGTTCGGCGGCCGCCTGGAAGAAGGCGGTGTCGTTGGGGTTGGCGCCCGGCCAACCACCCTCGATGTGGCTGACACCCAGCTCGTCGAGCAGGCCGGCAATGCGCAACTTGTCCGCGACGCTGAGCCGCAGGCCCTCCTGCTGGGCGCCGTCGCGCAGGGTGGTGTCATAGATGTGCACCTGTTCAGGGGCCACCGGGCTGGTCATCATGGAGTCTCCAGATCAAGGCATCAGGGTGAAAGCGTCGGCCCCACCGATCATTCAGTCTTGCGCGCGGGCCCGTCAGTGACCCGTGACGTCCGTCACGTGGGACGCCCCTGTCCACCTGAGATGTGCGCGGCGGCGCGCGGGCAGCGCCATAGGGTGGTCGGCATGAACCAGACCCCCACCATCGCCGTCATCGGCGGAGACGGCATCGGCCCCGAGGTCACCGCGGAAGCGCTCAAGGTGCTCAAGGCCACCGTCGGCGAGAACACCTTCAGCTTCGTCGACTACGACCTGGGTGCCAGCTATTGGCAGCGCACCGGCGAGGTGTTGCCCGACGCGGTGCTGGCCGAACTCAAGGGCGTCGACGCGATCATCCTGGGAGCGGTCGGCGCTGCCCCCGGCTCCACCGAGATCCCCAGCGGACTGCTCGAGCGCGGTCTGCTGCTGAAGCTGCGCTTCGCGCTCGACCATGCCGTCAACCTGCGACCCAGCGTGCTGTACCCCGGCGTGGCCACTCCCCTGGCCCCGAGCATCGTCGAGGGCAGGACCATCGACTTCGTGGTCGTCCGTGAGGGCACCGAGGGCCTGTACTGCGGCAACGGCGGCGCCGTGCGCGTCGGCACCCCGCACGAACTGGCCACCGAGGTCAGCGTCAACACCGCCTACGGCGTCGACCGGGTCATCCGCGACGCCTTCGAGCGCGCCACCCGGCGCCGCAACAAGCTGACCCTGCTGCACAAGCACAACGTGCTGGTCAACGCCGGCGGGCTGTGGAACCGGTTGTTCACCGAGATCGGCGAGGAGTACCCGCAGGTGCAGCGTGACTACCTGCACATCGACGCAGCCATGATCAAGATGGTCGTCGACCCCAGCCATTTCGACGTCATCGTCACCGACAACCTGTTCGGGGACATCATCACCGACCTGGCCGCCGCGGTCACCGGCGGCATCGGCCTGGCCGCCTCGGCCAACATCAACCCGAGCCGCGAGTTCCCCTCCATGTTCGAACCGGTGCACGGCTCGGCCCCCGACATCGCCGGCCAGCAGGTCGCCGACCCAACGGCGGCCATCAGTTCCATGGCGCTGCTGCTGGACCACCTGGGTCGCACCGAGGATGCCCAGCGCATCGAGACGGCGGTCCACGCCGACATCACCAGCCGCGGCTCGGCGCCGCGCTCCACGTCCGCCGTCGGTGACGCCATCGCCACCGCCGTCGCCGGCTGAACCAGACGCCAGTCATCGCGCCCGGTCCGGGTGGCTCGCACACATGGTGCGAGCCGCCGGTGCCGGGCGCGCGCGTTCGTGCAGGCTTGTCCACCCCCACCCCAACCGGGGCCGGGGCTGCGGCTAGGGTGATCAGCAATACGTTCGCGTCAGGGATCGTCTCGGCGGTTCCGGGTGACGGCGGCAGCATGTTGGGCACCAGGTGGTGAGCAGTGCTGTTCCTGCCGGCCCGCCGGCCTCACTGCGCGCGCGCTCACGTCGCTGACAAAGGAGCTGCACAGCATGAGCTACGTCATTGGAATGGACTTCGGAACACTGTCGGGGCGCGCCATCGTGGTGAACGCCGAGACCGGCGAGGAGGTCGGCACCGGGGTGATGGACTACCCCCACGGGGTCATCGACCGCGAACTCGCCGGCAAGAAGCTCCCCCCGGATTTCGCCCTGCAGGACCCGCAGGACTACCTGGACGTGATGCGTCACGCCATCCCCGCCGCCATCAAGGACGCCGGCATCGATCCCAGCGAGATCAAGGGCATCGGCCTGGACCACACCTCGGCGACCGTGCTGGTCACCACCGAGGACGGCACCCCGCTGAACCAGCTTGAGGAGTTCCAGGACAACCCGCACGCGTGGATCAAGCTGTGGAAGCACCACGGTGGCCAGGAGCAGGCCGACCGGATCGTCGCCCTGGCCGAGGAGCGCAACGAGGAGTGGCTGGGACGCTACGGCGGCGTGCTCTCCTCCGAGCTGCTGATGCCCAAGGCACTGGAGACCCTGGAGAAGGCGCCCGAGGTCTTCAAGGCGGCCGTGCACATCGTCAACGCCCTGGACTGGATTCCGTGGCAGCTGACCGGCACCCTCGCCTACGCCGAGGGCGACTCGGGCTACAAGCGCCAGTACCAGGACGGCGCCTACCCGTCCAAGGAGTACCTGACCGCCCTGAACCCTGACTTCGCCAATGTCTTCGAGGAGAAGATGCCGGCCCCGATCGTCCCGCTCGGCGCCGCTGTCGGCACCCTGACCCCGCAGTGGGCCAAGGAGCTCGGCCTGGGCGAGGACGTGACCGTGGCCTCCGGCAACATTGACGCCCACGTCACCGCCACCGCCGTCAAGGCCGTGGAGCCCGGCCAGCTGACCGGCATCCTGGGCACCTCGGTGTGCTGGGTCGTCTCGGGCGAGGACTACAAGGAGGTGCCTGGCACCTTCGGCATCGTCCATGGCGGCATCGTGCCCGGCTACTGGGGCTTCGAGGGTGGCCAGACCGCCGTCGGCGACATCTTCGCCTGGTTCGTCGAGAACAGCGTCCCGGCCCACTACCAGGCCGAGGCCGACGAGAAGGGCGTCAGCCTGCACGAGCTGCTGACCGACAAGGCCGCCAGCCAGGAGGTCGGCGAGCACGGGTTGCTGGCCCTGGACTGGCACAACGGCAACCGTTCGATCCTGGCCGACGCCAACCTGTCGGGCATGATCCTGGGCCAGACGTTGACCACCACCGCCGAGGACCAGTACCGCGCCCTGCAGGAAGCCTGCGTCTTCGGTGCCCGCCGGATCATCGAGAACTTCGAGGAGCACGGCGTGGCCATCACCGAGATCGTCGGTGCCGGCGGTCTGCTGAAGAACGAGTTCCTGATGCAGCTCTACGCCGACATCACCCGCCGTCCGCTGTCGGTGGCGACCTCCAGCCAGGCTCCCGCCCTCGGTGCCGCCATCTACGCCGCGGTCGCCGCCGGCATCTACCCCGACGTGTTCGCCGCCTCCGAGGCCATGGGCGGCAAGGAGGAGAACAAGTACACCCCCGACGAGGAGCGTGCCGCGAAGTACGACAAGCTCTACGCCGAGTACGTCAAGCTCCACGACTACTTCGGTAAGGGCGGCAACGAGGTCATGCACACCCTGAAGCAGATTCGCCGCGAGGCGACCGAGGGCAAGTGATGATCGCTCTGGCCGACTTCACCGTCGATCAGCAGGCCGAGATCCAGCGCACCCGCGAAGTCGTGGCGGCCCTGCACGGCGAGCTCCCGCGCTGGGAGCTGGTCGTGTGGACCGCCGGCAACGTGTCCCAGCGGGTGCCGGGTCTTGACCTGTTCGTCATCAAGCCTTCGGGCGTCTCCTATGACGAGCTCAGCGCCGACACCATGGTGGTCTGCACCCTGGACGGGGACAAGATCGCCGACGGCACCCCCGACCGGCTGCGCCCGTCCTCGGACACTGCGGCCCACGCCTACGTGTACCGGAACATGGACCACGTCGGCGGGGTGGTGCACACCCACTCGACCTACGCCACGGCGTGGGCTGCCCGCGGTGAGGAGATTCCCTGCGTGCTGACCATGATGGGTGACGAGTTCGGTGGGCCGATCCCGGTGGGACCGTTCGCGATCATTGGTGACGACTCCATCGGGCGCGGCATCGTCGAGACCCTGCGCGACTCGCGGTCACGCGCCGTGCTGATGCGCAACCACGGCCCGTTCACGATCGGGTCGGACGCCAAGGCTGCGGTCAAGGCGGCCGTGATGGTCGAGGAGGTCGCCCGCACCGTGCACATTGCGCGCCAGCTGGGCGAGGTCATCCCCATTCCCCAGGAGCAGATCGACCAGCTCTTCGACCGCTACCAGAACGTGTACGGCCAGAAGTAGCCCCGGACGACCGCTGAACGCACCAGGCCCGGACGAGAGATCGTCCGGGCCTGGTGCGTTCCCCGCGCGGGGCGGGTCTCAGCGAGACCTCACTTCACCTGACCGGGAATGATGGTGCTGCTCGGTGCGGCCCGCTGGGTGGCGGCCTTCTCGGTGGCCGCACCGGAGTACTTGCCGATCAGCGAGCCCAGGTCCACCCCGGTGGTGTTCTTGATCAGCTCCATCGTCTGCACCACGTTGTCGGTCACCGTCTTGGGCAGCGCGGCGGCACCGTCGGTGGACACCACGGTCAGCTTGTCGATGTTGCCCATCGGGGCCGCCACCTTCTCGGCGACCTGCGGGAGCACCTCGACCAGCATCTGCAGCACGGCGGCCTCGTTGTACCGGGCAAAGGCCTCGGCGCGCTTGGTCATGGCCTCTGCCTCGGCCTGACCGGTGGCCAGGATCGCCGATGCCTGGGCCTCACCCTCGGCACGCAGTGCCTCGGCCTCGGCAATACGGCGGGCCTTCTCGGCCTCACCGCGTCGGGCACCCTCAATGGCTTCGGCCTCGGCCAGCGCCGAACGGCGGGACTTGTCGCCCTCACCGGTCAGGCGTGCGGTTTCTGCCTCTGCCTGGGCACGCGCGATGGAGGTCTGCTTGGCGGCCTCGGCCTGGAAGATGTCGGAGTTCTTCTTCGCCTCGGCCTCGGTCTCGATGCGGTACCGCTCGGCGTCGGCCGGCTTGCGCACCTCGGTGTCGAGCTGTCGGTCCTTCAGGGCGGCCTGGCGCACGGCCACCTTTTCCTGCTCGCCCAGGATGGCCTGGTCGCGGTCGGCCTGGGCCAACGGACCCGACGCGGCAGCCGTGGCGGCGGCGGCGTCGGTCTCGGACTTGATCTCGGCGGTCTTCAGCATCAGCTCGCGCTGGCTGATGGCGATCTGCTGCTCGGCGGCGATGCGGGCCTGCTCGGCCTCCTGCCGGGCACCGGCCTCGGCCACCGAGGCAATCTGCTGCACCTTGGCGGCCTCGGGACGACCGAGGTCGCTGAGGTAGGAGCCGTCATCGGTGATGTCCTGGATCTGGAAGGTGTCCAGGACCAGTCCCTGACCGGTCAGCGAGGCCTCGGACTCGTCGGCGACCCGCTGGGCGAACGCGGCCCGGTCACGGATGATCTGCTCCACCGACAGGGAGCCGACGATCGAACGCAGCGAGCCGGCCAGCGTCTCCTGGGTGAAGGTCTCGATCTCGTCCTGCTGGGTGAGGAACCGTTGGGCGGCGGCACGGATGGAGTCCTCGTTGCCGCCCACCTTGACGATGGCGACACCGTCCAGGTTGAGCTTGATGCCCTGGCCCGAGACGGCGCCACGGATCTGGATCATGATGCGACGGCTGGACAGGTCCAGGATGTGCAGGCGCTGGACGAAGGGGACGACGAAGACGCCACCACCCATGACCACCTTCTGGCCCGACAGGTCGGTGGAGACCACGCCGGTCTCGGGGTTCTTGACCTCACGTCCCTTCTGGCCGGTCACGATGTAGGCCTCGTTGGGTCCGGCGACCTTGTAGCGGCTGAGGATCAGCAGCACGAGCAGGACCAGCAGGACGACGAGCGCACCTACTGCTATCCATAGAACGGGCAGGTCCACGATGATTCTCCTTGGGTGGTGTCGAGGCTTGTCAGGCGGAGCCTAGCGGGCGATGAGTTCGTCGGGCGTGGTCACCAGCGACGAGATCTGCACCGAGTCCAGCGTCAGCCCGAGCCTGGCCAGTCCGCTGTTGGCCCGGCTGCGGACCCGCTCGGCGAAGCCGGCCCGATCGGCCAGGCCGGCCTGGTCGCAGGTGGCCAGGATGCTGGCGACGGCCGACTCCAGCAGTTCCCCGGCCACCGCATCGATGGTGTCCTCGACGCCGGCGAAATGCCTGGCAGCGATGCGGATGGACTCGTGGTCGGCGGGCACCGAGACGTCAGCGTCCAGGGTGACGGTGACCAGCTGGTGGTCGCGGGTGCGGGCGGGTGCGGCCGAGGTGGTGATGGGGCGCCGCGCCAGGTCCAAGACGCGGCGGCCGGTGGGCAGGAAGACGAAGCCGCCGCTGTTGGTGATCACCTTGTCCCCGTAGACGTAGGCCTGGCCCTCGCCGGCCGTCTTGTGGGCACAGACGAAGTAGACGAAGGCCACTACCGCCATCACGAACAGGCCCACGGCCACGAACACCATGACGTCCATGGTGAATTCCTCTCATTCAGATCTTCAGGTATGAGTGCCGCACGGTGGCAGCGGTCCTCAGGGCGCGGTGTTGGGGTCCGGACCGACCGGCCCGTCTGCGTCGGTGCTGGTCGCGCCCAGTTCCGGGGCGTCGGTGGTGGCGTCGAGCGGGTGGGTGGGCTGCACCTCGACGGCCGTGGCCGAGAGCACGTTGGAGATCCACACGCTGGTGCCGGCCTCGACGGCCGCCGCAGCCCTGGCCGAGTACATCGTCCGGTGCCCGTTGACGCTCAACGAGACCTGGCCGTAGCCGTCTGCCGGGACGGCGGTCACCACCCGGGCCTCGCGCCCGACCAGCGACCGGGTGTTCACCGAGGTGCCGGTGGCAGAGTTCTTGAGGGCGCGGGTCAACCAGATGGTGAACCAGCTGAACAGCACGCCCATGACCACGGCGACCGGGACGGCCAGCCACAGCGTGCCAAAAATCTGCTGGGCGATGGCACCGCCGAAACCGAAGGCGCCGATGAAGGCGCTGATCGTCGCGATCGAGAAGACGTCGTTGTCGAGCATCCCGTCAAAGGGCACCGACAGGTCCAGGAAGTCGCCCAGTAGCAGCGCCACCACGAGGATGACCAGCCCGATGCCGCCAATGATCAGGAATTCCATGCGCACCGCCTTCCGAGGGCCCAGTGTATCGGCCTGCCGGAGCAGGGCCGTCGGGCGCACCGGGGGAAATTCATGCGCGAAGTAGCGGCGTGCGACCCGATGGCTGCTATGCTTGGGGAAGTTGTTTGAGGTATACCCCTGCGTTCAGCTTCACGCGGCCTCCGTCCCCAGCGGAGTTCCACAGGGTTGCGATAAAGGTTTCGCCTCCAGCACCAGAGGGCGCAATCGTGCTTTCGTAACACCTAAGGAAAGGCCAAATCATGGCTACCGGAACTGTCAAGTGGTTCAACGCCGACAAGGGCTTCGGCTTCATCTCCCCCGACGACGGCTCGGCCGACGTCTTCGTGCACTTCTCGGCGATCCAGTCGAACGGCTACCGTTCGCTGAACGAGAACGACAAGGTCTCCTACGAGGTCGAGCAGGGCCCCAAGGGCCTGCAGGCCGTTCAGGCCCAGGTCATCTGATCTGACCCCGCTCCTCACCGAGCTTTGACGCGGGCCGTCCCTTCGGGGGCGGCCCGCGTTTGCTATTCCCGGCCCATCAATTGATTCAGGGTCTGCGCCGCAGCACGGGCATCGGCGACGGTCACCACGTACGCCGGCAGTCCGGCGCGCTCGATCCTCAGCGCTTCCCCGCTGGCGGTGACCAGTGCACTGCTGCCGTCGAACCCCTTGCGCAGGCCGAAGCCCCCGTAGTCGCCCAGCCCCTCAACCGTCACCACCTTGGCGCCCTCGATGGTCGCCAGCGGGATGCTGGCCCACCGCAGGAATCCCAGACTACGGACCCGTACGCCCTCGCCGTCAATGCTCACCGTCGCACACAGTGCGCTGGCGAAGAACGTGACCACCGCAGCCAGCAGCAGCATGACGGCCACCATCCACCACATCTTCTGGTAGCCGGAGACCGCGGCGAAGACCAGCACCAGGGCAACGCTCGCGCCCACGAGCCAGTTGCCGCCGCCCCGACGCAGTTCACCGGTCCAGGCGATCCCGATCGTCGTGACAGCGGGCCGGTCGGCGGTCGGCAGCGGTCCCCTTCGACGGGTCCCCCACCACCAGGCCAGCGCTGCCAGCGTGCCCAGGACGAGCGCGACCAGCACTTCTGGGCCAAACGTGGCCTCGCGCGCGTCAGCCAGGTCGCGCTGGGACCAGACCGAGCCGGTCACCATGGTGACGCCGAAAACCGCCAGCCCCACCGCCAGGATGGCCATCTCACGCACCGACTTCAGGGCGACACCGAGCAGCAGCAGGACCATCGGCAGGCCGAATCCCAGCAGCACCTGCCCGACCAGGACCGTCGACAGCCCGGAGAACCCGTCGGCCTGACCGTCGACACCCCAGTGAGTGGCGACCGGCTCGGGCAGACGACCACGAACGGCCCAGACGATCCCCACTCCGACGGCGGTGATGACGGCGGTCGTGACAGCGGCCCAGACCTCCTGCCCGGCGCTCCTCGACCGACCAGTCGTGCGTTTCTCCACGTGGCCCCCCCCAAAGGCATGTTTCCACGACGAAAAGAGCTGTGGGACGGGGTTCGTCCCCGTCCCACAGCGTCCCTGATCCGGGGGTCAGCGACCGGCAGTGCCCTCGACGTAGTCGGAGTCAGCGGGCTTGACCCAGGCCATCAGCTTGCGCAGGTCCTTGCCGACGGTCTCGATCGGGTGGGCCTCGCCCTCGGCGCGCAGCTTCTTGAACTCGGGGGCGCCGGCGTCCTGGTCCTCGATGAAGCGCTTGGCGAAGGCACCGTTCTGGATGTCGGCCAGGACGGCCTTCATGTTCTGCTTCACGTGGGCGTCGATGACCCGCGGGCCCGAGACGTAGTCGCCGTACTCGGCGGTGTCGGAGACGCTCCAGCGCTGCTTGGCGATGCCGCCCTCGTACATCAGGTCGACGATCAGCTTCAGCTCGTGCAGGCACTCGAAGTAGGCGACCTCAGGCTGGTAGCCAGCCTCGGTGAGGGTTTCGAAGCCGGCCATGATCAGCTGCGAGGCGCCGCCACACAGGACGGCCTGCTCACCGAACAAGTCGGTCTCGGTCTCTTCGGTGAAGGTGGTCTCGATGCCGCCGGCACGCAGCCCACCGATGGCCTTGGCGTAGGCCAGGGCGATGTCCTTGGCGTGGCCCGAGGCGTCCTTCTCGACGGCGACGAGCACCGGGACGCCACGGCCGTCGGCGTACTCGCGGCGCACCAGGTGGCCGGGGCCCTTGGGGGCGACCATGCACACGTCAACGCCGTCGGGGGCGGTGATGTAGCCGAAGCGGATGTTGAAGCCGTGGGCGAAGAACAGGGCGTCACCCTCTTCGAGGTGGGGGGCGATCTGCTCGGCGTAGAGGGTCCGCTGCACCTGGTCGGGGGTGAGGATCATGATCAGGTCGGCTTCCTTGGCTGCCTCGGCAACCGAGAGGACCCGCAGGCCCTCGGCCTCGGCCTTGGCGCGCGAGGAGCTGCCCTCGGCCAGGCCGACCCGGACGTCAACACCCGAGTCGCGAAGGTTCAGCGCGTGGGCGTGGCCCTGCGAGCCGTAGCCGATGACGGCAACCTGGCGGTCCTGGAGCAGGGACAGGTCGGCGTCTGAGTCATAGAACATCGTGGCCATGAGTGGTGGTTCTCCTTCGGGTGGAAAGTTGTCCGCAGACCATCTGGGTCATCCGGAACGATGGGGGGTGGATCTCAGTCCTGCAGCTCGCGCTGACGGTCCGATCGGGTCTTGTCGGTGATGGCGCGACCGCCGCGGCCCAGCGCGACGTGGCCGGACCGCACCAGTTCGAGGATGCCGAATGGTTCCAGCATCGCGACCAGGGCGTCCAGTTTGTCCTTGCTGCCGGTCGCCTCGACGGTGATCGACTCCTGACTGACGTCGACGGCCTTGCCGCGGAACAGCGCCACCGTGTCGATCACATTGGACCGGTTCTCGAGGTCGGAGCGGACCTTGACCAGCATCAGCTGTCGCTGGACCGCCGACGCGTCGAGTTCGAGCACCTTGAGCACCTCGATCAGCTTGTGCAGCTGCTTGACGATCTGCTCGAGCACCTGCTCGTCCTCGACCCCGGCGACCACGGTCATCCGGCTGACCTCAGGGTCGTCGGTGGTGCCCACGGTCAGCGACTCGATGTTGAACCCGCGCCGCGAGAACAGGCCGGCGATGCGGGCCAGCACGCCGGGCCGGTTGTAGACCAGGACACTCAGGGTGTAGGTGTTCACAGCACTTCCTCTTCCCAGTCCGGAGCCATGTCGCGGGCGATCTTGATGTCGTCGTTGCCGGTGCCGGCGGCCACCATCGGCCAGACCATGGCGTCCTTGTGGACGAGGAACTCGACGACGACCGGGCGGTCATTGATGGCCATGGCCTGGTTGATGACGTCGTCCACCTCGTCGACGGTCTCGGCGCGCAGGCCGACCGCGCCCATGGCCTCGGCCAGCTTCTGGAAGTCGGGGACCCGCGCCGAGTGCAGTTCGGTGTTGGAGTAGCGACTGTCGTAGAACAGGGTCTGCCACTGGCGCACCATGCCCAGCACCTGGTTGTTGATGACGGCGATCTTGACGGGGATGCCCTCGATGGCGCAGGTCGTCAGTTCCTGGTTGGTCATCTGGAAGCAGCCGTCACCGTCGATCCCCCACACCACGGTGTCAGGGTTGGCGACCTTGGCGCCCATGGCGGCGGGGACGCAGTAGCCCATCGTCCCGGCGCCACCGGAGTTGAGCCACTTGCGCGGCTTCTCGTGCGGCAGGAAGTGGGCGGCCCACATCTGGTGCTGGCCGACGCCGGCGGCGAAGATGGCGTCCGGCCCGGAGATCTCACCAATGCGCTTGATGACGTACTGGGGGCTCAGGGTGCCGTCGGTGGGCTCGTCGTAGCCGGTCGGGTAGCGACGTTTCAGGCTGGCCGTGTACTCGTGCCACTGCGACAGGTCGGGAAGTTGGTGGTTGCGCAGGGCGCTGACCAGACCGGCCAGCACCTCCTGGGCGTCACCGACGATCGGCAGGTCGGCGATGCGATTCTTCGAGATCTCGGCGGGGTCGATGTCGGCGTGGATCACCTTGGCCTCGGGGGCGAAGGACTCCAGGCGTCCGGTGACGCGGTCGTCGAAGCGGGTACCGATGGCGATCAGCAGGTCCGAGCGCTGGATGGCACCCACCGCCGCGACGGTGCCGTGCATGCCCGGCATGCCCATGTTCAGTTCGTGGCTGTCGGGCAGGGCGCCGCGGGCCATCAGGGTGGTGACCACCGGAATGCCGGTCAGCTTGACCAGTTCGGCGAGTTCGTCGCTGGCCTGGGCCCGCACCACCCCACCACCGATGTAGAGCACCGGACGCACCGAGTCGGCGATCATCTGGGCGGCGGCCTTCAACTGGCGCGCGTGGGGACGGGTGTTGGGACGGTAGCTGGGCAGCCGCACGGTGTCGGGCCACACGAACGGGGCGCTGTCCTGCAGGGCATCCTTGGCAATGTCGACCAGCACGGGCCCGGGACGGCCGGTGCTGGCGATGTGGAAGGCCTCCTTGATCGCCCGCGGGATGTCGGCGACGTGAGTGACCAGGTAGTTGTGCTTGGTGATCGGCATCGTGATGCCGCGGATGTCGGCCTCCTGGAAGGCGTCGGTGCCAATGAAGTTCGAGTTCACCTGGCCGGTGATGGCCACCATCGGGACCGAGTCCATGTAGGCGTCCGCGATCGGGGTGACCAGGTTGGTGGCGCCGGGACCGGAGGTGGCGATGCAGACGCCCACCTTGCCGGTGGAGGACGCGTAGCCCTCGGCGGCGTGGCCGGCGCCCTGCTCGTGGCGGACCAGGATGTGGCGCACCTTGGAGTCGTAGAGCGGATCGTAGGCGGGAAGGATGGCGCCGCCGGGGATGCCGAAGACGACCTCTACACCCATCCGCTCGAGTGAGGTCACCAGTGCCTGCGCACCGGTGAGGATGGTCGTGGCTTCATCGCCTGCCATGTCATGTCCTTTCACCGAGTTGGTCAGATGTGGGTCCAAGGTCTCGTACAACAAAAAACCCCCGAGGCCACCTGGGGCACACGAGGGAGCGCTTACGTCGTCTGTCGAGAGACGTCAGCGCTTGGCAACTACGAGAATTCGGTACTGCACCCCTTCACAATGTCCCATCCCATCGCACAGGTCAACCGCGCCCCGGCCAGTCTCAGGTGCTGGACCACGCCCCCACGCGACACCGGCGCCGCCCCCCTGACGGGAGCGACGCCGGTGCGATCGGGTGCCTCGGTCAGTCGTTGCGGACCGTGGTGGCGGTGACGGCGGGCTTCAGGGTGGTCAGCGCCCAGCCGAGCAGGGCGAACATGAGGCCCAGGCCGACGACCAGGGCGGCGATGCCGTAGGTGATCACCGAGCTGAACAGCGAGGAGCGCAGGAAGGCTGCGTTCATCACGGTGGTGCGGGACTGGGTCGCCTTGTCAAGAGCAGCCTGGGCGGCTGCCTTCTCGGAGTCGCTGGTGGCCTTCTCGAGGTCCGCGCGGGCCTTGGTCTGGTCGGCGCCGATCTCGGCGTAGGTCTTGCCCTCGGAGCTCTTGAGCGCGTGCTTCTTGATGATCTCGGCCTGGCCGAAGGCGGTGAGCGGCCCCTCAACCTTCTTGCCGGCAACGGTCACGCCCATCACCTTGTCGGCGTCGGCGGGGACGGTGATGCGCTCGTCCTTCAGCTGTGAGGTGACGATGTTCCACGTCACGATGCCGGCGACGATCATGACGAGGCCGGCGACGATGGACAGAATGCCAATGATCTTGGCGGGCTTCGAACTCATCAGAGCCCTTCCTGGTTTGGGCGACAAGGTGACGCCGGTGGATTCTACGACGTTCCGTAGTCGTTGAATAAGACAGTAGCAAGGGGCTGACTGCCCCCCGACGGGGGGTGCCTAATTCGTGGGGCCCCGGGGAACGTCCCTGTGGGCGGGGTGGCGCCGGGGTCGACGCCCCGGCGCGGTGAGCGCCGCCGCCACCACCAGCAGCACCACCAGGACCGGCCCGACGCTGCCCAGCAGCGCCTCGACACCCGTGGGCACCGGGCCGCCGGAGGCGATCAACTGCGGCACCCCCAGGGCCGCCCAGCCAACCCACAGTCCACCCAGTGCCAGCAGCGGAGCCCGCAGTCGGCGCCGTCCCGGCAGCAGGCCGGCGGTCAGCACCACCACCCCCACCAACTGCCACGTCCAGGCGGGGTCGCGGCCCACGACCGAGGCCACCAGGACCAGTCCCAGGGCCAGCACCGGTTCGCTGCGCCACCAGCGCGCCGCGACCCAGGCCCCGGCGATCGTCACCAGCAGCGCCGCCACCTGACCCACGACGGCCGGCGAGCCGAACCTGACCAGGGCAGCGCCCAGGGACTGGTTCGCGGCCCACAGTGCGTCCGGCACAACCGGTGCCGTGCGGCCCTCCAGCCAGCCCTCGCTCTGCCCCGGCATGACGATCCATCCCAGCACCGCGCAGCCCAGGGCCGCGGCCAGACCGGTGAGCGCGATGCGTCGACGTCCGGCCAGCAGCAGCGCCAGGAGTACCCACAGCGGGCTCACGGCGATGCCGCCGGCAATGCCGGTCAGGCTGCCCGGGGGCAGCACGCGACCGCGACGGCCGCCGAGGCGGGGTTCGGTGAGATCGGCGACCACCAGTGCGGTCACCAGCAGGCTCAGTTGGCCCACACCCAGGGCGGCCCGCACCGGTTCGACCATGACCACCACCAGGGACCCGGCCAGCAGCAGCTGCGGCCCCTGGAGCCCGAACAGCCGTCGCAGCAGGTGCTGCAGCGCCGAGACCGACGCCACGGTCAGCACCACCTGCCACAGGGTCGGCCCCGACAGGGCCAGCGGCGCCAGCAGCAGCGCCCCGAACGGGGTGTAGACGAAGTGTGCGGTGCTGGCCGTGCCGAAGACCACCCGTCCGTCCACCATCTGGGTGGCGACCTGGATCATGGTGCCCAGGTCGGGCATCACCGGCCGCCACGGCAGCAGGCTGCCACCGGCCACGACGAATGGTGCCATCACCAGGGCGACCAGGGCCACGGGCAGGGTGGTACTGAACCATCGCAGGACGCCGAGCGCCCAGTCCTCCCCGTCGTGGGCTCGCCGCGGCGTCTGCGTGCTGGGGCTGGCCCCGGGTGGCGGGGCAGGGGTCATCCGCGGGTGAGCGCTTCGATGGCCGCCTCCGGGGTGGCCGGCGGCTCCACCTCCCCGTAACGGGGAATGACGTGGACGTGCAGGTGGGACACCTCCTGGCCGGCGCTGGTCCCGGAGTTGACGACCAGATTGATGCCGTCGGCGCCCAGCTTCTCCTGCAGCTGTCGGGACACCCGCGCGACCAGGGGGGCGATCTCGGCGTAGGCGTCGCCGCCGTCACGCAGGTCCTGCACGTGTCGGCGCGGGACAACCAGCAGGTGGCCGGGCGACTTCGGCTTGGCGTCGGGGAATGCCACCCCGGTGCTGTCCTCGTCGATGCGGGCGACGGTGATCTCGTCGCTGGCGATGGCACAGAAGATGCAACTCATGGCGTGGTCCTTGGCAGGTGGTCAGTGCGTGAGTGGTCCGACGGTGACGACATTGGCCAACGGCTCCCCCGCGGTGAAGCGCTGAAGTTGGGCCCGGACCAGCGCGTTGCGGCGAGGGATGAAGGCGTTGGTGAACCCCCCGACGTGGGGTGAGAACAGCACGTTGGGGGTGCCGCGCAGCGGGTGGTCAGCCGGCACCGGCTCGGGGTCGATGACGTCGAGGGCGGCCTGCAGGCGTCCCGAGGCGCACTCGGCAACCAGGGCGTCGGTGTCGACAATGGGGCCGCGGCCGGCATTGACCACCATGGCGCCGTCGGGCATGGCCGCCAGCGACCGGGCATTGACCAGCCCGCGGGTGTGCTCGGTGAGCGGGGTGATGATGAACAGCACGTCGGTGGTGGCGAGCAGGTCGACCAGGTCGGCGCTGGCGCGCACTTCCACCGGTTCACCGTCCAACTCGTCGGTGCGAGCCCTGCTGGCGACCCGGGTGATGCTGGCTGGTTCGAAGCCCCGCACGCGGCGCTCGATGGCGCGTCCGATGTTGCCGTAGCCGAAGATCAGCACCCGGGCGTCAGCCAGCCCGACTCCCCATCGCGGCTGCCACTGTCCCGCGACCTGGTCGCGGGCATACACGTCGAGGTGCCGACCGCGGGCCAGGGCCAGGCTGACGGCCAGTTCCGAGGTGGCGGTGTCGTGCACACCGGCGGCATTGCACAGGGTGACACCGTGGGGCACCAGGGCGTTGATGGCGTCGGTGCCGGCCATCTGGCCCTGGATGACCCGCAGCCGCGGCATCTGGTGGGTGCGCTCGAAGATGGTGTCCTGGGGCACGCCGTAGGGCAGCACCAGGAACTCGACCCGGTCGATGCTGGCGGGCAGGAACTGGTTGTCGGTGAAGGGAACCAGGTCGATGTCCAGCCCGCCGCCCAGCACGGCGCGGGCCTCGGCTTCGGTCTGGAACGGCACCCAGGCCGCGGCTCGAGTCATGGGTCAGGCTCCTGTCGTGGTGGTCGCGGTGGCGTTGTCGATGCGAACCTGGAAGTCGGCGGAGCGCAGCGCGTCCTTCACCTGGCCCACCGACAGGGTGCCGAAGTGGAAGACGCTGGCCGCGAGCAGGGCGTCGGCGCCGACCCGCGCCGCCTCGACGAAGTGTTCGGTGGTGCCGGCCCCCCCGGAGGCGATCAGCGGGACGTCAATGACCCGGCGCACGGACTCCAGCATTTCCAGGTCGAAACCATTGGTGGTGCCGTCGGCGTCCATCGAGTTCAGCAGCACCTCACCGACGCCCCGGTCCACCGCCTCCCGCACCCATTCGATGGCGTCCAGTCCGGCGCTGGTGCGTCCCCCGTGAGTGGTGACCCCGAAGCCGGACGGCATGCCGGGCTCGCGGCGGGCGTCCAGGCTGAGCACCAGCACCTGGTTGCCGAAGCGTTCGGCGATCTCGGTGATGGCCTGGGGACGCCGGATGGCGCCGGTGTTCATGCCCACCTTGTCGGCGCCGCAGCGCAGCAGCAGGTCGACGTCCTCGACGCTGCTGACGCCCCCGCCGACGGTCAGCGGGATGAACACGTTCTCGGCGCAGCGCACCACCATGTCACGGGTGGTCTCGCGCCCCTCGTTCGACGCGGAGATGTCGAGGAAGGTGATCTCGTCGGCACCGGCCTGGTCGTAGACGCGGGCCATCTCGACGGGGTCGCCGGCGTCGCGCAGGTTGACGAAGTTCACGCCCTTGACCACGCGCCCGGCGTGGACGTCCAGACAGGGAATGACTCTGATGGCGACAGACATGCCAGCCAGACTAGTCCCTGCGACGTGTGACCCCGTTTTGTCCGCGGCAGTCCCTAGAGTGGTCGCCATGCCAGAACTTGACCCGGTGTTCACCGGACTCCCGCTGGACCAGTTGGCCGACGCGGCGCTCAGCCGCGCCCGCGACCTGGGCGCCAGCCATGCCGACGTCCGCATTGAACGCCACCGCCAGGCGGTCACCGCCCTGCGCGACGCCAAGGTCACCACCAGCAGCGACTCCAGCGACCTGGCGATCTCGGTGCGGGTGGTCCACCGTGGCTGCTGGGGCTTCGCCGCCGGCATCGCGCTGACCAACGAAGCGGCCGCGGCGCTCGCCGAGCAGGCCTGCCGGATCGCCGAGGTCGCCGCCCCGCTGACCCCGCGGCCGGTCGAGTTGGCCGACGAGCCCGTCCACCGGGGCGAGTGGGTGGCGGCCTACGAACTCAACCCGTTCGAGGTCGCCGAGGCCGATCGCGTGGCCCGCCTGGTCCAACTGTCCGAGGCGCTGGGCGCCCAGCCCGGTGTCGACCACACCAGCGCCCGCCTGATGATCGCCCAGGAGAACACCTACTTCGCGAACCTGGCCGGCACCCGCACCCTGCAGCAGCGGGTGCGGATGCACCCGGCATTCACCGCCATCTCGACGGCCGAGGGGCGGATCTCGACGATGCGGACCATCGCTCCCCCGACGGCCCGCGGCTGGGAGTACCTCGGCACGGGGGCTGCGCACTGGGACGATGAGGTCGCCGGTCTGGGCGAACTGCTCGCCGAGAACGTCGCCGCCCCCACCGTCGAGGCCGGCCCCACCGACCTGCTGGTCCACCCCAGCCAGCTGTGGCTGACGCTGCACGAGTCGGTCGCCCACGGCACCGAACTGGACCGTGCGCTGGGCTACGAGGCGGCCTACGCCGGCACCTCCTTCGCCACCATCGACAAGCTCGGCTCGTTGCAGTACGGATCACCGGTGATGAACGTCACCGGCGACCGGGTCACCGAGCACGGCCTGGCCACTGTGGCCTGGGACTGTGAGGGGGTGGAGGCGCAGACCTTTGACATCATCCGTGACGGGGTGCTGGTCGGCTACCAGCTGAACCGCCAGATGGCCGCCGAGCGTGGCCTCAACGGGGGCCGGTCGAATGGGTGCGCCTATGCCGACTCGGCCAGCCACATCCCGATGCAGCGGATGCCCAACGTCTCCCTGGCCCCTGCCGCCGACGACACCACCCTGGACGACCTGCTGGCCCAACTGGGGGACGGTCTCTACGTGGTCGGGGACAAGTCGTGGTCGATCGACATGCAGCGCTACAACTTCCAGTTCACCGGGCAGCGTTTTCACCGGGTCAAGGGCGGCAGGATCGTCGGCCAGGTCCGTGACGCGGCCTACCAGGCGACGACCACCGATTTCTGGGGGTCGATGGAAGCCGTCGGTGGCCCCTCGACGTGGTCGCTGGAGGGTGCCTTCAACTGCGGCAAGGGTCAGCCCGGGCAGGTTGCGGCCGTCAGCCACGGCGCCCCGGTGGCGCTCTTCCGGGGTGTCAACGTGCTGAACACCGCTGCCGAGGCCGAACAGACAGGACAGAACTGATGAGGAACTGGATCGACGCCGCCCTGGACGCGGCCGCCGCCCTGCCCGGGGCCAACCGTGGGACCGTGGTGATCCTCACCGAGACCCACGAGACCAATGTGCGCTGGGCCAACAACGCGCTGACCACCAACGGCCAGATGCACCGGATCAGCGCCGAGGTGGTGGCACTCGCCGACGTCGACGGCGGAGTCGCGTCCGGCTGCCTGCAGGGGCCGGTCAGCGACGCGGCCCAACTGGTCGACCTGGTCCGTCGGGCAGCCGCCGTCGCCGCTGCCGGCAGCCCCGACGAGGACGCCCACGACCTGCCCCGGGGCAGCGTCGACGCCGACTTCGACGACCCGGCGGCGACGACCTCCTTCGAGGTGTTCACCCCGATCGCCTCGGCCCTGGGCACCGCCTTCGAGCAGGCCGGCGACCGGCACCTGCTGTTCGGTTTCGCCGAACACATCGTCTCGACCACCTGGCTGGGCAGCAGCACCGGCGCCCGGCGACGTTCGGTGGGCCGCAATGGCCGCCTCGAGTTGAATGCCAAGCACCCGGACATGGTCGGCTCGGCCTGGGTGGGGCAGTCGACCACCGACTTCAGCGACGTCGACCTGCCCGGCAAGCTCGCCGAGGTCCTGGAGCGGTTGTCCTGGGCCGAGAACCGGGTCGACCTGCCCGCCGGGCGCTACGAGGTGATCCTGCCGCCGTCGGCGCTGGCCGACCTGATGATCTATGCCTACTGGTCCATGTCGGGCAGGGATGCCCGCGAGGGCCAGTCGGTCTTCTCCGCGACCGGGGGCGGCACCCGGGTCGGTGAGGCGTTGACCTCGGCGCCCCTGGACATGTGGAGCGATCCGCAGGCCCCCGGCATGGAACGGGCACCGTTCGTCGCCGCCGGGGCGTCGAGCGCCGGTCTGGCATCGGTCTATGACAATGGTGCGCCGGTGGGTCGGGTCGACTGGCTGGCCGATGGCACCCTGCGGAGCCTGGTGGAGACCTCCCACGAACAGCGGGCCCATGGCCTGAGCGGTCCGCTGCCCTACCCCACCTCGAACCTGCTGATCGACGGCCACGGCACCGCGGACCTGCAGCAGATGGTGGCCGGCACCCGGCGGGGGCTGCTGCTCACCTGCCTGTGGTACATCCGCGAGGTGGACCCCCGGACGCTGCTGTTGACCGGGCTGACCCGTGACGGGGTCTACCTGGTCGAGGACGGCCGGATCGTGGGGGCGGTGAACAACTTCCGCTGGAACGAGTCGCCGGTGGGGCTGCTGGACCGCATCACCGAGGTCGGAGCCGCCGAGCGGACCCTGTGCCGGGAGTGGAACGACTGGTTCAACCTGACCGTCGCCCCGCCGGTGCGGGTGCGCGACTTCAACATGTCGACGGTCTCCCAGGCCTCATGACCGGCGGCCCACACCCGGAACCGTCCAGGAAGAAGCGCCCGAAGCCCCGCCAGGACGTCGACCCCGCGGCCGAGCAGATGGACCTGCTCGCCAAGGTGCTCGACGACCTGGTGACCGTGCCCGGCACGAATTTCGGCATCGGGCTCGACGGCCTGCTCGGCCTGGTGCCAGGTGTCGGCGACTCGGTCACCACCACCGTGGCCGCGACGATCCTGGTCGATGCCGCACGGCGACGGGTGCCGATCCCGGTCCTGATGAGGATGGCGCTCAACCTGGTCATCGACACCGCACTCGGCTACGTGCCGGTGGTCGGGGACGCCGCCGACTTCGCCCACCGTGCCAACCGGAAGAACTACCGCCTGCTGAAGGACGCGATCGATGCCGGTGAGCGTGTCGACGACTCCTACCCGGCGTACATGGTCAAGGCCGCCGGCGTCATCGTCGGGGTGCTGGTGCTCATGGTGGCCTCGGCGATCTTCATGCTGTGGGCGCTGGTGAGCATCCTGGTCCACCTGATCGGGTAGGGCCTCAGTCCTCGTCGGGGTCGAAGTCGACGACGCCGCGGCGCATCATGTCGACCACGGTGCGGCACCGCCGGGCCAGGTCGTCGGCCGGGCCGGGAGCGGCACCCTGCTGGTGGGCCAGGTCGGCCCGCATGCCCGCGGCCACCGCCACCTGGCCGGCCATGTCGGCCACCTGCCGCACCCACCGGACGAAGTCACCGGCCGGCAGTTGGGCACTGAACAGGACCTCGGCCAACGGCTGCCCGTCGGCCCAGGCGTAGGCGGCCTCGGCGAAACCAATGTCGGGCTCGGGTCCACGTTCCAACTTGTTGTCGCGCTCGACCAGGCCGACATCGCGCCACACGGCCCGCAGCGCGCTCTGCGCCTGCTCCGAGGCCGCGTCCGGCATCCGCGACATCCGGCCCTGGTCGGTGCGGCGGGCCTCGTAGACCAGCGAGGACAGCACCGCCGCCAGCTGCGGCACGTCCAGCTCGTCGAAGATGCCTGTCCGGATCGCCTCGGCGGCGACCAGGTCGAGTTCGGAGTAGATGCGGGCGAGCATCCGCCCCTCCGGGGTGACCTGGTCGGGGTCGTCGGCGTCCAGGTATCCCAGTGAGGTGAGCACCCCGCAGATCTTGTCGAAGGTGGCCGCGATGGTGTTGGTGCGCCTGGCCAACGCCGTCTGTGCCCTCGTGTGCTCACGCTCCAGTCGCATGGCCCGCTCGGCGAACCGGGCATGGCTCTCCCGGTCGGGGCAGCCGTGGCACGGGTGGGACCGCAGCGTCGCCCGCAGGGCCGCGATCTCGTCGAGGATCTGCTCGTCGGGGCGCGAGAGCACCGGCTGCGGCACCGAGGGGTCCAGTTCGTTGAGGCGGTGGTGCAGGCTGGCCGCCAATGCCTTGCGCATCGGCGCCTTGCGGGGGTCGAACTTGCGGGGGATGCGCAGCTTGCCGACCTTGGTCGTCGGCGTCGGGAAGTCCTTGAAGGTCAACCGGACCAGTTCCCGCTCGATGGTCATCACCATGGGGTGCGGGTCACGGTCGCGGCCGACGCCGCCGTCGATCACCGCCGCCCAGCCGAGGTGACGTCCACCCGTCACCCAGATGATGTCGCCGGGTTCCAGCCGGCGCAGCGACTCCTCGACCTCGACGCGGAAGTCGCGGCGCCGTCCGCGGGCCTGTTCGGCCTCCAGCTCGCTGATCTGTTCGCGCAGTCGCGCGTACTCGCCGAAGTCGCCGCGGTCGCAGGCGGCGGCTGCCAGGTACTGCTCGATGGCTTCGGCGTCGCGGGACGCGGTGCGGGCCAGGCCGACGACGCTGCGGTCGGTCTGGAACTGGGCGAAGCTCTGCTCCAGCATGCCGCGGGCGGCCTCGCGCCCCATCCGTCCGACCAGGTTGACGGCCATGTTGTAGGTGGGGGTGAAGGAGGACTTCAGCGGGTAGGTCCGGCGTGAGGCAAGCCCGGCGACGGCCCGCGGGTCCATGCCGGGACTCCACACGACGACCGCGTGGCCCTCGACGTCGATGCCGCGGCGCCCGGCCCGCCCGGTGAGCTGGGTGTACTCCCCCGGGGTGATGTCGACGTGGGCCTCGCCGTTGTACTTGACCAGCTTCTCGATCATCACGGTGCGGGCTGGCATGTTGATGCCCAGCGCCAGGGTCTCGGTGGCGTAGACGACCTTGATCAGCCCTTCGGCGAAGCCCTCTTCGACGATGGCCTTGAAGGCGGGCAGGATGCCGGCGTGGTGGGCGGCGATGCCGCGCTGCAGGGCGTCGAGGAAGAAGTCGTAGTCGAGCACCTGCCGGTCGTGGGGGCTGAGTCCGCCGACGTGCTTGGTGGCGATCCGTGCCAGTCGGGCGGCCTCGGACGGGGTGGTGAGGCGGGCACCGCTGCCGACCAGTTGGCGCACTGCCCCGTCGCACCCGGCGCGGCTGAAGACGAAGACGATTGCCGGCAGCAGGTTGGCCCGCTCCAGGGTGATGATGGCCGACCATCGACTGGGCACCAGCCGGGGGCCCTGCTCGTCGCGTTCCCGTCCGCGTCCGTCCAGCGCCGAGGCCGCCCCGCCGTAGCGTCCGGAGCCGTGGGTGGGGCGCTTGCCCTTGCCGGACCGGCCGCGGGGACGACGGCTGTCGTCACGCTGCCCGCGGGCCTCGGTCCTGGCCAGCTGCACCAGATCAGGGTTGACCTCGGGGGCGACCTTGCTGGGCAGCGCCACCGCCGTGGGGGCATCCCCGCTGAACAGGTCATGGAGCGTGCGTCCGGCCAGCACGTGCTGGTAGAGCGGGACGGGGCGTCGTTCGGAGAGCACCACGTGGATGTTGCCGCGGACCTCGTCGAGCCAGTCGCCGAACTCCTCGGCATTGCTGACGGTGGCCGACAGGCTGACCAGTTGGACCCGTTCGGCCAGACCCAGGATGACCTCCTCCCAGACGGCGCCGCGGAACCGGTCGGCCAGGTAGTGCACCTCGTCCATGACGACGTAGCCGAGGTTGTGCAGGGTGCGGGAGTCGGCGTAGATCATGTTGCGCAGCACCTCGGTGGTCATCACCACGATCGGTGCCTCCCCGTTGATGGAGGTGTCACCGGTCAGCAGGCCCACGTTCTCGGCACCGTGGCGGGCGACCAGGTCGTGGAACTTCTGGTTCGACAGCGCCTTGATGGGGGTGGTGTAGAAGCACTTGGTTCGCTGTTCCAGGGCGCAGAAGACGGCGAACTCCCCCACCACGGTCTTGCCCGACCCGGTGGGTGCTGCGACGAGCACCCCGTGCCCGGCCTCGACGTGGGCGCACGCCTGCACCTGGTACTCGTCGAGCGAGAAGCTGTACATCCGACTGAAGGCCTCGAACAGCGGACCGGGCGGTGGCGTCGAGGGCTGGGTCGCGGGGTCCAGCAGTTGCTGCAGTTCCCGATCGAGGTCGAGGTCGTCGAGGGGTTCGTCGCCGGGATGTGCCATGTCAACGACACTAGTGGGCGCGCCCACCCGACGCTGGCGTGCGCGCCGAGCGCCTAGGCCGGGGCCACCCCGGCCGGGCGGTACAGGTGCAGGTGCAGGGGCTCGACCCGCACCGTGATCGGCACCTCGCCCAGCAGTTCGCCGTCGGCCATCGCGAACATGTCGTCCCCGTCAATGACGACCTCCCGCGCGCGGAGCTGTTCGACGGCAGGATCCTTGACGAACCTGCCGGTGTACAGCGAGGGCAGCAGGCGCAACAGGGTGGCCCGGCTGACGGGGTGAATGATGGTGACGTCGAGCAGCCCATCGGTGACGTCGGCGCCAGGGGCGATCTGCATGCCGCCACCGAAGTAGGCGCTGTTGGAGACCCCGACCAGCATCGCCGGCAACTGCCACCTGTCGCCGTCGATGCTGATCCGGTAGTTCAGCGGCTCAAAGGTGGCCAGTTCGCTGAGCGCCACGTAGCCGTAGGCCAGCGGGCCCAGCGGCAGACTGATGGCATTGGCGCGGTGGTTGACCTTGGCGTCGTAGCCGGTGCTGACGGTGCCGCCGACATGGCGACGTTCGGCCCCGTCGGCCAGTCGTCCGGAGGCCAGGTTCACGTCGACCCGGGTGCTGTGACCGGCGGCGACGACGGCGGTCGCGGCCGGCACGGACACCGGGATGCCGACGCCGCGGCAGAAGTCATTGCCGGTGCCGGCCGGGATGACACCCAGGTTCACGTCGGTGCCGGCGCAGGCGTTGACACCCAGGTGGGCCATACCGTCGCCGCCCATGACGACCAGCGAGTCGGTGGCGCCCTCCTCCTGACGGGGCCGGGCCCGTTCGACCACCTGGATGGTGCGCAGTCGGGCGTCGTCGAAACTGGTCGCCTGGTGGACGTGCAGGTGGGTGTCAGGTCGCGCCGCGACCAGGGCCGCCACCACCTTGGGGAGCATCCGTCCTGCCCGTCCGCGACCGGCGCGTGGGTTGACCACCACCGTCATGGTGGGGCCGTCGAAGCGACCCAGTGCCATCAGGCCTTGGCATCTTCCTCGTCGTCGAGTTCCACCATCAGGCCCGCGGCGATCATCCGCTTGTCACGACTGCGGCAGATGACCTCGGCGATGACGTACATGATGGCCATCGGCAGCGACAGCGCCAACATGGAGAACGGGTCGGTGCTGGGGGTGGCGATGGCGCCGAAGACGAAGCACACGAAGATGGCGACGGTGCGCATCTTCGAGAGTTGTTTGCCGGTGACGACGCCGAGCAGGTTCAGCGCGACCAGCACCACCGGCAGCAGGAAGCTGAGCCCGAAGATCAGCAGCATGTGCAGCTCGAAGGTGAGGTAGTCGTTCATCTCGTTGATCTGCGTGGTGTCCGGCGGGTTGAAGGTCATCATGACCTCGAATCCCTTGGGCATCACCAGGAAGCCCATGGCCACACCCATCAGGAACAGCGGGATCGCCGAGCCCATGAACCGGGTCGAGTACTTCTTCTCGTTCTCGAGGAGCCCGGGCATGATGAACTTCCACAGGTGCCAGATCCACACCGGGCAGGTCAGGATCAGGCTGGCGATGGCCGCGATCTTCATGGCCAGGGTGAACCCGCCCATGATGCCTTCGGTGGTGACCAGCACCTCCTGGCCGGTCCTGGCCTCGTAACCCGCCTTCGCCGTGTTCAAGGGGTAGGTGATCGCGTCGTAGAACCAGTGCCAGTTCATCTCGATGACCAGCGCGACGATGAAGATCGCCACGAAGGCGATGAACGACATGATCACCCGGTAGCGCAACTCCCGCAGGTGGTCGACCAGCGCCATCGTGCCGTCGGGTGAGTCATTGACCGGCGGCTTCAGCCAGCCGGGAATGATCTGTCGACGACCGGTGTCGTTCTCGATGACGCTCATGGCTCAGGAACGTCCCGGCTCAGGCCTGGTGCTTGTGGTGCTCGGGCTGGGTCACGGTCTCGTCGACGATGGTGGCGTCCAGGACCTTGTCCGCGGCCGCCTCCTTGGTCGCCACCTCGGCTGGCTTGTCGCTGGTCTTCAGGTCGCGCGTCTCTTCCTTGAACTCGCGGATGGCGCGGCCCGAGGCCTTGCCAATGCCGGCCAGACGGGTGCCGCCGAACAGCAGCAGCGCCACAGCCAGAATGATCAGAAGTTCCTGCCAGCCGAAGCCGCCCATGTCGTGTTCCCTTGCTCGTGGCCGAGCGTGTCCCGGCCAGATGTATCAGACCCTACGCGTTGCGTCTGGTCGCGTGCCTGTCCATCTTATCCACCGGCGTCGAGCGTCGGCGGCCACACCCTGATCGTTGCTCAAGCGTTGTGCGCGACCTCCAGGTCGTCCTCGCGGGCCGCGACGACCGGCACCAGGGCGGCACCGTCGCGGCGGGGTTGCGGGTTCAGCTCGAGTTGGCCCAGCAGGGCGTGGAGCTCCTCGGCGCGTCGGCCCAGCATCGTGACCTCGGCGTAGATGTCGCCGGCCTTGTGGAACAGCCACACCCCGTAGCTGACCATCACGACCAGTCCCGCGACCGCGATCGCCAGGAACACCCAGACCCAGATCATGGCAACCAGCCTAGCGGCCGGCCCCGGCGGCGTCGCCGAGTTGTTCGTAGCGGGCCAGGGCAGCCTCGGCGATGGCGACGGCCTCGCGTTGGGCCGCGTGGGGTTCGACGAGGCGGATGTCGTCGGCCAGCCGCAGCAGGCGGTGGGTGAGGTAGCTGTGGTCGGCCAACGGCAGCCGGGCCCAGCGCCGGTAGACCGGGTCGTCCAACTCGCCGGACTCGCGGACGGGGTCGTACTCCAGCAGGTACACCGCACCGGCGGCCAGGTGCACCTCGATGGTGCCCACGTCCTCGGCGTCGACCCAGTCGGCTTCGGGGGGTGTGTCGAGGGTGGTGATCGGCTTGCCGCTACGGCGGGCCTCGGCGATCCGGGTCACCTTGAACAGTCGCCAGCCCCCACTGGTGTGGCTGTAGGCCTGCAGGTAGGCCGAGCCGTTGCGGACGATGAGCGCGACCGGGTCGATGGTCGGACGGGTGGTCACGCCACGGTTCACCCCGTCGTAGACGATCTCGAGCTGGGCGGCGTCCTTGATGGCTGCCGCGATCGTGTGGCGCACGTCCTCGGTGCCGTGGTCCACCTGGATCTCCACGTGGCCCGCGTCGGCATCGGTGAGGGCCTCCAGTTTCTGGGTGGCGCTGGCGAGGTGGGCCGCCGACTCGTCGTCGACCAGGTGCTGCAGCGACCGCAGCGCCACCAGCAGGCTGAGCGCCTCGTCCTGGGTCAGCCTCAGCGGGCGGGCGACGTAGCGCGAGGGGGTGACGAAGATCCGGCCGTTCTCGGCCTCGTCGACGTCGAAGTCCAGCAGGTACTCATAGCTGCCGCGGGCGATCTCGTCGACGTCGGAGCCGATCACGCACAACGTGCTCAGTTCGTGGATCAGGCGTTGGGGGGTGATCCCGAACTCGGCGGCGGCGGTGGTGACGGCGACGCCCTGGCGCTCGGCCAGCCAGGGGATCATCCGGAACAGCCGGGAGATGTCGTCGGTGGCGTTCATGGGCGTTCCTCTGGTGCTGCGGCCACCCCGTGGGCCTCGACCACGCGCCGCAGGTGGGCAACCATCAGCTGGCGCAGGTGGGGTGGCTCCAGCACCAGCACGTCGGCACCGAAGGTGGCCAGTTCGCCCACGATGGTCTGGTCGTGGGAGTAGGTGATTTCGTAGGCGGCATACCCGTCGGGGGTTCCGGGATGCGTGGTCGGCAGGCCGCGGCGGCGCACCGAGGGGGCGTACTCCCCCCGGACGGCGACCACGGCATGCTCGCGACCCTGCTCGGGGCTGATCGAGGCCATCAGCGCGGCCGGGTCGAGGTCGGCGGGCACCTGGTAGGCGTTGGGCGTCCCGTGGACCTGCGGGGTGCCGACGATGCGGGCCAGTTTGAAGGTGCGACGCTGCTGGCGGGTCAGGTCATGGCCGATCACGTACCAGGCACCGGCCCGTTGGCCGAGCAGCCACGGTTCCAGGTCACGTTCGCTCTGGTCACCGCCGCTGGATCGGTAGCTGAACCGCACCCGCTGGCGGGCGCTGTTGGCCCGCCACAGGACGTCCAGGCTGGGGTCGGTGGCCAGGTGGGGTTGGAAGGCGCGGCCGGGGTCCTCGTCGAGTTCGATGCCGGCGGCGGCGAGCTTGGCCAGGGCGCCGCGGGCCTGCTGGCCCACCGACTGCTCCCCCCAGACCCGTTGGGCGATGGCCAGCACTCCGCGCTCCTCGGCGGTGAAGTCGACCTCCGGCAGGAGGAAGTCGCGGGAGCGGACCAGGTAGCGCTCCTGGTCATCGATGCGGGTGACGTCGAGCTCAACCCCCAGGTCGCGCAGGAACGCCTTGTCGCGTTCGAACATCCGGTGGGCGGAGGCGGGGTCCTTGGCGTCCTTGTAGTCGTCGACCAGCCTCATCAGGTGGTCCTTCGACACCGGCTGCTGCACCGACTGCAGGATGAACAGCAGGTGCATCTGCCGCAGCGTGTTGCCCCTGCCCTCCTTGGCACGCTGGACGGTCTTCGCCTTCTGGCCTGGCACAGCCATGTCCCTCCGTTGGACGTCGAGCGGAATACTGGTGCGAGGCTATCAGCGGGGGTCCTGTCGGCGTGGCGGGCCACCCTGCAGCACCTCAACCGATGGGAGACCGCGTGGCGGGACGGTTTGCACCCAGTCCGACGTCGGACCTGCACGTGGGCAACCTGCGCACGGCACTGCTGGCGTGGGTCTTCGCGCGCCGCGACGGGCTCGACTTCCTGGTCCGGGTCGAGGACCTCGACCAGCAACGGGTGGCCGCGGCGCCAGCGGTGGCCCGGCGCCAGTTGGCCGACCTGGCCGCGATCGGCCTGGACTGGCGCCCCCCGGTGGTGCGCCAGTCGGAGCGCACCCGGCTCTACCAGCAGTCGTTGGCTCAGTTGGAGGTCTACGAGTGCTACTGCACCCGGCGTGAGATTGCCGAGGCGTCCCAGGCGCCCCACGACGGGCCGACCCCGCAGGGTGCCTATCCGGGCACCTGCGCCCACCTGTCGGAGGCTGAGCGGGTGCGGCGGCGCCGGGAGCGGCCAGCCGCCCTGCGGGTGCGGGCCCACGGCGCCTCGATGACGGTCACCGACCGGTTCGCCGGTCAGGTCACCGGGCGGGTCGACGACTTCGTGGTGGCGAGGGGTGACGGCACGCCCGCCTACAACCTGGCGGTGGTGGTCGATGACGGGCTGCAGTCGGTCAGCCAGGTGGTGCGCGGTGACGACCTGCTCAGTTCGTCACCGCGGCAGGCGTGGCTGGCCCACCAGTTGGGCTATCCGGTGCCCGAGTACGTGCATGTCGGGATGGCGGTGAACCCTCAGGGGGCACGGCTGGCCAAGCGGGACGGCGCGGTCACCCTGGCCGACCTGGCCGACGGCGGCAGCGATGCCCGCCGGGTGCGGGGGTGGCTGTTGTCCTCCCTGGGGCTGGACGCCGAGCTGGACAACGACCAACTCCTCGGGTTGCCGCAGCAGGCGTGGGGCGCGGCGGCCGAACCGTGGGTGGTGGACGCCGCCACCCTGACGCGCTGAGCGCCCCGGGCGGGTGAGGCCGTGGGGTCAGCTCTGGGTCAGCTGCCGGCGCTGGCGAACAGGATGTCGACCACGTAGACCAGGGTTTCACCGGCCGGGATGGACGGGGTGGCATTGCCCTTGGGGTAGGCCTCGGCCGGCGGGACGACCAGCAGGATGCGGGAGCCGACGGTCTGGTTGACCAGACCCTTCTGCCAGCCCGGAATCAGCGTGTTCAGCGCGCCGGTCTCGGGACCGGTGGCGTAGTTCTGGGCCAGCACCTCACCGTTCCAGCCGACGGTGGTGTAGTTCACGACGATGCCGTCGGTGGCCTTCACTGCCGGTCCGGTGCCCTTGATGAGCGGCTGGACGACCAGGGCGCTGGGCTTGGTGGCCGAGCCGATGGTGATCGTGGGTGCCTTGCCCACGCCGTTGTCGGTCACGGTGGGCAGGCCCGCCGGCGGGGTGACCGCAGCGCCGCTGGGGCCCTCCAACTGGGCAGAGACAATGTCGACGACGAAGACCAGCGAGTCGGTGGCGAGGATCCCGGCCTGGGGGTTGCCCTGGGCGTAACCGTCGGCGGGGGTCATCATGATGACGACGCGCGAGCCAATGTTCTGGCCCTCCAGACCGATCCGGAAACCGGCGATCACCTGGTCGAGGGGAAAGGCGACGGGGGTGGCGACCCCCTCCTTCCAGGAACTGTCAAAGGACTTGCCGTCGCGGGCATTGATGCCGGTGTAGTTGACCAGCACGGTGCCGCCCTTGGCGACCACCGGACCGTCTCCCTTGCTCAGCACCTTGACCTGGGTCTTGGCGATGGCCAGGGGCCACTTGCCCGTCACGGCGGGCTGCTTGCCGAATGCGCCGGCGACCTCGATGGCGTCCAGGTTGCTGACGGTGCTGGCGGCCACCGAGGGCGCGGCCGAACCCGACGCGCTGACCGAACCGCTGGGGCTGGGCACTGCCGTCGCCGTCACGTTGGTGTTCGTGGGGGCCGTGGTCGGATCATCGGCGGCGTCGCCGCTGCAGGCTGCCAGGGCCAGTGAGGTCGCCACGGCAGCAGCAACGATCGCGACGCCCCGCAGGCGAGGGCGACGGATGGAGGAGGAGTCCAACTTGTTCATGCGCACCTGTGCAGGTTACCCGACGTGGAGACCCCACCACGAACCGGCTCAGACCGGTGGGCTGCCGGCGGCGCGGTGGTCGGTGAAGGAGCTGGAACGGTCGAGCCGGGGCTCGTTCTCCATCCTCTCGATGAGCTCGTCGACGCGGGGGTCGTCGCTGACCAACGGGTCGGGCATCACCAGGGTGCCGCCGGGCAGGTCCCGGCAGGTGAAGGTCATCCAGTCGGTGGTGTAGTCGCGCTGGGCCACACGGGCGGCGCTGATCAGTCGGCCACGCAGTCGGGCGCGGGTGGTGGGCACCGGGTGGGTCATGGCGCGGGCAACCTCGAGCTGGTCGACCAGGTGGTTGCAGTGCCCGGCGACCTCGGCGTGGGCGAACAGCCCCCGTGCCCGGGCATCGCCGCCACGGTGGATGTCGTGGTAGGCCAGGTCAATCTCGGCCAGCTGGGGGGCCTGGTTGGTCAGCTGGTGACGGTGCGCGTACTGCAGCAGCAGGTGTTCCTTGATGGCCCAGTCAATGAGCCGTTCGATGCGGGAGTGCTGGCGGTCGGCGACCGCCGCCAGCACCTGGCGCCACAGTTCGTGCGCCTCGCGCAGTTCCTGGTCGTCGGCATAGGGCTCGACCAGGTCACCAATGCCTTCCAGGATGTCGAGGGTCGTCGCCAGTCGTCCGCTGGCCAGTTCGACCCGGGCGCGTCCGTCGCGGTGGCGGGCCACCTCACGGATGGCCGCGGTGGGGTCGGCCAGGGCCCACTGCTCGAAGCGGTGACCGTCCTCGATGGCGCGCAGCACCAGTTCGGTGGCGCCGATCCGCAGCAGCAGGGTGGGCTGGGACAGGTTGGAGTCGCCGGCCATGACGTGCAGGCGGCGGTAGCGTTGGGGGTCCGCGTGCGGTTCGTCGCGGGAGTTCACCAATGGACGCGACCTGGTCGTCGTCGAGGAGACAGGGTCCCACAGGTGGGCGGCGCGCTGGGACAGCCACAGCTTGCCCTTGGCCTTGCCGTCACTGCTGTCGACGACCCACTTCCCTGCCCCGCACAGCAGTTGCCTGACGACCAGGAAGGGTGTCAACGCCTCGACCCACTGGCCAAGGGTCAGGTCGCGGGTGACCTGGTAGTTCTCGTGGCTGCCGTAGGAGTTGCCGGCCGAATCGGTGTTGTTCTTGTACAACTGCAGCCGGGCGGTGATGCCCTCATCGGTCAGCACGGCGAGTGCCCGTTCGGCCAGGTCGTCCACGATCCTGTCACCGGCACGGTCGGCGGTGATCAGGTCGTGGATGCGGTCACACTCGGGGGTGGCGTACTCGGGGTGCGAGCCGACATCGAGGTAGAGCCGCCCGCCGTTCTTCAGAAAGGCATTGGTGGTGGCCTGCTTGCGCATCAGCGGACGGAACAGGTGCTGGGCGGCCTCGTCGGCGCTGAGCTGGCGCCACATCTCCTCGGTGCTGCCGGCTACCTCGCGCTGGCGCAGGACCTGCATCGCCAGCCCGTACTCGGTCTCCAGACCGCGGACTCTTCTGCTCATGGGTGCCACGACGCCCAGCCTAGCCACGCCGCCGCGCGGACGGGAATCCGCCGCCGGCGGGCGCCGAGCTCACATCTTGACGAGGTCGAACAGGGCGCCGATTTCTTCCTTGGTGAGGTGACGCGACTCGCCGGGACGCATGTTGCCGAGCCGGACGGGGCCGATCGAGGTGCGGGTGAGCTTGTCGACCGGGTGTCCGACGGCGTCCATCATCCGACGCACGATGCGGTTGCGTCCCTCGTGCAGGGTGATCCTGACCAGGCTGCGACCGCCAGCCATGTCCATCAGCTTGACCTTGTCGGGTCGCACCGGGCCGTCCTCCAGGCGCAGGCCCTTGGACAGTCGCTGGATGGTCTTGTCGGAGACCTCGCCGAGCACCTCTGCCATGTAGGACTTCGACACCTGGTAACTGGGGTGGGCCATCCGGTGGGCGAACTCGCCGTCATTGGTCAGCAGGATCAGCCCCTCGGTGTCGGTGTCGAGGCGCCCGACGTGGAACAGGCGCTCCTTCTGGCGATCCATGTAGCGGGTCAGGGTGACCCGGCCCAGGGGGTCGTCCATGGTGGAGACCACGCCGCGGGGCTTGTTGAGCACGAAGTACAGGTGGTGGCGCGCCGGGGGGATGCGCTGGCCGTCCACGCGGATGGTGTCCCGGGCCGGGTCGACCCGCATGCCCTGGACGGTGACGATGCGGCCGTTGACCTCGATGCGGCCCTGGTCGATGAGGATTTCCGAGGCGCGCCGCGAGGCGATACCCGCCTGGGCGAGCACCTTCTGCAGCCGGATCTTGGGCTGCTCGGGCTGCTCGTCGGCCTGGTAGTCGGCCGGCACGTCGGAGACGTAGTCGTCGTCGGACTCCCCATCATCAACGGGGGCGGAGTCACCAACGGGCGCGTCATCGCTGGGGGCGAGGTCGTCGTTCTCGGTCTCCTCGGCCGGCACGACGTCGTCCACCTGCGGGTCCTGGTGGTGGTCAGTGCTCATCGTGGTTCTCCTCAGGGGTGGTGGTGCCGGCCTCGTGCTGGTCACCAGCCGGTGCAGCTGCGGCGTCTGCTTGCTCGCCGGGCGAAACCTCAACCATACGCGCAAGTTCGGCTTCGAGCTCACCGGCGTCGGGCAGGTGCGGGGCCAGCGGGGGCAGGTCGGTGATCGATTCCAGCCCCATGCGTTCCAGGAAGTAGTCGGTGGTGCGGAACAGCATCGCACCCGACGGCTCCGGGGACGGGGCCTCGTCCACCAGCCCGCGGGACAGCAATGTCCGCACCACGCCGTCCACGTTGACACCGCGTACGGCCGAGACCCGGGAGCGTGAGATGGGCTGCAGGTAGGCGATCACCGACAACGTCTCCAGGGCTGCCTGGCTGAGCTTGGACTGCTGACCCTCCAGCACCCAGCGGCTGATCAGCTCGCCGTGTTCGGGTCGGGTCCACAGCCGCCAGCCGCCGCCCACGTGGCGCAGTTCGAAGCCGCGGCCGGTCTGGTCGTAGAAGTCGACCAGCAGTCGGCAGGCCTGCTCGACCAGCTGCTCCGGCACCTCCAGTGCCTCGGCCAGGGTGGCCGACGGCACGGGTTCGGTCACCATCAGCAGCAGCGCCTCCAGGGGTGCGGTGAGCTGCTGCGGGTCGACGGGATCGACCTGTTCGGGTTCGACCTGCTGGGGTTCGGGCTGTTCGGGATGGCTCACGGGTTCTCCTGGCTGGCGGGCTGGTCGTATTCGTCGGAGATCTCGTACTGGTCGTGCGAGCCGGTCCAGCGCAGGGTCAACTCCCCCAACGGTGACAGCTGCTCGAAGGTGACCGCGCCGTCGCGGAACAGTTCCAGCAGGGCCAGGAACCGGGCCACCGTGGTGGCCCGGTCGGCGTCGGCGGTGAGCCGCCGAAAGGTCAGGGTGCCGGCTGCCTGCAGTCGTGCCACGACCAGTCGGGCCTGCTCCTTCACGTTGACGGTGCCCCCGTGCAGGTGGGTCAGGGATACCTCGGCGGCCTGCTGCGGGGCCAACAGCCGGGCGAGGATCGTGGCCAACCGTCCCGCCGGGGGCAGGGTGACGTCGGGGACGAGCGCGGCGAATTGCGCCTCGAGCCCGCCGGGGCGGGCGAATCGGGCGGACTCCTCCCCCAGTCTGGCCGCGACGTGACCCGAGACCGTCTTGAAGGCGCGGTACTGCAGCAGCCGTGCGAACAGCAGGTCGCGGGCCTCCAGCAGGGCCAGGTCCTCCAGGTCGTCGACCTCTCCCGAGGGCAGCAGTCGGGCGGTCTTCAGGTCGAGCAGGGTGGCCGCCACCAGCAGGAACGACGAGGTCTGCTCCAGGTCCCAGGCGGTGGCACCGACGGCGATGTAGGCGATGAACTCGTCGGTGACCGTCGACAGCGAAACCTCGGTGACGTCCAGCTTGTGCTTGCTGATCAATTGCAGCAGCAGATCGAAGGGGCCCTCGAAGTTGTCCAGTCGCACGGTGAAACCAGCGGGGGCGTCGACAGCGTCGGGGACGGCAGCCGCAGCAGCCCTGGACATCACGGCGTCCGCAGCCGGCGGGCCAGTTCCCCGTCGGAGCCGTGCTCGGCCAGGTCGGCCAGGGCCATCGCGACCGCGGCGCGCACGATGCGTCCACGGTCGGCCTTGAGGCCGTGTTCGGCGCGCAGGGTCAGCCGCGCCTGTTCCAGGGCGACCAGTTCGGTGGCGCTGACGTAGACGGTCATCTTCTCGTCGTGGCGGACGCGTCCGGTGTGGACGGCTTCGGTCGGGGCCGTCGGTGTTCCAGCGGTCGGTGTCCCAGCGGTCAGCGGTTCAGCGGTGGGGGGTTCAGCGGTCGGTGTGGACTGTCGCGACGCGGGCCGGTCGTCGGCACTGGGGGGCGGGGCGGCACCCGGCTGCACCGACGGCGGTGCCTCGGTGCGGCGGAACAGCTCCGAGGCCCCGGGCAGGCTCACCCGACGTGGCATCGGGCAAGCACCTCCCGGGCGAGCGAGCGGTAGGCGTGGGCGCCGGGCGAGGCGCTGGCGTAGGTGGTGATCGGTTCACCGGCGACGGTGGTCTCGGGGAACTTGATGGTGCGCCGGATCACGGTGTGGAAGACCTTTTCGCCGAAGGCCTGGACGACCCGCTCGAGCACCTCGCGGGAGTGCAGGGTGCGGGCGTCGTACATGGTGCCGACAATCCCCAGCAGTTCCAGGTCGGGGTTGAGGCGATCGGTGACCTTTTCGATGGTGTCGGTCAGCAGGGCGACGCCGCGCAGGGCGAAGAACTCGCACTCCAACGGGATCAGCACCTGGTCGGCGGCGGTCAGGGCGTTGACCGTCAGCAGCCCCAGTGAGGGCGCGCAGTCGATCAGGATGTAGTCGTAGGAGCCCTTGAGCTTGTCGAGCACCCGCTTCAGGGTCTGCTCACGGGCCACTTCGCTGACCAACTGGACCTCGGCCGCGGACAGGTCGATGTTGCTTGGCAGCAGGTCCAGTCCGTCGACGACGGTCTCGACGACCACCTCGTCGGGGGTGTACTGCTTGCTGAGCAGCAGGTTGTAGATGCTGCGCTCCAGGGTGTGCGGGTTGACGCCCAGGCCCACCGACAAGGATCCCTGCGGGTCGAAGTCGACCAGCAGCACCTTGCGCCCGGTCTCGGCGAGTGCGGCGCCCAGGTTGATGGTGGTCGTGGTCTTGCCGACCCCGCCCTTCTGGTTGGTCATCGCGATGATGACGGCCCGGGTGGGTCCCGGCCCCGGCGGGGTGGGTTCGGGCAGGCGGGGGAAGGGACGCCCCGTGGGGCCGATCTCGTCGTGGCCCAGACCCTGGTCGCTGGCCGAGGTGGTCACCCCGGGTGGCCCGGCAACCGCGAACAGGGCGTCCGGGTCAGGCCCCGCGCCGACGTCGGTGACCCGATGGTGGTCCTCGCCGTTGAGCAGCGGGGCATCGGTCCGCCCGCCATTGCGTTCCTGCTGGGTCTCAGCCACGTCGATCCCTTCGGTTGCGTATCGCTCACCGAAGTCTAGTGTGACCGGCGCACCGCCGGGCAGCAGGCCTCAGCGCGCCCGCGGGTGGGCCTCCAGGTAGACCTCGCGCAGGTGCTGCACCGTGACCAGGGTGTAGATCTGGGTGGTGGTGACCGAGGCATGGCCCAGTAGTTCCTGGACGACCCGGATGTCGGCGCCGCCGTCGAGCAGGTGCGTCGCGAAACTGTGGCGCAGGCTGTGTGGTGAGACCTCGACGCCGATCCGGGCCCGTCGGGCCGCCTGCTGGACGACGGCCCAGGCGCTCTGCCGTGAGAGGCGATTGCCGCGGGTGTTGAGCAGCAGCGCCGGTCCCGGTGTCCGTGCCCGGGTCTGCCACTGGGGTCGTCCGCGCACCAGCCAGGCGTCCAGGGCGTCGCGGGCATAGCTGCCCAGGGGGACGACGCGCTGCTTGTTGCCCTTGCCGAGCAGCCGCAGCCCGGCCTGGGGGTCGGCGATGCTGCGGGCCACCTCGTCGACGTCCAGGGCGCAGACCTCACTGATGCGGGCGCCGGTGCCGTAGAGCACCTCCAACAGGGCCGCGTCACGCAACCCCTCGATGGTCGTCGGGTCCGGGGTGGCGAGCAGGGCCTGCACCTGGTCCAGGTCCAGGGCCTTCGGCAGTCGGGTGCCGAGCCGCGGCGGTGAGATCTCCAGGGCGGGGTCAAGGGTGGTGATGCCCTCGGCGGTGGTGAATCGGTGGAATCCGCGGACCGCGACGATGGCGCGTCCGATCGACGACTTGGCCAGCGTCTGCCCGTCCCCCGCAGGCGCGGCGAGGTCCGCAGCGAAGGCGGTCACGTCCGGGCGGGTCACCTCAGCGATCGAGGTGATGCCGCGGGCGTGCAGGAACCCCAGGTAGCGCTGCAGGTCGCGCCGGTAGGAGGCCAACGTGTTGGCCGACAGTCCCCTCTCGACGCCGAGGTGGTCCAGGTAGTCCTCCACCACCCGGGTCAGCGGGCGGGGCGTCTCAGCGGGAGCGTCGCTGCCGGGCATGGACCTCACGCACCGGCCAGGGGGCGTCCGGTCGACGCAGCTGCTCGAGGCGTCCGGTACCGCGGGCGGCGGCCAGCGCCATCACGCCGGCGACCAGCAGCGGCGACTGCAGTCGGCCCTGCAGCACCCCGTCGACCAGGTCGTCGAAGGGCACCCAGCTGGTCTGCATGTGTGCTTCCTCGTCCTCCAGCACGAAGCCGTCGGGGTGGGACGCCGGGGACAGGTCGGTGGCCAGGTAGACGCGTGCCGATTCCTCGGAGCCGCCCGGACTGGTGCACAGGTCGACCAGGACGTGCCACTGCGCGGCCTGCAGCTGCGCCTCCTCGGCGAGTTCCCGCTGGGCGGCGACCAGGAAGTCCTCCCCATCGACGTCGAGCAGCCCCGCGGGCGGTTCGACGAGTTCCAGGCCGACGGGGTGGCGGTACTGGTGCACCACGGCCACCCGGTCCTGGGCGTCGACGGCGATGATGCCGACGGCGCCCGGGTGCGAGATGAACTGGCGGCTGAAGGGTTCACCGCTGGGCGGCACCACCGACTCCTGGATGAAGTGGCACACCCGGCCCCGGGCCAGCACCTCGCTGGAGGCGACGGGCCAGGCCATCGGCTGGTCGGTGGGGGCGCTCACGGCTGGTCCGGGCCCTCGGCCTCGGTCCCGGCCTCGGCAGCCACCGGGTTGCCGTCGACGTCGACCGGCAGCCGGTTCGCCTGGGCTCGGGCCAGCGCCGCCGCGACCAGCCCCTGGAACAGCGGGTGCGGACGGGTGGGGCGCGACTTCAGCTCGGGGTGGGCCTGGGTGGCGACGTAGTAGGGGTGGACCTCACGTGGCAGTTCGACGAACTCCACCAGGTTGCGATCGGGCGAGGTGCCGGAGATGACCAGCCCCGCCTTCTCGAGCACCTCGCGGTAGCTGTTGTTGACCTCGTAGCGGTGGCGGTGGCGCTCCTCGACCTTGGTCCTGCCGTAGGCGCGGGCGACCACCGAACCGCGCACCAGTTCGGCCGGGTAGGAACCGAGCCGCATCGAGCCGCCCAGGTCACCCTCACCCTGGACGATCTGCTGCTGCTCCTCCATGGTGGCAATGACCGGTGAGCCGGTCTCGGGCTCGAACTCGGTGGAGGCCGCGTCCGGGATGCCGGCCAGGTTGCGGGCGGCTTCGATGACCATGCATTGCAGGCCCAGGCACAGCCCCAGCGTCGGGATCTGGTTCTGCCGGGCGAAGGTGAGGGCACCCAGCTTGCCCTCGACGCCGCGGATGCCGAACCCGCCCGGCACGCAGATGCCGTCGACGTCGCCCAACTGCTCCAGGGCACCCTCGGGGGTCTCGCAGGTGTCGGAGGCGACCCAGCGGAGGTTGACCTTGGCCTTGTTGGCGAAGCCACCGGCACGCAACGCCTCGGTCACCGACAGGTAGGCGTCGGGCAGGTCGATGTACTTGCCCACCAGGGCGATGGTGACCTCTTCGGTCGGGTTCTCGACGCTGTCGAGCAGTTGGTTCCACTTGGTCCAGTCGACGTCGCGGAACTTCAGGCTGAGGCGTCGCACCACGTAGGCGTCCAGGCCCTCGTCGTGCAGCACCCGCGGGATGGCATAGATCGAGGGGGCGTCGATGCAGGCCACCACCGCCTCCTCGTCGACGTCACAACTCATCGCGATCTTGCGCTTGATGCCCTCGCCGAGCTCGCGGTTCGCGCGGCAGACGATGGCGTCGGGGGTGATGCCGACCTCACGCAGTTTGGCCACCGAGTGCTGGGTGGGCTTGGTCTTCATCTCCCCCGAGGGGCCGATGTAGGGCACGAGGGAGACGTGCAGGAAGAAGACGTTGTCGCGTCCCACCTCGTGGCGGACCTGGCGTGCGGCCTCCAGGAAGGGCAAGGACTCGATGTCACCGACGGTGCCACCGACCTCGTGGATGACCAGGTCGACGCCCGGCCCGCCGACAGCGAGCATGCGTTCCTTGATCTCGTTGGTGATGTGCGGAATGACCTGGACCGTGTCGCCGAGGTAGTCGCCGCGGCGTTCCTTGGCGATGACCGTCGAGTAGACCTTGCCGGTGGTGACATTGGCCGCCCCGTCGAGGTTGACGTCCAGGAAGCGCTCGTAGTGGCCGATGTCGAGGTCGGTCTCTGCGCCGTCCTCGGTGACGAAGACCTCACCGTGCTGGAACGGGTTCATCGTGCCCGGATCGACATTCAGGTACGGGTCGAGCTTCTGCATGCTCACCCTCAGTCCCCGGGCGACCAGCAGGTTGCCGAGGCTGGAGGCGGTCAGGCCCTTGCCGAGGGACGAGACGACGCCGCCCGTGACGAATAGATGCTTGGTTACCTTCGCGTTGCCCACGGGCTGCCATCCTATGCCAAATTCGGTTCGCCGCTGACCCGCCTCGCGCAGGGCGAACGGCCGACGGCAAGACCTGTTCAGCAAACATGAAAGACTGGGGGCATGCAACTGCCCATTGATGTGCCAGTCGCACCGATGCTGGCACGACTCATTGGCGAGATCCCAGCGGCGGATGCGGTACCAGCCGGTTATCTCTACGAACCCAAGTGGGACGGCTTCCGTTGCATCGTGTTGCGTGACGGCGACCAGATCGAGCTGACCAGCCGGATGAACAAGTCGCTGACCTCGTACTTTCCCGAGATCGTCGAGTACGTCCGTGACTCGCTGCCCGAACGGTGCGCCGTCGACACCGAGATCATCGTCCCCAACGGGCCCATGGGCGCCCAGCACCTCGACTGGGACGCGCTCAGCAGCCGGGTGCACCCCTCGCTGCGTCGGGTGGCACGGATGGCTGAGCAGATGCCGGCCGAGATGGTCGCCTTCGACGTGTTGGCACTCGACGACAAGGACCTGCGCCAGCAGACGTTCGCCGCGCGGCGCCGCGTGTTGGAGGAACTGTTCACCAAGGTGGCCCCCGGCGTGGGGCTGCACCTGACGTCACAGACCCACGACGCCGAGGTGGCCCGCGGCTGGTTCGACAGCTTTGAGGGTTCCGGCCTGGATGGCCTGGTGGTCAAGGATGCTGCCGGTGTCTACGAGTACGGACGACGCAGCTGGTTGAAGGTCAAGCATGCCCGCACCGCCGAAGCCATCGTCGTCGGCTACCGCCGCACCCCGCGCTACCGCGGGGTGGGGCACCTGGTGCTGGCGATGTACGGCCCCGGGAACGAGTCGCTGCACTACGTCGGGATGGTCAACGCCCTCAGCGACCAGCAGCGCATCGACCTGGCCGAGGAACTGCGTCCGCTGGAACTGGCTGCCGCCGACGCCCCGGTGCTGCATGGGCTCCCGGGGGCGGGGACGGCGATGAGCGCCCACTCCCTGGTGGCCCTGCAGCCGTTGATGGTGGTCGAGGTGGAGTTCGACCAGCTCGAGGGCAACCAGTTCCGGCACCCGGCGAAGTTCCGGCGGCGGCGGGTGGACCGGGATCCCCGGTCATGCCGACTCGACCAGTTGAACGTCGACTCGGCCTACGACCTGGCCACCATGCTCGAATGAGCTGAGCGGGGCTGGCGGGCCTCCAGCGCCGTCGCGAGCAGCTCCCGGGCGTGTTCCTGGGCGCTGGTGGTGTGTTCCATGCCGCCCATCATGCGGGCCAGCTCGGCCTCACGGGCTGCCCCGGTGACCTCGGCGACGCCACTGGAGGTGACCTCACCGTCGGACTGCTTGAGCACCACGAACTGGGCGTCGGCGAAGGCGGCGACCTGGGCCAGGTGCGTGACCACCAGCACCTGGGCATGTTCGGCCAACCGGGCCAGCCGTCGGCCCACCTCCAGGGCCACGGCACCGCCGATGCCGGCGTCCACCTCGTCGAAGACGAAGGTGTGTCCCTGTCCCTCACCGGCCAGCACCACCTCCAGCGCCAGCCGGACGCGGGACAACTCGCCGCCCGAGGCCACCTTGCCCAGCGGCGCCGGCGGGCTGCCCGCGTTCGCGGCGAACAGCAGCTGCACCGCTTCGGCGCCGTGCGGGCCCACCTCGTCGGTGGGCACCAGGGCGAACTGGATGCGGGCGTGGCGCATGGCCAGGGCAGCCAGTTCGGCGTGGACCGCGTCGGACAGGTGCTGGGCCCCGGCCTTCCGGGCTGCCGTGATCTGCGCCGCCGAGGCGTCCAAGCGGGCGGTGAGGTCGACCACCTGGGTCCGGAGCTGTTCGATGCGCTCGTCGGAGCCCTCGAGCTCGTCCAGGCGCACGGCGGACTGGGCGGCCCAGGCCAGCACCTCGGTGATCGTTGAACCGTACTTGCGAGTGAGTCCGGACACCTCGGACTGACGCTGCAGGACCTGGTCGAGCCGGGCCGGGTCGGCGTCCAGGTCGGCCCGGTAGGAGGCGATGTCGGCGGCCAGGTCGTTGAGCTGGTGGCCCATCTCGGTGGCCCGCACCAGCAACTCGGCCGCGGTGGGGTCCAGCCCGGCCAGTGAGTCGACGGCGCGTCGGGCCCGGCCCACCAGACCCACGGCCCCGACGTCGTCACTGGCGGGGTCCTCGCTGCCGGACAGGAGCATCGAGGCCTCCTGGGACAGTGTCTGCAGTTCGTCCAGGGAGGTCAGGCGGGCGGCCTCGGTGGCCAGGGCCTGATCCTCGCCCGGGTGGGGGTCGACGGCGGCGATCTCGTCGAGGCCGAGGCGCAGCAGGCCGGCCTCCCGGGCACGTTCCTGGGCGCGGGTGGTGAGTTCGTCGAGCTCGGCCAGGACGGCACGTCGCTGGTCGTGGAGTCGGCGGTGGTCGGCCACCCGGGCCAGGTGCTCGGGTCCGCAGGCACGGTCGAGGACGTCGCGCTGGCGTTCGGTGCTGGCCAGCCGAACCTGCCCTGACTGGCCGTGGATGGTGGCCAGTTCGGTGGTGACGGCGCTGAGCCCGGCCAGGGTGGTCTGGGCACCGCCGACGAAGGCCCGGGAGCGACCGGCCGCGCTGATCTGACGGCTGGCCAGCAGTTCCCCGTCGTCGAGTGCGCCGCCTCGGTCCTCGACGGCCTGTTCGTCCACGTCGTCGAAACGTCCCTCGACCAGGGCCCGGTCGCTGCCGTGGCGCACCACCCCCGAGTCGGCGCGTTCGCCCAGCAGCAGTCCCAGCCCGCTGGTGACCATGGTCTTCCCGGCGCCGGTCTCGCCGGTCAGTGCGGTCATGCCGGGGCCCAGGCTGAGCGTGGCGTCGGCGATCACGCCCAGGTTCTGGATGCGCAGTTCACGCAGCACGACTCAGGCCTCCGGCTGCGCCGGACCGCTCGTGGCAGCCGCTTCCTGCTGGGGGTGGCGCTGCTGGGGCGGGCGCCAGCCGTCAATGGTCAGGTTGAACTTCTTCACCAACCGGGTGGTGAACGGCTGCTCGGTGAGGCGGGCCAGGCGCAGCGGATGGTGGCCGCGCACGACGGTGACCCGGTGGCCGGGGTGGGCGTCGAAGGTGCGGCGTCCGTCGCACCACAGCACGGCAGCGCCAAGGTTCTGGGACAGGATGTCGAGGTCGACGCGCGAGTTGGGGCTGAGCACCATGGGGCGGGCGAACAGGGCGTGGGCGGACAGCGGGACCAGTTCGATGGCCGCGACGTCGGGCCACATCACCGGTCCCCCGGCGCTGAACGCGTAGGCCGTCGACCCGGTCGGGGTGCTGACCAGCACCCCGTCCCCCGCCCAGCGGCTGATGGGGCGCTCGTCGATGTGGGCCAGCACCTCCAGCATGCGTTCCCGTGACGCCTTCTCGAGCGAGACCTCGTTGATGGCGAACGACTCCCACAACTGCTGGCCGCTCTGGTCGTGCACGGTGACCGCCAGGGTGAGGCGTTCCTCGACGTCGTAGCTGCGTGCCAGGACGTGGGTCACCAGGTGTTCGACGTCGGAGGAGTCGAGTTCGGCGAGGAAGCCGACGTGGCCCAGATTGACGCCCAGCAGGGGCACCTCGGGCTCGTTGGCCCATTCCGCGGCGCGCAGGATCGTGCCGTCGCCGCCAAAGACGACGACCAGTTCGACGCCGTCGGCCGACAGGTCGGTGCCGGCCCGCACGTGGCCGGCTGCCACCAGGTCGGGCAGCGCCCGGGTGCACTGCTCCACCTGTTCGGGCAGCACGATGCTGTCCACACCGAACTCGACCATGCGTCGGATGAACTCGGCGGCGGTGTGGAGCGCTTCCTCACGGATGGGGTGGATCATGACGGCAATGCGGCGGTTGCCCATCTCATCTCCTGGTGCGCTCGGTGACGGGTGCACTGACACCCTAGCCCCCGACCCCGACGCCGTCGGCCCGCTGCAGCACCAGGAAGAACTCCTGGTTGCCGGCGCTGCCGGTGATCGCCGCCGGACGCGGTTCGCTGCTGGCCCAGCCGAGTGCGGCGGCGTCATCACGCACGGCCTGGACGACCTCGTCCCGGACGGCGGGGTCGGTGACGACGCCTCCGGCGCCGAGCCGGCTGCGTCCGACCTCGAACTGTGGTTTGACCATGACCAGGGCCCGACCCGCAGGTTTGAGCACCGACAGCACCGGCCCGAGCAGCATCCGTACCGAGATGAACGAGACGTCGCAGACGACCAGGTCCACCAGTTCGGGCAGGTCGGCCGGCGTCAGCGCCCGCAGGTTGAAGCCGTCCAGGGCGTGGACGCGGGGGTCGGCGCGCAGGCCTGCGTCGAGTTGGTCGTGACCCACGTCGATGGCGTGCACCCGGCCGGCCCCGCGGTGCAGGCAGACCTGGGTGAACCCGCCGGTGGAGGCGCCGGCGTCCAGCACGACGGGGGCGTCGGCGAACAAGGTGTTCTCGGGGTCGATCTCGTCGAGGATGCCGATGAGTTTCAGCGCGGCGCGCGAGACCCATTGCTGGGCCACGATGACCTCGAGCAGGTCGTCGGGGCCGACCGGCGTCGACGTACGGGTGGCGGGTTCCCCGTTGAGCAGCACCTGCTGGTCGGCGACCAGCCGTTGGGCGATGTTGCGTGAGGTGGCCAGGCCCCGGGCGACGAGTTCCAGGTCGAGGCGGCGTCCAGGCTTCGGCATCAGCGGGGTCCCGGCAGGCCCGGCCGCGGTGGTGTCGGCGTCTGGTCGTGTCGGTGCTCCAGGACCGAGGCAAGCACCTCGACGACGGCGCTGATCCTGGCGTGCTGCTCGGTGGGGGGATGGTCGCGCACGGTGCCGAACTCGGTGAGCGCGGCATCGACGACCGGGTGGCCGGTGGTGGGGGCCGGAGTTTCGACGTCCTGCTCGGGGGTGGTCATGGGGCGAGTTTACGGGCTGGGGCGCGGGTCATCGCCCAGGCCACGGGCGACCATCGCCTCGCCGGTCCTGGTGGCGTAGGCGACCGCGTCCACCACCACCGGTGTCACCCGGGCGAACAGGTTGCGCTCGATGCCGCGGGCACGGGCCGACTCACCCACCCTGCTGAAGCTGTCGACCAGGTAGGGCACCGACCTCAGCATGACCATGACGGCCAGCCCGAACTTCTCGGCGCTGAGGCCGACCCAGTCCAGCGGCCGGGCCAGCGTCACCAGGACGTCGACCAGGTCCATGGCCGGGGTGGTCATGGTGATCAGCCGCCCCAGGTAGAAGGCACCCACGATGTTGGCGCCGGTGACCAGCGCGTCAACGGGGCTGCCGAACAGCAGCGGGTAGGCGACGATCATCAGGGTGACCACCCAGAACAGCGGACGCACCGCCAGGCTGCGGCGCCAGGGGATCTTGCTGGCGACCAGCAGCCCCACCGCCACGACCACCAGGGCCAGGGACAGCCATGGGTCGCGGAACAGCACCGCGGGCAGGGTGGTCAGGGTGAGGATGGCGAACTTCACCCCGGCAGGCAGCCGGTGCACGGCCGATCCGGTCGGGGTGTAGAGGCCGAACAGTTGGTGGTGGGCCTTCATCGTCGTTCCATCACCGTCCGGTAGTGGGCGACGACCTCGGCGGGGGCGCCGTCGGCGACCACCCGGCCCTGGTCGATCATCAGCACCCGTTCGGCGTGGGCGGCGAAGTCAAGGTCATGGGTGGCCAGCACCACCTGCTGCTCCAGGCCCATCAGGGCGTCGATGACCTGCAGCCGGTTGCGCAGGTCCAGCAAGGTGGTGGGCTCGTCGGCGACGACGATGGAGGGGTCCACGGCCAGGACGGCGGTCAGGGACACCAGTTGGCGCTCGCCGCCGGACAGGTCGTAGATGGAGGTCTGGGCGACCTGGCCCAGACCGCGGCGCTCCAGCAGTTCCGCGGCCCTGGCCCGGCGATCCCGGCGGTTGCGGATGACGCGACGCAGGCTGAGTTCGACGTCGTCGGCGGGGGTGGACATGACCAACTGGTGCAGCGGGTCGGTGAAGACGAAGCCGACCCTGCGCCGCACCGCGGCCCCGTCGGTGGCCGTGTCGTGGCCGTCGACCCGGACGCTGCCGCTGGTGGGGATGGTGAGCCCGTTGAGCATCCGCAGCAGGGTCGACTTGCCCGACCCGTTGGCACCGATCAATGCGACCCGGTGCTCGCCGAGCTCCAGGGACGTCGGTTCCAGGATGGTCCGTGGGGCCAGTCCGCTGCCGTGGGCCACCTCGACCTGCAGACCGGCCCGGTGCAGGACGATCACGAGGGGTCAGGCAGCCCTGGTGGTGGCCGTCACGGGGCGACGGTGTGCCCGCAGTGCGGGGAAGGCCTTGTGGACGGCCGTGGCGATCAGGGCGGCGACCACGGTCTTGACCAGGTCGCCGGGCCAGAAGGCGAGGTCGAGGGTGACGGCCCGCTCCAGGGTGGTGGGGATGTTGCGGGCCATGCCCAGGATGCCCAGCGGGTGGATCACCAGGAAGCTGCCGACCAGTCCGGCCACCACCAGCAGCGTCGGGCGCAGCCAGTTCGTGCGTCGCAGTGCCACGGCCGAGAGCAGCCCGACGACGACCGCGTACAGCGGGAACGCAATCAGGTATCCGGCCGACGGCTTGGCCAGGACCGCGATGGTCGAGGCCCCCTGGGCGAAGACCGGCAGCCCGGCGAAACCGACCACCAGGTAGAGCAGGGTCGCTGCCGCCCCCCGCCAAGGGCCGATGATCATGGCGGTGAGCGCGACGGCCAGGGTCTGCAGGGTGATGGGCACGGCGTTGCCGGGCAGTGGCACCGCTGGGGCCAACGAGAAGGCGGCGATGAGTGCGGCAAAGACGGCGATGAATGCCAGGTCCATGATGGACGAACGCTTCGCTGTGGGCATGGGAACTCCTTCAGAACACTGACATGGTGGCGGGCTCGACTATAGCTGCCGGCTCACCGAGCGGTGCCGCCGGTCAGCCGACCTGGTCGAGCTGGTCGATCGCCGCCCGGCCGTCCGCGTCGCGCTGCCAGACCAGCTGCAGCACTGCCCACAGGGCGTCCAGTTGACCGTCACGGTCAGCCGGGACACGGTCGAGGGTGACGACGCCGTCGACGATGGTGGCCGTGACCTCACCGACGACCGCCGTGTCACCGCTCACGTCGGCCTCGCGGGTCGGTGCGAGCATCGCCCCCAGGTCGTGACCGATGTGGGTGGGGCGACCATGGTCGGGGGCCTCGAGGAGGTCCTGTTTGCCGTGGGCACCGGTGAAGACGAACAGGGAGTCCATGCCGACCCCGGCTGCGCCCATGATGTCGGTGTCGATGCGGTCGCCGACGAACAGCGGGTGCTTCGCACCGAGACGCAGGACGGTCTCGTTCATCAGTGGGGGGTACGGCTTGCCGGCAATGATGGGTTCGACGTCGACCACGCTGCCCACCACGTCCACCATGGGGCCGGCGCCGGGCACCAGACCCTTGTTGGTGGGGCGGTTGGCGTCGGTATTGCTGACGAACCAGACTGCTCCATGCTGGATGGCGTGGCCGGCGTCCTCAAGGCGTGGCCACGTCATGTTGGGGTCGTAGCCCTGGACCACCGCCATGGGGTTGTCGGCGCTGGAGTTGACCACGGCCAGACCGACCGCCGTGACTTGGTCAGCGAGGGCGCGGGTGCCCACCACCAGCACCGGGGCACCCTCGGGCAGTTGGCTGGCCATCAGGCGGGCGACCGCCTGCGAGCTGGCCACGACGTCGGCCTCGTCAGCCTCGACCCCGAGTTCGGTGAGGTGCTCGGCGACCGACTTCGGGGCGCGGGCGGCATTGTTGGTCACGAAGCCGACGCGGATGTGGCGCTGGCGCAGTTCGGTGATGGCCTCGGCGGCGCCGGGAATGACTTCGGGACCGAGGTAGATGACCCCGTCCAGGTCGAAGAGTCCGGCGTCGTAGTTGTCAATGAGGCTCATTCTTCGTCCTTGTCTGCATCCCCGAGCGGGATGTCCTCGTCGGCGGTGGCGGTGTCCTGGGCGGGTTCGTCCTGCCCGGTGGTGTCTTCCTCGTCGGACTCGTCGGCGACCGGCTCGTCCTCGTCCTCGTCGTCCTCGTCGGACTCGTCGGCGACCGGCCCGTCCTCGTCCTCGTCGTCGTCACCCATGGCAATGATGTCGACGTCGTACTCCTGGCCGGTTTCCGAACCGGCTCCCAGACGTGCCAACCGCATCGGGGCGTCCAGCACTTCCTCGGTGTCCAGGCCCGCGGCCGTCGAGAACTGCTCGATCGCTGCGTCGGTGAGTCCGCGCTGTTCGAGCAGGTCGCCGGCGGCGTAGTGCAGCCGGGCACGCGCCTCCTTGGGTCCCTGGCGTGAGGTGATCGCAGCCTGGAGCAGACGCAAGGCCTCATCGGCCTGGCCCAGGTCGGCACGAGCGCCTGCCTCGACGATGGTCATCTCGAGTTGCATGGCCGGGTCGAGTTCCAGCCGAGCCGCGTCACGGGCCAGTTTGAGGGCCTCGCGTGGTTTGCCGAGGGCGCGCTCACAGTCGGCCATGACGGGCAGGTAGTCCCCGCTTCCCGACATCCGGTACAGCGCCCTGTACTCGCTCAGCGCGGTCGACCAGTCACCGGCGTTGTAGGCCGCCTCGGCGGTCGCCTCCCGGACGACGGGCAGGCGGGCGGCGCGACGCCGAGCTGCTTGGGCGTGGGCCAGCGCCAGCTCGGGATCCTCGTCCATCAACTCCCCCGCCATGGCCAGGTGTGCGCCGACGATGTTGGCCAAGTCCTTGGGCAGGCCCCGCAGTTCCGCCCGGACCGGGCGCGGCAACGTCTTCTCGTCGAAGTCAGCCGGCGTGTCCGGCTCGTTGGCCTTGCGCTGCAGCCCCGGGCGCTGGGACCGCTGGAGTTCGCGCACTTCCTCGCGGGTCAGTTCGGGTTCGTCGCCGAAACGCTCCCGACGGTCGTCCCCACGGAAACCAGCCGAGCGATCATCGCGACCACGGCCGTCGCCGCCACGGAAACCACCCGCACGATCATCACGACCACGGCTGTCGCCACCACGGAAGCCGCCTGGACGCTCGTCACGACCGCGGAAGCCACCGGAACGATCATCACGACCACGATTCTCACCGCCACGGAAGCCGCCGGGACGATCATCACGGCCACGGCCGTCGCCGCCACGGAAGCCGCCGGGACGATCATCACGGCCACGGCCGTCGCCGCCACGGAAGCCACCGGGACGCTCGTCACGACCGCGGAAGCCACCGGA
>NZ_JADIJQ010000010.1 GCF_017355265.1 Tessaracoccus sp. SD287
GGCCCCAGCGCCGCAGGCACGGCCCGCTGCCACGTCGGCTGCCGCGTCGCGGTCCGCCCCTGCGGTTCCGAGCGGAGGGGCCTCCAAGGTCACCCCCGCCTCGCCGACCGCCAAGAAGGAGACCCCGCTCTCGGCCGACCGGCCCGACCCGAGCAAGCGCCCGGCGTCGACCTCGTCCGGCCCGGTCAACAAGGTCATGAAGGGTGCGCCGATGCGCACCGCCAAGAACATGGACGCCTCGCTGACCATGCCCACGGCGACCTCGGTGCGCGCGGTACCGATGAAGCTGGTCATCGACCAGCGCTCCATGATCAACAACTTCCTGCGCCGCTCCAAGGGCGGCAAGATCAGCTTCACCCACATCGTCGGGTACGCCATGGTGCAGGCCATCAAGGCCATCCCCGAGATGAACAACTCCTACGCCGAGATCGACGGCAAGCCGAACCTGGTGGTCAACGAGACCATCAACCTGGGACTGGCCATTGACCAGGTCAAGGCCGACGGCACCCGCCAACTGGTGGTGCCGGCCATCAAGGACGCCGGCAACCTGGACTTCGCCCAGTTCTGGGCGGCCTACGACGAGTTGGTCCGCAAGGCCCGCGGCAACAAGCTGGCCATCGAGGACTTCCAGGGCATCACCGCCTCACTGACCAACCCCGGCGGCATCGGCACCAACCACTCCGTCCCCCGGCTGATGAACGGCCAGGGCGTCATCCTGGGCATGGGGTCGATCGACTACCCGCCGGAGTTCCAGGGCAGCTCCCAGAGCCGCCTCAACGAGATGGGCGTCTCCAAGGTCACCACGCTGACCTCCACCTACGACCACCGCATCATCCAGGGCGCGCAGAGTGGTGAGTTCCTCAAGCGGATCCACGAGTTGCTGCTGGGTGCCGACGGCTTCTACGACGACATCTTCACCAGCCTGCGCATCCCCTACTCGCCGCTGCGCTGGGCCGACGACATCTCCGGCCACCGCACCACCCAGGTGCCCAAGGCGGCCCGCGTGGTCGAGCTCATCCAGGCCTACCGCCACGTCGGCCACCTGGCCGCCGACATCGACCCGCTGGAGTACCAGGCCCGCACCCACAAGGACCTCGAGCTGGACACCCACGGGTTGACGCTGTGGGACCTCGACCGTGAGTTCGCCGTGGGCCACTTCGGTGGCCAACGTCGCGCCTACATGACGCTGCGCGAGATCCTGGACATCCTGCGGGATTCCTACTGCCACACCCTGGGCATTGAGTACATGCACATTGCCGACCTCGAGGAGCGCGAGTGGTTCCAGGAGCGCTTCGAGCGCACCCACGCCCCGCTGCCCCGTGAGGAGCACCTGCGCATCCTCGACAAGCTGAACGAGGCCGAGATCTTCGAGACCTTCCTGCAGACGAAGTTCGTCGGCCAGAAGCGCTTCTCCCTCGAGGGCGGCGAGTCGGCGATCGTGGTGCTCGACGAGATCTGCGAGCGCGCCGCCGACGGTGACCTCGACGAGGTCGCCATCGGCATGCCGCACCGCGGACGGCTGAACGTGCTGGCCAACATCATCGGCAAGAACTACGGACAGATCTTCCGCGAGTTCGAGGGCAACATCGACCCCCGCAATTCCCAGGGCACCGGTGACGTGAAGTACCACCTGGGCGCAGAGGGCACCTTCACCGCCGCCACCGGGGCCACCGTGAAGGCGTCCGTGGCCGCCAACCCGTCCCACCTCGAGGCCGTCAACCCGGTCCTGGAGGGCATCGCCCGCGCCAAGCAGGACATGCTCGGCGGTGGTTTCGGCGTGCTGCCGATCCTGATGCACGGTGACGCCTCCTTCGCCGGACAGGGTGTGGTCTACGAAACCCTGCAGATGAGCCAGCTGCGTGGTTACACCACCGGTGGCACCGTCCACGTGGTGGTCAACAACCAGGTCGGCTTCACCACCTCGCCCGGGGAGTCGCGGTCCTCGACCTACTGCACCGACGTCGCCAAGACCATCCAGGCCCCCATCCTGCACGTGAACGGTGACGACCCGGACGCCTGCGTGCTGGCGGCCCGGTTGGCCTACGAGTACCGCCAGGCGTTCAACAAGGATGTGGTCATCGACCTCATCTGCTACCGCCGGCGCGGCCACAACGAGGGCGACGACCCCAGCTTCACCCAGCCCAAGATGTACGACCTGATCGAGCAGAAGCGCTCCACCCGCAAGTTGTACACCGAGTCGCTGATCGGCCGCGGCGACATCTCCATCGAGGACGCCGAGCAGGTCATGGACCGGTTCCGCAGCCGACTGGAGGACGTCTTCAAGGAGGCCCGCCAGGCCGCCGAACCGGACGACGACTACCGCAAGGTGCCGTTCTACCCGACCAAGACCTCCAGCACCGGGGGCACGGCCATCACCAGCGCCCAGTTGCAGGCCATCTCGAACGCGCACACCACCTTCCCCGAGGACTTCACCGTCCACCCGAAGGTGTTGCCCCAGCTGGAGCGTCGCGCCAAGCAGATCCTCGAGGGCCCCATCGACTGGGCCACCGCCGAGATGCTGGCCTTCGGTGCACTCCTGCTCGAGGGACGCCCGGTGCGCCTGGCCGGCCAGGACTCTCGACGCGGCACCTTCACCCAGCGCTTCGCCGCCGTCGTCGACCGGGTCACCAACGAGGAGTACCTGCCGCTGCGCCACATCAGCGACGACCAGGCCTCCTTCGAGGTCTACGACTCGCTGCTCAGCGAGTACGCCGCCATGGGCTTCGAGTACGGCTACTCCGTGGCCCGTCCCGACGCCCTGGTGCTGTGGGAGGCCCAGTTCGGTGACTTCGCCAACGGCGCCCAGACGATCATCGACGAGTTCATCAGCTCGGGCAACGCCAAGTGGACGCAGAAGTCGGGCGTCGTGCTGTTGTTGCCCCACGGCCATGAGGGCCAGGGGCCGGACCACAGCTCGGCACGGATCGAGCGCTGGCTGCAGTTGTGCAGCGAGAACGCGCTCGCGGTCTGCCAGCCGTCCTCGGCCGCCAGCCACTTCCACCTGCTGCGCCAGCACGCCTACGTCAACTGGCACCGTCCGGTGATGATCGCCACCCCCAAGTCGATGCTGCGCAACAAGCTCGCCGCCTCCCAGCCCGAGGAGTTCACCTCGGGCCGTTGGGAACCGGCCCTGGACGACCCCACCATCACCGACCCGGCCGCGGTGGAGCGCATCCTGCTCTGCTCGGGCAAGGTGCGGTGGGACCTGGTCGCCGAGCGCAAGAAGCTCGGCCTCGACGGCAGGGTCGCCATCGTCTCGCTGGAGCGGCTCTACCCGCTGCCCGACCAGGCACTGGCCCAGATCCTGAGCCGCTACCAGCACGTCACCGACATCACCTTCGTGCAGGACGAGCCCGAGAACCAGGGATCGTGGCAGTTCATGAAGCTGCGCCTGCCCGAAGCGGTCGCCCAGCACCTGCCGGGCTACCAGCTCGACATGAAGGTCGTCTGCCGCCCCTACGCGTCGGCTCCCTCGGTGGGCTCGATGAAGGCCCACAAGGAGCAGGAGGAGGACCTGATGCGTCGCGCCTTCGGGGGTCTGTGAGATGTACTTCACTGATCGCGGCATCGAGGAACTGGAGGCCCGCCGGGGCGACGAGCAGGTCTCGTTCGGCTGGCTGGCGGAGCAGTTGCGCACCTTCGTGGACGTGAACCCCGACTTCGAGGTGCCGGTGGAACGACTGGCCACATGGCTGGCCCGTCTGGACGACGAGGACGACGAATGAACCAGTCCCCCCGCGACGTGGTCGAGCACGGCGAGCGCCGCACGGCCCTGCATGATGCCTATGTCGAGCGGTGGGGCCAGCCCCCGGCTGGTGTCTGGGAGGCGCCGGGACGGGTCAACCTGATCGGTGAGCACACCGACTACAACGACGGTTTCGTGATGCCCTTCGCGCTGACCCGCTCAGCCATGCTGGCCGCCGCCCACCGCGACGACGACCGGGTGGTGGTGACCTCTGTCGACCTGGCCGAGACCACCGAGACCGCCCTGGACGAGCTGGCACCCTTCGACGCCCCCGACGCCCCGGCGCGGGTCTGGTCGGACTACCTGACCGGCTGCCTGTGGGCCCTGCGCGAGGCGGGCCACCGCATCGGCGGGGTGAACCTGGTGGTCGCCTCCACCGTGCCGATCGGCGCCGGCCTGTCGAGCTCGGCGGCCCTGGAGTGCGCCACCGTCGCGGCCATGTGCGACCTGTTCGGCCTGGAGATCAGCCCGATCGACCGGGCCCACCTGGCCCGTCGCGCCGAGAACGCCTACGTCGGGGCCCCCACCGGGTTGCTCGACCAGGCGGCCTCGACGCTGTGCACCAGCGGCCACACCCTGTTCATGGACTGCCGCAGCCTGGAGACGGCCCAGATTCCGATGGACCTGGCCGGTGCCGGTCTGGAGATCCTGGTGCTCGACACCCGGACCCCGCACAGCCACGTCGACGGCGAGTACGCAGCCCGACGGGCGGCGTGCGAGGAGGCGGCCGGGCTGCTGGGCCTGGACGCGCTGCGCGACGTCACCGACCTGGCCGCGGCCCTGGACCGGCTGGCCGCGGAGGGCGACCAGGGCGAGGAACTGGTACGCCGCACCCGCCACGTGGTGACCGAGAACGAGCGCGTACTCGAGGCCATCGACCTGGCTCGGGCCGGCAGCTTCGCCGAACTGGGACCGTTGCTGGACGCCTCCCACGTGTCCATGCGCGACGACTTCGAGATCACCGTGCCGACCGTCGACCTGGCCGTCGAGACGGCTCGCGAGCAGGGCGCCTTGGGTGCCCGGATGACCGGTGGCGGCTTCGGCGGTTGCATCATCGCCCTGGTTCCCGTGGGCACCGGGGACGCTGTGGGCCAGGCCATTGCCGCCGCCTTCGCGACCGCGGGTCATGGCGAGCCGGAGTGGTTCACGGCTGTCCCCTCCGCGGGTGCCCGACGGATCGCCTGAGTTCTGGGCTCAGACCCGGGACCGTGCGCCACGGCCCAGTTCGGCCCGGACGTCGGGCAGCAGCAGGCAGCCGACGGCCACCACCACCGGGATCAGGCCCAGCCACAGCCACCAGGCCTGGCTGCCGAGGGCGGTCGAGGCGATCACGCAGCCGTGCAGCACGTTGACCGCGACGATCGGTCCGTAGCCCAGTGGATGCTTGAGCCAGGCCAGCAGCGCGATGCCGGCGACCAGGGCGCCGTAGAGCAGCAACGACAGCCCCACCCCCAACGAGAAGCGTCCATGGCCCTGGCCCATGACCGTCACGGCCAGCCCGACCAGCAGCAGCGCGGCCAGCCCGGTCAGGACGACGGCGACGGTGAGTGGTGACGAATGACCGGTGCGTTCTGCTGACAATCCTCGGGACACGCGACTACTGTAGTCCTGACCCCGACACCGGGCGACAACCGATGAGGGCACCGATCCGGTGCCACCCCTTGATCATTGTCGGCCAGATGCCTAAACTGAATTGGTTCACCCTGCGCACCACACGTTGACTTCGCGGACAGATCGCGGACATGGCTGCAGGGTGGTCCACCGACTGGCCCATTTGGGGCTGGTCGGTTTCTGTGTGCAAACACACCACCGAATGATTGGAGAGCGAGTCCATGGACTGGCGCCACCGGGCTGCCTGCCTGACGGAAGACCCCGAGCTGTTCTTCCCGATCGGCAACACAGGACCTGCCATCCTCCAGATTGAGGAAGCCAAGAAGGTCTGCATGCGCTGCGAGGTGCGCGAGCCGTGCCTGGCGTGGGCGCTGGAGGCCGGTCAGGACCACGGCGTCTGGGGTGGACTCAGCGAGGACGAGCGGCGCGCCATGAAGCGCCGCCAGGCCCGCAGCCGCCTGCGCAACTCCTGACCCGCGGCCCCGGGCTCAGATCGGGATCCGAACCACCGCCCGGGCACCGGGCTCATCACCGGGATTGTTCGACAGGTCGAAGGTGCCGCCCAGGTCGCTGACCAGGGTCCGCACGATCGACAGGCCCAGACTCTTGGACCCATTGATGGCCTCGGGGTCGGTGATGCCCAACCCCTGGTCGATGACGGCCACCTCCAACTCCTTGTCCCGCCGGGTCGGGCGGACCGTCACGGTGCCTGTCGCTCGGCCCAGTCCGTGCTCGACGGCGTTCTGGCACAGCTCAGTGATCACCACCGACAGTGAGGTGGCGGTCCCCGCAGGCACCATGCCGAAGTCGCCGTCGCGGCGGGCGCGCACGTCATTGGTCGCGGCCGAGACGTCGCCCACCATCTGCAGGATCTTGTCGACCACGTCGTCGAAGGGCACGTCCTCGTCGAAGGTCCGCGACAGTATTTCGTGGACGACGGCAATCGCCTGCACGCGACCCATGGCGTCCTTGAGGGCGCGCTTGGCCTCCGGCGACTCGATCCTGCGGGCCTGCAGGCGCAGCAGCGCCGCCACCGTCTGCAGATTGTTCTTGACCCGGTGGTGGATCTCGCGGATGGTGGCGTCCTTGGTGACCAGCGCCCGGTCGCGGTGCCGTAGCTCGGTGGTGTCACTGCACATCACCATGGTGCCGCTGGGGCCCTCCAACCCGACCAATGGCACCACCCGGATGCGGCTGCTGGCCTCGTCGGTCTCCAGGTCGAACTCGCGCACCTGCTGACCCGTGAGGTCGCGGACGACGGTCTGGCCGATCTGCTTGGAGGAGTTCAGGATCTGCAGCGAGATCTGGCGCAGGTCCTCACCCTCCATGTCGCCGGCCCAGCCGAGCCGGCGGAAGACCGAGACCGCGTTCGGGGTGGCGTAGCTGATGATGCCGCTGACCGACAGCAGGATCATGCCGTCACCCACCTGGGGGCTGATCGACGGGTCCGAGGCGGGCTGCACCGGGTAGGTGGCCTGCCAGGCCATCACCGACAGGGCGTCGGCGGTCTCCAGGTAGGCGTCCTCGAGCGCGCCGGGGGCCCGCACACCCATCCGGTTGGTGTGGCGCTCAACGATGGCGATCACGCGTCCGTGCCGCAGGATGGGGATGGCCCACACGTCGACGGGGATGCCGGAGCGCAGCTGGTTGTCGCTGGTCTCGCAGATGGTCTCGCTGAGGAACGCCTCGGTGACCAGATGCTCGGGGTCGTAGTGGATGCTGTCGCCGACCACGTCGTCCTCCAGCGCGGTGGGGCCGGTGGACGGACGCGTCTGGGCCGCCGCCCAGAAGATCGACTCGTCGGCGTCGGGCACCCACAGGATCAGGTCCGAGAACGAGGTGTCAGCCAGCATCTGCCATTCGTTGACGAAGTCGCGCAGCCATTGCTGGTCCGATGGCTCAAGGGTGGTGTGGTCGAGCATCGACTGCGACAGCATGGACATGGCCTTCAGTCTAGGTGCGCGCCGAGCGGTGTCGGCACCGCCGCCACACCCGCGGTGGGGCTCGGGTTCGTGCTGGGGCCGCGAATCTGGCAGAATGGTCAGCCGTGCCGGGACTCGGCACTCACCACGATTTCTGGGAGGTCACGATGGGCAAGACCGGACGTAAGCGCCGCGCACGTCGCAAGAAGGGTGCGAACCACGGCAAGCGTCCCAACGCCTGACCGTCGTCACCCACACATGATGAAGGGCCCTCCCTGCGGGGGCCCTTTGTCATGTCTCCGGGAACTGGCCCGGGTTGGTCAAGCTGCTCAGTCGGTGGCGGGACGCACGGTGGTCACCGACGTGATCCGCATGCTCATCACGCGCAGCCGCAGCTCGTCAGGACAGGCCTGGGCCGGAAGGGCACGCTTGATGAGGTGCGCGATGGCGGCCTCGGCGTCGTAGGTGTCCAGACAGGACTCGCAGGCCTGCAGGTGCTCACGGATGATGTCGGCGGCGTCCTCGTCGAGTTCCTGGTGCAGGAACTCCTGGATGCGTGACAGGGCCGCCACGCAGGCGTCGTGCTCGTGCGGTTCGTCGCCACCGTGGTGGTGGTGCGCAACGTGGAGCGTCATGAACGCTCACTCCCCTTCGCTGGCGCCGGGGCCGATGCCCATGCTGGCGGCGTAGTCGGTGAGATGCTCGCGCAACTGCTTGCGTCCGCGGTTGATGCGGCTCATCACGGTGCCGATGGGGGTGCCCATGATCTCGGCGATCTCCTTGTAGGCGAACCCGTCGACATCGGCCAGGTAGACGGCCTCACGGAAATCGGGAGAGAGCCGCTGCATCGCGTCGACCACGATGGAGTCGGGCATCGCCTCCAGCGCCTCGACCTCGGCCGAACGCAGCCCGGTGGCTGAGTGCTCCGCGGCGGCGGCGATCTGCCAGTCCTCGACCTCGCCGTCCCCGCCGATCTTGGGTTGGCGCTGGGCCTTGCGGTAGGTGTTGATGTAGGTGTTGGTCAGGATGCGGTACAGCCAGGCCTTCAGGTTCGTGCCCGGGGTGAACTGGGCGAACGAGGCGTAGGCCTTGGCGTAGGTCTCCTGCACCAGGTCCTCGGCGTCGGCGGGCTTGCGCGTCATCCGCATCGCCGCGCCGTACAACTGGTCGATGTAGCCCATGGCGTCACGCTCGAAGCGTTCGGCGCGCTCGGCGTCGGTCTCGGTGTCCAGATCGACGACGGGCAGGTCAACTGCGGGCTCGTTGCCAGGCTGGGCCAACGGTTCAGCCGTTCCGACATTCATGAGCCAAGAGCCTAGCGCGCCGGTTCGCTCGGCAAGCCCGGCGGGTGGCCGGGCAGGGGTCAGGGTGGGGCTCATGTGCAGTGGAACGTCGCTGCCGGGTCGAGTTATTCCCCGCCGTCATCCCTCACCCCGTCACGCGCTCGCGGTTGGTGCGCTCCCCGTCGGCAGCATCACCCGCAGCGCAGGCAGCACCTGGTCGGCGAGCCACTGGCGGTGGGCGGCGGCGGGTCGCACCCGGGCCGGCACGGCCAGCGGATGGCCGGCGCCGGTGACCTCGACGACGCTGATGCCCTCCCCCGCGCCGGACGCGGTGACGGCGGCGGACAGCTCAGCGGCCGAGCCGAATGGGTCGCGGTCCCCCTGCAGCACCAGCACCGGAACGCTCGGCGTCAGTAGTTCCTCGAGCCGGCTGCGCTCGGGCTTGCCGGGCGGGTGCAGCGGGAAGGAGAGGGCAAGCACACCGACGGCATCCACGCTCTGCGCGGTGCGGCAGGCGACCCGGGCGCCGGCCGAGTGGCCGCCCTGGATGACCGGCACCCCGGCCAGGTCCAGCGCCGGGTCGTCCAGCAGTGCCGGCACCGCCGCCAGCCAGGCCTCGTCCAGGGTCGGCGGTCGGGTGGCGACCTTGCGTCCGGCCACCCGCCAGGGCTGCTCGAACCGGGCCACGGCCACGCCGTGGGCGGGCAGCAGGCTCGCCAGGGCGACCAGGTCAATGCCGTCGAGGCCGCCGCCGGCGCCGTGGCCCAGCAGGAGCAGCGCGGTCGCGGTGCCCTGGGTCGGTGAGAGCAACCACCGGCCCGGCCCCTGAGGCGTGTCCACGTCCAGGGTGAGGGGAGCCGCGGTGACGGGGGCCAGGTCGCTCACAGCGCCGGCTCCTGCTCGGCGGGCAGCGGCTCGACGAGTTCGGGGCCGTCATTGCCGACCGTACTGACCAGACGTGAGACGGCATGGGCGCTCATCTCCCCGGCGGCGGGGATGTGGACCAGGTCGGTGACGGCATCGGGATCAGTGAGCGACGGGTCCAGCCACGCGTCCCAGTGCTCGCGTGGCACCTGCACCGGCATCCGGTCGTGGATGACACCCAGGTCGTCGGTCGCGGTGGTGGTGATGATGCAGCAACTGGTCAGCCACGCCGTCGGGTCACCCTTCGCCTTGGCGGGGTCGCGCCAGAACTCGTAGAGCCCTGCCATCACCATCAGTGGCGTGGTCACCCCGGCGTCGCCGGCCGGTGCGCCGGACCCGGCCGGATGGATGTAGAAGGGCTGCTTGCGGGCGCCCTTGGCGGCATTCGGGGACGCGTACCACTCGTAGTAGCCATCGGCGGGGATCAGGCAGCGCCGCGACTGCAGCGCCTTGCGGAAGCTGGGCTTCTCGGCGACGGTCTCGAGGCGGGCATTGATCAGTCTGGCTCCCCCGCCGGGGTCCTTGGCCCAACTCGGCACCAGACCCCAGCGCAGACCGACCAGCTTGCGTCGGACGTGCTCGTCACGGGCACGTTCGAGGACCGCGGCCACCTGGTCGGTCGGCGCGATGTTCCAGCGCGGCTCGGTCCAGGGTTTCTGCGCGGTGCCGGTCGGCTCCGGTTCGACGACCTCGTCGACCTCGAAGACCTCGACCAACTGGTCCTGATGCCGGGAGGCGGCGTAACGACCACACATGGGGCGAGTGTACTCAGGTGAGATTGTGGCGGCGCCGACTGACATTGTCGGCGGTTCGCGGTAGAAATGACCCATGAGTCTTCTGCGATTTTTCGGACGTTCCGCGCTGGCCAGTTACTTCGTCTACGAAGGCGTCAAGGCGGTGACCAAGCCCGAGGAGCAGGTGGAGGCCGCTGAACCCATCGCCCAGAAGGTGGTGCCGCTGGCCCAGAAAGCCGTGCCCGCCTCGGTCGCCTCCTACGTGCCCGAACAGACCAAGACCCTGGTGCAGATCTCCGGCGCCGCCCAGGTCATCGGCGGTCTGGCCTTTGCGACTGGTTGGGGACGCCGCCTGGGCGCCGGCCTGATGGCACTCACCCAGGTGTCCCACGTCATTGCCTCGGTGCGCCAGCTCAACGACGGTGACAAGTCCGCCGGTCGTTCGGTGCTGCTGCGCAACGTCGCCCTGCTCGGCGCGGCCGTGCTGGCCGCCAAGGACACCCAGGGCAAGCCCGGCCTGGGCTGGCGCGCCGAGGATGCCAACAAGCGCATCTCCAAGGCCGCCGACCGCAAGGCCCGGTCCATCAGCAAGGACGCCGAGCGGCTCTCGCGCAAGGCCAAGAAGGAACTGCGCCACGCCAAGAAGCAACTCGAGTCCGGATTGGCGCACTGAACGCACAGATGACGAATTGGTCTGCCCCCACGCTCGCCGAGGGCGACGTGGTCGATGCCACTGTCGTGGTGCCTGGTTCCAAGTCCGAGACCAACCGCGCGCTGGTGCTGGCAGCGCTGGCCGACGGGCCGTCGGTCATCACCGGGGGTTTGTCCAGCCGTGACGCCGACCTGATGCGGGCCGCGCTGGCCCAACTCGGTGTCACCATCGAGGTCGCGGGGGACGCTTGGCACGTGACTCCCCCGTCGCGATTCACGATTCCGGCCGCACCGATCGATTGCGGCCTGGCCGGCACGGTGATGAGGTTCGTGCCGCCGATCGCCGCCCTGAACGGCGGTGCCACCACCTTCGTCGGCGACCCGCATGCCTCGGCCCGTCCGATGGGTCCGCTGTTGGACGCCCTGCAGCAACTGGGGGTGCGCTTCGATGCCCCCAACATTCCGTTCACCCAGGACGCCAGCGGCGGACTGTCGGGCAGTCGGGTGCAGATCGACTCGTCGACCTCCAGCCAGTTCATCTCGGCGCTGCTGCTGGTCGGTGCCCTGCTGCCCGAGGGCATCGAGGTCGTCCACGTGCCGTCCCAGCCAGGGGCCGACGTGCCGTCGCGGCCGCACATCGAGATGACCGTCACCATGCTGCGCCGCCACGGGGTCGAGGTCACCACCCCCGACCAGTTCACCTGGCAGGTCTCCCCCGGGGTGATCAACGCCACCGACGAACAGGTCGAGCCCGACCTCACCTCGGCAGCAGTCTTCCTGGCCGCGGCCGCGGTCACCGGTGGCACCGTCCGGGTTCCGGGCTGGCCGGCCCAGACCACCCAGGGCGGCGCCCACATCGTCGACGTGCTCACCCGGATGGGCGCCGAATGCTCCCTGGACGAGGTGGACGCCGGCGGCCATGGCACCCTCACCGCTCGCGGCACCGGCGTCCTGAGGGGCATCGGCACCGTCGACCTGCTCGCCTCCAGCGAACTCACCCCGGTGGTGGCCGCGCTGGCGGCACTGGCCGAGGGCACCACGAGAATCACCGGCGTCGCCCACATCCGCGGGCACGAGACCGACCGTCTCGCCGCCCTGGTCAACGAACTGGGTGCCATTGGTGCCGAGATCAGCGAGACCCCCGACGGTCTGCTCATCAACGGCCGCGGCCGCGCCGTGCTGCAGGGTGCAGCGCTCAAGGCCTACGCCGACCACCGCCTGGCCCACGTGGCCGCCATCGTCGGTCTGGCCGTACCCGGGGTCGAACTCGACGACATCGAGTGCACCTCGAAGACGATCGCCGACTTCCCGGGCATGTGGTCGCACCTGCTGGGACGTGCTGACGCGGCCGGAAGCGGCCGCGGGTGAGCCCGAAGATCCGCGGTGCGGCGTCGCGGAGCTTCCGCGATGACGACACCGATGCCTTTGACCGTCCGCGCCGCACCCGGCCGCGCACCAAGGATCGCCCGGACTTCTCGAAGTTGCCGCTGGGTCGGGTGATCACCGTCGACCGGGGCCGCTACCACTGCGCCCTGGTCAACGACGACGACCTGCTGCCGGTCGACCCGCCGGTGCAGGTGTTGGCCGCCAAGGCTCGCAACCTGGGCCGCAAGGCCGCCATCGTCGGTGACGTGGTGCATCTGGACGGTGACGTCACCGGCGAAGCGGGCACCCTGGCGCGCATCGTGGAGGTCACCGAACGCACCACCGTGCTGCGTCGTACCGCCGACGACGACGACCCCTTCGAGCGTCCGATCGTCGCCAACGCCGACCAGTTGATGATCGTCACCGCTCTGGCCGACCCGCCACCACGGGTGGGCATGATCGACCGGATGCTGGTGGCCGCCTTCGACGCCGGAATCCAGCCGATCCTGTGCCTGACCAAGGCCGACCTGGCCAGCCCGGACGCCCTGGTCGCCGCCTACCAGCCGCTGGACGTGCCCGTGGTCGTCACCCAACCCGGGTCCGACCTGGCCCAGATCCGTGAACTGCTCAACGACCACGTCACCGTCCTGGTGGGCCATTCCGGGGTGGGCAAGTCGACCCTGGTCAACGCGCTGATCCCCACGGCGCAGCGCTCGGTCGGTGTGGTCAACGACGTGACCGGCCGCGGTCGGCAGACCTCGACCTCGGTGATTGCCCTGGAGTTGCCCTCGGGTGCCGACGAGCAGGGCGGTGGTTGGGCGATCGACACCCCAGGGGTGCGGTCCTTCGGCCTGTCGCACGTCACCCCTGACACCATCCTGGCGGCGTTCGCCGACCTGGCCGGCTTCACCGAGGAGTGTCCGCGCGGGTGCCGACACACCAGCACCGAACCGGAGTGCGGGCTGGACGCCGCCGCGGCGCGCGGGGAACTGCCGCTGCCCCGGCTGGAGTCGTTCCGGAGGATGGAGCGAGCCGGACGCGAGGATCCGGGTCGTGACCGCTAGGCTCGCGAGCATGGGCAGCCCCGACCACACCGATGACCTGAGACTGGCGCACATGCTCGCCGACGACTCCGACTCGATCACCATGAGTCGGTTCAAGGCGGGCGACCTGGCGGTCTCGACCAAGCCCGACATGACCGAAGTCACCGACGCCGACGTGGCTGTCGAGGAGGCAATCCGTCGCACCCTGTCCAAGGCCCGCCCCCGCGACGCCGTCCATGGTGAGGAGGGCGCCGACACCGGTTGGGGTCCTCGCCGCTGGGTGATCGACCCCATCGACGGCACCCGCAACTTCGTCCGCGGGGTGCCGGTGTGGGCCACCCTGGTCGGGCTGATGGTCGAGGGTCGGGTCGTCGCCGGTGTCGTCTCGGCGCCAGCCCTGGGCCGCCGTTGGTGGGCCCACGAGGGCGGTGGCGCGTTCACCGGCCCGTCGCTGCTGCGCGGCCAGCGGATCAAGGTCTCGCAGGTCGCCAAGCTCGAGGACGCCTCGATGAGCTACTCCTCGGTTGGCGGCTGGGTCGACTCCGGTCGCGGGCAGGCGTTCGTGAACCTGCTGCGCGACTGCTGGCGCACCCGGGCCTATGGAGACTTCTGGAGCTACATGCTGGTCGCCGAGGGCGCCGTTGACCTGGCCCTGGAGCCTGAGTTGGCACTGCATGACATGGCCGCACTCGACATCATCGTGCGTGAGGCCGGCGGCCGCTTCACCAACATCAATGGTGAGGACGGCGTGGCCGGCCCCGGCGCGCTGTGCAGCAATGGCCTGCTGCACCCCGACCTGGTGGAGCGGTTGGCCCTCGACCAGGACTGAGCCCAGCGGGGCAGGCTGGGGCACACGGCAGGACGCTGGCCAACCCATGACGACACCTGCGACGGTTCCGTGCAGTTGCACGGCTTCAAGCGCTGCAGGAGCACCCAACTGCCGCAGCTGACGTCCACGGGCGCCGCAGGTGACGACCGGGGCAATCAGGCGTCGATGACCCGCACCTTGACGGTGCCGGGAACCCCCCGCAGCTCGGCCTCGAGGTTCGAGGCGGCCGCGTCATGGGCCAGCCGGATGTCGGTGACCGCGTAGCCGAGGTTGCCGCGGGTGCCCAGGGTCTGGGACTCGACGTTGGCACCGTGGTTGGAGAACACCTGGTTGAGCCCGGCCATGACGCCGGGAATGTTGCGGTGCAGGTGGACGACGCGCACCGCGCCGGGGCCCTGGGTGCCGACCGTGGGCAGGTTGACGCTCATCAGCGTCGAGCCGGTGGTGACGTAGTCGACCAGCTTGCCGGCGACGAAGCGGCCGATGTCCTCCTGGGCCTCCTGGGTGGAGCCACCGACGTGCGGGGTCAGGATGACGTTGGGCAGGCCCTGCAGTTCGCTGACGAAGGGGTCGCCGGCGGTCTTGGGCTCCTGCGGGAACACGTCGATGGCCGCCCCGGCCAGGTGGCCCGAGGTGAGGTGCTGGTGCAGCGCGTGGTGGTCGACGACCATGCCTCGGCACAGGTTCAGGAACAGCGAGCGGGGACGCATCTTGGCGAACTCGGCCTCGCCGAAGAAGCCGGCGTTGCCGGGACGACCGTCGACGTGCAGCGAGACGGTCTCGGACTCGGCCAGCAGTTCGTCCAGGGAGTGGGCCCGCCGGGCATTGCCCAGGGCCAGCTTGTCGGCAATGTCGTAGAACATGACGCGCATGCCCAGCGCCTCGGCCACGATCGACAGCTGCGAGCCGATGTTGCCGTAACCGACGATCCCCAGGGTGCGTCCCCGGACCTCGTGGGAGCCCTTGGCCGACTTGTCCCAGATGCCGGCATGCATCTTGGCGTTCTTGTCAGTCAGGTGGCGGGCCAGCGAGATGATCTCGGCGATGGTCAGCTCGACGACCGAACGGGTGTTGCTGAACGGGGCGTTGAAGGCGGCGACCCCGTGGGCCGCCGCCGAGCCGAGGTCGATCTGGTTGGTGCCGATGCAGAACGCGCCGACCGCCTTCAGGTCATTGCCGCAGGCCTCCAGCACCTTGTCGGTGACGTGGGTGGCCGATCGGATGCCGAGCACGTCGACGCCGCGCAGCGCCTCGACCAGGTCGTCCTCCCCCAGGGCGCCGGGACGGGTCTCGACCTCGAAGCCGGCCTCTTCGAGGACACGGATGCCCTCGGAATGGATGTTCTCAAGCAGGAGTGCCTTCACGAGGGGCAATGCTAGTGCGCCGGGCCCGCCAACCCGTCATCGTCCATGTTCGGTCCGGGTGTGGGCAGGGTCGGCATGGCTGCGATGAGTTCGGCGGTGTAGGGGTGCTGGGGGCGGTCGAAGATGTCGGCGACCGGCCCGTCCTCGACGATCTGGCCGGCCCGCAGCACCACCACCCGGTCGCAGACGTGGCGGATGACGCCCAGGTCGTGGCTGACCATCAGCAGGGTGATGTCCTGGCTGGCGATCAGTTCGGTGAACACGTTGAGGATCTGGGCCCGCACCGACACGTCCAGCGCTGAGACCGGTTCGTCGCCGATCAGCACGCTGGGGCGCGGGGCCAGGGCCCGGGCGATGGCGATGCGCTGGCGCTGCCCGCCGCTGAACTCGTGCGGGAACCGGTCGCCCCAGTCGGGGTCGAGACCGACCTGGCCCATCACCTGCCCAAAGCGCTGCCCGTGGTCGGTGGGTGCGTCGCCGGCGCGGCGCAGCAGCCGGGAGCGCAGCGGTTCGGTGACGATGCGGCGCACGCGCATCCGGGGGTCAAGCGAACTGCGGGGGTCCTGGAAGACGACCTGCACCTGTGAGGCGAGCTGGGGACGCACCGCCCGTGAGGTCACCGGCTGCCCACGGAACAGCACCTGCCCGCGGGTGGGTCGGTCCAGGCCGGTGAGCATCCGGATGAGGGTGGTCTTGCCGGAGCCCGACTCCCCCACCACGCCAAGCTGGGTGCCCTCGTCGATGGCCAGGCTGACGTCGTCCAGGGCGCGGGTGGTTTGGCCGCCCCGGGTGTAGTGGCGGCTGACGTGGTCGAGGGTGAACAGGCTCACAGGAAGTCCTCCAGCACCGGCAGTCGGCTGCCGGGTGGGACGCCGTCGAGGCGGGCGGTGGCGACCAGTCCGCGGGTGTAGCCCTCGCGGGGTCGGGTGAGCAGGTCGGCGACGCTGCCCTGCTCGACCAGCCGGCCCTCGCGCATCACCAGCAGCCGGTCGACCATCCGGGAGACGATGGCCAGGTCGTGGCTGATGAACAGGCAGGCGGCGCCGGAGGCGGTGAGGCGTTCGTCCAGGGTGCGCAGCACGGTGGCCTGCACGGTGACGTCCAGGGCGGTGGTGGGCTCGTCGCAGATCAGCAGGCTGGGGTCGTTGATCAGGGCCATGGCCATCAGCACCCGCTGGCGCTGCCCGCCCGACAGCTGGTGGGGGTAGGAGTCGGCGATGCGGGCGGGGTCGCTGATGCCGACCTGGCCGAGCATGGCGAGCACCCGGTGGCGGGTGTCGTGGGCGCTCAGCCGGTGCAGCCGCAGCGACTCGGCGACCTGGCGGCCGGCGCGCATGGTCGGGTCCAGCGCGGTCAGCGGCTCCTGGAAGACCATGCTGAGCAGGTCACCGCGCAGTCGGGACAGGTCCCGGTCGCCCAGCCCCAGCAGCTCGCGTCCCCACAATCGGATCGACCCGCTGACGTGCGCGTTGTCTGGCAGCAGCCCCATGATGGCCAGGGCCGTCACCGACTTGCCCGAGCCGGACTCGCCGATCAGTCCGAGGCGTTGGCCCTCATCGAGGGTGAAGCTGAGGTCGTGGACGGCCACGGCCCGCGAACGGCCGAACTCGACGTGCAGGTCGCGGACTTCGAGCAGGCTCATGAGACCTCCCGCAGCAGCGGGTCGAGCCGGTCGCGCAGGCCGTCGCCCAGCAGGTTGAAGCCGAGCACGGCCAGTCCGATGGCCAGCGCCGGCCAGACGGTGAGCGACGGGCTGGTGTAGATGTGGCGCTGGGCGTCGAAGACCATCCGTCCCCAGGTCGGGGTGCTGGCCGGTGCCCCCAGCCCCAGGTAGCTGAGCGCGGCCTCGGCCAGGATGGCCATGGCGAAGCTGACCGATGCCTGCACCCCGAGCAGCGGGGCAATGTTGGGCAGGACGTGGGTGGCGCCGATGGCCGGCCAGCCGATGCCGGAGACCCGGGCCGAGGCGACGTAATCGCGGGTCATGGCCAGCAGGGTGCCCGCCCGGGTCATCCGGACGAAGACGGGGATGGTCGCCACTCCGATGGCCACCATGGCGGTGACGGTGGAGGCGCCGACGGCGGCGGCCAGCAGGATCGCCAGCAGCAGCGCCGGGAAGGCGTAGAACAGGTCGGTGACCCGCAGCAGCAGCCGCGACCACCAGGTCTGGTGCGCCATCCCGATGACCAGGCCCAGCGGAATGCCGACCAGGCTGGCGATCGCGACCGCGATCACTCCCACCTGAAGGCAGCTGGCCGCACCCGCCATGATCTTGCTGAGGATGTCGATGCCGTAGGGGTCGGTGCCCAGTGGGTGGGTCCAGGACGGGGCGAGCAGCGCCTTGCGGGTCTCGACCCGGACCGGGTCGTGGGGCGTCCAGAAGGCGGCGACCAGGGCGACCAGCACCAGCGCGCCGACCAGGACGATGCCTGCCCACAGCGTGAAACGCTTCATGGCTGCCGTCCGGGTACCTCGACGGGAGCGCCCACGATGGCGTGTGGAACGCCATCGGTCGCGGGTGTCGGGCCGCTCGACGACCCGCCGGTGCGCAGCCGCGGGTCGAGGGCCAGGTAGAGCAGGTCGACCACGGCGTTGATCACCAGCACGGCGGCGACCAGCAGCATCACGATGCCCTGCACGGTGAGCAGGTCGCGCTGGTTGACCGCGGTCATCAACTGCGAACCCAGGCCGGGCAGCACGAAGACGTTCTCGATGACGATGGCGCCGACCAGCAGCGAGACCAGCTGCAGCCCCAGCACGGTGATGATCGACAGCCCCGCGGGGCGCAGGCCGTGGCGCAGGACGGCCGCCAGCCTGGTCCAGCCGATGGCGCGGGCGGTGCGCAGGTGGTCCTCGCCGAGCACCTCGACGAAGGCCGAACGGACGTAGCGGGTCAGCAGGGCACCCTGCACCAGGCCCAGGGCCACCACCGGAAGCACCAGGTGGCGGGCCCACTCGACCGGGTCGACCACCAGCGCCACGAATCCGTTGGCGGGCAGCACCCGCAACTGGACGGCGAACACGACGACCAGCAGAAGGCCGGCCAAGAACGCGGGGATGGACATGCCGAGGTGGCTGGTGGCATTCACGATGACCCCGTCGGCGTGGCGGCGGCGCATCGCCGACCACAGTCCCAGCGGTAGGGCGACCAGCAGCGAGAGGATGGTGCCGAACAGCACCAGCCAGGTGGTGACCCCCAGTGGTCCGCGGATCAGCGCCCAGACCGGGCGTCCCGACAGGGCCGAGACGCCCAGGTCGCCGCGGGCGAACCCGGCCAGCCATTCGCCGTAACGGACGTACCACGGTCGGTCGAGACCCAGCTCGGCGCGCAGGACCGCCAGACGCTCCGGGGTGGCAGAGGTGCCGAGGATCGCTTCGGCCAGGTCACCGGGCAGCGTCTGGATGACCAGGAAGACGACCAGGGAGCTGGCCAGCAGGCTGGCGACCAGGGTCGCGAGCCGGACGAGCCATGCCCGCGCCACGGGGTGCATGGATCAGCTGGACCGGGTGGCGACCGAGGTCAGGTCGAAGCTCAGCGAGGGCGCGTTGTTGCCGATGCCACTGACGGTGCTCTTGGTGACGACCAGGCTGGGCAACAGGAACAGGAAGTCGGCCACGGCGTCGTCGGAGAGCAGCTTGGCGGCCTGCTTCATCAACTCGTAGGCCTTTGTCTGTTCGGCGGCGGCGGCCTCGGCGATCAGACGCTGGAAGTCGGGGTTGTCGTACTTCCAGTAGTAGCCCTTGTTGGCCCAGTTGACGATGTCGCGAGCCTCGACGTGGGCGACGATGGTCATGTCGTACTGGGCGTTGACGAAGACCTCGTTGATCCAGCGGGTGAAGTCGATCTCTTCGACGGTGACGGTGATGCCGACGTCGTTGAGCTGACTCTTGATGACGGTCGCGGCGCCAGGCCCGTAGGGCAGGGTCGGCACCCGCAGTTTCAGGGTCAGGCCGGTGGCGTGGCCCGCGTCGGCCAGCAACTGCTTGGCCTTGGCTGGGTCAAAGGGGTAGGTCTCGGACAGGTCCTCGTACCACGGGTCGCTGGGCGGCACCATGGAGCCGATCATCTGCCCCTTGCCTCCCCAGACCGTGTCGACCAGGCCCTGGCGGTCGATGGCGTGGTTGATGGCCTGGCGCACCTGCTTCTTGGCCAGGGCAGGGTTGGTGTGGTTGAAGCCGAGGACGACCTCGCCAGTGGTGAAGCCCTCCAGGACGGTGTACCGCTCGTCGGCGAACTGGTCGAGCGCCTGCGGGGCGGCCAGGTTGCTGATCACGTCAAGGTCCCCGGCCAGCATGGCGGAGTTCATCGCGTTGGGGTCGGTGAAGTAGCGGAAGACGATGGTGTCGACGCGCTGCGGGGTGCCCCAGTACTTCTCGTTGCGCTTCAGCGTGATCGAGGTGCCGCGCTGGTGGCTGTCGAAGACGTAGGGGCCCGAACCCATCGGGGCATCGGCCATGGTCTCGTGGCCGGCGGGGTCGACGATGATGCCGCCGGTGGAGGTCATGTCGTAGAGCCACAGCAGGCTGGGGGCGGTGAGCTTGACGATGACCGTCAGGGCGCCCTCGGCGGTGACCGACTCGATCTGGTCCATGGCGCGCGCCACCGACGTGTTCGGGCTCTTGGCGGCCCGCAGGAACTCGATGCTCGCCACCACGGCGGCCGCGTCCAGCGGGGTGCCGCTGGCGAAGGTAGTGGCCTCGTGCAGGGTGAACCGGTAGGTCAGCCGGTCCTCGGAAATGGTCCAGGCGGAGGCAAGCAAACCGCGCAGCTCGCCGTTGTTGTCGACCTTCACCAGCGTCTCGTAGACGTTGTACAGCAGCACCTGGGGAATCGCGGCCTGCGCGTTGGCGACCGGGTCGAGCACCTGGGGTTCGTCGGAGGCGCCCACGGAGATCTCGCGGCTGCCCTCGGGGGTCTGCCCGGGCAGGTCGTTGTCGAGGCACCCCGCGAGCAGCGGCACGCTGGCCGCGGCCCCACCGAGCGCGAGCAGGTGGCGACGATTCATTTCCAGGGACATTCGTGGCTCCAGGTTCGCAAGGACCATAGCGACGGTCCCGTCCATGACCCCACGAGTGTAGCGGGACAGGCTGAGTGTGGCCTGATAGGACGGTTCGCCCGGGGCGAACCTTGGGGTGGATGGCGGGTTGTTGTGGGGCTTGGGGAGCCGGACATCCGATCGTGCGGGGTGAGGGGCCCGAGGGCCGGACATCGTGGCACGGGTGGCAGGACGCCGGCAGCGGGGCACGCTCCAGGACCGCCTCGTCCGGTCGATCGAGGGGTCTCGCAGGACATCGTGGCGTGGGTGGCAGGACGTCCGGTTGATCGGGGCGTCTCGCAGGACATCGTGGCGTGGGTGGCAGGACGTCCGGTGGCACCGGTGGCGAGCGGATCTCCACCGCCGATTTGGCCTCCTGCGACGTGGCGTGTAATGTTCATCAGGCAACGCGGGGTGGAGCAGCTCGGTAGCTCGCTGGGCTCATAACCCAGAGGTCACAGGTTCAAATCCTGTCCCCGCTACCAACGAGAAGGCCCTGACCAGGGGAAATCCTGGTCAGGGCCTTTCTGCTTCTCCGGTCTGGAGGGGCCCCGCGCTCCCGAACTGACACGTCGAGCCCAGCTCATCGAGCTGCTCCGGCCAGGCCCGCAGCAATCGCCGAACACCCTTTGAGCGAAGCGGAATCTGAGCGCAGACGTCGACAGCACATGCTTGGCTATCAGGTCGTGGACTCGTGAGAGATCCGGTCCCAGACGGCACGGGATGGACGCTGAGCGGCGGCGACCCCTGTCGGATCCCTAGGAGAGCGAGCCACCGCGCGACGGCCCAGCGCACGGTCTTTGAAGCTGTGCCGAATCACCCGGTTATTTCACACTGCGGACACTCCGGCCTTCGGCCCCATTGATGTACACGCGAGCTATCTGCACTCGCCATCACCGAAACGCTGTCCGCGCTGTCAAATACGAGCCGACGGGGATCCTCGCGCAGCCAAGCCCCCCAATCGACCTCTTGCACCTCAGGGTGTTCCACCACGATGACGGCAATGTCGGCCGCAGCGAGTGTCGCGTCCAATGACGCATTGACCGAACAACCCGCTAGATCAAGACCCTCAAGCGCTACGTAGGGGTCCCAGATGATGAGCGCTGCCTCCGCGCGCAGGGCTGGAACGAGGTCCAGCGCCAGCGATCGTCCGATATCGCCGACGGCCGATTCGAACCCCATGCCCAGGACGGCCACGCGCAGCGTGGCTTCCTCACCACGTACGTGGGACTGAATGTGACCCACGTACCAATCGTGCTGGGCCTTTGAGCGCTGTCGCGTCACCTCCAAGAGGACCTCAACTGCTTGCCCCGCGGATGCAGCGTGGAGCGCGTCAAGATCCTTGGGCAGGCAGGAATCAATCAGGCCGACTCGCGGGCGCAAGAGCTCTGATGAGAGTCGCCCATCCCCAGCAACGGCGGCCAGGACCTGGGCACCATCCAAGCCGGCCTCACGACAACTGAGGGCTACATCCGAGGCAAACACCTTGTTCACGGCGAGGCAGGCGTTTGAGTAGTGCTTGACCGCTGCCGCCTCTCGAAGCCCCACCCAATGAATGGGCGCGCCCTCGGAGCGCCAGGGCGCCAAGAGTTCCTGCATCAGGGTTCGTGCGCCCTCGCCGAGAACTCCCACCACGATTCTGTCCGGATTCAGGGCATCGTCGAGTGCTCGACCCTGGTTGAGGAACTCGGGCCATATGACAGCTGCGTCATCGAAGGACGCTCCGTACCGGTCACTCAGATCATCGATGGCCCTGGGCGTGAGAGTCGACCGGAAAGCAACTACTTCGTGGGAATTCTGGTTCCAGTGGCTTGCCAAGGCGGAATGGATGGCGCCCAGATGCACCTGACCGTCGGCTTGCGTGGGGGCGGGAACCGCGATGACCAACCCATTCGAACGCGTCTTCGCTTCGAGCGGCGGGAAATTCAGGCCCTTCCCCAGCGCTGTGGTGAGCCCGGCGAGCAGAGTCGGCTCCGAAAACGGAAGACGCCCCTCGGCCAGTAGCGCCACGCGCGCAGGGTCCGCGTCGTAGCCGTGCACTTCATGTCCCGCCAACGTCAGGCTGATCGCGGTACTGAGGCCAACAAAGCCCAGTCCGACCACATCGACTGATACCACCTGGGCCCCCCTTCATGGCCAACCAGCATCCGCGTGGCTGCTAGTGGTGGAGATTCTCTCTTGGCGTCTCTTCGCGTGAGCAGGAAATGAGGCCTTGGCCCCTCAGTACTGTGCTGCACCTGGGCGTGGCGCGGTTGGCCGCAGCTTACAGACCGCTTGGGGCTGTGACAGGGAGAACAACTACATTCCTGGGGCGTTCCACCGCCCGGGCTGCTGGAGCTCCGCCATCCGCACCTCGACCTCGCCCTCCCCCACCGAGGCGACGCCGACCAGCAACGACAACGTCGGATAACCGTGAACGCGGTTGTCACGGATGATCGCCCGGTCATCCAGCGGACCGACCTCGGTCGACGTGGCCAACACTGACAGCCAGTCGTCCCACCAGCGCCCGTCCGCCCCCGCATCGTTCGACGCAGCAGCGAACTCCCCGTCGAGGTCTTCCAGATGGGCAACGTGAGAACTCCCATCTTCGGAGGACCTCGACCCCTTCAACCGGCCGCCGCGCCGCACCCCAAGACAGCGCCACCTACACCCTCAATTGTGATGAGCCCCTAATGAGCGCCGGCCATCAGATCGCCCCTTCATTCGGACGCAGGGATGCTCGACGATCTGTCTTCTCATTCGTCGAGTGCTTTCACGAGAGCGTCCTGGGCGTCGCTGTAGAAGATGAATGACACCTTCGTGGCGACCTCGTCGCTGACGTCGAGGAGTTGACGGCGGGCGGACACCGGTAGCAGCAGCGCCGTCGCGCCCTTCTCCATAGCGTGCTCCGCGAGTTGCGCGGCGTTCAAGACGGTCTCGACACCCCCGCCGAGCGACAGGTTCCCGACCGCAATGAGGCCACCGCGGATCGACCTCTGGAGCATCGCTGAGGCCAGTGCGAGGAGGATCGGCAGCCCGAGCCCAGCACCGGTCTTGGCCGCGTCGAGCGCGCGGACCTGGGCGGTGAGGTTGTGTTCGCGCGGGTCGCGGTCGCCTACGAGTTGTCTCGCCTGGGCGATGAGGTTCTGCTCTGCGACCTTGAAGCTTTCCCGGAGCGTGGCGGGTGCGGCCTGGTTGAGTAGACCGCGTGCGCCCGAGCCGGGCGTGTCCGCCGCCTCGATTCGGTAGAGTCCCGGGCCGACGTCGCCGCCGCCCTCGGAGATCGCCCACACCTGACCGGGGGGCAGCGGATCGAGGCCGATCGAGTCGGGGCTCGCGAGTTCGGGGGTCGAGACAAACTGCTCGACTCCCTCGCCGAGGCGGTAGCCGAACTGGGTATTACGGAACTCTGCTGCGCCGATGCGACGCTGCTGTTCCTTGACGCGACGACGGCACTCCAGGGCGATGCGCACCGCCCATTCGAGGTCGTCGTCGGAGATCGCGGCTTCGGCGTCGGGATACAGGAGCTTGAGTAGACCATCTACCGTCTTGTTGACGGCCGACAGGTCTCGGCCCGACAATGCATCGGAGTAGTTGACCCGCCCCTGGATCGAGGTAAGGCGCGACTGGTCACGAAGACGCGACCAGCATTCGGAAAGGAAGTCACTCACGAGTCCGAAGTGGTGAGTGAAGTAGGTCGGGTTGAGCTTCGGAACATCCCAACCGGGCAGGTATGCGTGGATGCGGTCCATGAACGCCGTGTCGTCGCGCATCTCCGGGGGCAGCGGAGAGAGCAGGTGGCCGATCCGCTGCTGGTGGGCGACATCCACGTCGAAGTTCCCGACCAACATGATCGAACCGTCAGCACGGATGGACTCACGGCCGCGGGAGAACTCGCCCGACTCCATGTAGCCCTTCATGATGTTGACGCCGTCCTTTTGGTCGAAGGAGACGCCGGAGACTTCGTCGAAGCAGACGACGTCGTACTGCGCGACGAGGCCGCGTTGTCCAGTGGCGTTGTTGACGAACATCCGGGCAACGGTGGCCTTACCGCCGGAAATCAAATGCGCGTAGGGCGAGACCTGTTGGAATAGGTGGGACTTGCCGGTGCCACGAGGCCCTAGTTCGACCATGTTGAAGTTTCGCTGCACGAACGGGACCATGCGCAGCAACAGCACGTCTTGTTCGCGCTCAGTAAGTTGCGCAGGTTCGAAGCCCACTGACCGAAGCAGCAAGTGCTTCCACTGCTCTGTAGTGAACCGTGAACGGCCTTCGGCCAGACGCGAGAGCGAATCACGGGTTGAGAGCTGGATGGGGCGAAGCGACCCGATAGCGAAGGGCTTGCCGTTGTTCTCATCAGCGATCGCGGCGTCGTAGAACAGATCAACCTCGGCGTAGAAGCCACCGGTCAGCATGCGCTCGTTCTCGCGGACAACGGCATCGTCGATGCGCACGTCTCGGAGTCCAAGGCTCGGCAGCTCGGCAACATAAGCGTTCGACTTCGCATCGAGACGTGCCTTGACGAGATCAATGAGCTTGACGGTCATGCGCTCACGCGCCCGCGACTTGAAGAGCTCCTCTTCACCTGCCCGCACTGTGCGGTCTGCGAGCAGCCGTCGTACGACCTGGAGCCCTTCTTCGATCTCCTCCGGGTCGGTCGTGGCGCAGTAGCGTCCGATGAGGAACTCTCCGACGTAGGTCGGGACGGGATACGCGCCCTTGAACTGCTGGGCGAGGTCCTTGCGAACGACGTACCCCTCGAAGGCCGACGCTGCGGTCGTGTCGATCTCGTCAAGCGTGATTGCCTCGGTCATTCGACGCCTCCTACCGTGGTTTGTGCTTGCGCTAGAACTCCACCGCTCGGGTCGAGTAGTACGACCCATGCGTTCGCCCCAGCAGGAGCCTGTTCCTCATCGACGAGCACCTTGACCTCACCCGGCTCGGTCGGCGACTTCGGACCACCGACGGAGCTCGATGCGTCGGCGGGGCGAAGCCGAACTTCGGCGACCACTTCGGCTTCTGCGGGACGGTAGTCGATGCGGCATCGCTGTCCGGTCCATCGAACAGCTTCAATCTGGACGGGCGCAGCGGCCGAATGACCGCGCGTCACGGTGACGACGGGAATCACGCACTCCTGGAGACTCAAACCGCCGTGCTCGTACAGGCAGCCCGCCTCAAATGCAGCAGCTCCCGGTGCGCTGACCATGTCGACAGATGAGTCCCAGGTCCAGGGCAGGATCGGAAAGTCCGCGCGCGCGGCAGCGGCCTTCAACCGCGCCACACGCGGCTTGCGGGCAGTATCACCTTCCGTCACCTGTATCGGGAGGTTGACCTTCTGCGCTGCTTGGCCAGGCAGGAGGAACCCGTGATCGGTGACCACGACAGCCTTCCGCCACCCTGCGTCGAGCAGTGCACGAACACGCTCGGCGATGAGGTCGAGGTGGTGGTCGACGAGGTCCGCCATCTGGTGACCGTGCGAGTGGCCCAGCGAGTCGATCATGTTCGTCTGCGTCCACGCCGCTCCGGCCGGGTTGCCGACCTGAGCGGTGTCCCAGTCGAGGAACTGTACATCCGCGCCAGCGAGAGCCGACCGCAGCACTGCACCCTTCACAGATCGCCCCTGACCGTCGGCGGCGTCGAAAGCGGCGCCGCCAGCCATGCTGATCTTGATCGGTGCCACCGCCGGCTGGCCGGTTGGCGTGACGCTGGGGAAAGCCGCCTGGCGCGGCTCCACAACTACGGCGAGACCTGACAGTCGGCGAGCAACACGGGTGGCCAGGTCGTAGCGCAGCGCATCGACATAGACCACGCACGTTCCGGCGGTTACGTCGAGGCCCGTCTGGCCGCGGTAGGTTCCAACTGCGGCCTTCTGGAATGCTCGTGCCGACTGATCGACCCACGGGTCATAGATCGCGCTGAGAGCGTGGGAGACAGCGGACCTATCCTGTGCGGTCCTGGCCGTCGCGATCGTCCGCAGTGCGAGGTCGTCAATCACGTGGCCCTCGTCGCTGTACCAGGCAACTTGACTCTGGAGGTCCGTCGCTGTCGAAGCGCTCCCGACACGGTCTGCCAGTTCCGCAAGGTGACCGGCGGCTCTCGCAAGCGGTGCCTGGCCGAGAGCAGCCCAGACGTTGTCTTCGCGCGACGCGTGCGCGGCAGCGAGCTCTTCAATGCGACCACGCGGGTCGGGATGAGTTCCCAATGCATCGAGCGCCGACCTAAGCGCGTCCTCCTGGTCGCGGTTCCACGAAGGCCACGAGTCAGGGTGTGGGTCGGTGTCTCCAAAGAGCGGCACCACAGAGGGCCGCGCCTGGTCTAGCAAGGCAGGAAGGTTCGGATAGCGGCTTGGGTTCTCCGCGAACCGTTGCCAGACAGCTCCCCACTCGCCCGTTCGGCCGCCGAGCTTACTGGCTGCGGTGAGCGCGCCGTCCTTCTCCGGGCCAAAGCCGTAAACGGACTTGCAGGAGGAGACAAGGGCCTGCCACTGCGCACCTTCGAGCGAAGCCCTCACGTCGTCCGGCTCGTTCATCCATTCGAGGAGGGTGCGAACCGTGTCATCGAGCACGAGGTGGTGCAGGCGAGACGAATCGAGGCGCCCCATACGCTTGAGATCGTCGACGTCCTCGAAGATGAACTTGTCCAGCACCTGAGCGAGGGCCGCCTTCGTCGCACTGTCGCTCGCGATGTCGAGCCCCGCACCCTGCTTCGACGCAAGGAAAGAGTGAGGCGTCCAGGGCGTCTGACCGTGGGCAGAGGGCCACCAGTTCGAGCGGATCGCAACCTCGGCCAGCGGCGCGAGCGAGTCGTCCAGCGCCGCTGCCTCTGCCACGGAGCCTCGACTGATGCCAGGCAGGTAGATCACCCACGGATTGCGCTCGTCTCGTTCGGCGAGATGGGCTGGGAGCTCCACTGAATCGGGCGAGGCCAGAACGGCCCGAAGCCAAAGTGCCGGACCTTGTGCGGCTGCGGGAGCGTACTCACCGAGCACGAGAATGGGCACTGCCTCCTGGAGACTACGAATTACCGGCTCCCACGTGCACCCAGGGTCGGCCCACAGAACAGCCGCTGGGGCCGAGTTCGCCCCCGCATTGAAGGCAGCGGCGTCGCGGAGAGCCTTGGCGACAACGGCACGGACGAGTGTCATTCGGAATCGCCCGCCTCGCGACGGGCGGCGCGCCGCTCCTCAAGCGTTGGGTGAAGGTCGTTGTGCCGTTCCGACCCATCAGGATTCGTCCCGCGGTCTTTTCGCCAATGCACGTTCACCTTTGACCGGAGCACGTCGGCGGTCACGAACGGCCTGATGTTCAAACGAACACCGTCATCAATGTCAGGCTCCCACCCAATCGGCTGCTCAGCCATCTCCTTCCACCGGACGTACACATCGTAGGGCGGCTCGCCGCCAAGAATCAGTTGGAGTCTGCGCTGAAGTTCTTCGGCAGCAGCCAGTCGCGCATCGGCACCAGGACGCTCTGCGCGGGCCTCGTGCTTCTGTCGGTCGATCCATGCGCCGAGGGCGGTAAATGTGAGTTTCTCAAGGGTTCGCCGATCAAGGCGGTGGTAGTTGAGGATTGCCGAGAACCCGTCCTTCCGACCATCCCAGATATGCCACAGGAACGGTCGGTTGTCGAAGACCTTCACATGCTGGGCGAAAAACGAGTCGCGGAGCCAGTCCTCCAGCCGCCCGTTCTTGCCGCCGGCCTCGACGACAAGCCTTCTCTCGGTAGCACTAGACCACTCCGCGCCATATGCAACTGCGAGTAGCTCCCGGAGTCGAGTCGTAAGATCCGACTCTCCCGGAAGCGCCTGCAAAGACGCAATGCCGTCATGGTCAATGAACTGATCTAGTCCATCAGGCTCTTGAGCAGGCCAGTGATAACCCAGGAGGCGGGCGATTCCGACTTGAAGAGGATACGACGAGCCAAGAATGACCCCGTCAAAAAGCCATTCGGATGGTTCACGCGAGAATGGCTCCGGAAGGAACGCCACCGCGTCCCCTGCTGGCTGCCAGCGCTCTGGATCGAACACAACTTTCCCGAGCGTTGCGTTCGTCACCTTGATCGAGTCATCGAGTTCGCGGACGTCCTCCGCAAAGTTCGGGCTCGAGCAATATGCCCAAATAGCTTCCAGTGAGGATTCGTCCCTCGGAACCAGAACCGCAACGTTCTGGTCTGTCATGGCACCGGTCGACAGGGTGGCACGAAGCTCACTCATTAGGTGCACGACGACACCAGGTCGGCCCCAGAGGTGTTGGCTGCGTATTTCTACGCCCGGGCGAACCTCGGGCTCAGTCATATCTCGAAACCGCAGCACGTCGGAGCATCCTGAGTACAGACCTGGAACAGTCGGAGTTGACTGCAGACGCGCAAGATCGTCGGATAAGGCGGGATACTCCCAGTGTGCGCGGCGGTAGCGAGGATCGTCCCCCGTGGTGTTTCCCTTGATGGGCTGGCAGTTGCCCTCCAGCAGCATTCCCGAAGTCAATCGAGACAGAGTAATTCGACTGTCTGGATTGGAGAGTTGTTCCGATTGACGTGGCCGTAATAGGTGGCCACTCGCAAGAGCTTCAGCTTTCGCTTCAACGCCAGTCGTACGGTGCGCCAACATGCCCATGATGGCATGGCTAGACTCGGCCCGCTCGCCACTAGCGATGGATAAACAGACTTTGACAACCTCGCCGGTAATCTGTCGGAATGCGCCACCACCCAGGCGAACAATCGCGTCGATTCGCCGCTCTTTCAGAAGCTTTGTTCTGAATTTCTTGAAGGAAGTAAGCATGAGCCAGTTCTGAGGCGACACCGTCGCAACCGTTCCTGTTGCGCCCACGAATGACAGGCTTCGCTCGATGAAAGCGGTCGCGATATCGGCGCGCGCATCGGAGTGGTAACGGTCCAAATAGGCTTGCAGCTCGGCGTCCATTGAAGCCCGCTTCAGGTAAGGCGGATTCGTGGCTACGAGCGTGTAGCGACGCGAAAGAAGCTCGGCCGAATTCACGATGTCTTGGGCCGCATTTCCGAGGACTGTCTGGTCAACCTTCTCCCCTCGAAAGGCGAGCGCGACAGCCCCTTGAACCGCGTCCCACGCGACCCCAACGCTTCCATCAGAACCGAATAGGGCATCCTCCGAGTCGACTTCACGAGGCTGAATTAGCGACCCAAGAACATCCGCCTGCCCGAACAGGCCGTGCAGTCGCGAAAGCACCTTCCGCAGTTCACCGTCTTCTCCAGCGATCGCTTCCCAGTCGTTTCGGGACGCTCGAACGGGGACGCCGGTGCAGGCGATTCGCGGCGTGGGCAAGTTGCGGAATCCACCCTGCTTCCAGGCTTCGAGCGCGACGTTGAAGGTGGCGATCTGAGTACAGCGCGAGTCGAGTTCGAGACCGTGGAGATTGTCGCGGAGGACGGCATCTTGCGCCTCCGCCGGTGTGAGGCCCTCCTCTTCGGCACGCATGCGCCAGAGCATCCCAAACATTGCGACGAGAAAGTGACCGGAGCCACAGCACGGGTCCATCATCGTCACATCGGCGGCGCGGTCGGGCCATTCGTTGAACGAGCCCGCCACAGGGGCGCCGTCTTCGGTACGGCGGAAGTACTCCCAGCCTGCGGTGAGCGAAGAGTCGGGATGACGTGCGGCCCACCATGCTCCGAGCGAGTTCTCCAACAGGAATCGAACCATATAGTTCTCGGTGAACAGCTGCGTGACGGGCGAGAGGTCGGCCCCGCCGATTTTGACGCCAGACTCGTTGACGCGCTTCTTCTCGGCCGTCTGCCAAAACTGATACACCCATCCGAGCGCATCCTCCGTCGTGAAGACCTCGGAAGGAATGTCGAGGAGGAGACGCTCCAGCGCGTCTCGGTGTTCGGCTGCGAACCGGACTTGTACCGCGGGGTCGGTGAGGCGGAACACGCCCGGCAGGATCTCCGACGCGAACCGCGCGGCAACGGCCCAGGCGTCCGGCTCGCCAAGGTCAGACGCGAGATCGCCACAGTCTTCCAATGACAACGGGATATCGCGGTAATCCGGATGCCGGAGCAGGCCATTGACTTCCAGGAAGCGCGCGAACAGCAAGCAATGCCACTGCTCGTAGGCGACATCGTGCACAAGGTTGGTAAGCGCTGCACCCGCTCGTGCATTGTCATCGCCGAGCTGCCGTGCCTTGTCGCGGAGCGCAAGCCGGAGTCTGTTCTGCTCGTCACTCAAGTAGCCCGGACGGCTCGGCTCTGCGACCGCGAGAGCGCGCAGGGCATCGTCGGCAGCGCGTTGTGCAGCGGCGCGGGCGCGCTGCGTTTGGGCGTCCAGAAAGCGTCGTTGGTCGGAGTTGAGGACTTTCGTCGTTTCCGTCGTCATGTCAGCCCTTCACCATCACAGTGTCGCTACCGCTGTTCAGGGCGTCGAGAAGCTGCGTCCGAAGGGCCTCGATATAGCGCTCAACCTCGTCGGCACTGCTCAGGTTCGCCGTCGCGACCCTCACCGTGGTCATCTTCGCCGCAGGTGTTGTGAGCTGAATAGCCGCTTCCAGCACCCGCGAGGCCCGCTGCGGGATGGCGTCGAGTTCAGCGGTCCATCCCTGGAGCGGTCGAGCCTGCGCCGCCTTCAGCACGGCTGCCGCATCTGCAAGGTTGGGGGCCGCCTCGGTGCCGAGATGATGTTCCATGAGGAGAGCCTCGCGCTTCGCATCGTCGAGAGCCGTCCATGCTGGCTGCTGTTCGAGGCCTGCTACAGCCGTTGCGCGGGCGTCGCGCAGCGCAACGGCTGCTTCGTGGATGGCATCGCGGAGGGCCTCCGCGAGTTCCTTGACGATCGGGGCGACTGGATCGGCGTCGGCGAGGAGATCGCGGCTCGCGGCCAGCGCGTCGAGCCGTCCACGGGCCGCCGACGCGGGCTCCAGCCCCGTGGTCGCGGATGCAAGCGAATGCGCCAGTTCGAGCGAAGGCGTGCGGCTCTTGAATCTGCGTTCCAGGTCTCCGAGTTGGTCGTTGAAGCTCGTGAGGTCACTCTTCGCTGCCAGCAGGGCGTGCACGCGGTCGTTGCCAGACGCACTCACGATCACCTGGATGTTGCCTGGCACGGTGATGTCAGGGAGCGGAGCAGGCCCACTCACGCCCCTCGCGCGGTCGACGAGCGACTTGACGGCCTGTTCGACAGCCGACACGAGTCGGTCGTTGTCGGTCGGGAAGCCGAGGTTGCTCAGCACTTGGCGTGCCTGGATTTTCTCGGCGGGCTTGAGCACAGTGACCTCGCGGCGGAGTTGCACGTTGCCGAGGCGGGTCTGCTTGAGTACATCTGCCGTGGTCGCGTCACTACCGTTGAGCGTCGCGCGGATCACGCCGGTGTCGAGGAGCACGCCGAGCGAGGCCATGAGCGCGTCGCGCGGCCAGCCGAGCGGCTTCGATGTCACGGCCTTCTCGACGTCACTCGCGGACGTGCCTGCCGGGCCGACGTGGCTGAGAATTTCTTTGACAACGGGATGCTGCTCAGGGTCGGCATCGAACTGGAGGGCCTTCAGCGCATCGGCTGCCGACCCGTTCTTCACTCGATCCCTAACCACCGACCACCGGGTGTCGTCAGCTTCGGAGAACCGTGGGAACAGGCGGGTCGCGGCGGACTGTGCGCCGGCCTCGATGTGTTCGCGCAGTGAGAGCCCGTTCGGAGCTGTACCGCCCCCGAGGAGCACGTTCGCCTTGGAGATCACGTCACGGACATGGGCATTCGCCTGGTCCGTCGCGCGGTTGAGGCGGGTTTGCATCGCGCTTCGTGCCTGCTTGCCCTCGTCGTCCTGCGGGATTCCCTGCTGGTCGATCACGCGCTGCGCAGCGATCCTGTTGCGGACCGCTGCCGCGAACGCCGGAGCCTGGACACGAGGAAGGTGGATGAGGACGATCGGCGACTCGATGCCGAGGCTGCGCGCGGCCTCGTCGAACTGCTTCGCCGTGATTCCCTCGTCCCACTCCGAGCGGAGCCAGACCGGGATCGCATCGGAGGCCGGCGGGAGCGAGGCGTCGGCGTGCAGCGCAAGCTTGCGCGATTCCTTGGCGTGACCCTGCTGGATCGTCGCGGGCAGAGCCCGGTTGACCTCCGCTAGCAACAGCGAGTCGCGCTCCGTGCTCACCTCGCTGTCGGTCACCTGCGCGTGGTGCCTGCGCAGTGCCTCGTCCCACTCACGACCGGCCTTCGTCTGAAGACGGAACTCTTCGCCGTCCTGCTGGAGTATGCCCTCTTCGGCGAGTTCTTGGAGCGCTGCGGGGACTTGCTGCCGGAGCCGGTCGCCGTCGTGGGCGAGGTCCTCGACGAGCAGATCCACGAGATGGTCTGCCGAGGTGCGGACACCGATGTCGCCGTGACCCGATGTCGGGAGCAGACCGATGAGGTGGATGAGCCCGAGAATGCGGCCGCGCAGAGTGTCCTTCTGCCCCTGCTCGTGGATGAGTGTCTGCGTCTCCTTGAGGAGCAAACCCGCGCCGTTGAGGTCTTCGTTCTTTTGGGAGTAAAGGAAGTCCGATCCAACGACAGTGCCCACCGACTCGGGGGCGACTCTGCGGTTCGCCTCGTGCACGATGCGAAGCTGGGAGCGCAACTGACCAGCGCGGCCGGCATCGGCCTGGCGAAGCACACTCTCCCAGAACCGACGGCGTACCGGGAGCAGCGGGTAGTCCTCAGCGAGGTCCTTGTCATCCACCGCGGTGTGCTGAATCTTGCTGCCGATGAGTTGGCGGGAAATCTGCCCGGCGACCGAAGAGAGCGTACTGTCAAGCCCGGGCTTCTTGGCGGGCTCCTTGCTCAGCAGCACGCGGCGGACGACGGCATCGACGTCCTGGTTCTTGAGTACGACCTTGACGGTGAAGCGGTCCTGGATCTTCTGGAGCGTGGAATCGGCCGTCAGCTCCTGCTGGCCGGTGGCGACGAGTAGCACCCGACCGTTGAGTTCGCGCGACACCGACTCGACGAGGTTCTGCACCTCCATCGCCCGGCCGCCGTCGCCGCTGATGTACTGCTGCACCTCGTCGAGGACGATCAGCGACGGCGGGAGCTGGCCATCACCTACGTACTCAAGGATCTTCTTGAGCAGCGCGATCGTCTCGTCGGTGGAGAACGAGCGGGTGTCCGGTGGGAACTGGTTGCGGAGCGCAGCGCGCACGTCCTTGGCCGATGCCGCAAACTCCGGATCGGAGGCGAGAATGGCATTCGCCAACAGTGTGCTGAGGTTGTACTCGGCGAGTTCCTCGTTGAGGTCGCCTCCATTGGCCGTGACATGCTCACGGACCGTGTCGAGGTGCCCGTTGCCTGCGAGCCATAGCGCCACTTGGGCGGGCGCAACGCGGGTGGGCAGTCCAGCCGCGCCGAGGACGATCGAGAGGAATACTGAGTTGAGCGTGTCGCCGCTGCGATCAAGTGCACCTGCCGCTGCCCACGGTGCGGCACTATCCCGACGGCCGAGCGTTGTCAGTTCCGTCAACTGGTCCTGGATGCCCTGCGGAATATTGGTCAGTCCCCGGGCGGTCGCACCGTTCGGGAACTTCGTGTCGGCCCACAGGTGCTGAAGCACGCGAACAAGGTGAGACTTGCCGCTGCCGTAGAAGCCTGAGACCCACACCGCGGGCTGCGTCGTCCGGTTCCGATGACCAGTGTACGAGTCGAGGATGCGCTGCAGACCGTGCTCGTACTCGCCCTCGCACACGAAGCTCTGCAGCTCGTACTTGAGGACGTCCCACTGGTTGGAGTCCTCGGGACGGTCGACATTGGTCACGCCGTCGTTCGGAATCTCAAAGCTCAGCGGATGCCGGATGAACAGGTCGTTGTTGATCGTCACGCGAGGTCCTTCTGCGGGTCGATGACGCGGGCGCGGTAATTGAATCCGTCGCGCGCGTCGAGTAAGCGGAATGAATGAGTCTCCGGGTCGTGAAGCCCGGGGAAAAGCACGAGGAGGCGGCCAGTCACGGCTGAATCGACGGACTTGATCACGCTCGACGCTCGCAGGAACGGGAAGATTGAGCCGATACCGACGAGCGTCACGACTGCGTTCGCGGGAGCCGCTTCGAGGGCTTCGCGAATGCGGGTGACCAGCGTCGTCTCGAACTGGTCGAGAATCGATTGCGTCAAGTCGCTAGGCTCCTCGTAGAACGCCTCAGCGTGACGGTGCGACGACAGCCAGCGTCCGAAGTCATCAGTGACGTCGATGACCACCCAGCCGCGGCTCGCTTGGGCAGTCGCCAACTCCATGCTCGGGAGCGCGTGGCGGATCTGGCGTTCAAGGTCCGGTGGGTAGACGAGCATCCACACCCGCTCCCCACCTGAGACGGTGTCCTTCCAGGTCAGGGATAACTCGGCCTTATAGGCGTTAATGAGATCGGAGACGCGGCTCATGCGCCACCCCCGAAGGCTGGGAACGCTACGTCCACGACATTGCCCGCCACGAGCAGGTCGAGGAGTCCTTGGGTGTGCGCAGCGCGCAATGCCTCCAAGGAGCGGCCGGGTGCGAGCCCGAGGATCTGCGTCCACGGGTTGTCAAGGACACCAAGGCCCCGGCCGCCAGCGAGGTGTCCTAGGTACGCCGCATATGCGATAGCCACCGGACGTGCTTCCACATCGGTACGAACCTTCTTCGCGCGCCCTGCCAGATGGCCGGTCTGGGTCCAGCAGGCGCCCGTGTTGCGACCGGTCTTGCCGAGCGTCGACTCGGACATCTCGCTGCCGAATTGTGCGGCCACGGCAGTGGTTAGGTCTGCCGATGTCACGCTTGAACCCGCAGGCAGTGCGGCAATCGCGGCGAATGAAGCACGGAGCACCTCGTCGCGGGTGAAGGCCAGTTGTCCCGCCAAGAGCGGGCGTGACGAGGGGTCGATTTCCCAGAAGTACCGCAGCGCCGCGAACTCCGGGCGCTGCGGGTCGAGAAAGTAGAGTTCGCGCAGGTGACGGAACGAGCGCTGCCTACCGGCCTGGGTTGGTCGGCCCAGAATATTGCCGTCGACTACCGCCTCGCGGTACTGCTCGGCGGGCGCATCAGCCGGCACCTCGCGCAAAAGCTCCACCAGGTGGGGAATGCCGATCGTGTGGCTGGCGGTCGTCCGCAACGTTCCGAGGGTGAAATCGCTCTCAACAGCTTGGGGGCTCGTCATTTCTCGGTTGGCCTCCTCCCGACACGCACATCTGTCCACCTCGTCCACATCGCTGCACTTCGACTCTGCTCCGCCATGGACTCCGTCGAGAAACAAGTTCACCTGAGGCACGGTGGCCTGATCGTATCTCGCCCCTCTGGTGCCGATGCAAGTGCCACGCTGATTGCCTGGGTGGTGGGCCGCTCCTCGTGCTCACCCAGGGACACGAACCCGACCAGTCGGGCAACATCTCCGCCTTCTGGTTGTGGTCGCAACGACCGTCCTGGCCGTTGCCTCTCGTAGGCGAAGGGTCAGTCGTCGATGATATTTTTTGTGATGTATCCGGACTGGACTGTTGTAGGTCCTCGTGTATACGCCTCACGGGCGCACAGTTCGAGCGCGTGCTCGAATACTCAGAGTTGTCGGTGCCGTGATCTGCGACGACGAGTTTGCCGGCCTGTTGGCGCTGGAGAAGCCCATCCGGGAAATTCTGCGCGAGATCAAGATCAACCACGACCAGACGTGAACTCTTCGCCGCGCTGCTTGTCGTGTTCCCGACCCGCTATGGAACAGGGATGAGTCACGACGCTGTCACAGCACGCCTCACGCTCCACATGGTCAGCGCGACCGCAGCCTGCCCGATCCTCACCGGAAAGAGAGTCATTGCCCACGTCCTGGGGCACACCGCAGTCATGCGGCTGCTCAACGCCAGGATCGACAACACCGTCATCCCGCTCTTGGGCAAGACCACTCAGGCCTACCTCCACGCCATATCAAGACCAAGGAAGACGCCCTCGCACGGACACCACCCACCGGCGCCCATGCCGGGCGCTACACCGTCACTGACGACACCCTCCGGGCCAGGCCTTCCTCGACGGCCCTGATCATGCCGACATCCCAGCTGCCTCATCCCACCCCACAACCGCCTCGAACTGCCCACATCGGCATAACCAGGACGTCGTCACAGCAGGGTTATGCCGGGCTCGGCATCATCCGTTCCAACGTCGGGGCCCTGGTCGCGGACAAGGCCACCCGCTGAGAGCAACGCGTCCAGCAGGAACGCTGGGCCACCGCGGCCGCTCCGATGACCCGATCTTCCGCGTCGCCCGCACGCGCGCCAGCCTCACCGACAACCAGCAGCACCGCTTGGCGAAGGTCCTGGCCGATGAGCGCCATGTCGCCTTCGAGGTCACCTGGAGCGTCTACCAGGACGTCATCGACGCCTACCAAGCCACCGAACCGGCCGAGGGGAGACGATCATGACAAGGCTGATCACCAGCCTCCGGAGCGGGTCCCGGCAGGCCTGGAGGAGCTGCGCTCGCTCGGGCAGACCCTGAAGAGGCGCCGCGAGGACACCCTTGCGTTCTTCGACCCTCCCGGCAGCTCGAACGGGCCCACCGAAGCCATCCACGGATTGCTTGAACACCTGCGAGGCACCGCCGAAGGGTTCCGCAATACCGTCAACTACATCGCCAGACGCCTACTCGACGCGGGCGGTTCCGACCCCTGATCCATCGCCTTCTGTGATGAGCCACTTGAACAGGGTAGATGGGCCCATGTGGGTACGCGGATCATGACCAAGAGCGGAGTGCCCACGACTGCTCGCCATGTAGGCTCGATCCAATACGGTATTAGAGGGAGGCATTTGTGGTTCGAGCGGAGAACGGGACCCTCGCAGGTGTTCTGGAGGGCAAGAAGCAGTACCAGGTTCCGCTCTACCAACGCGTGTACTCGTGGGGCAAGAAGCAGCTCGGTCAGCTCTGGTCAGACATTGTCGAGCTCGAGCGCACCCTTGCCGAGGACCCGAAGGCCTCGCACTTCATCGGCTCCCTCGTTCTGGCAAGCAGCCCTGACTTCGGGGCCATCGGTGTCAACAAGTTCCTTGTCGTCGACGGTCAACAGCGCCTGACCACCCTCACACTCCTGCTAGCGGCGCTCCGGGATCACTTGATCGAGACCGGGGAAGCCGAACGGGCGAACGGCATCGACGCTCAATATTTGATCAATGTCTTTGACAACGGAAAGCCGCTCAAGGTCATGCCGACTCAGACAGATCGACCTGCCTACAAGGCGGTGCTCAACCGCACGCCCCAGGCTGGTGGGGAAGACGCTGTTGGAGATGCGTATCGGTTCTTCCGGTCGAAGATCGCCGCGAGCGACGATCCGGATGATCCGCATGACCTCGAGCTACTCGAGGCCGCCATCGTACGTGGTCTCGCGCTCGTTGTCGTCACAGCCGAGCCGTCCGACAACGCGCACCGCATCTTCGAGTCACTCAACAACACTGGTCTTCGTCTGACGCAGAGTGACTTGCTCAAGAACTACTTATTCATGCGTCTTGGAGACCGCGCAGAGGCAGTCTATGACACCGTCTGGCTTCCCTTGGAGAAGAAGCTCGACGCTGAAAACCTTGAGTTGCTATTTTGGCTCGACCTAGCTCAGCGCGATGACCGTGCGAAACAGTCGGATACCTACATCGGACAGCAGCATCGGCTTGAGAGGCTCACGACTATCGATGAGTTGGAGGCTGAGGTGATTCGTATTGCCAAGCTGGGCGATGTGCTCGCGACGATTCTCAAGCCTGCGACGGAGCAAGACGTAGAGATAAGCCGCCGTCTCACCAGGATCAGGGCTTGGGGATCCACGACTGCGTATCCGGTGGTCATGCGGATCCTCGACAGGCGCGCAGCGGGCACTGCTACCGATGATGAAGTTGTGCGTGCTCTCACGTACCTCGAGTCGTACTTCGTTCGGCGCGTCGTGATCGGACGCGCCACCGCAAATCTCAATCGCACACTCCTCCAGGCAGTTGGATCGATCAGTGATGCGGATCATATTGACGTCGCACTGCGCGAATACCTCTCCCGCGGCCGCAAGTACTTCGCGACCGACGAACAGGTTCGCGAGGCCGCTCAGACGGTTGCCTTCTACTGGCAGGGGCGTGGAACGCAAAAGAAGCTCATACTCCAATGGCTCGAAGAAGCCTACCGAGCGAAGGAGATCGTCCACCTCGACCCCAAGCACCTGACAATCGAACACGTCCTGCCCCAAACGATGACCGACTCCGTGCGTGAGACGTTCGCGGAGGGTTTCGGCGCCGACGCCGACATCGCCTACGAACATGAGCGTGTCGTGCACACCCTCGGCAACCTCACCCTTAGCGGTTACAACAGCGAACTCAGCAACAAGCCATTCGTCGAGAAGCGTGAGCTGCTGGCCAAGAGTGGCGTGTCGATGAACCAGGCGATCGCTGCCCACGCCACGTGGGGAGTCTACGAAATCAACACCCGCAGCACTGAACTGGCAGAAAAAGTCATCGAACTGTGGCCAGGTCCGGACGAAAGCGTCATCGCTGTTGGCGACGAACCCTCTGCGCTCCGCAGCCAAGTCGCCGCGATCGTCGCCGAGATCCCGGCAGGGCGCTGGACTTCGTACGGCGAGGTCGCAATCGTGGCCGGCACCTGGGCCCAACCGTTGGCCGCAATTATCGCGAATTTCCCGATGACCAACGCGTGGAGAGTCCTACAGATCGGCGGGACGATCTCGGCTGGTTTCCGGTGGAGCGAGCCCGGCCGCACCGATGACCCGCGAGTGGTCCTCGAGGGTGAGGGACTCGTGTTCGATGCACAAGGTCACGCTAATCCTGAACAGTACATCCGAGCGGAAGAACTTGCGGAAGCCGCTGGTCTTGACCTCGATCCGGAGGCGATAGGTGCGCGCCGCAGCAAGACCACGCCTAGACTCAGGCCCGCAAGGCGCATGTCTGTGAAGGATGCCCAGCTTGAATTCTTCGAGCGGGTACGGGGCTATGGCAAAGTGCATGCGACCAACATCACTACTTGGCGCAAGCCCTTCCCTCAACACTGGTATGACGTGAGCCTCGGAGACTCTCGTGGGCAGATCTCCCTACAGGTAAATTCCCAGAAGAAGCTTGTCACCGCTCTCTTCTGGATTCACAACGACAAGGACCTTTACGGGAAGTTGCTCGCCCAGCGTGACGTCATAGAAGCAGAGCTTGGCTTCGTCCTCCAGTGGGATGATAAACCTGACCGCAAGGCGTCCAAGCTCGTCGTCTCTCGTTCCGGCGATTTCCTAGAAGCGGGCCAATCGCAAGAACTTGTCCACTGGCTCGTGACTATGGGCGACACATTTGCACGAGTCTTGCCCAAGTATCTGTGACGACTCGCGCGGACTGTCGCGGTATTCATCGGATTCCGTGTGTCGATGACAACTGACACTCCATGTGAACCTACACACCCAGCGCGTTCCAACGCCCGGGCTCCTCGAGCTCCGCCATCCGCACCTCGACTTCGCCCTCCCCCACCGACGCCACACCGACCAACAGCGACAACGTCGGATAACCATGGACCCGGTTGTCACGGATGATCGCCCGGTCATCCAGCGGACCGACCTCCGTCGACCTGGCCAACACCGACAGCCAGTCGTCCCACCAGCGCCCGTCCGCATCCACATCAGTCGACGCAGCAGTGAACTCCCCCAGCCAGGCGGCAATCCGAGCGGTCGTCGGGTCGTCCACGTCGTCGTGGGCGACCATGTGCGTCCCGGGCGCCAACTCCACGACCCGAGGCACGCCACCATCCCACGAGGTGACCCGGGCACCCTCGGCGGTGACCTGCACCAGGTTGAACCCCAGCGTCGTCAGCGGATCGGGCAGCCGACGTCCCGCCACGGTGTCCAGCACCAGCGACCCGCGTGAGGTGAAGACCGGCCCGTTCGTCCCCCCGCCACGGTTCAGCAGCACCGCCAGCGTCGAGTCGTCCGCCGCCATCCACGCCCCGCCGGCGAGTTCGTCCATGACCCCGTGCACCGCGGGCAGGTCCGGCCACCACGCACCCCAGGGACGCCACCGCCGCTGCGGGTCCTCGTCGCGGACGGCCAACATCCGGACCGGCCCGGTGCCCGGCTCGGGCACGCGAATCACGACGGTGCACATGGACAGGCAGGTTACCGGTCCGAGCCGGCGGTGCGAGAATCTGACCCATGGTCATCGTCGTTGGTGTCACGGGCGGTATCGCCGCCTACAAGGCCGTCCACCTGGTCCGGCTGTTCATCGGAGACGGCCACGAGGTGCACGTCGTCCCGACCGAGGACGCGCTGCGCTTCGTGGGGCGGCCCACGTGGGAGGCGATCTCGCGGAACCCGGTCACCACGTCGGTGCACGACGACGTCCCGCAGGTCCGCCACGTTGCGCTGGGCCAGCGGGCCGACCTGGTGGTGGTGGCCCCGGCCACGGCGAACACCATCGCCGCCATGGCCGCCGGACTGGCCGGCGACCTGCTCGGGACGACGCTGCTGGCCACCACCGCCCCCATCCTGATCGCGCCGGCCATGCACACCGAGATGTGGAACCACCATGCCACCCGCGCGAACATGGCGACCCTGCGATCCCGCGGCGTCCACGTCATCGGCCCCGACGACGGGCCGCTCACTGGTGGCGACTCCGGTCCCGGACGGATGAGCGAGCCAGAGGCCATCCACGAAGCCGCGCTCGCCATCATCAACGCCCGCCATGACCTGGCCGGACTCACCATTGCCGTGTCCGCGGGCGGCACCCGCGAGCCCATCGACCCCGTCCGTTACCTGGGCAACCGCTCCAGCGGCCGCCAGGGCGTGGCGCTCGCGGTCGCGGCCGCCGAGCGGGGCGCCAGGGTGCTGCTGGCCGCCGCCACCATCGACGGCGACATCCTGCGCGACGCCCAACGACCCGGCATCCACATCGCCACCGTGGGTTCAGCGGCGGACCTGTCGATCGTCATGCGCCAGGCGGCCGAGCAGGCGGACGTCATCATCATGGCCGCCGCCGTCGCCGACTACCGGGTGGCCGAGATGTCCCAGGACAAGCTGACCAAGGAGGACGGCACGCCGCCCACCCTCACCCTGGTCGAGAACGAGGACATCGTCGCCGGTCTGGCCGTGCGTCGGCGCCCCGGCCAGACCATCGTCGCCTTCGCCGCCGAGACCGCCACCGGCGACGAACTGCTCGAGCGTGGACGACGCAAGCGACGCCGCAAGGGTGTCGATCTGCTGGCCGTGAACGAGGTTGGCTGGGACAAGGGTTTCGAGACCCCCGACAACCGGCTCACCATCCTCGACGCCACCGACGAGGTCGTGGCGCAGAGCGCCGGGACGAAGCGGCAGGTCGCCGATGCGCTGCTGGACGCCGTCCTGGACGCGCGTCGACACTGAGCACCTCGCGCCGATCGTCGCCGGGCGCAAGGTCCTCAGCCCGCCCCCGCGACCCGCGTGAAGGTGACGTGAATCGTGCCGCTCTCGGCCACCTCGCTCGTGACGGTGTGGGTGAGGTCCAGGCCGCGCAGGTCGTCCCACAGCCGGATGCCCCCACCCAGCAGGATCGGGGCGATACCCACGTGCAGACGGTCGACCAGACCGGCGCGCAGGAAGTCCCGGGCGGTGCCGGCGCCGCCGCCGATCCGCACGTCCAGCCCGCCGGCGGCCTCGGCGGCCTCGGCGAGCACGTCTCGCAGCGGCGCGTCGCGGAAATGGAAGGTCGTCCCGCCCTGCATGGCGATCGACGCCCGCGGAGCCGTGTGGGTCAGGACGTAGACCGGGGCGCCGAACGGCGGCTCATCACCCCACCAGCCCTTCCAGTCCGGGTCGTCGGGGTAGGAGTGCAGGCCGAACATGCCGGCCCCCATGATCTCGGCGCCGACGCCCTCGAAGTAGGCCGCCGCGTAGGTGTCGTCGACGCCGGTGGTGCCGGCGCCGCTGGTGTCGCCCAGGACGCGCTGGCGGAAGGTGCGGGTGGCGGCATAGGCCGCGGTCAGGCGCCCCCAGTCCTTGCCCATCGGGTTGTCGGGGCTCGGGTCGGGCGCCGAGGCGTAACCGTCAAGGGAGGTGTTCAGGTCAATGCGAACGCGCGTCATGTCCGGTTCCTTCGGAGGGGTCGGGCCATGGGTGATCTGCGCTGAGTTCGCCACACTGCGTCCTCATCGGCCCGGGATTCCCCTCAACTGTGGGTCACGGACGCGGCGGCGTCAACGGGTCAGCGCCCACCCGTGGTCGGTCAACTCGACCAGACCCATCTCCTGGAACTTCTCCAGCCAGCCACCCATCGGGTACCAGCCCCACCGGGCATGGAACAGGTTGGCGTTGGTGACGATGTCGGCCACGTGCTGGACCGGCGGACTGCTGGTGGGGTGCCACTGGTGGAAGACCCCGGCCCGCGCGGTCCACCACATGCCGCCCCCGGCGGCCGCCACCCGCTGACCGAAGTCAGTGTCCTCGCCCCCGTAGCCGACGTAGGAATCGTCGAAGCCCCCCACCGCATCCCAGTCGCCGAGGGTCATCGCGAGGTTCAGCGACCACATCATCGTCGGGTCGCCCGGGACGAGCGGCTCAGTGGGGACGATCCGCGCTGGATGGTCCCGGCCCAGGAGTTCCAGACGCTCGGGGGTGTAGTCGGCCTCGGTCATTCCTTCGGGCAGGTAGCGCACCCGTCCGGAGATGACCGCCGGCCCGCCATCGGGGACCTGGCTGAGCAACGACGTGTAGTCGCCCACCAGGCCCGGTTCGGGGATGCAGTCGACATCCAGCAGGGCCACGGCGGACGCGCCCAGTTGCGCTGCTCGGGCGACCCCGGCGTTGCGGGCACGTGCCAGCGGCAACTTCTCGCTGGCGTCCAGCCAGACCAGGTCGGTGTGCAGTCCGGGTTCCTCGGCCAGCACCGCGGCGATGGCGGGGTCCCCCATGCTGACGACCACATGGACCACCGGCGCCCGGGTGCCGGCGAGCAGCCCCAGCCGTTGGCGGCGCAGGTGCTGGTGGCGCCCGTGGGCGACGGTGACGACGGCAAGGTCACTGGTCATGGTCGGCCTTCCGGCTGAGTCGGTCCAGGGCGTCGGCGGCACGGGCGGCCCCGTCGCCGGGGTTCCAGCGGCCCCAGCCGGAGCCTCCGATGCCGACGGCCTGGTCCAACAACCCGGGCCACCGCTCGGGTGTCGGCCACTGCTCCACGGTGACCGCCAGCCCGGCGCGAGCCAGCGCGTCGGCGGTGTGGTGCTGTTCGTGGAAGGGACGCGATTGGGGCAGCACGATCGCCGGACGCCGTGCCGCGGCCACTTCGGCGACGGTGTTGTTGCCGCCATGGCACACGACCACGTCGCAGTCCAGCAACTCAGCCCACAGGTCCGGTGAGGGCTCGGTGGGCGAGCGCCACAGCCACTTCCATCCGGGGGTGGCGCGTCGCGCGGATGCGAGCGCGTCGTCCGGCAGGTCCCTGCCACCGCCGCCCCAGACGGCCAGGACCCGCCGCGGGCGGGTGCCGCCGGAATCCGCAGGGCCCGCCGTCGCCGGATCAAGGTGGTCGAACCGGGACAGGGCGCCGACGAAGGCCGTCTTGGACATCCACGCCGTCGGCCACCATGGCTCGGGGAACTCGGACGCCCAGGGCGCCAGCAGTGCGGTGGCGGCGTCGTAGGCCGCGGCGTGGGGACGGTCGTCGCGCAGCCCGCGCATGGCCACCACGACGGTGGGAACCCCGAACAGTCGGGCCAGCAGGGCCACCTCGACCGAGACGTCGACCACCATCAGGTCCAGCGAGGCCAGCCGTCGAGCGATCAGGGACATGCGCTCGCCCATGCCCTCGTGACCGAGCGGCGCCCAGTGCAGCACACCGCCCGCGGTCGCGTCCAGGGGGGCTGCCACGGCGCCGGGCGGCAGCGTGTCCAGGGGCAGGTCCACCCATTCCCCCGGCCATTGGTCGGGGCGGGTCAGGCTGCTGAAGCCCACCACCTCGTGGCCGCGCGAGGCCAACTGGGCGCAGATCTGGCGGGCGCGGGCCAGATGGCCCAGTCCGTGGTGGTGGACGTAGTAGCCGATCACGCCGACGCCAGCTCCTCGTAGAAGGCGATGTAGCGATCGACGACGGCGGCCAGGTCGAACCGGGTCTCGGCGTAGCGACGCACCTCGCGCCGGGGCAGGGCCTCGGCCCTCGACAGCGCCTCGGCGAGCGCGTCGACGGTCTGCTGCTCATCACCCGACGCCGACACCAGCACCCCGCCGGGTGGTGCCACGATCTCGACCAGTCCGCCGCGAGCCAGTGCCACCACCGGCGTGCCGCAGGCCATCGCTTCGGGAGCAACCAGCCCGAAGGGCTCCTCCCACATCGGGGTCACCAGGTTCACCGCGCTCGATCCGACCAGTGTCATCAGCTCCCCGGGGTGCAGGTGGCCCACGTAGGTGATCCTGTCGTCCAGCAGTGGACGGAGCACGTCCTCGAAGTAGGCCACGTCGGACAGCGGACCGGCTATCCGCAGCCTGCGGTTGGCCAGTCGTGCCGCCATCGCCGCCAGGTGGGGGGCCTTTTCGGGGACGACCCGGCCGACCCAGACCAGGTCGCTGCCGCCCTCGCCGTAGGTCCACTTCGTCAGGTCGACCCCGTTGTGGATGACCCGCGGCGTCACGATTCCCTCCCACTGCTTGGCGACCGCCGCGCTGACGGCCACCACGTGGGCGGCGTCACCGAGTTCGCGCAGCGGTGGTTCGATCCACGGGGTCGGTGGGGTGTGGAGGTTGGTCAGCACCGGAACGGGCAGCAGTTCGCTGAGGGCGATCGGCAGGTAGTGCAGGGAGTTGTTGTGGACGATGTCGATGTCGCCACGCCGGGCGATCTGCTGCATGCAGCCCAGGTAGGCGAAGGTGCCCTGGACGACCCTCTCGGCCGGCATCGAGACGTCGGCGCGGGCCAGGGTGCTCAGCTGCACCGGATCCACCCGCAGTTCCTCGACGCCGAGGCTCGGGTCGCTGCCCGGACCGGCGAAAACGGTCACGTCCAGTCCGCGGAGACGCAACCCGCGGGTCAGGTGCCAGACGAAGGACTCCAGTCCGCCTGCGAAGGGTTCGGCGATGGGGTGCCTGTCGTGGGCAATGATCGCGACCCTCATCCGGCACCCCCGGCGCGCACGGACTCATAGATCGCCTCGTGGGCTGCGGCCAGCACCTCCCGCTGGGTGCGGCGCCACCCGATGTCGGCCTGCCACGGCACCCGCGCGGCGACCTCGTCCAGGGCCACGGCCACGTCGCCCGCAACCGGGTGGCCGTCCTCGCGCAGGCGGTAGCCCAGCACGCCGGGCTCCTGGTCGTGGTAATAGCCGATCCGGGGCGCCAGCACGCGGGTGCCCAGGTCGAAGCACGCCTCCAGCCACCCCGAATGGGTGCCGAACCGGTAGGGCAGCACCGAGACGTCGAGGCCGCGGAAGTAGTCCCACAGGTCGTCGTCGCTGTAGTAGTCGTGCACGTGCACCTGCACGTGCGAGCTGCGGTCCAGCCCCTGGAGCAGTTCGACGACGTCCGCGGAATAGTTGCGCATGCCCGGGGTGACGACATCGGTGTGGGCGTCAATGACCAGGTCCATGTCGCGTTCACCAGTGAGTTCGGCCAGTACCGGCAGCATCGGCAGCGGATTCATGTTGGGACGCAGGCTCTTCAGATGGACGCCGACGCGAAGGCGCTCATTGCGGGGTCGCGGCACAGCCATGTCGGTGAACGGCACGATGTGGGGGTGCGGCAGGATGTGGGCGTAGCGTCCCCACCGTCGCCAGACCTCGTCCGCCGCCCCACGGGTGAGGGTGATCAGCGCGGACGCCTCCCTGACCAGGACGTCCAGGGCGGCCTGGTGCAGACCCGGGTCGGTGTGGTGCGGGTTCAGCAGGTCATGGACGGTGTACACCAGCGGCTTGTCGGCTTCCCGCAGTTCGCCGAAGACGCGCTCCAGGTCCTCGGGGCTCAGCGCGTCGAAGCCGAAGTGGACGTGCATGACGTCGAAGTCCTCGGCATTGTCGCGGATCCAGCCCGGCTGGAGCATCACCGGTGGCCACCACTGCTGCTCGCTGGACGCCTCTGGCGGTCGGGGATCGGCGAGTCGGGTGACTCCCCCGCCGTCGAGGCGCGCCAGGTGCCTGATGTAGGAATGCCCGGACGGAACAGACGCCACTCTCATGAGAACTCTCCCTCGCAGAACGCCGACTCACCGGGGTCGGGCCAGCAGCCCGGACATCCTTCAGTTGTCAGCATCACAACATATCGCGCGGGACGGGTGCCCCGCGGCGGTTCTCATGCGGGTGGGCACCCGTTCGGGTGAGGTCCCTCGGCGCCGATGAGTGCGTCTGTGCAGGTGCCGATCGTCCGGGGCGCGGCTCACAGGACCAGGTACTGCTGTCCGTCCAGGAGTTCCCTGGCCGCGTCCAGGTGCCCAGCGTGGGTGGCCGTCTCCACGATGACGTGCTGCATCACCGAGCGCAGGTCAGCAAACCGGTTCTCGGGCCACTGCGGCTCACGTCGGCGTGGCGCCTCGTCCAGGGACATGGCGGTGATCACAGCATCCGAGGCCTCGATGGCGGCTCGGTAGGCCGCGAGCACGTCCTCAGCCGACTCGTCCTGCCCCACCAGCCAGTCGCCGTTCTCAGCCGTCGGCCACCAGTCCAGCGATCCGCCTGCCATCACCACCTCGAACCAGTAGCGCTCGTCGGAGAGCGTCAGGTGTCGCACCAACCCCAGACAGTGCCAGCCGGACGGCAGCACCGGGCGACGCAGGTCGGCGTCGGTGAGCCCCTCGAGTTGTGCCAGCACGTGCGACCGGACGCCGTGCAGTGCTGCTGTCAGTGAGTCCCGTTCGCGATTGGCCATGGCCGCGATGCTACGCGTCGATGCCAGCGCCTCCACGAGGGCCGGGGACTCCTCCTACACTCGGCACCATGCCGAAGATCACCGCCCTCCTCGGCGACATCACCACCCTCGAGGTTGACGCCGTCGTCAACGCCGCGAACAACCGGATGCGCGGGGGTGGCGGGGTCGACGGGGCGATCCACCGCGCCGGCGGGCCCGCGGTCCTGGCCGACTGCATCGCCCGCTTCCCCCACGGCCTGGCCACCGGGGACGCCGGCTGGACCACCGCCGGTGACCTGCCTGCCCGTTGGGTCATCCATACCGTCGGCCCCAATTACGCCGCAGGCCAACGAGACCGTGCCCTGCTGGAGTCCTGCTACCGCCGATCCCTCGAGGTGGCTGACGATCTGGGCGCAGCCTCGGTCGCCTTCCCTCTGATCAGCGCCGGCATCTACGGCTGGCCCAAGGACGACGCCATCGACGTCGCCATCGCCACGATCGACGCGGCCGGCTCTGATGTCGACGAGGTCTTCCTGGTGGCGTTCGACCAGACCACCTACGACCAGATCACCCGGCAGCTGTCGGGTCGGGGCACTCCCGACAACTGACCCTGGCTCACGGCCATCGACGCCCGCCGGAAATGTCGGAGCCCCTCCGTAGCCTCGAAGTGTCAGCACGAGAAGGGTCGAAGATGAGCACTGTGGAACGCACCGAGCCGCCCGGGTCACGCGGCGCCGGCCTCGACGAGCAGATGGACGCCGACTGGCGGGCCTTCCGGGCCCGGCTCGCCGACGGACTGGCCGGACTCGCCGACGGCGGACTCGCCCTCATCCGCCCCGCCGAGGAGATGCTGGTCGACGGCGACTCGCTGTGGACCAGCGTGCGGCGGCACCGGCGCGAACTGTTGGTCACCATCCCCAGCAACACTTATCTGCCGGACACACTGAGGTTGTCAGCACCGGCGATGCGGACGCTTCGCGAGATGGGGCTGCGGCGCCGCCACGGCAGCGCCGACTATGAGATCGTCCTGCCGCTCAGTCACGTCGACCAGGCCGCCGCGATCATTTGTGGCGCCCTGCGCGACTGCTACGCGGTGCTGCACCCCACCTGGCTGGAGGTCACCGGCGTCGACGGCTGCACGTCGGCCGCGCCTGTCGAGGTCTCCCCGCTGCCACTGGCCGTCCTGGCCGAGGACCACGACCATCTGCGACGGCTGCTCGACGACACGGTCGGGCGGGTCACCGAGCCGCCGCACCGGGCCAGCGACGACGAGTACATGTTCTGGACCGAGGCCGCCGTGGTGATGGTCTCGCTGCACCCCGAGTCCCCCGTGGTCGTCCTGCGCTCGATGGCGCTGCGCGGGGTCGAGCACCGGCGCGCCGCCCGGGTGGCGGTCAACGAGCTCAACCGGGAGCGGCGCGGGGTCACGTTCATGCTGGAGCGCGGCAACATCGTCACCGAGATGCATGTACTGGCCGCGCCCTTCTCGGCCCAGAACGTCGTCTTCGCGCTCCATCAGATGATTCGCGTCACCCAGGAGGCGGCGCAGCGGCTGCGGCCGACGGTAGGCGGCGAGTCCTACGCCAGCATCGCCGACGACGCGAGGTCGCGCACCGAGGTGCTGGCCCGCAGTCTGGTGACCATGCTGGCCGACGGTCCGGTGAGCATCCGGCAGGTGGCCGGGGTCTGCGACCAGGACCCGGACCTGATCAGCGACCTCATCGACTACGTCGTCGACGGCCAGGCCGACTGGCAGGGGCTGGAGCCACACGCCGACAGGGCACTGCGCCTGTTGCGCCGTGCCCTGCGGCTGGTGCAGACGGAGTAGGACCGGGCTACTCGGTGTCGATTTGGGCGGCGAGGGTGGCGACGTCGGCCTCTCGACTCAGCAGCGCGATGGCCAGGTGGGCGATGAGTTCGCGCTCACTCGCCCGACTGGCCAGCGCCTCCAGGACCGGACCGCTCTTCAGGTTGCCGACCCGGGCGACGTCCCGGGCGTCAAAGGCATGACCGTCCACGTCGACGGTGACAATGCCGGTGCTGTCGTCATAGCTGTAGCCGATGCTCGTCATGGCGACAGGCTACGACTCCGCGACCGCAGCGTCGAGGGTCCCCGACCCCGACGCCGCCGGCGAGACGCGACGGCGCGGCAACAACACCATGCTCGCCAGTACGCACAGGGCCGTCGCCGCCACCAGAATGCGGTAGTCGAGCACCGCCAGCACTGCGGCACCGCCGAGCGTGAACACCGTCTGTGGCAGGTTGAACGCCACGTTCACCGCGGCCGAGGTGCGTCCTTGCATCCGCGGAGCCGTGAGCCGCTGCCGCAGCGTCACGAACGCCACCACCGACCACGTCACCGACCCCCCGACCAGTGCGAGTCCCAGCACCACCGCGACCAGGCTGGTGCCCATGAACGGCAGCGTTCCCAACGCCAGCCCCACCATGCCCATGCCGAACACACGGGTCTCGCCCCACCGCCTCATGGCCCTGGCAGCCGTCAACCCGGCGAGAACGGCGCCAACGCCCTGGACACTGACCAGCGGCCCGAGGGCGGCGGCGGGAAGGTGCAGCCCTCGCTCAATGGCAGGCAGGGCGGCGACATTGATCAGCCCGGTGGCACCGAAGCCAACCGCTGCCACCAGCGTGAGACGTCCCAGCACCGGGTGGGCGAACACGTGCCGGAAGCCGGCGGTCACCTCGTTCCAGTAGCTGCCCCGCTGGTCGGCGGTCTCGGGCGGGGACTCGACCAGACGCAGCATCGCCAGCAGTCCCGCGGCAACCAGGAACGAGGCAGCGGTCAGCACGATCACCGACCCCGGCCCGAATGCCGCGTACAGGGCCGCCCCCAGCAGTGGCGAGACCAGGCGCAGGGACTGGTCGATGGTGGTGAGCAGGCCATTGCCGGAGCCCAGGTGCTCGTCGGGCAGCAGGTCACGCACCAGTCCTGACTGGGCCGCGGCCGTCAGGTAGGCGACCGTCGCGTAGACCAGCATCACGACGTAGACCAGCCACAGCCCCGCCGGGGAGTCGACCAGCAGCAGCAGCGCAACCACCACTGCCACCACGGCATAGGAGCCCACCAGCAACCACTTGCGCGACAACCGGTCGGCGACCTGGCCCAGGAAGGGGGCCAGGAGTGAGGGAATGCCGAGCATGGCGAAGACCAGGGCGGCAGCGCTGTCCGAGCCGGTGAGTTCCTTGACCCACACCGCGACCATCAGGAACAGGGCGCTGTCAGCGAGGTTGGTGAAGACCCACGCCCCGCACAGTTGGCGAAATCCTCGGTACTGCCAAGCAGTGGGCAGGCGACGCCCCGCACCGTTCGGCCGGGTCGTGGTGGTGGTGGTGGTCAGCACATCAGTCATCAGGGTCTCCGTCAGGGGCGGCAGTCGTGGTGGGTGGCGCCGGCACCGGGTCGGGGTTGATGACCCCGAACAGGTGCGCGCGGCGGGCGCCCTCGGGGCGCTTGGTCGGGTCGCTGCGGTCGGCGAACCGGGTGACCAGGTCGCGGACGTCGTCGCCCAGTTGTCGCAATTCGTCGGCGGTGGCCCAGAACGACGACTGGTTGACCGAGGATGCCTCGATCCACTCGTGCTCGACCTCGTGGGCCTGGTGCAGGAACTGCTGGATGCGCTCAGCTTCGCGCAGCACCTGGAGCAGGGCGACCTGGGCGACGGCCGCGTAGGAGCCCGGTTGCTCGGGAACGGGCTGCAACTCCAGGCCCTGGCGCACCACCCGCCACGGCTTCTCGCGGCCGCGGCGTTCTCCGCGCTCGATGAATCCGTACTTCTCGAGCATCCGCAGGTGGAAGGAGCAACTGGCGACCGACTCCCCCACCCGTTCGGCGCACTCGGTGGCCGTGGCTTGGTCGACGTTGCGCAGGTGGTCGAGCAGGTCCAGTCGCAGCGGATGGGCCAGTGCGCGGATCCGTTCGGGGCTGCTGATGGCCTCGTCCCTGCCGGGGGTGGCCTCGTCGTGCGGTGTCATGCACCGAGCATAAATTCCTAAAGACTCGTTGCGCAAGGGTTCTTTAGCATGAATCTCGTGTCCCACCCGATGCGACCGTGCGGCACCATGGACCCATGACGACATCCCTGCCCCTTCCCGGTGGTGCCCACCTGCCCGTGATCGGTGTGGGCACCTGGCCCCTGGACGACGACCAGGTCGCCAGCATGCTGGCGGTCGCCTTCGAGGTCGGCTACCGACTGGTCGACACCGCCGAGAACTACCGCAACGAGGTCGGCGTCGGGCGGGCGGTGCGTGCCAGCGGCCTGGACCGCAGCGAGATCTTCATCACCACCAAGTTCAACAAGTTCTGGCACGCCGACCCGGTCGCCGGCGTCCAGGCCAGCCTGGACCGGCTCGGCCTCGACCAGGTCGACCTGGTGCTGATCCACTGGCCCAACCCCGACCAGGACCTCTACGTCCGGGCGTGGCAGGGACTTGTCCAGGCCCGTGAGCAGGGCCTGACCCGTGCCATCGGCACGTCCAACTTCCTGCCCGAGCACCTGGATCGCCTGATCCAGGCCACCGGGGTGGCCCCCGAGGTGAACCAACTGCAGTGCAATCCCTTCACCGACCGCATCCGCGAGCGGGACTACCACGTCGAGCACGGCATCGTCACCGAGTCCTGGGCGCCCCTGGGTGCCGGCAACGGGCTGGTGGACCACCCCGTCGTGCAGGACATCGCCGAGCAGCGCGGCGCGACCGGCGCCCAGGTGGTGCTGGCCTGGCACCTGCAGCAGGGGCTGGTGCCGATTCCGAAGTCCGCCAACCCCGCGCGCCTGGCCGAGAACCTGGCTGCCCTGGACGTCGCGCTGGCTGCCGATGACATCACTGCCCTGGATGCGCTGACCAGCCCCGACTACCGGGTCGTGGACGCCAACAGCTTCGGCCACTGAACCCGGCACCAGTCGTCCTCGCCAGCCAGACACCCGCGGTGCCCGGGGAACGACTGGATAAGCTGGCCCGAATGCCTGCCGCAACCGAGGGACACATGACACCGCTGAACACCGCCGTCGGCCCACTGCACTACGAACTGGTCGAGCACACCTTTGCCAATGGCCTGCGTCTGGTGGTCAACCCCGACCCGGTGGCACCCGGGGTGGCGGTGAACCTCTGGTACCAGGTCGGCTCACGCGACGAGGTGCAGGGCCGCACCGGCTTCGCGCACCTGTTCGAGCACCTGATGTTCCAGGGCACCTGGACGGGGGTGGCATCCGGTGAGCACCTGGCCGCGATCCAGGCGGCCGGGGGCACCGCGAATGCCACCACCAGCTTCGACCGGACGAACTACTTCGAGACCGTCCACCCCGGCGCCCTGGAGTTGGCGCTGTGGCTCGAGGCCCAGCGGATGGAGCACCTCAAGGTCGACCAGGCGAACCTGGACAACCAGCGAGACGTGGTCAAGGAGGAGAAGCGGCAGCGCTACGACAACGTGCCCTACGGCGAGACCCTCGAGGCCCTGTTCGACCTGGCCTACCCCGCCGAGCACCCCTACGGCCACACCCCGATCGGGTCGATGGCCGACCTGGACGCCGCCGCCCTCGAGGACGTCCAGGCCTTCCACTCCCTGCACTACTCCCCCGCCAACGCGATCCTGGTGCTGGCCGGTGCCGTGTCCCGCGAGCAGGCCATCGACGTGGTCGGCCGCCACTTCGGCCAGATCACCGGAGCCACCCGCCAGACGCGTCCGGCACCCGGTGACCTGCCCCCGTTCGTGGGCAACCCGACCGTCGTCCTGGAGCGGGACGTGCCCCGCGACGCCACCCACCTGGCCTGGCGCATCCCCACCCTGGACCATCCCGACACCTTCGCGATCGACCTGGCCCTGGACATCCTCGGCCAAGGACAGTCGGCGCGCTGGCACCGCGACCTGGTCATGCGGCGCGACCTGGCCGAAGGCATCAGCGGCGGCACCATGGGCCTGGTCGGCCAGTGCAACCTGGCCCTGGTCAGTTCCCGCACCCGGGAGGGCAGGTCCACCGACGAACTCGTCGAGGCCATCCTGGAACACCTGGACCGCCTGGTCGACCAGGGGCCCACCGAGGACGAGATGCAGCGGGTGCATGCCCAACTGGAGCGCTCGATGCTGTCGCAGATGGCCAGCCTCGACTCCCGGGCCGACGAGATCAACCAGTGGGCCAGCCTGACCGGCGACCCCACCCGGATCAATCGCATCCTGGCCGAGTACGCGGCCGTCACCCCCGACCAGTTGCGCACCGCCGTGGCCACCTGGCTCGCCCCCGAGGCCCGCGCCACCCTCACGTTCCAGAAGGTTGTTGCCTGATGACTGAATTCACCAGCGCCGTCCGCTCCCCCCGCGTGGCCCGCCCCGAGGTCGTCCACGGCGACGACTGGCGCTTCCCGCTGCCCCGGGTCGAGACCCTCGACAACGGCCTGCTGGTCTGGGCCTACCACCTGCCCGGCCAGCACGTCGCCGCCCTGGACCTGGTGCAGCCGATCGCCCTGGACGTCGAGGCACCCGGCGTCGAGGGTGTCGCCAATCTGGCGCTGCGGGTCAGCGACGAGGGCACCACCGCCCACCCCGACGGACGCATCTCGGAACTCCTCGAGAACGTCGGGGCCGCCTACGACGGCCGGATCACCCACGCCACCACGGTGTCGTCCCTCGACGTGCCAATGACCCGCTTCGCCGCCGCCCTACCCCTGTTCGCTGAGATCGTCTCCAGCCCAGCCATCAGCACCGACGACGTCGCCCGGCACCAGGCGCTGCGCATCGCCGAACTGGAGCAGGCCCTGGTCACTGGCGCCCAGAGCGCCAACCTGGCCGTGCGCGCCCTGCGCTGGCGTCCGGGGACCCGCGCCAGCCACCCGGTCGGGGGCACCCGCGCCACCGTCTCGGCCATCACCGCCGAGGACGTGCGCGAGTTCCACACCCAGCACTGGGGGCCGGACGGCTCCGTGCTGGTGGTGGCCGGCGACTTCGCCGTCGACCCCTTCGAGCAGCTGAACCAGACCCTCGGCGCCTGGCGCGCCAGCACCCAGCCGCGGGCGGCCTCCTCCCAGGACCAGTTCGCCGCCCAGCCCTCGACGCGGACCGTCACCCTGGTGCACCGACCCGGTGCAGTGCAGATCGACCTGCGGGTCGCCGGCGAGGGCGTGGACCGCCACCACCCCGACTGGGCGCCATTGCAGGTCGCCAGCGTCGCAGTCGGCGGGTCGTTCCTGTCACGCTTGAACAGGGTCATCCGCGAGGAACTGGGCTACACCTACGGCATCAACCTGACCGCCCAGCCGCAGCGGGTCGGCGGCACCTGGACGGTCAGCGCGAACATTCGCACCGACGTCGCCGTGCCCGCCCTGGACCAGACCCTGCGCCTGCTCGACCTCACCGACGCCCCGCTGGACGAGGCCGAGGTGGCCGATGCGGTCAACCAGATCGTGGGGGTGGCCCCGCTGCACTACGACACCGCCGAGGCCATCGTCGGGCAGGCCTCGTCCCTGGCCGCGGCCGGGGTCACGCCCGACCAGGTCAACATGCACCATGACGCCCTGCGGCGGGTGACGGCGCACAGCGCCACCGCCGCCCACCAGCGGCTGGTCGGCAACGGGCACGGACATGTGGTCGTCGTCGGTGACGCCGAGCAGCTCACCGGACCGCTCGAGGCAGCCGGCTACCAGGTCCGGATGCTCGAGCTCGACGTCTGAGCGCCTACTTCTGACGCTGCAGGGCCAGCGCCTGGGCGACCTTGGCCCGGGCCTCGGCAATGTGCTTCTGGTAGGTGGCCAGGTCACCGGCCTTCAGCGCGGCGTCCGCCGCCGCGAAGGCAGCATCCGCCTCACCCAGCAACGTGATGATCTGCGCCTCGACGTCGGTGGGCGTCGTGGTCGGTGGCGGCTTGCCGGTGTCGTTGGGATCCTCCTCGGTCTCGGCCCCGGAGTCGCCCCCGAAGACCGAGTCCAGCGCCTCCTGCAGCGTCTCCCCGATGCCGACATGCTCACCGAAGCGCACCGCAATGAACTGCAAGGCCGGGTAGCCGGCGGTGCCCACCTGCCGTTCGGTGTAGATCGGCAGCACGTACAGCAGTCCCCCGCCCAGTGGCAGCGTCATCAGGTTGCCGTACATGGCCGTGGCCGAGCCCTGGTTCAGGAACGGCCGCAGGCGCTCGGCGACGGCCGGATCGGTGGTGATCGCGTTCATCGTCTGACCGGGTCCGGCGATCTGGTTGGCGTCGTCCATCTGCAGGATGCGGATGGTGCCGTAGTCCGGACTGGACGCATCGGCATTGACCGCCATGTAGGCGCGCAGGTTCTGGCGTCCGCTGGGCACGAAGGTCGCCGTCTGGCTGAAGATCGGCGCCGAATCGCCGGGCCACTTGATGGACAGGTAGTACGGCGGCTCCTTCTTGCCACCGGCCTTGACCGGGTCGTCGGGCACCTGCCACACGTCGGAGCCCTGCACCCAGGTCAGCGGGTTGGTGGTGTGGTAACGGGTCAGCAGGTTGCGCTGCACCTTGAACATGTCCTGCGGGTAGCGCAGGTGCTGCAACAGCTCGGTCGGGATCGAGGACTTCGACTGCAGGATGTCGGGGAAGGCCTTCTGCCAGGTCTGCAGGATCGGCTCGCCCTCCTCCCACGCGTACAGGGTGACGGTGCCGTCCAGGGCGTCGACGACACCCTTGACCGAGTTGCGGATGTAGTTGATGGGTCGTTCCTGCTGCAGCCGCATCTGGTCGGAGACCGCGTCGCTGGTCGCCGTGCGCAGGTCGGTGCGCTGGGAGTTCGGGAAGTTCGCGGTGGTGGTGTAGCCGTCCACGATCCACACGACCCGCCCGTTGACGACCGCCGGGTAGGTGTCCTTGTCCCAGGTCAGCCACGGCGCCACCTGCGAGACCCGCTGGATGGGCTGGCGGTCGTAGAGGATCTTCGAGTCGGCGTTCACCCGGTTCGACAACAACAGGTTGATGTCGCCGAAGCGGGCCGCGTAGCTGAGGCGGGTGATCGGGTTGCCGATGCCGACGCCGCCCTTGCCGTTGTAGGTGTTCTTGGTGGCGTCCCCCGCGGTGCCGGTCGGCTGGTCGAACTCCACCGGGTCGGTGCCGTCCGGGGCGCCGACCACCACGTACTGGCTGGCCAGCTCGCCGAAGTAGATGCGCGGTTCGTGCTTGGGCAGCGGCCCCGTCGGGGGAATGCCGCCGGCTGCCCAGACCGGTTCACCGTTGTCCTGGGCCTGGTTGCCCTGGGCCGCCACCAGCCCGTAGCCATGGGTGTAGACGGTGTGCAGGTTGTTCCAGGTCTGGTCGGCGATGTTGTTGACGTCGACCTCGCGCGCGGCCAGCACGATGTCGGTGTTCTTGCCGTCGATCAGGTAGCGGTCGACGTCCAGGACGGTCGGGAAGGAGTAGTAGCCGCGCACCTGCTGCAGGTGCTCGAAGGTCGGGCCGATCATGGCGGGGTCCATCAGGCGGATCGCCGGCAGCGCCGCCGCATCGGTCTTCAACTGGCCGGCGCTGACATCGGTCTTGGCCGTGTAGCCCTCGGTGATGTCGACCTTGTCCAGCAGGTAGGCCGACCGGGTGGCATTGATGTTGGCCTGGATGTAGGGCTGCTCGCGATCCTGCTCCGAGGGGCGCACCACGAACTGCTGCAGACCGGCCGGGTAGAGGCCACTGATCACCAACGAGGTGACCAGCATGACCACGATCGACAGGCCGGCCAGGGACCAGCGCCGCACCTTGGCGTTGATGGCGAACAGGGCCGCGCACAGCAGGGCGATGACCATCATGATCAGCTTGGCGGTGGTGCGGGCATGGTGGTCGGTGTAGCCCATGCCGGTGAACATCCCACCGGTGCCGATCGAATAGCCGTAGCGGTCGAGCAACTGCTGGGCGGCCCAGACCACCAGGCACAGCGCGAACAGGATCGACAGGTGCGTCTGGGCGGCCGGGCTGAAGGGCGAGGCCAGCGGACGGGCGGACCCGCCCGAGCTCAGCACCCGCGGCGTCATCGTCGACAGCGCACCGACGACGAAGTGCAACGCCAGCGCCATCAGCGTGGCGATGATCAGCGCGGTCAGCAGGAAACTGGCCAGAAATCTGAACCACGGGTAGTCGAAGACGTAGAACGAGGCGTCCAGCCCGGTCCACGGATCGTCCACACCGAACGGCGTGCTGTGGCGCCAGGCGAGGTACACGGTGGTTTGGGCTGCCCCGGCCAGGCCGGCGATGACGCCGATCACGAGGGCCGGCAGCACCACGGCCAGACCTGCCCGCTGCTCGATCAGTTCCCGCGAACGGGCCACCATCAGGGACTCCGAGCGGCTGCGGACCTTCGGCTTGAGGCGCAGGGCCAGCCAGGCATTGAACCCCACGATGCCGGCCATGACCAGGGCGAAGACGAAGAAGAGCGTGATCGAGGTGCCCAACCGGGTCGTGTACACCGACGACATCTGCAGGCTGCGGAACCACAGCCAGTCGGTCCACAGCTGTGAGAACAGCAGGAAGCCGGTGACCAGCACCACCGCGCCCAGCAGGACCCAGCGCCACACCCCTCTTCCTCGGCCGGTCGGACGCGGGCGGGGCGAGCGCGCGGCTCGTCCCAGGAACGGGATGCTCATGTCAGGGTCCCCACTACTGCTGCGATGAGCCCGGGGGCGAAGTTGTCGCCACCGAGCAGGTCGTCGGGGTGGCTGACGAGTCGGCCGACCCCGTGCCGGGAGCCGTCGCGCAGGGCCCCGACCACGACCCGCATGTCCTGGCGGCGCTCGTGCCGGGCGACGAACTCGGCCGCCTCGTCCGGGTCGGAGGGAATCTGGTCCTCGAAGCCCGGCGGCAGGAAGGAGCTCTCCACGGCCAGGGCGCAGCCGTGGACGCTGGCGGGCCAGGTCAGCTTCGCCAGCGTCTCCTCCAGGCTCTCACCGGTGTGGAAGTCCTCCTGCTCGATGGAACTGAGCGAGTCCTCATTGCCCTGGCTGAGGTGGGCGGCCAGTGACGGCTCGTTGCGCACCAGTTCGTCGGTGCGCACCAGCGCGAACAGCCGGGCGGGTTGGTCCCACCCCTGGCTGGTCACGTGGCGTTCGATGTCCATCAGGGCAGCAATCAGTGCGTCCGTGCCCTCGGTCTGGTTCTCACTCAACAGCGAGGCACCCCCGTCTTGTCCTTGGATGTCTTCAACTTCTGCAACCCGCCGATGGCTTCGCGCAGCGTGGCGGCCTTGACCAGTTCCATCCGGGTGGTCAGACCCGCCAGGTCCTTGCAGTTGTCGGCGGGGACGAGGAAGACCTGCGCCCCCGCCCGTTCGGCACCCCGGATCTTCTCCTGGATGCCACCGATCGGCTGCACCTTGCCCTCGGGGGTGATGCCGCCGGTGCCGGCCACCTTGCGCCCGTCGAGCAGGTCGTCCTCGATGATCAGGTCGTAGATCGCCAGCGCGAACATCAGCCCGGCGCTGGGCCCGCCAATGTTCGGGTCGATGCCGTAGCTGATGCTGGGCGAGTAGCGGTAGCCCACGCCCAACCGGAAGCCGATGTAGGGCTGCTGGGGGTTGTTGGGAGCGGCGACGCTGGTCACGGTCACCGTCTCTGCCTTGCCGGCCCGCTCGATGGTGAACACGACCGGCTCGCCGACACGGTGTGCCTGGACGGCGGTCGCGATGTCATTGACGGTCTGGACGGCGCGCCCGTCGACCTTGGTGATCATGTCGCCGGGCTGCAACCGGTTCATGGCTGGGCCGGACAGAGAGACCCCGACCACCATCGGCAGCTCGCTGACGGGCTGGCCGGCGGCCCGCAACGCCGCCACGACGGCATCGGCCTGGGCATCGGTCATCAGTTGCAGGTCCTTGGCCTTGACCTCGGCGGTGGACTTGCCCGGCGGGTAGATGAACTTGCGCGGCAACACGTCGCGGTGCGGCATCGCGTGGTTGAACATCGCCTCGAACAGCCCCACGTGGGAGTCGACCCGGGTCTGGGAGACGGTGGTCAGGCGCAGTTCGCCGTTCAGCGGGGTGGTCGGCAGCCCCTGGATCTGGACGGCGGGGGCACCGTTGGCATTCGCCCCGGCCAGGTCGACGGTGCTGCCGGGCGACCACCCGGTGTAGGGAACCGGGGCCAACGCCAGCACCAGGGCCAGGACCAGGAAGACCACCGAGGACAGCACCGCGGTGATCGTCTGCTGGCTCACCTGCCAGCGACGCCGGCGCGGGGTCTCGGGCAGCGGGGGCATGGCGTCGGCGGGGCTGTGCCCCAGCTCATGGCGGCCCGCTGGTCGGTCGCTCACGATGCCTCCTCGCGTTCGGTGTCGGCTCGTCAGCCACAGCCTTCCGGTGCCTGCACCCTACCGTGTGACCCCAACCACATCGACCGTCTTCCCGCGGGCCTGATCTGCGGGACTCTTGCGTCCTAGGGTTGAATGGAACCCGAGAGCATTCCGGCCGATTGTGGCACCTCGCCACTGCGTGCACGACACCACTCGGCACATGACAAGGAGCATTGATGTCGCATCCCGATCATGAGGACGACCTGCCCGAGGACCGACCCGACCAGGGCACGTCCGCCGGTGACGGCGGCGCGGGCAACTCCGGCGGCTCGGGCAACTCCGGCGGCGCGGGCGACTCGGGCAACTCCGGCGGCGCGGGCACACCGTCGAGTGGCCAACCGCAGGACCCGTTGGCGGCGCTGCTGGCCCAGTTGGGGCTGAACCTGCCGACCGGGCAGGGTCTGGACTTCGGCGCGCTGATGAACCAGCTCGGGGCAATGACCGGTCAGGGCCCCGGCGGCGGCATGGGCTTCCAGGCGCCCGGCCAGGGCAGCGGCCAGCAGCCCGACGACTGGGCATGGTTGAAGGACCAGGTGCGCAAGTTGTCGGCCTCGCTGGGCAGCGACCCCAGCCCGACAACCCCCCAGAAGGCCCGGGTCACCGACTCCGCCCGCCTGGCGGAGATGTGGCTGGACGAGGCCGTCGAGTTCCCGCAGGTCCGCAACCCGGCGGCGGTGTGGAGTCGCGCGGAGTGGATCGAAGCCACCTTCCCGTCGTGGCGCCCGTTGGCCGAACCCGTCATCGACGCCTTGGCCGAGGCCCTGGGCAACGCCCCCGGTCTGGCCGGCGAGGGTGGCGAGTCGGATCCCCTGGCCATGTTCACGAGCATGCTGGCCCCGATGATGCGCGATGCGGCCCGACGGATGTACGCCCAGCAGTTCGCCCAGGCGTTGGCGAACCTGTCGACCTCGGTGGTCTCGGCCTCCGACCTCGGATTCCAGTTGTCCGAACCGCGGGTGGCGATCCTGTCGTCCAATATCGAGGCCCAGTTCGGTGAGTTGGACGTGGCCCAGGAGGACGTCCTGCTGTACCTGGTGCTGCGCGAAACGGCGCGCCAGCGACTCTTCCAGCACGTCACCTGGCTCGGCCCGCAGTTGCAGGCACTGGTGGAGCACTACGCCCGCGAGACCCGTATCGACCTGTCGGCCATCGAGAACTCTCTGGACCTCAGCGACCTCAGCCAGCTCGACCCGGCCAAGCTCAATGAACTCGGCGCGCAGGTGCAGGGCCAGCTCTTCGACCCGCACCCCACTCCGGAGCAGTCCGAGGTGCTGGATCGCCTGCAGACCCTGCTGGCCCTGGTCGAGGGCTGGGTCGACCACGTGGTCCACACCGTCGCCGGACGCTGGATGCCCGCCGAGCCGGCACTGTTCGAAGCGCTTCGTCGACGTCGGGGTGTGGGCGGGCCGAGCGAAGAGGTGTTCAAGGCGCTGGTCGGTCTGGAGCTGAAGCCGCGGCGCATCCGGGACGCCACGAACCTGTGGGCGGCCGTCGAGAGCGCCCGCGGACAGGCCGATCGCGACGGATTGTGGGCCCATCCCGATCTTCTTCCCACCGCCGAGGGGCTGGACGACCCGATGGGGTTCGCCGCGCCCGGCCAGCAGGCGACCGCTGAGCCCGACAGTTGGGACCTGGGCCTTCAGGAGTTGCTGCGCGAGGAGGGCCGCGATGACTGACCTGCCTAGCCGGGGCGCACAACGACTCGCCGCAATGTCTTGACGGGCGCGTTGGTGCGCCACTAGGTTGGGGTCAGCCCTCGGGTGGACTTGCGTGCAGGGGAAGGCATGCGAATCTCCACCCGGGGGTCATTTCTTTGTCCCGGGGCGCCCCGGGATCGACCCCCAGCGGCGCGCCGTACGCAGGAAAACCCCGCAGCTGAGCGTGATCTGGGTAGCATTGACGCGTAGCGGAGGTCGATGTCCATCACGGATGGGGCCTGCGACCGGACCAATCAAGGAGGACAACGTGGCTGACGAGACCTACAAGGGTGAGTTCTACTGCGTCAAGTGCAAGCAGAAGCGCACTGCCGAGGGCAACGTCGTCGTGAACGACAAGGGCACGCGCATGGCCAAGGGCAAGTGCCCCGAGTGCGGCACCAACCTGAACCGCATTCTGGGTCGCGCCTGATCCATCCTGTCGAAGGGGCCAGCCACTGCGGCTGGCCCTTTCGTCGTTCCCGGGCGTTGGTGTTGTCCGGTAGGGCTCCGACGTTGTCCATGTCAGTGCGGGCGTTGTCCGCTGGGGTCGGGGCCTTTTCGGCGGGCCGGCACCGGCGTTGGCTGTGACCATGACTTCACACCTGACACCGCTGGTCGACGCTGCCCCGACCACCGACATGATCCCCTGCCCTGCCGACGACCGGTGGCGGCTGCACCACCGGGCGCGAGTGCAGGCGCTGGCCGGCGGCGACGTGCTGCTGGCCTGTGCGGGGCGGCGCTGGCATCTGCGGGGGTTGCGTCCCGAGCTGCTCGAGTGGCTGCTGTCCCTGACGCCGTGGCCGCAACGGGTGCCGCTGCCCACCGGGGTGCAGGCACGCCGACTGGCGGCATGGCTGAGCTCGGGGGGCCTGGTCACCCGGTCGGCGCTGTGGCAGACCACCCTGGTCTCGCGTGGGTACTCCTGCCTTCGCAGCGGGTTGTCCACCCGCATCCCGGTGGCGCGCCGTACCCTGCCGCAGCCCGACGACCTGGCCGTCCACCCGGGGCTGGTGATCCTCGAGGACAGCGAGCACGACCGGGTTGCCACCTGGCTGTTGCGGCAAGCGGGCGTGCCCCACGTGGTGGCCGACCTGGGGGCCGACATCTGCCGCGTCGGGACCTTCTTGTCGGCCCGGGGGTGCACCCGCTGCCACGACCTGACCTCGATGGCCCAGCGTCCGTTGCTGGCCCACCGCATGGGGTATGCGGCCCCGCGCCCCGAGGTGGCCGAATGGATGGGTGACTGGGCGGCCAATCAGATCGTCCTGGCCGTGCGGCGGTGGCAGTCGGGCCAGGACCTGACGTCGGGCTGGTCATGGTTGGACACGACGGGCCAGACCGGTCACGAACCGGTCCGGCCCCACCGGTGGTGCTGTGCAGCCTCACTTCCCGTACCGCGGGCGGCGTGAGGACGCACCCTCAGGCCGCCTCGCGTCCGCTGGCCTCGGCGCGCGGCTGAGCTGGCAGCGGGGTCGGTTCGGGCTCTGGCAACGGATTCTTGCGAGGCCTGCCGCGCGGACGCTTGCGGGCCACGATGGCGCCGTCGACGATCAGTTGACCGCCCCAGACGCCGTGGGGCTCGCCGCGCCGCAGGGCCCCGTCGAGGCATTCCTGCATCAACGGACAGGTCTGGCAGACGAGCTTGGCGGCCTCGACGTCGGACGGATCGGCGGCGAAGAACAACTCGGGGTCATGATCGAGGCACGACAACTCGGCCGCGACGTCCACTGCGTAGATGTCGAGCTGGTCGAAGGGCATGGTGTCTCCTGGATTTCCTGGAACGTGTGTGCTGGTGGTCCGGGAAACAGAAGAGCCGTGAATCCCGGTGGTGGATTCACGGCCCGACATGGCTGGTCAGCTCAGCAGCTGTGCCTGTCTGGGGGCGAATCCGTGGAGTTGTCCTGCGAGGTGGAAAATTCGACAGTGGTCCCGTTGCCGAGGCCATCATTGGCGCCGCGGGCACGCACGCGGACACTGCCGGCGACGGCGAGGCGGGGCGCGACGACGTCCCGCGCCTCGGCGCTGGTCACAGTGTTGATGATCATCGGTCCACCTCCTCTCGCATGGGATCAGCCGGCGTCGGCCGGGGATCGTGTGTGAGACACATTACAACTGCCCCCAGGGGGCACCGCAACCGATTTAACGCATCGATGCGGAAAAGATCAGGGCCGGTGCGCGTCGAGGATCTCCAGCACGGCCTGCCCGTAGCGCTCGACCTTCGTCGGCCCCACTCCGGACACCTCGAGCAGGTCCTCGGCGGAGGCTGGCATCGCCTCGGCGATGGCGACGAGGGTGGCATCGGTGAACACGATGTAGGCCGGCGAACCGTCGGCCACCTGCTTGCGCCACTGCTTCAGGTCGAGCAGCAGCCGCTCGTCGTAGTCGGACGGGCAGGCCGCGTGGCGTCCCAGTTTGCGCTCGGCGGCGCTGGTCAACGACTCCTCGCAGACCCGACACTTCTGCGACAGCGCGCTGCGATCACGGCGCTTGCGGCTCGTGGCGGCCACCGGCTCCTTCAAGGTGCCCGGTGTCAGTCCGGCCAGGAATCGTGACATCCGCCGCCCGGCACGACCGGGACCGCCGCTGCGTGACCAACTGAGCCGCAGGTGTTCGCGGGCTCGGGTGACCCCGACGTAGAGCAGCCGACGTTCCTCGTCGATGGCAGCCGGGGTGGTCGACAGCACGAACGGGATGGATCCTTCCGCCACTCCCGCCACCGCGACGGCGTCCCATTCCAGGCCCTTGGCCGAGTGCAGCGTGGCCAGGGTGACGCCCTGGCCCACGGGCACCTCCTGGCGGGCGGCACGGGCCTGCAACTCGTCGACGACCCCGGCCAGGTCCAGGGTCGAGTCGGTCTGCGCGATCTCGGCGGCCAAGTCCACCAAGGCCGACAGCGATTCCCAGCGCTCCCGCGCCGCCCCGGCGCCGACCGGCGCCTCGTCCGACCAGCCGGACCCGGACAGGATGGCCTTGACCGCCGCCAGACCCGGGTCGTTCGGGGTGTTCTGGGCGTGCCCGGCCAACAGCCGCAGCGCCTGGCGGATCTCAGGGCGCTCGTAGAACCGTTCCGAGCCGCGCACCACGTAGGGCACCCCCGCCTCGGTCAGCGCCGCCTCGAAGGCCGGGGCCTGGGCGTTGATGCGGAACAGCACGGCCATCTCGCGCCACTCGGTGCCGCCCCGGTTGAGGCCCTGCAGCCAACTGACCACGGCCCGGGCCTCGTCGGAGTCGGTGGTGTGGCCCTCGAAGACCGGGGCCGGGCCATCGGGTCGTTGGGCTCGCAGCAGCAGCTTCGGGCCGCGATGGGTGAACTGTGGCGGGTGGAGGACCTTGTTGGCCAGGTCGACGACCTGCGGCGTGGAGCGGTAGTCCCGGTCGAGGCGGACGATCTTGGCGTCGGGGTGGCGTTGGGTGAAGTTGGTCAGGAAGTCGGGTCGTGCGCCGGCATAGGAGTGGATCGACTGCGCCGGGTCGCCGACCACGCACAGGTCCTCGCGCTGTCCCAGCCAGGCCATCAGCACCGCCTGCTGCAACGGGCTGACGTCCTGGTACTCGTCCACGGTGAAGTGCCGGTACCGGTCACGCACCTGGGCGGCGACCTCGGGAAACTCGTGCAGCATGGCGACGGTGCACAACAGGATGTCCTCGAAGTCGATGACCCCCCGCTCACGCTTGATGTTCTCGTAGTCGGTGATGACCTTGGCGACCACCGTGGGCTCGATGCCGTTGACCTCACGATGGGATCCGCGGGCCAGCGCGGGGTAACTGCCCGGGGTCACGTTGGAGACCTTGGACCAGCTGATCTCGGCCGACAGGTCACGGATGGTGGTGGTCTCGTGCGAGAGCCGGTTGCGGGCCGCGGCCTCGGCCACCAGCCCGTAGCGCGACTGGCTGACCGGCGGCAGTTCGCTGCCGTAGGACCGTGGCCAGAAGTACTGCAGTTGCCGCAGCGCCGCGGAATGGAAGGTGCGTGCCTGCACCCCCGTGACCCCCAACTCGGCGAGCCGTCCCCGCATCTCCCCCGCGGCGCGGGTGGTGAACGTCACGGCGAGGGTGCGGGTCGGATCTGCCGCCCCGATGGTCGCGGCATGGGCGATGCGGTGGGTGATGGCCCGAGTCTTGCCGGTACCGGCCCCCGCTATCACGACCAGGGGACCCTCGACGGCCTCGGCGACCTCCCGCTGGTCGGGGTCGAGGGCAGCCAGGATCGCCTCGCTGCTCGCAGCGGTCGGTACGTCGGTGACGGGGTCCAGTTCAGGCACGCCCTTCACTGTAGGCCCCCGCCGTGGGCGGCGACCCGGGCGTGGTCCGGACGACCTGGCGCAGGTTTTGTCGGCGCGGGGCCCTAGGGTGATTCATTGTGGGGTGCTGCCCCGGAACAGGTGATTGCCGAGAGGGACTGGTGGACGAGGTGCGTGGTCTGAGCGTGGTGACCGGGTCGCGATTGGACGACCTGGTGGCCGCCATGGCGTCCGCGCTGGACGACGGCACCGGTGACCCCTTCGCTTTGCAGTTGGCGGTCGTCCCCGGCCCTGCGCACCAGCGCCACGTCTCCCAGGCCGTGGCCAGCAACAATGGCTACGGTGTCTGCGCGGGGGTGGAGTTCCTGACCGTCCCCGGCCTGCGCAGGCGTCTCCACGTCAGTCTCGCCGCCGGTGAGCTGCCCCATCCCGACGACGACCCGTGGGCCACCTCACAGCTGGCCCGGTTGGCGCTGCAGGTCTTCGACGAGGTCGCCGGCGAGGCCTGGGCCCAGCCGTTGACCGACCATCTGGCCAGTGACGGCACCCGCCCCGGACGGCGCCTGGCCACCGGTCACCGGGTCGCGCGCCTGGCCCGCAGCTACTGCCGTGACGCCCCCGCCATGATCGACGCCTGGGACCAGGGCCGGTCCACCGACGCCGACGGCCACGAGCTGGACGAGGGCTACCGGTGGCAGGCCAAGCTGTGGCAGCGCCTGGTCGGCAAGGCAGGTGCTGCCCATCCGCTGGCCCAGCACCGCGACCTGCTGGCCCGCCTCGTGGCCGCACCGCCGGCCTGGCTGCCCGCCCGGGTGCACCTGCTGGCCGTCGACGCCCTGCACCCGCAGGACGTCGAGCTGGTGGCACACCTGGCCAGGGTCTGCCAGGTCCGGGTCTGGCAGCTCGACCATTCCAGCCCCGTCGACGGCGCGGTGCTGCAGCGTCTGGCGCAGGTGCACGCGACCGCCCGCGTCGGCTGGCTGGCCTGCGCCGACGAGGTCAGCAGCATCGAGGTGCCGGCCCCGCCGCCCGGCCCAGCTTCCATGCTGGCAGCGCTGCAGTCAGCGGTGCGGGGCCAGCCGGTGGCCCCGACGGCGGTGACCGACGGTGACGACACCATCCGGGTGCTGCCCTCCCACGGCCCGAACCGCCAGGTCGAGGTGCTCCGCGACCACCTGTGCGGACTGTTCGAGGACGACCCCACCCTGGAGCCGCGGGACGTCGCCGTCCTCTGCCCGAACCTGGACGAGTTCGCCTCGGTCCTCGATGCGGCGATGGTGGTCACGCCCACGGCGCCGGATGCCCATCCCGGGCACTGGTTGCGCACCTCGGTGAGCCACGACCGCGCCCGTCAGCCCAACGAGGTCCTGTCCCTGCTCGACCGGGTACTGGCCCTGAGGTCGGGGCGGGCCACGTGGCAGGACCTGTTCGACCTGTGCCTGTCGACGCCGGTGGCGACCCGGTGGGGCTTCGATGGTGATGGCGGGCAGGCACTGAAGCAGCTGTTGGCCAAGGCTGACATCCGCTGGGGCCTGGATCGTGCCCATCGCCGGGAGTTCGGGATCAACTACGACCGGGGCACCTGGATCGCCGGGGTGGAGGCGCTGGCCCTGGGCGCGGCGCTGGCGGACTCACCCCTGGTGCAGTTCAAGTGGACCGCCCCTGCCGGCCACCTCGATTCGCAGGCCTCGGCCGGGGCGGGCCAGCTGGCCGAGTTCATCTCGCGGATTCGCAAGTTCTTCCACGAGTGCCAGCCGGCCACCGCCGCGGTGTGGAACGAGCGCCTCCAGAACCTGATCAGCGACGTCGTCGAGATGCCCCGTGCGCAGCGCTGGCAGGTGGCGGCCGCCCGAGCGGCCCTGTCGCGGTGGGCCGGTCCGCACCCGGACGCGACGATCCTGGGACGTGCCGACGTGCGGCAGGTGATCGCCGAGCTGTCCCGTGAACAGCGCACGCGTCCCAGCTTCGGCACCGGGGCCATGGTCGTGACCGGTCTGCGTGACCTGACTGGCATCCCCCACCGGGTGGTGGTGCTGCTGGGCCTGGACGACACCTCGTTCCCCCGCAAGGACAGGGCCGTGGGCGACGACATCCTGGCTGGCAGGTCCCGCCCGGGAATCCCGCATGCCCGCGAGGTCGACCAGCAGCACCTGCTGAACGCGATCATGTCGGCCACCGAGCGACTGGTGATCACCTACCAGGCCCAGGACCCGTCAAGCCTCGACACCCGCGACCAGCCGGTGGCGATCAGCGAACTGGTGCAGGCCACCGCGGCGGCGGGGGCGCCCCTGGCCCCGCCGGTGCAACCGGACGGCCGCGGCGTCCTGCCGGCGCAGGCCTTCTCCCGCGGCAACTTCCTGTCCAACGACCAGGGGCCCACCGACGCCGACCGGCGTCCGTTCAGCTTCGACCGGCGCGCCCACCGGGCGGTGGCGCGGTTGGACCATGTCGGCATGCAGCACACCGACCGTTACCCCGAGGGGCTGCTGCTGCACGACTTCCCGCCCGCCCCGCACCCGCAGGTCATTCGGCTGCAGGACCTGATCGCGTTCTTCAAGCATCCGGTCAGGAGCTTCCTCAGCCAGCGTGCCGGGCTCGGACTGGGCAGCTGGCAGGACGAGATGAGCACCGCCATCACCCTGGAATCAGACGGGCTCGGCTTCTGGAAGGTGAAGGACACCATGGTCGACCGGTTGCGCCAGGGCGAGGACATCGAGGCCCTCATCGCGCACCAGAAGACCAGCCCGCTCATCCCACCCACCGAGGCGGGGGTGATGGCGGTGGAGCGCGCGGCCCGCCAGGCAGGCCAACTCGCCACCCGACTCGCGCAGGATCCGACACCCCTTCGCCACCATGCCGTTGCCCTCGACGTCGGGCACCCACACGGCACGATCCGACTGGTCGGTTCGGTGCTGGCCCGCGGGGACTCCCACCTGACGGTGCAGACGGCGCGGGTGAAGGGCCACCACGTGATCGAGGCTTGGCTGAATGCGCTGGCCCTGTCGCTGGCGACCGGGCGGGCCCCACGCGCCGTCTTCGAGGAGGCGACCAGGACCCAGGTGCTCACCCTGGACCAGCGATCGGGCATGGGCTCGGTGGCGGCCGTGATGGCGGAGTACGTCGCCCTCTACGTGCATGGCCACACCCATCCGCTGGCGGCGCCTCCCCAGACCCTGTGGGCCATTCGTGAGCGTCCCGACGACCTCTTCGCGGGCAGGACGGCCTGGCAGGGCGAGTTCGACGACTCGTGGGGGCAGTTCACCTCCGCCAGGTGGAGCGCCGTCGGGGACCGCACCACCTGCTCGGCCGGCCATGACGGCGGCTGCTCGCGAGTCTCCATCGAGTCCATGGGGTCGCGACTGTTCGGCTCGGTTCACCTGGGGGTCCTGTGATGAGCATTACTCCGATCAATGCCGCCGCCGCGGCGCACCTGCAGGTGGCCCAGCAGCAGCCCCTCGACATTGCGGGGCTGGAGCTCACGGTGCGCACCCTGGTCGTCGAGGCCAGCGCCGGCACCGGCAAGACCACCGCCATCTCCGACCTGACGGTGCGTGCCCTTGGGGAGGGGTTCTGCCGCATTGACCAGGTGATGCTGGTCACCTTCACCATCAAGGCGGCCGCCGAGCTGCGGACCCGGGTGCACCACCGACTCGCCACCACCATCAACACCATCCGGGCCGGCGGCACGCTGGGGCCGGCGCTCGCCGCGTCCCACGCCCGCGACCCCGAAGGGTTCCTGGCCAACTTGCAGCAGGCGGCCGCACAGTTCGACCAGGCCACCATCACGACCACCCACAGCTTCTGCCAGACCATGCTGTTGAGTCTGGGCATCCACGTCGACCACGACCCGGGCGACACCCAGTCCGACACCCTGGACGCCCTGATGGCAGAGATCGCCGACGACCTGTTCCTGCAGGACCAGATGGGTGCCCGGACCATGCCCAGCCGTGAGGCCACGCAGCGGTTGGTCGATGCCGCGCTGCACCGGGAGCGGGTGGTGCTGCACGAACGCTCCGGCTCGGCGCGGGCCGCGCTCGCCGAGCGCGCCCGCGTCGAGTTCGAGAGGCGCAAGCGCACCCAGCAGATCTACGGGTTCGACGACATGACCCATCGTCTGGCGCAGGCGCTGGCCACCGACCTCTCCCAGGCGCCACGAACGGCACGGTCCATCCTGGCGTCCCGCTACCGGCTGGTGATGGTCGACGAGTTCCAGGACACCGACCAGCAGCAGTGGCAACTGGTGCACGACGCCTTCCACGACTCGACGCTGCTGGTCCTGATCGGTGACCCGAAGCAGTCGATCTACCGCTTCCGCGGGGCCGACGTGCAGGCCTACGTGGCCGCCGCCGCCGACCACCAGAGATTCAGTTTGCAGAAGAACTACCGCAGCAGCCGGGCGCTGCTGTCCGGGGTCGAGGCGGTGCTCAACAACGCCCAACTCGGCCGCGACATCACCACACCCACCGGCACCGCGGATCCGGCGGCGGGCCTGCAGCAGGCGCCCGGACAGTGGACCCACCCCGTCCAGCTGCGCCTGCTCGGCACCAACGCGGCGCTCGGCACGCACATGTTCGACGCCGCCGTCGCCGACCTGGTCGCCCAGACCAGGGAACTGTTCGACGACCCGCCGCATGTGCAGCTGCCCCGCTCCGAGGTGGCCACCCGGCTCCGTCGGCGTGACGTCGCGGTGCTGGTCCGCTCCCGCTGGAGGTCGGACAAGGTCGCCAAGGCCCTCACCGCCGCCGGCATCCCTGCGGTGCAGGCCGGCGCCGACGGTGTCTTCAAGGGTGAGGCGGGCCGTGCCTGGGCAATGGTGCTGGACCTGTTGCTGAACGTCACCGACGGGGCACTGCGCCGGGCAGCGCTGACGCCTCTGGTCGGCTGGGACATCCCCGGCCTGGTCGAGGCCGACGAGACCCGGATCGATGATCTGGCCCGGACCGTGCGAGAGCTGTCCCAGGTGTGGCTCGACGATGGTTTCGCCGCGATGAGCGATGCGCTGTTCTCGGCGTTCTCGGTCCATGAACGGCTGTTGCAGCAGCCGCGAGGCGTCCAACTGTTGTCCGACCTGCTGCAGGTCGCCGAGATGGCCCATGACCACGCGCTGTCGCACCGGGCCAGCCCCGAGGCAGTGCGACGCTGGCTGGTCGAACAGACCCAGCAGGACGCCCCCGACGTGGCGAGCCGGGTCGGCGCCGACATCGACGCAATCCAGGTGATGACCATGCACAGCGCCAAGGGGCTGGGCTTTCCGGTGGTGATGTTGCCCGACCTGTTCGACCCGGTCGGTGTCAAGGTCAAGCCGGACGAGCCACGCCTGACCCATGACGGGGAGGGACGGCCCCTGCTGGACGTCTCCGAAGCAGCCAGCACGGGGGTCGACGAGGAGTCCTTCCAGGAGGAGCTGCGGCTGGCCTACGTCGCCATGACGCGGGCGCAGGTGGCACTCCGGCTGTGGTGGGGGGCCTCCAAGGACGTCCACGCCTCGGCGTTGCATCGACTGTTGGTCAACGACACCCCGTTCGCCCCGCCGGCGTCGGTGGGTCCGTTGCCAGTCAAGGGGCAGGTCGACGCCATGGTGCACCACCTGGGCTCGCCACGCTTCGCGCCCATCCACGTGCATCGTGTCCCCAAGGACGGCCCCGGCCGGCAGCCGCCCGCCCCGGCCCCGGCCGAGGACCCGCTGGGAGCGCCCCGACGGTGGACCCGCAGCATCGACCGCAGCTGGCGACGCACCTCCTATTCGGGCCTGACCGCGGCACTCCACGAGCTCGGGCCCCATCAGGTCGGACCCCTCGGTTCCGGCGGCGAGCACGGCTCCAGCGTCGGGGGGCTGGACGAGCCGGACCTGGTCGAGCCCACCGAGGTCGCGCACCACCGGCCCGCGGCGGCGATGCCGTCGCCGATGTCGGGAATCCCCGGTGGCGCGGATTTCGGCACCCTGGTGCATGCCATCCTCGAGCACGTCGACCCGCAGGCCGCGGACCTGCCCCACGAGGTCACCGTGGCCAGCGCACCGTACCTGTCCGCGTTCGGGCCGGAGGTGGAGCCCGAGGCGCTGGTCGATGCCCTGGTCAAGGTCTTCCATTCACCGCTCGGCTCGCTGACCGGGGGCACCCTGGCCGACCTGCCGGCCACGGACAGGCTCGCCGAACTGGACTTCGAGCTCACCATGGGCAGCCCGGACCTGGTCGCCACCGTGGGTGACCTGGCCGCACTGTTCAGCGATCGCCGCCTGCTGCCGGCCAGCGACCCGCTGGCCCACTACGGGCGGGTGCTGGCCGCCACCCCTACCGCTGAACAAACACTCAACGGCTTCCTCAACGGGTCCATCGACGCGGTGCTCCGGGTCGGCAGCGGCCCCACCCAGCGATTCGTGGTGGTCGACTACAAGACCAACACCATGCCGCTGCTGCCTGACGAGGAGCTCACCGTGCAGCACTACAACGCGAAGGCGATGACCCAGGCCATGGTGGCCGCCCACTACCCGCTGCAGGCGCTGCTGTACTCGGTGGCTCTGCACCGCCTGCTCGGTTGGCGGCTGCCCGGCTACGACCCCGGGCGTCACCTCGGCGGTGTCGGCTACTTGTTCGTGCGCGGCATGGCGGGGCCCGACACCCCGGAACTGGGCGGGATGCCTGCCGGGGTGTTCACCTGGCGACCCCCGGCCGGCTTCGTCCAGGCTGCGGACACGATCCTGGGAGGGCCGCGATGAGCCTGGACGCCCACCACGTCTCGGTGCTGGTCCGCGACCAGGACACTGCCCTGGCCCGGGCCCACCGCCACGGGCTGGTCACCGCCGGTGACGTGCAACTGGCCAGCACCGTCGCGCGCATGTTCGCGTCGGCCGACGAGTTGGTCAAGCTGACCGCCGCACTGTGTTTCGCCAGTGGCCGGTCGGGGTCGACCTGCCTGGATCTCGACACCGCCAGCGAACGTTTCGTCGACGACGTCCTGCAGTCCCGGGACCTGACCGGCAGCGCCTTCCAGCAGGCCCGCCTGGATCTGCTGGCCGAGCTGGACTGGCCCACCCCCAGCCAGTGGCGCGACGAACTCGCCCGCCAGCCGCTGGTCGGTGACCTCAACTCCGAACCCAACACGGTGCCGTTGCGGCTGGTCGACTCGCTGGTCTACCTCGAGCGCCACTGGGCCGCCGAGGACCTGGTCGCCGACCTGCTGCACCAGCGCGAACAGTTGGCGCCGCCGCACGTCGACCAGCAGTTGCTGGCCCGCAGCCTGCAGCGACATCCGCAGGGCACCCGGGAAGATCCCCTGCAGCGTCGGGCCATCGAGTCGGCGGTCGGCTCCTGGACCACCGTCCTGGCCGGTGGGCCCGGCACCGGGAAGACGACCACCGTGGCGCGGGTGCTGGCTGCGGTGCAGGAACAGTCCGCCACCACCGTCCGGGCCGCACTGGCCGCTCCCAGCGGCAAGGCGTCCAGCCGGCTGCACCAGTCGGTCACCAGCCAGGCCGAGGCACTGCGTGCCGCGGGCTCCTTGATGCCCGCCTATGGCAGCGGCCAGACGCTGCACCGCCTGCTCGGGGCCAGGGGGATGACCGGGGAGTTCCGGCACGGGCCGACCAACCCCCTGCCCTACGACCTGGTCGTGGTCGACGAGGTCAGCATGGTTGACCTGCAAATCTTCGCCACCCTGCTCTCGGCGGTGGGCCCGGACACCCGACTGCTGCTGGTGGGTGACCCGCAGCAGCTGAAGTCGGTCAGCGCCGGGTCGGTGCTGGCCGACATCACCGCCTCGGGCATCAGCCTGGGCGGCGGCCGCAGCGAATCCGCGGTGACGGTGCTGCAGACCGGCTACCGCAACAAGGGAGCCATCCACCAGTTGGCGCAGGCCATCCGCGACCGGGACGCCGATGCGGCGCTGGCGACCCTGTCCGGGCCCCAGACCGAGGTGGAATTGATCGAGGTCGAACTGTCCCGCGCCACCTCGTGGCACGACTTCCCCGAACTGGCCGCCAGCATTGAACGCCAGTGGCTGGATCTTGCCACCGCAGCCGAACAGGGTGACGCCGGCCTGGCCCTGCGCTTGCTGGACCAGCACCGGGTGCTGTGCGGCCACCGCGACGGCCTGTTCGGCGTCTCGGCCTGGACCCACCACACCATTGACCTGATTCGCACGCGGAGGCCCGGGTTCGGTCTGGGGGCCCCGTCCTATCCGGGACGCCCGCTGCTGCTGACCACCAATGACTCGGCCCTGAACCTGTCCAACGGTGACACGGGGGTGGTGATCCGGCAGGGCGACCGGCTGCAGGTGGCCATCGGCGACGAGCACGAGCACCGCCTGATGAGTCCGGCCCTGTTGCGGGGCGTCGACGACGTGTTCGCGATGACCGTGCACAAGGCCCAGGGCAGCCAGTTCCAGCACACCACGGTGGTGCTGCCGCCACGCGGATCGCCGCTGTTGACCCGCGACCTGGTCTACACCGCCGTCACCCGCGCCCGGGAGCGGGCCACCATCATCGGCACCGCAGACCAACTTCGGGACGCGATCGGCACCGAGACGCGCCGGGCCTCCGGTCTGGCCTCACGGTGGCGCCAGGAATAGGAACCCGATGCTCAGGTGGTCGCCGGGGCCAGGTCGCGGTGGGAAGGCAGATCGCCGGCCAACCAGGCCTGGATCAGCTTGCTGGCCACCGATCGCCCGGACGGTCCGCTGATCTCCCCCGACGCGACCGCGGCCAGGAAATCGCCCCTGCTGAACCAGCGGGCCCACGCGATCTCGACCCCGTCGGGGACGGGGTCGCCGGCGGCGGTGCCGACCATGCCCAGCATCAGGGAGCGCGGGAAGGGCCAGGGCTGGCTGCTGACGTATCGGGCCGAAGTCAGGTACAGCCCGACCTCCTCACCCACTTCCCGGCTGGCGGCCTGCTCGAGGGACTCCCCCGCCTCCACGAAACCGGCGATGATCGAGACGCGGTGGGGGGCCCAACTGGCTTGGTGGGCCAGGAGCAGCCGGTCGTCGGGGTCGAGGATCGCGATGATGATGGCCGGGTCGTGCCGCGGGAACAGCCAGGCGCGGCAGTCGAGGCAGGTCCGGATGAAACCGCCGCGGTCGGGCACCGATTCCCCATGGCAGCGCTCGCAGCGCGGCTCGGCGTCGTGCCAGGCCAGGACGGCGGCGGCGGTGGTGGTCAGGTCACGCATGAGGGGATCGGTGGCCAGCGGCGCCTCCCGCAGCCCCAGACCCTCGACGTCGGCCCGCCGGGCGAACCAGTCGTGGTGCCCCGGGTCGCCGGCCGGGGCGTGCTCCGGCTCGGACCAGCCCAGGTAGACGTGACGCAGCGGGTCGTACCCTCCGGCGACCGGCTCGATCCGGTAGGCGGTGGAGCGGTCCATCACCAGCACCCGTGACGCGGGGTCGGCGAACCGCTCGACCAGCACCGTCGGGTCGACCCGCGCCTCCCCGGCGCGGTGCAGGGGGCTGTGCAGGGTGTCATCGGGTCGGTTCACCCTGTGAGGCTATCGAAATCGACACCGGTGCCCCGGCCCATCGTCGCGGCGCAGGTACCGGCAGGTGAGGTGATCACGCTCCGCCGGTCCGCAGCTCGTCCAGGGCCTTCATGCCGCCCACGAGTCGCTGCTCAAGCTCCTCACGTGTTGCCAGGTGCGCGGGCCGTTGGACGCGTCCGGACCTGACGTGGACGAAGACCGCGTCGACCGTGACGGGATCCACGCCGCGGGCCAATGCCCAGGCCTGGCGGTAGATGGCCAACTGCAGGTCATCGGCGTCACGTTCGGAGGTCTTCCAGTCCACCAGCAGGTGCTGGTGCACCCCGTCGTCAGCATCAAAGGCGGCGTCGATCTGCCCGCGGATCACCTGGCTGCCCAGCACCAGCGCGAACGGCACCTCCACCGCCACCGGGGTCCGGCTGGCCCAGTCCGATGCCAGGAACGACTCCTGCAGAGCCGCCAGCTGGGCGTCGGACTCGATCACCTCCTCACCGGCCTCGACCAGGGGGTCGACCAGTTGCGCCAGTCCGTAGTGGCGCTGGACCCAGGCGTGGAAACGGGTGCCCAGCGCCGCTGCCCGCGAAGCCGGGTGCGGCATCGGACGCACCAGTTGGCGCGCGAACGCCGACGGGTTCTGGCCGGCCATCACCAGCATGCTGGCAGACAGGGAGTCCGGCTCCGGGAGTTTCGTCTGGGCGCCCATCGCCTCGGCTTCCAGCAGGTCCAGCGTGGCGTCCCAGTCGGCGAGCTCGGCGAGCTCGTCCAGCGGCAGGTGGTCCGGATCGGCCCACACGCCGGTGACGGCATGACGCTGACGTGCCCGCTCGACGAGGTCGGCCGCGTCGCGGCGTCTGGCCTGCTCCTCGGCCTTGGCCGGGACCGGCCAGGCGAACGCCTGGTCGGGGCCGGCCAGCGGGTTGGTGGCGGCCTCGGGTGGGGCGACGGCGTCCACGTGGCCCTGGGCGATGGCCTCGGTCGCGACGGCCTCGAAGTAGGGCGACTGCACCCGCGGTTTCTGGGCGCCCGGCTTCCAGGTGTGGCAGCTGGCGATCAACACCTCACGGGCACGGGTCACGGCGACGTAGCCCAGCCGGTCCTCGGCCATCCGCGCCTCCGACGACAGTTGGTCCCCGTAGGCCTTCATGCCCGGCTCGTCCATCGCCGCGACCTGCGGGATGGAGTCGGCGTCGCCGCGCAGGTGCGCCGGCAGGGCGGCCGCGTTCGAGGTCCAGTTGTCGGTGACCCTGTCACTGGGGAACACCTTGTCGACCAGGCCTGGCAGGAAGACCACGTCCCACTCCAGGCCCTTGGCCCGGTGCACGGTGAGCAGTTTGACCGAGTTGCGCTCCGACGGGGTGGCTCGTTCCAGGCTGACCCCGAAGTCGCGTTCGGCGTCCAGCCAGTCGATCAGCCCCGACAGGGTTGCCTCGGCGTCGACATCCACGTACCCGGCGACGGCATCGGTGAAGGCGGCCAACTGCTCCGGGCCGGGGGATCCGGGCATGCCGGTGGCCAGTTCCACGTCCAGGCCCAGGACGGCGATGACCCGGCGGAGTTGGTCGAGGACCGGCTCGTCGCTGTGGCGACGCAGCCTGGCCAACTCGGCCCCGAACGCCGCGAAGCGGGTGCGCGCCTGGCTCGAGTAAGGCAGGTCCCCCGGGTCGTCGACCGCATCCAGCAGCGACAGCACGTCTGAGGAGTCGGTCTCGGCGAGCGCCTGCGCCAGGTCGCTGAACAGGTCGCGGTCACGGTCCCGCTCAGCGCTCCCCCGCGAACCGGCGGCCAGGTCACGGGCGCGCTGGCCCAGCAGGGCCAGGTCACGTTGACCGATGCGCCACCGGGGACCGCTGAGCAGGTGCACCAGCGCCGGGTTGGCGGTCACGTCATCGATCAGGCGAAGGGTCGCGACCACAGCCGCCACCTCGGGCAGTTCCAGCAGGCCGCCCAGCCCCACGATCTCGGTGGGGACGCCGCGGTCGCTGAGAGCGGCGAACATTTCGGCCATGTCGCTGTTGCGGCGCAGCAGCACCGCGCAGTCCTTCCACGACGCCAACCGGCCCCGGCCGCGCAGGTCGACGATGCGATCGGCCACCCACCCGGACTCCTCGGGCCAGGTGGTGAAACTGGCGGCCCGCACCTCGCCGCCCTGCTTGTCCGGCGGGGCCACCAGCGGCTGCGGCGTACCGGCCCCGGTCTGGTCGTGCTTGCGCAGCATGGGATCGCTGCGCAGCGGGGTGGCCAACTCATTGGCGACATCCAGGATGCGTTGACCGCTGCGCCGGTTGACGCTCAACTGCACCCTCACCGCGGGCTCGAAACAGGGCTCCCGCTGGCGGGGGAAATCGGAATGGAAGTGCAGGATGTTGCTGGCCGCCGCCCCCCGCCAACCGTAAATGGCCTGGAACGGGTCACCCACGGCGGTCACCGGGTGACCGACGGGGTCGCCCGCGAACAACCCCTGCAGCAGGCTGGCCTGGGCGGCGCTGGTGTCCTGGTACTCGTCCAGCAGCACCGCGTGGAACTGTTCGCGCACGATGCCTGCCACGGCCGGCACCTCGGCCACGATCCGCGCCGCCAACGCCATCTGGTCGGCGAACTCGACCAGGCCCAGCTGCCTCTTCAGCGCCGCGTAGGAGTCCACCAGGTCGAGCAGTTCCAGCCGTTCGGCCACGGCCCCCTGCGCCTTCTTCACCGACAGGTAGACGTCCCCGCGCCGGTTCGGTGCGGCCATCGCGAGCCGGGAGGCGACGACGGCGGCATCGGCGCGGACCTCATCGGTGCTCACCAGGTGCGCCGACAGCGCCGCGTCCAGCGCCAGCAGCCGCTCCACCAAGGTCGCCGGCCGCAACCGGGACAGGCTGAGCAGCGGGCCCGGTGCCTCCCGCACGACCCGGTCGGCCAGCCGGAAACGGGCGGCTCCGGTGATCATCATCGGATCGGTCTCGGCCCCGATGCGTTGGCCGTGCTCGGCCAGCAGCCGCCCGGCGAACGCGTCGTAGGTCATGATGACCTCTTCGCCCTGCTCATCGGTGCCCTCGCGCAGCACCCCGGCGGTGGTCAGGGCGGTACGGACCCGCTGGGCCAGTTCCCCGGCGGCCTTGCGGGTGAAGGTCAGGCCCAGCACCTGGTCGGGGCTCACCTGCCCGGTACCCACCAACCACACGACGCGGGCGGCCATCACCGTCGTCTTGCCCGAGCCGGCGCCGGCGATGATGACCGTCGGCTCCAGCGGTGCGGTGATCGCAGCCAACTGTTCGTCACTGAAGGGAATGCCGAGCGCTTCGGAGACCTGCTCGGGACGCGACATGAGTCGGGTCGGCAGCTGGGTGATCATCGGGCCACCGTCGGATTGGTGGCCAGCGTCGGGCACGAGACCCGGAACGGGCAGAACTGGCACCGGGTGCAGGGCTGCGCGTCGAAGCGCTCCGCGCGAATGGTGTCGGCGGCCTGCGCGACGGCCTCGTGGATGAAGCTGGGGGCCTCCGACTCGGTCTGTCCCCCCGGCCATGGTTCCTCGGAGATCGGCGCCTGGTGCATCACCTCCGGGAAGTCCTTGCCCAGGCGCAGGTAGACCAGTTCTGCCCCGCCGACCTCGGTGACGCCGGGGGCCAGCTGGTCGAAGGCGCCGGCGGTGGCGGCCAATTGGTAGAGGCCCAACTGGACGTCGCTGGCGGCGGCAGCCTTGGTCGGCTTGCTCCTGCTGGTCTTGAAGTCGACCACCCGCAACCTGCCCTGCCCATCCAGTTCGAGGCGGTCGACCGTGCCCTTGAGGTGGATGCGCTCCTCCCCCAGTTGGACGTGGGTCGAGAACGGCACCTCCGTGCCCAGCAGGGTGCTGCCCCGCTGCTCGGCCCACTTCACGTAGCGGGTGAGCGCCTCCTCGGCCACGGCACGTTCGGAGGCCGACAACCAGGCAGCCTCGAACGGGATCTGGTCCCAGACCTCACCGAGGTGTTCCTGCAGCTGTTCGGGGTCCAGGTCGTCGCTGTGGGCGTGCCCCACCAGGGCGTGGATGACCGAACCCATGCTGGCGGCGGCACCCCGGCCGGCCTCGGCCTGGGCCCGACGGGACAGGAACCACAGGCGCGGGCAGTCCTGCAGGGTGGCCAGGTCAGAGGCGGACAGCTTCACGGGGTCCTCGGGCGCGACGACGGGGGCCGCGGCCTCGGTGTAGTCGTGGATCCCCCACCAGCTGGTCGGGTCTGCTCCCCTCACAACGGGGCGACCCCGCCGGTCACGCAACGCGGCCAGCCGCGCCAGTCGCGTGGCCGCAGCTTCCCGCATGCCGGGTGAGCACTCCGGGTCGAGCACGGCGCGACGCAGCCGCGCGACCATGGCCGGCATGGTCAGCGCCCGCTGGGGTCGTCCGTGGACGATGTCGACGGGCACACCCAGTTCGGACAGGAACCGGGACGCCTGGTCACCCTCCCCCTCGTGGCCCTGCGCTGCACTGACCCAGAGCCGATGCGTGGCGCGGCTGCAGGCGAGCAGGAAGGAGCGCCGTTCGGCGTCGATCAGCCTGCTGTAGGGCTCCAGCTCGGCCACCCCCTGAGGGGTCAGCCGGGAGACGTCCAGGATGGTGCCCTTGCGCCGGGTGGCCGGCCAGATGCCCTCCTGCACCTGCGCCACCACGACCACGGGCCAGCGGCGCCCCTTGGACCGGTGCGCGGTCAACAGTTCGACACCCCGACGGGCAAGGTCCGACTCGCGGGCGGTGTCGGCGGGAATCTGATGGGTGACCAGTTCCTCGAGCAGTTGGCGCACCGATCGGGTGCCGACGAGTTGGGTGTCGCGGGCAGCCAGGTCGAACAGGGCCCGCACCGTATCGAGGTCACGATTGGCCGCCGGACTGGCATCGCCGCCCGACAACGCGTCCCGCTCGGCGCGGGCTGCCCACTGGGTGCCGTTCCACAGCGCCCACAGCACCGCGGATGCGTCCCCGGCGTCGTCGAGCACCTGCTGGGCGCGGGCCAGCCGCTGCGACAGTTCGAGGGCCTTGCGGGCCGGTTCCCCCGGCAGGTCGGCCAGCAGCATGCCATCGTCGAGTGCGCGGGCGAACCACTGCCCCGAGGACAGCGGCTGGTCGGGGTGCGCAGCGCGCAACTGGCGTCCCAGCCGCCGCACCTCCAGGCTGTCGAGTCCGCCCAACGGCGACCTCAGCAGCGCGACGGCGTCCTCCGGCGAGGAGGCCGTCACCACGGCCCCGGGGTCGAGCACCTCAGCTTCGGGCACACCGGCTTCGCGCAGCTCCGCTCCGGGCCCCTGGGCGGGCACCCGGTCGGCGATGACGGCGCGCAGCGCCACCAGCAGCGGGCGCACCGCTGGTGCCTCGCCCAGCGCGATGTCGGTGCCGGCCAGCTGCACCGGCACGCCGGCCGCGGTCAGTGCTCGAGCGATCGGCAGCAGACCGCCGCGATGCGAACGGGTGATCACCGCGATCTCGTGCCACGCCCAGCCCTGCTCGAGGTGGGCCGCGCGAACCTGGTCGACGATGTGGTCGATCTCGGCGCCGGGCGAATCCAGGATCCGTACCTGGACCTGACCGGGCAGGGCATCGCCGGCCGCCACGGGGATGGCCTGGCCGTCGTTGCGGGGAAGCCTCGCCGCCAGCGCCGCCAGCGCGCCGGTGAGGTGGCGTCCGCGGTCAAGGTCCACCTGCAGGTCGACCCGGGACGCCGGCGCGCGCGAACCGAAGATGTCCCCGAACCGGTTCAGGGCAAGCCCGCCGGCGCCGCGGAAGGTGTAGACCGAGGTGCTCGGGTCGGCGAAGGCGACCAGCCGCGACCCACCGGCCACCAGGTCGGCCAGCAACTGCACCTGGCTGGGGTCGAGTTCGGTGAGGTCGTCGACCAGGACGAGCGGGGTGGCGCGTACCACCGCCGCCAGGATGTCGGGGTCGAGCAGTCGAAGCCTGGCCCGGTGGACCAGCTCTGCGTAGTCCATCTCGAAGGTGGCATCGACCACGTCCAGGTACTCGCCCATGAACGCGCCCAGCACGTCCCATTCGGGGCGGCCCGCGACGCGTCCCAGTTCCGAGACGTCCTCGGGGTCGAGTCCCAGTTGGCGCACCCTTGCCACCGCCGCCCGCACCTCCGAGGCGAACGCGCGGGTGCTGGCCGCCCGGCGCAGGTCCTCGGGCCAGTGGGAGGTGTCGTGGCGGGACAGCAACTCGCGCAACCGGAATTCCTGCTCGGGAGCGGTCAGCAGGTTCCACTGCGGCTCCTCAGGCAGCGGGAAGTCGCTGACGATGCCGTGGGACAGGGCGTGGGCGGTCATCACCCGCGGCGCCACCTGGGCTCCACCAATGCGGCGCATCAGGTCGTTGCGCAGCCTCTGCGCCAGCGGACGGGTCGTGGTCAGCAGCAGCACCTCGGGACCGGTCAAGCCGCCTGACAGGGCGGTCGCGGCGCACTCCACCAGGGTGTGGGTCTTGCCGGTTCCCGGACCCCCGACCACCAGCACCGGGCCGGCAGTCTCGTCCACCGCCGCAGCCACCACCTGCCGGTGGGCAGGGGTCAGCCCCGCCGCACCGGTGGTCGGCTGCTGGCTGCTGGGATCGGAGATGTGCACGGTCACCATGCAATCACGACCCTGCGACAGAAGTTGTCACCCCCATCGCGGACGAAACTGTGGCAGCGTTGAGGTCGCACACATGTCGAAGGGCCACCTGTGACCACACCACCGGTTCGTACCCAGGTCGGGGACCGGGTGCTGCAACTGACGAATCTGGACAGGGTGCTGTTTCCCGACCAGACCACCAAGGCCGAGCTGATCGAGTACTACCTGGGCGTCGCCGACGTCATGCTGCCGCACCTGGCCGATCGTTGCATCACCCGGCTGCGCTACCCCAATGGCAGCGACTCGGAATCCTTCTACGAGAAGAACGCCCCCCAGGGTGCCCCCGCCTGGGTGCGGACGGCCAAGGTGCGGGCGCAGGACTCGATCATTGACTACGTCGTGGCCGACCACCCCGCGACCCTGGTCTGGCTGGCGAACCTGTCGTCCATCGAACTGCACACGCCGCAGTGGCGCACCACCGACGCTCCCTTCCCGGACGCTGGAACTGAGCAGGCCCCCGTCGCCCTGGAGGGGGACGACGCGGTGCTGGCGACGACACTGGTGGTCGACCTCGACCCCGGGCCGGGCATCACCATGCACGACTCCTGCCAGGCGGCGTTGATGGCCGCCACCGCGTTGGCCTCCGAAGGACTGCTGCCCCACGTGAAGACCACCGGGTCCAAGGGTCTGCAGTTGATGGCCGCCATCGAGCCGGCGCCGTGGCGAGACGTCGTGGAACAGGTGCGCCGGCTGGGGGCACGGCTTGCCGCGGAGCATCCCGACCGGTTCACCACCACGATGGCCAAGCAGGCCCGGGGCCACAAGATCTACTGGGACCACCTGCAGAACCGTGGGGACCGCAACACGGTCAGCGTCTACTCGGTGCGCGGACGCGAGCAGCCGCGGGTCTCGACGCCGGTGACCTGGGACGAGGTCGCGGCGGTCGGCCCAGGCGACGACCTGTCCTTCACCATCGGCGAGATTCCCGCTCGGCTCGAGCAACACGGGGACTTGTGGGCGTCCATGCTGGAGGCCGGCGAGGCGGCGCCCCTGCCCATGTGGCCCGACGAGCCCTCGGCGTGATGAACTACGTTGTCGACGATGGGCGCTGCACCGGCGGCGTCGCACGAGGGGGATACTGATGGGCCAGGGCCAGGATGACGCGCAGGGCGACACCCGCGACCTGAGCGCGCTCAATCCGATGCGACGTGACTACACCACCAGCGCGGCGCCGTGGCTGGCAGGTTCCACCGACGTGGGTCGGCGTCACCACCTCAACCAGGACGCCATTTCGCTGTGGGCGGCCCCGGGCGGACGACGTGGCGTACTGGTGGTCAGCGACGGGGTCTCGTCCTCCCCGAATGCCGACCGTGCCTCGCTGACGGCGTCCACCGTCGTGACCGAGTTGCTGGCATCGCGGCTGGACAAGGGACTCTTCGACTTCGGCCAGGCCGGTGAGATCTTCAGCCAGGTCTTCGAGTCGGCCAATCGTGCCGTGCTGGCAGACGGGGCTGACGGCAGCCTCGCCGGCTCCTGCACCCTGGTCGCCGCCGTCGTCGAACAGGACACCGTCGCCGTGGCCAACATCGGCGACACCCGCGCCTACTGGCTGCCCGACCGTGGCGCTGCGGTGCAGGTGAGCACCGACGACTCGGTGGCCCAGACGCAGATGGAACTGGGCATGACCCGCGAGGAGGCCGAGAACTCCGCCCATGCCCACGCCATCACCAAGTGGCTCGGCCCCGAGGCCACCGACCTGAAGCCCCGGACGGTGGCCCACCGCGTCGAGGGACCGGGCTGGTTGATGGTGTGCAGCGACGGGCTGTGGAACTACGCCTCAGAGGCAGCCTCCATGGCCACCCTGCTGCGCCAGTTCTGGCATGCCATGCCGCCCGGCGACGGCCCCGACGTCCTGGCCCGGGCGCTGGTCGGCTGGGCCAACAGCCAGGGCGGGCGGGACAACATCTCGGTGTGCCTGGCCCGCGTGGAACCGGTCGGTGACGCGGCTGTGGCGGCGGTCGACGTCGCGGCGGCGCAGGTGCACCCCGACGATGACGAGGCAACGCAGCGGGTAGCACGCCCGCTGCCCGATGAGACGACGCAGCGGTAGCTCACCAGTCGGGCGACGACGGGCCGCAGCGGGTAGCTCACCCGATGGCCGACGACGGGTCGCAGCGGGAGCTCGTCCGATGGGCGACGACGCAACGAGCCCCGGCGTGAGCTCCACCACCGGGAACGTGAACACGCCGCCTTTGACCACGCGGCAAGCTGTCGACCGCGCCGTTGTCCGCTGGACGCGAATCATGGGGCGGACTGGCGCTGGACGCTGCTGCCACCCGGTACGTTGGGGCACGTGGACATCAAGATCGGAATTCTGAACGTGACCCGCGAGGTCAGCATCGAGTCGACCCTGACCGGCGAGGAGGTCAGCAAGAAGCTGTCCGACGCGCTGGCCAGCAACGGCCTGCTCGACCTCAGCGACGAGAAGGGACGCCGGGTGATCGTGCCCGCGCAGTCCATCGGCTACATCGACCTCGGCCCCGAGAACGCCCGCAAGGTCGGCTTCGGCTCCGTCTGACCTCTTTGGATTACCCGGGTTCCAGTGATCTACCCGGGCTGCAGTGATTTACCCGGCGTCCTCCCCGGGTAAATCAGGCTATCCCGGGTAGATCGAGCCAGCCCGGGTAAACGGGACCCGGCGGGCGGTCCCCTAGGCTGATTCCTACCCCGTCGACGAGGCGGACACCACTTCGCCCGAATGGACGACACCTGGGCCCGGATGGACAACACCAGACCCCTGTTGCACCGGCGGGACCTGCAGGTTGGCTGGGGTCATGCAGGTTTTCAGCACGGCAGAACTTCTGGCCCAGGGCATGAGCACCCACCACATTACGGCGGCCGTCGCTGCGGGTCGACTGACGCGGGTGGGCCGGGGCGCCTACGTCGTCGGCGAGGTGCTCGACGAGGCCGCCCGACATCTCGCCCTCGTCCATGGCTGTCGTGGCGACACACTCGCATTGGAGAGCGCCGCCCTCATCCACGACCTGCCCGTCGCAGGATTTCCACGCACCGTCCAGATCACCGTCCCCGGTGACGGCACCAGTTGGCAGCGTGCCACCCGGACCATCCGCTCGGCACCCCTGGCGCACGACCATGAGACCGTGGTCAACGGCCACCGCCTCACCACCATCGCGAGGACCGTGGTCGACCTGGCCCGGTTCAGGCCCGGGCGCGCTGCCGTCATCACCTGGGAGGCGGCGCGATGGCGCGCGTCCGGGGCGCACGGTAGTGACCAGCTCCAGCAGGACATCGTCCAGGTCATGGCCGCGTTGCCCGGCCGCCACGGCATGGGTGCCGCCCGTGCCATGGCCCAGTTCGCGTCGGCACTGTCCCAGAGCCCCATGGAGTCGGTGAGCCGCTGGAACATGCGAACACTCGGCATCCCAGAACCGGTCCAGCAGTACGACATCGTCGACGAGCGTGGTGTCGTGACCGCGACCGTCGACTTCGCCTGGCCCGAACTGGGCGTCATCGGCGAATACGACGGCGAGGGCAAGTACCAGGAGCTGGCCGCGCCCGGACAGTCACCGGCCGACGTCTTCTGGAAGGAGAAGCGTCGGCAGGAACGGATCGAGGACCTCGGGTGGATCGTGGTGCGGTGGAACAAGCACGAGGTGCGACACCCCGAACTGATGAAGGCCAAGATTGAGCGCGCCTTCGAACGCGCCCGGGGACGGCGTCCCGCCGCCTGAGCAGAGCAACCGCCTCGGCTTGCAGTCCGCGTCGACCTCGGCCGGCATGCACGAGTCCGCTCGGCCTGCACGATCATCGGCCCTGAGGATTCACCCGGACTGCGCCGATTTACCCCGCTTGCGCCGATTAACCCTTGCGCCGATTTACCCCGCTTGCGCCGATTTACCCGGCAAGGACCACGGGTAGACCCGCGCGACCCGGGTATCCGGTCAGGCGTGGCTGGCCAGACCGCCTCAGGGCTGGAACCGGGACCACCGGGTAGACCCGCGCCACCCGTGTATCCGCCCGACTCCGAGCCCACCAGACCGCCTCAGGGCTGGAACCCCAGCGCCAGCATGCGCTGTGCCGCACCCTCCACCAGCGTCTGCAGCAGCTCGACGGCCCGGGACACCTCGTCGGTGGTCCCGCCCTCGACACCGGTGAGGGCGCGGATGAGCCGGGTGTCGCGCGAAACGATGCGTTGCGCCTGGGCCGACAGCTCGGCGACGACCCGTCGTCCGAACAGACTGGTGCGCGAGACCTGCTCGTCGTCGAGCTCCAGGTCGGACAGGGTCTGGGTCAGCAGCTCGGCCAACTCCCGGCCAGGATTGTGTTCCAGCACCGCCGCCACCGCCGGGGGCCACTGCGCACTGGTGTGATCGGCCAGGTCCATCCCGGCACCAAAGAGCAGCACGTTCTTCAGCAGCGCCTCCGCCCAGCTGGCCGATGGCGTGTGCCGCTGCACCGAGGCAAGTGCGCTGCGCGTCGAGCCGACCCAGTGGTCCGCCTGCTCCTCAGGCACCAGCGCCAGACAGGTGCGAGCCGCGTCCACCACCGCCGACGACGAGCGCGCCACGCCCAGGGCCTCCATGGTGGTGGGCGCCAGACCGGCCAACTCGGCCAGCGACTCGTAGCACAGCAACCACCCGGTGCCGTAGAGACCAGCGATGGCGATGTCGTCAGATGAGGTCGCAGTCACAGGCACAGGCTAGCGCCGCCGTATCCGGAAAATGGGTCTCACAGGCCGGGGCGGCTAGACTGTCACTGGTTGGGCAGCATGTCCGACCTCTGTCGCCTGAGTATTCGCGGACGACGCGGCACGCCGAGAACCGGCAGAGCCCGTCGCACGACCACTGCTGTTCCGCGCGCGACAGTGCACACAACCGAGGAAGATCCGGTCAGGTCAAGCCTCGGACGACCGAAGGCACGATCCTGAATTCCATCACCGAAGCGTCCCTCACGGACGAAGACACCACCACTTTCGCAGACCTCGGCGTCCTGCCCGAGATCACCCAGGCGCTGGCCGATGCCGGCATCGTCCACCCGTTCCCGATCCAGGCGATGGCGCTGCCCCTGGCCATCGACGGACTCGACATGATCGGCCAGGCCCGCACCGGCACCGGCAAGACCCTCGCCTTCGGCGTGGCCGTCCTGCAGCGGGTCACTCCCCCGCAGCACCAGGGCGAGGACTTCAAGCACCCCGGCAAGCCGCAGGCGCTGATCCTGTGCCCGACCCGCGAACTGGCCATGCAGGTCTCCCGCGACCTGACCATCGCGGGCTCGCTGCGCAAGGTCCGGGTGCTGACCGTCTACGGCGGCGTCGCCTACGAACCGCAGCTCGAGGCCCTCGCTGACGGGGTCGACGTCGTCGTCGGCACGCCCGGTCGGGTGCTCGACCTGACCAACCGTGGTTCCCTCGACCTGTCGGCGGTGCAGATCGCGGTGCTGGACGAGGCCGACGAGATGCTCGACCTGGGCTTCCTGCCCGACGTGGAGCGGCTGCTCGCACGCACTCCCAAGGGCCGCCAGACCCTGCTGTTCTCGGCCACCATGCGGTCGCAGATCGTCGCCCTGGCCCGCGCGCACCTGTCGCGCCCGGTCAACATTCGCGCCGAGGGCCACGACGCCCACGCCACCGTGCCCGACACCACCCAGTTCGTCTACCAGGCCCATGACCTGGACAAGCCCGAGGTCGTCGGCAAGATCCTGCAGTCCCGCGACGTGGAAAAGGTGATGATCTTCACCCGCACCAAGCGTTCGGCGCAGCGGCTGGCCGATGAGCTCGAGGACCGCGGCTTCCCGGCAAGCTCCATCCACGGCGACCTCAATCAGGCCGCCCGCGAGAAGGCGCTGAAGAAGTTCCGCGAGGGCAAGATCACCGTGCTGGTCGCCACCGACGTCGCCTCGCGCGGCATCGACATCTCAGGCGTCAGCCACGTCATCAACTACGAGTGCCCCGAGGACGACAAGACCTACGTGCACCGCATCGGCCGCACCGGCCGGGCCGGCGCGAAGGGCGTCGCCGTGACCCTGGTCGACTGGGCAGACGTCACCCGCTGGAAGGTCATCAACAAGTCACTGGAACTCGACTTCGAGAACCTGGTCGAGACCTACTCCAGCAGCCCTCACCTGTTCACCGACCTCGACATTCCCGAGGGCACCAAGGGACGCCTGCAGCCCCCCAAGCCCAAGGACGAGGGCGAGCGACACAAGGGCAAGGACCACCACGGTCGTCACCGGGAGGAGCGCAAGGAGCGGGGCGAGCGGCCCAAGCGGAACCGTCGTCGGCTGCGCAACGGCGAGCCGGTCGACGGCGAGGCCAGCACGGCTGCCGCCACCCCCACCGCCACCGCCGCCGAACCCATCGCGGCCGAGCCGGCCCCGAGCTCGGACGTCGAGGCCTCGGATCGTCCGCGTCGTCGCCGCCGCCGCTCCCGTGGCGCCGGCCAGGCCGGCGCCGAGCAGGTCGAGACGGCAGCCGCTCAGTAGACCATCTGCATGGCCTGGCGCACCTCGGCCAGGGTCGCCTCGGCGATCTGGTTGGCCCGGGTGTTGCCGGCGGCCAGCACCTGCTCCAAATAGCCGGGGTCGGCGACCAGTTCCGCTCGTCGGGCACGGTGCCCGGCGAAGAACTCGTTGACGGCCTCGGTGACCAGCTTCTTCAGTCCACCGCCGCCGCCGTCGCCGATCTCCTCGGCCACCGACTCGGGGGTGCGGTCCAGACACAGCGCGGCCAGCATGACCAGGTTGGACACCTCGGGACGGTTGTCGGGGTCGTAGGTGATGTGGCGCTGCGAATCGGTGGTGGCCTTCTTGATCAGCTTGGCGGTCTGGTCAGCGTCAAATCCCAACTCGATGGTGTTGCCCCGCGACTTGCTCATCTTGGCCCCATCCATGCCCAGGATGTTGGTGGCCTCGCTCAGCAGCGCCTCCGGTTGCGGGAAGACCGGCCTGGCCGCGTCGGCGCGTCCGTAGCGTTCATCGAAACGACGGGCGATCACCCGGGCCTGTTCCAGGTGCGGCAACTGGTCCTTGCCGACCGGCACCAGGTTGGCCTTGCAGAACAGGATGTCGGCGGCCTGGTGCACCGGGTAGGTCAGCATCAGGCCAGACATCGGACGATCCCCGGTCGCCTCCAGCTCGCTCTTGACGGTGGGGTTGCGGCGCAGTTCGGCGTCGGTGACGATCGACAGGAACGGCAGCATCAGCTGGTTCAGCGCCGGGATCGCGGAGTGCGCGAAGATGGTGCACTCCTCGGGGTCGAGCCCCGCCGCAATGTAGTCGGCCAGCAGCGAGTACACCCGGTCGCGGATCTGGCCGACGCCGTCGCGGTCGGTGATGACCTGGTAGTCGGCGATCAGCACCAGGGAGTCGATGCCCAACTGCTGCAGCCGCACCCGGTTCTGCAGCGAGCCGAAGAAGTGGCCAATGTGCAGGTTGCCGGTGGGTCGATCCCCGGTGAGCATCCGGTAGCGGCCGGGATTGACGCGGATGTCGGCGGCGATCTGGGCGCTGCGTGCCACCGACCGGGCCAGGGACGCACCGCTCGAGCTCTGCGCGATCTCGTCGCCGGTGGTGTCCTCGCCCGCCATGGTGGTGCTGCTGTCCTCGGTCACGCTCATCGTCTTCTTCCCGGTTGCTGGAACGCCTGACCCACCCCTGCCGGCGGGCCGGGGACAACTCTAGCCAGTGGCGATGCTCAGACCTTGCCCCCGCGGCGGCGAATGCGGACCACCAGCTCGCGGTAGGCACTCTCACGGGTCGTGTTCAGACCCAGCGGCACCCCCTGCTTGCCGGTGCCGTGGTAGTCGCTGGAACCGGTGCGGATCAGTCCGAGCCGGGCCCCCATGTCGAACAGCAGGCTGCGGGTCTCCTCGTCGTGGTCCACGTGGTCGACCTCGATGCCCTCCAGCTCGTGGTCGCGCACCAACTGCTCGATGTACTCCACCGTGAGGTGGTCACGGCTGTTGCGTCCCCAGGGGTGGGCCAGCACGGCCACCCCGCCGGCCCCGTGGACCAGGTCGATGCCGTCCTCCAGCGGGGTCGAGTAACGACCGATGTAACCCGGCTTGTCATCTGCCAGCCACGTCTCGAAGGCCTCCCGACGGTCGGCCACGTAGCCCTTCTTGACCAGCGCGTCCGCCACGTGGGGGCGCCCCACCGAGGGCGACAGCCCCGACTGCTCCTTGATGTCGGCGACGCTGAGCTGCATCCCGAGCTCGGTGAAGCGATCGGCAAATGCCTGCAGCCGGCCGGCGCGTCCGGCCCTGTTCTTGGCCAGTTCGGCCGCCAGCGCCCGGTTCGAGGCATCGCAGCCGTACCCGAGCAGGTGCACCGAGGAACCGTCGACCTCGCAACTCATCTCGACACCGCGCACCACCGTGACCCCGAGCCGCTTGCCGGCCTCGACCGCCTGGCTGATGCCGTCAAAGGTGTCATGGTCGGTCAGGGCGATGACGTCCAGCCCGGCATCATGGGCCTTGTGCACCAGGGCCGTGGGGGTGTCGGTGCCGTCGGAGACGGTCGAGTGGGTGTGCAGGTCGATGCGCATGCCAACATCATGCCGCACCCCCACCCCTCAGGATGGGCCGACCCCCGGGGGTGGATTCCCGCCGGACCTCGCCCGCCGGGCCGTCCCGGTCGGCCACAATGGGAACCATGCAGATCAACTCCCAGCAGTCCTATGCCGCCACCCCCGACCAGGTCTTCGCCATGATGACCGACGAGGCCTACCTCGCTGCCTGTTGCGACCGGTTCGGCGCCAAGGAACGCACCATTGCCGTGGACGGCAACACCACCACCGTCAACATGAAATTGCCCGCCCCAGCGCAGGTGCAGAAGTTCATCGGTGCCGTGTTGCCGCTGAACCAGATCATCACCTGGGGTGAACCCGCCGCCGACGGGACCCGCAACGGCACCCTGACCATGACCGTCGACAAGATGCCCGTCAACGTCTCCGGCACGGCGGTGCTGCGTCCGGGCGGGCAGGGCACCGAGGTGGTCTACGAGGCCGACATGAGCGTCAAGATCCCGCTGCTGGGCAAGAAGCTCGAGCAGGAGGCCGCCCCGGTCGCCAAGCGGGCCCTGGACGCCCAGGAGCAGGTGGGCAAGGACTACCTGGCCCAGCGGGCCTGACCCACCGCCCCACCGTCGGGGGCAGCTGCCCTCAGTCGTACTCCACGAAGACGTCCTCGCCGATCAGGTCGGCGAGGACGTTCTGGTCTGCGGGGGTGCACACGACGAAGCTGACGGCCTCCCCGTCGTCCTCACCGGCGAAGCGTTCCTTGATGATGGCCACCTCGTGGCCGCGGCCGTCGAGGGCCTCGGCCAACTTCGTCGCCTCGGCTTCGTCATCGAGGTGGATACGCGCGATCATCAGCCAGCCGCCTTCTTCTTGGAGGCCTCGGCAGCAGCCTCACGCTTCTTCTTTGCCGCGGCAACCGACGCCTTGAGCGCCGCCACCAGGTCGACCACCTCGGCGGTCTCCCCCTCCTCCTGATCCGCTTCGGCCATCGGCACGCCCGACAGCTTGGCCTCGACGACCTTCTCCAGTGCCTCCCGGTAGGAGTCGGTGAACTCGGTCGGGTCGAACTCGGACTCCAACTCGTTGATGAAGGAGGTTGCCATGGCCACCTCGGCCTTGGACGCCTTCACGTCGCCGGGTGGTTCGGCGAAGCTCACGTCGCGGATCTCGTCGGGCCACAGCATGGTGTGCATCACCAGCACATTGTCCCGGGCCCTGATCAGCGCCACCGACTCGCGCTGGCGCAGTGAGACCTTGACCACCGCGGCCCGTCCGGTCTTCACCATGGCGTCACGCAGCAGCACGTAGGGCTTGCCGCCCGACCCCTCGGCCTCCAGCACGTAGGTCTTGGCGAAGTAGGTGGGGTCCACCGCCTCGGCCTCGACGAACTGGACGACCTCGACGGACTTGTTGGACGACAGCGGCAGCTCGTCGAAGTCGGACTTCTCCAGGATGGCGACCCTGCCGTCGGCGGCGGTGTAGCCCTTGGCGATTTCGGCGAAGGGGACCTCCTCGCCGCACTTCTCGCAGACCCGCTTGTACTTGATCCGGCCACCGTCGGCCGGATGCACCTGGTTGAAGCTGATGTCCTTTTCCTCGGTGGCTCCGTAGACCTTGACCGGAATCGTGATCAGGCCGAACGAGATCGCACCCTTCCAGATTGAGCGTGGTGCCATCAGACTCCCCATTCCTCGATGGTGTGCCACAGCAGTTCGTGCTGCAGCAACGCGGACACCTCTTCGTGCGCCCAGGCCTCGTCGATGCCCTGGCCCGTCACGGCCGCAGCCGCGGACTGCGCGAGGGCAGCCGACTCGTCAGCGAAGCAGGCGACCAGTTGGTTGCGGCGCAGACCGGTGACGATGACTCCCCCGTTGTCGGCCTCCTCGCCGACACCGATCTGGCCGGGGTCGACCTCGGCGGTGACCACGAAGCGTTGACCGTGCCGGGTCAGCGCCCAGACCGAAGCCAGGACCAGGGCGGCGTACTCGGCCTCCTCGTCCGCGTCGGGGCCGTAGTCGAGGGTCTCGTACAGGGCCTGGTTGGCGGTGATGGCCGGCACCGGCCCGGCGAACAGCGCCTGCGGATCGTCGCGGTCGGCGGGGATGCAGACGAGGACCCCGGTCATCGCATGTCCTTCCCGGTCACCGTGTCCGGCGCCCTGCAGCATTCTGGGCCCACCACAGCGGCGGGCTAGGATCAAAACTAGCCTGCCGGGGGGTGTCTTCGGCACGGAATCGTCCCCCAGGAGAGTGCTGACCATGCGTGCGAGCCGCCGATCGTTCCTCGCCACGGCGGTGGGAGGCAGCGCCGCAGCGGTGCTGCTCGCCGGCTGTGGCGACCAGGCGACCGAGGCCAAGCCCCCGGAGGACGTCACCATCGCGGTCACCTACCGGGACGGGGTGCTCACGCCGAATGCGGTCAAGGTCGAGGTCGCCCAGGGCGCGACCGTCACCGTCACCGTGGACTCCGACGCCGCCCTGCACGTCCACCTGCACGGCTACGACCAGACCATCGACGCCAGCCCCGGCGTCCCGGCCTCGTTGTCATTCGTCGCCGACCTGGTCGGCACCTTCGAACTCGAGACCCATGACCCGACCAAGCTGGTCGCCCAGGTCGTCGTGCGTGACGCGCAGTGAGTCCCGCTGGACTGGTGCCGCTGCACGGGGTGGGGTCACGGCAGGACCTGCCACTGCCCTTCGAACTGGTCGTCGTCGGTGCCGCGGTGGCGGTGGCGATCACCTTCGTCCTGCTGGTGTGGGCGTGGCGTGAGCCCCGCTGGGAGCATCCGGCCGGACGCCCCCTGCCCGGTCTGACCCGGTTGGTCGACCACCCGGTGCTGCTGTGGGTCGCCCGACTGCTGGTCGCTGCCGTGACGGCCGTGGCCCTGGTGGCCCTGCTGCTCGGCCCCGACAAGATCAGCAACCCGTTCCCGGGCTACCTGTTCGTCTGGATCTGGGTGGGCCTGGTGCCGGTCTCGCTGCTCCTCGGCCGGGCGTGGCGCACCCTCTCACCGGTGCGCACCCTGATGGCCTGGCGTGGTGCCCACCGCCCCGACGCCGACCGGCCGACAGCGCTGGGGCTCTACCCTGCTGCCGCGGCCCTGGTCGCCTTCACCTGGCTGGAACTGGTCCAGCCCGACCGCGCCACCACCGCTGTGCTGAGGTGGTGGGTCCTCGGCTACGCCCTGTGGACGATCGCGGGGGCGCTGGTCCGCGGCGGTCGCTGGCTGGCCTCGGCTGACCCGTTCGAGGCCTACGCCGGGGCGGTGGCCCTGCTGAGCCCGTGGCAGCGACGTGACGGCGTCATCGGCCTGACCAGTCCCCTGCGGCAGGTCTCCAGCGCTGAGCCACCCCGGGGCCTGTGGGCGCTCTGCTGCGTCCTGCTCGGCGGCACCGCCTTCGACTCGCTCAGCGGGGGGGTCTGGTGGGTGCGCGCTGTCCAGTCCTCGTCGCTGCCCAGCGTCTTCTGGGGTTCGGTGGGGTTGCTCGGCTGCCTGCTGCTGGTCGGTGGCACCTACCTGGTGGGTGCGCTGGTCGTCGCCCGCGCCTCGGGCATCACCGACCGGGGCCCACAGCTCGACTCCCTGGGACGCTCGCTGGTGCCGATCGTGGCGGCCTACGCCCTGGCCCACTACGCCACCCTGCTGATCATCGAGGGGCAGCGGGTGGCGATCAACCTGTCGGACCCCCTGGGGCGCGGCGACAACTGGTTCGGCACGGCCGAGCTGGGCGTCAACGGCGCCATCTACGACTACGCCAGCCTGGTGGCCTGGGCGCAGGTGCTGCTCATCGTGGGTGGCCACGTGCTGGGGGTCGCCGCGGTCCACGACATCGCCCTGCGCACGCTGCCGGCGGCACGTCGCACCACCGCCCAGGTGCCACTGCTGCTGGTGATGGTCTTCTACACCTGCGCCGGGCTGCTGCTGCTGTTCGCCTGAGCGAGTTGTCCACAGGACTGCTTGCGCAGCGCTCGTCCGGTTCGCAGGCTGGGGCCATGTCCGAGATCCCAGCACCACTGCGCCCCGGGGCTGTTGTCCCCACCCACGTCGTCCTGGCCGCCGACGGCCTGGTCGTCACCGAACTCGTCGCCGAGACCGACGGCGCCGACCATCGTCAGGCGGCCAGCACCCTGGTCGCCCACCTGGCGCGTTCCGTGCTGGAGTTCCTGCAGCGGCGCCGCGGCCGTGCGGGTCTGGGACGGGCCGTCACCCTCGACGTCGAGACGGCCCTCGAGCAGTGGCGTGCGCTCCTCGACTGGTCCTCGGCGACGCTGCTGGCGGCCCGCGGCGACCTGGCCACCGAGCGTGCCGTCGAGGGCTCCTTCACGGTGCAGCGCCGGGGCCGACGCCAGACCTTCGTCTGCCGCATGGAGCACAACGGGCGCCGGTGGACGTGTGTCCGCCTGGCGCCCGTGGGCCCACTGCTGCCAACCCGCCCCGGCTAGGGCCGGGTCTCAGGCTCCGTGGCAGGCCTTGTACTTCTTGCCCGAACCACACGGGCAGGGCTGGTTGCGCCCGGTGCCCGCGAACTTCTTCGGCTCGTCCGCCTCGGCCGTCGCCGTGCTCGTACCCGCCGACCCGGACGCCGTGGCGGCCGCCGTCACCTTGGCCGGTGCCGCCTTGGCCGGTGCCGCCTTGGCCGGTGCCCCCTTGGCCGCCGGACGCCGCGACGGGCGCTTCGACCGTGCCGCAGTGGCCTCACGCTTGACCTCGGTGCCGCCCTGCTCGTCGGGGGCGCTGTAGCTGAGGTTCGCAGCCTTGCGGCCGCCCAGGCCCTTGGCCAACGGCTTGACGGGGACGTCCTCGTCGGCCGGGGCGCTCGGGGTGGGCAGGTTCGGCTGGTCGACCAGACCGACGCCCTCGACCTCGGTCTTCACCTCGAGGTTGAACAGGTACCCGACGACCTCCTCCATGAACGCCTCCATCATGGAGTTGAACATCAGGCCGCCCTCGCGCTGGTACTCGACCAACGGGTCGCGCTGGGCCATGGCGCGCAGACCGATGCCCTCGCGCAGGTAGTCCATCTCGTAGAGGTGCTCACGCCACTTGCGGTCCAGCACGGTCAACAGCACCTGCCGTTCGAGTTCCCGCATGGTGTCCTCGCCGAGCGACTCCTCGCGCTTGTCGTAGGCCTTTTGGGCGTCCTCGACGAAGGCCTCGACCAGGGCGTCCTGCTCGGTGACCTCCTCGATCTCGTCGGTGTCCAGTCCGACCGGGTACAGCGTCCTGAGGTCGGTGACCAGGTTCTCGAGGTCCCACTCGTCGTGGAAGCCCTCGGTGCGGCCCCGGACGGTGTCCTCGACCACCCGGCTGACGGTGTCGCGCAACTGCTCCTCGACGTCGGCACCGTCCAGCACCTGGCGCCGGTCGCCGTAGATGGCGTGGCGCTGGCGGTTCATGACGTCGTCGTACTTCAGCACGTTCTTGCGCATCTCGAAGTTCTGCGCCTCGACCTGCTTCTGGGCATTCTCGATGGACGACGAGATCCACTTGTGCTCGATGGGCTGGTCCTCGGGCACCTTCAAGGTGAGCATGGCCCGTTCGATGACCTCCGGCTGGAACAGGCGCATCAGGTCGTCCTGCAGCGACAGGTAGAAACGGCTCTCACCGGGGTCACCCTGACGACCGGAGCGGCCACGCAACTGGTTGTCGATGCGGCGCGACTCGTGGCGTTCGGAGCCGATCACGTACAGGCCGCCGGCCTCGACGACCTCTTCGTGTTCGGCCTTGGTCTGCACCTCGATCTCTTCGAGGGTCTGCTCCCATTCGGCTTCGTACTCGTCAGGGGTCTCGACCGGGTCCAGGCCCTTCTCCTTCAGCACCTGGTCTGCCAGGAACTCCGAGGAGCCACCCAGCATGATGTCGGTGCCGCGACCGGCCATGTTGGTGGCCACCGTGACCGCGCCCTTGCGCCCGGCCAGGGCGACGATGGCGGCCTCGGACTGGTGGTGCTTCGCGTTCAGCACCTGGTGCGGGATGCCGGCCTTCTTCAGGGCCGCCGAGATGCGCTCCGACTTCGCCACCGAGGCGGTGCCGATCAGCACCGGCTGGCCTTTCTCGTGGCGTTCGGTGACGTCCTCGATGATGGCGTCGTACTTGGCGTCCTCGGTGCGGTAGATCAGGTCCTTCTGGTCGAGGCGCACCATCGGCCGGTTCGTCGGAATGGGGATGACGCCCAGGCCGTAGATCTTCTGGAACTCCGACTCCTCGGTCTTGGCCGTGCCGGTCATGCCCGAGAGCTTGTCGTACATGCGGAAGTAGTTCTGCAGGGTGATCGTGGCCAGGGTCTGGTACTCGTCCTTGATCGTCACCCCTTCCTTCGCCTCGAGGGCCTGGTGCAGGCCCTCGTTGTAGCGACGCCCGGCCAGCGAACGGCCGGTGTGCTCGTCGACGATCAGCACCTCGCCGTCGATGACGACGTAGTCCTTGTCCTTCTTGAACAACTCCTTGGCCTTGATGGCGTTGTTCAGGTAACCGATCAGCGGGGTGTTGGCCGACTCGTAGAGGTTCTCGATGCCCAGACGGTCCTCGACGGCCGCGATGCCGGGAGCCAGCACCGACACGGTGCGCTTCTTCTCGTCCACCTCGTAGTCGCGGTCACGGTTCAGGCGCAGCACCAGCTTGGCGAACTCGGGGTACCACTGCTGGTTGTCCTCGGCCGGGCCGGAGATGATCAGCGGGGTGCGGGCTTCGTCGACCAGGATCGAGTCGACCTCGTCGACGATGGCGAAGTGGTGGCCACGCTGCACCAGGTCGTCGTTGCTGAGCGCCATGTTGTCGCGCAGGTAGTCGAAGCCGAACTCGTTGTTGGTGCCGTAGGTGATGTCGGCGTTGTAGGCACGGCGACGCTCGGCCGGGGTCATCGAGGTGAGGATGACGCCGGTGTCCAGGCCCAGGAAGTGGTGCACCCGGCCCATCTGCTCGGACTGGTACTTGGCCAGGTAGTCGTTGACCGTGATGACGTGGACGCCCTTGCCGGTCAGCGCGTTCAGGTAGGACGGCAGGGTCGCCACCAGGGTCTTGCCCTCACCGGTCTTCATCTCGGCGATGTTGCCCAGGTGCAGCGCTGCCCCACCCATCACCTGCACGTCGAAGTGACGCTGGCCGCGCACCCGGCGGGAGGCCTCACGGACGGTGGCGAAGGCCTCGGGCAGGATGTCATCCAGGGTTTCGCCGTTCTCGAGCCGCTCCTTGAACTCGTCGGTCATGGCACGCAGCTCGGCGTCGGTCATCTCCTCGAAGTCCTCTTCGATGGAGTTGACCTGATCGGCAATACGGGACAGCTTCTTCAGCATCTTCCCGTCGCCGGTGTTGAGCAGACGATCGATAAAGCTCACTTGGCTTCCTTCTGTCTAAGGAGACTCGTCCCCACTTCCGCAGGGAGGCACCATTCCATCCTAGAGGCTACGCGTCATGGGGTCCCCACCCGGAACCGACGGCAGCCGAAAGTCGCTCGGCCAGGTCTCCCCGGGGCTGGACGACCACCCGTTCGCAGCCGGTCCACTGGGCCAGTTCGCCCAACTCGGCTGCCAGTTCGACGGCGATCCGTTCGACGGACGCGCTGGCCGCGGCCTCGTACCAGGCGGCCCGGACGAGCAGGGTGCTGGTGGCGCGGTCGGCCTTGAGATCGACCCGGGCGACAAGTTCCTCGTCCAGCAGGAAGGGCAGCACGTAGTAGCCGTACTGACGTTGCGGCTCGGGCACGTAGATCTCGATGCGGTAGTGGAACCCGAACAGCTCCTCGGCACGCCGGCGTTCGAAGACCAGGGAGTCGAAGGGGCTGACCAGGGCCCGGGCCCGGACCGGTCGCGGCACCCGGGCGCGGCCCCCCACGACGTAGTCCTGCCACAGCCAGACGGGACGCTTCCAGCCGTCCACCGACGCACGAACCAGGTGGCCGTCGCTGACCAGCCGGGTGATCGCCTGCTCGGTGGTGTCGCGCCGCAACCGGAAGTAGTCGGCCAGGCAGGTGGCACTGGCGACGCCCAGCGCCTGGGCAGCGCGCCGCACCAGCTCGTCGGCGGACTGCTCATCGGTCGGGTCGGGGGTGTCCAGCACCCGGCCCGGAATCACCTTGTGCGGCAGGTCATAGAGACGTTCGAAGGAGGCGTTGCGTCCCGCCGAGGTGATCTGGCCCATGGAGAACAGCGATTCCAGCACCGACTTGGCGGCCGACCAGTTCCAGCCCCACTGGTCTCGTGCGCGTTCGGCCTGGTCGTACTCGATCTGGCGGGCGGTCAGCGGGCCGCGGGTGGCGAGCTCGTCCAGGACCATCCGGTCGAGCCCCGGGTGCGAGGCCAGCACCGTGTCCAGACCCGGCCCCCACCGTTCGGTATTGCGTGCCATCCGCCACCGCAGGGCGGGCTGGAGCTCAATGTCGATGACGCTGGCGGCATGTCCCCAGTATTCGAACAGGCGGCGCGGCGGCCGCGACAGGGCCCGGTCGACCAGGGCCTTGTCGTAGCACCCCAGACGGGAATAGAACGGGAAGTAGTGGGCCCGCTCGACGATGTTGATGGTGTCGATCTGGAACTGCCCCAGCCGCGTGATCAGGTGCTGCACGTCGCGCATCGTGACCTGGCGGGCGCTGGGGCGGGGTCGACCGAAGCCTTGGGCGTGCAGCGCGATCCGGCGCGCCTGGGCCAGGGTCAGGGGGATCGGGGCGGCGGACATGGCGAAACACTAGCGCCCCCGAGGACGACGAAGGGGGTGCCCGCAGGCACCCCCTTCGCGCGACGCCGAACCGTGGCCCGGCCCGGCTCTGGTCAGCTGACGTTCAGGTGGATCACCCCGTAGTCGTAGGCCTTGCGGCGGTAGACCACGCTCGGACGCCCCGAGGTGGCGTCCTGGAACAGGAAGAAGTCGTGGCCGACCAGTTCCATCTCGTCCAGGGCCTGCTCGAGGGTGAGCGGTGTGGCGGCGAACTCCTTCTCGCGGACCACCAGCGGTCCGTCCCCAGTGACCTCGATGCCGGCGACGACATGCTTGTCGGCCCCGTTGGCGTCGATGCCCTGGTCGGATTCGGTCGGCAGCAACGAGTCCAGCGGCACTTCGGGGTGGCTGAGCGCGCCGGTGTGGTGGCGCAGCCCCTTGTGGTGCTTGCGGCGATCGCTGGCCTTGCGAAGCTGGGTCTTGAGTCGTTCCATGGCCTTGTCGAAGGCCACCATCTTGTCCTCGGCGGTGGCTTCTGCGCGGACGACCGGACCCTTGCTGCGCAGGGTGATCTCCGCCTCGACGGCGTCATCGGGTGAGCCCTTGGTCTCGTTCACGGTGAACTCGACCTCGACACGCTGGACACGGTCCTTGAACCGCTCCACCGTGGCGACGCGCTCGGTGACCTGCTCGCGGATGGTGTCACTGATGTGGCAGTGCCTTCCGCTCACAATGATGTCCATGGCGACCTCCTTGGATCAGGCAGTGGCATCGCTGCCGCTGCGGATGTGGGCCGGCGGGTCCCTGGGATGCTGGGCCCCACGGGCGCAAAAAAGGCACGGGCTCCGCAACTCACCCGTGGGGGTGGGTTCACGATGCCTCGTACCATGACGTAACGCTACCGCCCCGATGCCCCCATTTCACTGACTAGGTCGTCGAATTGGTGGCATCACGGTGTTTCTGTGTGACGGCCACCACGACCGCCCCCAGGACCGTCCACCCACTGGACTCCAGCGCCTGACGGGCGGCCAGGACGGTGGCCCCGGTGGTGCACACGTCATCGACGATGACGGCCAGTCCACCGCCCCGCCCGGGGGGTGCGGCGTGCATGCTGCCCCGCTGGTTGGACTGGCGTTGGCGGTGGTCGAGCCCGGCCTGGTCCTGCACCCGCCGCACCCGGCGCAGCGCGTCGACGACACGGTCCCCGTCGCGGGCACCAGCCCGGGCCAGGGCACGCGAGTGGTGGAAGCCACGTCGACGCACCGCCTCGACCGACGAGGGCGCCGGCACCAGCGCCACGCCGACTGGTGCCACCAATCCCAGCGCCGCCGACAGTCCGGGGCCGCAGACCCTGGCCACCGACCAGGCTCCCCCGTCCTTGAGGGAGCGCACCAGCCGACCACCGACCCCGTGGTAGCCGGTGAGCCCCACCACGGCCAACCCGTCCACGTCCACCTGCAGCCGTGGCCCGGCCACCTCGAGGAGACAGTCAGCGCAGACGCTCCACCCCGCCGCGCCGCACCCGGGACACGCCGACCCCAGCAGCAGGTCGGCCAGGGCATCGATGGTGCGCATGATGCCCACGATGCCCCTGCTGCCGGACGCACCAGCGCCCATCCACAGGCGGGACCCGCACCCGCTGGTTGTCCACAGGTTCAGCCGGCCTTGGCCACCGCCGTCAGCTCCCCGGTGATGCGCTGCCAGCGATAGGCGCCCTCCAGCCGGAACGCCTCATTGGCGTCGCTGAGGAAACTGGCCGACGTGCCCTGCCGACGCGGGAACGCCGCGATCGACATTGGCTGCCCGCCGGCACCGGACGGGCCGAGGTTCTCCACCGAGGCACCGTCACCGCGCACCCGGTACACGTTGAAGGCGCTGGCGGAGTTGGTCGCCGCGACCACCAGCATCGATTCCGGATCGGACCAGGCCACGTCCCGGGTGGCGGTCAGCGGGCCGGAGGTCGAGGTCATCTGCAGCGGGCGCCAAGCATCGACGACCAGGGTGTCGGTGCCCCGGATGCGCATCACGCCCAACTGCGCCGTCTTGCCCTGGTTGACGACCAGGGCCAGCCGGGTGCGGTCGGGCGAGACCCGGAAGGACGTCACGGTGCGACCCGCCAGTTCAGGCAGGGCCAGTTCGGTGACCCGGCCGGTCGCCGAGACCACCACCAGCACGGGGTTGCCCCCGGCATGGTCGACGGTCCACACCGAACGGTCGGCCATCACCTGCGGCCGCACCAGGTCGACCCCGACGTGCAGCGGGGTCACCCTCGGCGCGTCCGGGCCACCCAGGTACAGCGCGGTCCGCTTGTTGTTGACCATGCCGATCGAGTCACCGGAGCGGTGCACGGCGAACTGGCCCGGCTCGTCGCCCCAGCCGCCGGTGCCAAAGACGCCTGACAGGGTGCGGAACCGTTGGGCGTCATTGGGGTCCACCACTCCCAGCAGGCCCCCCTGGACGGCATAGAGGGCCGAGTCGGTCAGGTCGTCGAGCAGGCGGAACTGGCTGAACCCGGCCAGGGTGACCACGCCGTCGCTCCCCTGGCCGGGCACCTGCCACGGCTGGCCGTTCACCAGGACGCGCACCCCCTTGACCTGGTCGAACCGCGACAGGGTGGCGGTCAGTTGCGCGGCCAGTTGGGTGCGCTGCACCTCGGCCAGGGTCAGGATCTGCTCGGTCAACGAGACCTCGGCGATTCCGTCGCGGACGGTGACCGCATTGACGCTCATCCGGGTGTCGCCCGGGATGGCCGAGGTGACCGCCGGTGCCAGCCAGGGTGAGGGCCCGGCCAGCAAGGCCTTCACCGCCGCCGTGGGCGTCAGGGCAGTGGCGTGCAGGTAGACCGACTCCGCCGCGAACCTGGCCCCGTCGGCGGTCAGGAAGTTCACCTGCAGCGGGTAGTAGTAGCGGTCGAAGACGTAGCGGGCGATCAGCAGCCCTTGGGGTGGGTTGGCGATCCGCCACTCGCCGTCGACCTGGGCCATCTCGAAGTCGTGGACGAGTCGTTCCTGCGAGGGCTGGTAGCGGCCGTCGGCGTCGAGGGTGCCCACCACCGGAACGTTGATCGAGGCAGTGGTGGCGGTGGTGATCGGCCGGCTGTTCTCGGACTGGTAGATGGTGGTGCCGGTGTCGGGATTCCACACCTTCTGGGCGGACGGGCTGAGGTAGAGCCGGGCGGAGGCGAAGTCGGGTTCGAAGGTGCTCATGGCGGTGAGGAATCCGGCCACGATCAGCTCAGGGTCGGCGCCGGGCTCCGGCGGCTGGGGGTCGATGTCGACACCGCCGGTGGCGGCCGCCGTCGGGCTGGGCCCGACCTGCTGCACCGGCCCCTGGGTGGGGAGGTTGGCGCAGGCACCCACCGCCAGCGTCACCAGCACGGCCAGCAGGGCACGCCAGCGGTGGGTCCGTCGCGGCATCCTCATCGGGCCTCCTCCACTGCGCGATCATCCACTGCGCGATCGTCTGCTGCGCGATCGTTCCCCGGGGCCGGGTCCCGGTGGGTCGGCCCGGGGGGCAACGCCAACGGCGTGGTGTAATCGGGCGGCGCCAGCGCCAACGGCGAGGACCGCAGCACCACACCGCCCTGCCGGGGCAGCGTCAGCCGGAACTGCGCGCCGCGTCCGGGACGGCCCCAGGCGGCCAGCCAGCCGTGGTGGAGGTGGGCGTCCTCCATGGCGATCGACAGGCCCAGACCGGTGCCCCCCACGCGGCGGGCCCGGCTCGGGTCGGCCCGCCAGAACCGGTGGAACACGTCGCGGACGTGGCTGGCCTGCAGGCCGACCCCGTGGTCGCGCACGGTGATGGCCACGGCGTGGTCATCGGCCGCCACCGTCACCTCGATGGGGCGGCCCTCGCCGTGCTCGATGGCGTTGGTGATCAGGTTGCGCAGGATGCGTCGGATGCGGCGGGCGTCCACCTCCGCCGTTGCGGGGGCGACGGCGATGACGTGCAGCGACGAACCGGCCGAGGTGGCGAACGACGTTTGCGCGGTCACCTCGTCGCGCACCAACGAGACCAGGTCGGTCTCGTCCAGGGTGAGCACGGCGGCACCGGCGTCGAAGCGGGAGATCTCGAGCAGGTCACCCAGCAGGTCCTCGAACCGGTCCAGTTCGTTGCGCAACAGCTCGGTGGCCCGGTGCAGGGAGGGGTCCAGCTCGGCGCGGCCCTCGTAGATTAGATCGGCGGCCATCCGGACGGTGGTCAGCGGGGTGCGCAACTCGTGGCTGACGTCGGCGACGAACTGCTGCTGCACCTTGGACAGGTCCTCGAGTTGGACGATCTGGGACTGCAGCTCGGTGGCCATGTGGTTCATCGACTTGGCCAGGCTGGCCAGGTCGTCCGAGCCGCGTACCCCCATCCGCTCGTCGAGGTGTCCCTCGGCCAGTCGTCCGGCGGTGACGCTGGCCTGGCGGATGGGGCGCACCACCTGCCGCGAGACCAGCAGGGAGATCACGGTGAGCAGCAGCAGCAGCAGCCCGCCGGTGGTGAGAACGGCCCGTTGCAGCAGTTCGACGGTCGCCTGCTCCCGTTCCATGGGGAAGATGAAGTAGACCGGGTAGGAGTCGACGCCGTTGGGGCTGAGCAGCAGCCCGCCGACCACCAGCCCCGGCACCGACCCGCGGTCGGGATCGGTGTAGAGCACCTCGGTGGGGGTGACGTACATGCCCTGGGCCTGCTGGCTGAGTGTGGTCATGATGCTGGTCGGGACGCTCTCGGAGCGGATGCCAGGGGCGACGAACCCCGAGACCGGGCCCTGGATGACCAGGTAGTACTGGTTGGGCTGGGCCCCCACCTCGTCGGCGAGCTGGCCAAAGCGGTCGTAGAGCGAAGCAGTCTGCAGGTCCGCGTCGCGCAGCTGCTGCTGCATGCGCTCCAGGGCCACGCTGGCCTCGGCCACTGCGGTCTCCCGCTTGCCCTGCTGGATGCCGTCGCTGGCCTGCCGCATCAGGAACGCGCCGCCCAGCAGCAGCACCAGTACCGAACCGACGAGGGTTGAGCCGACGATGCGCAGCGGCAGCGACGACCACCACAGCCGCAGCGGGCCGGCCAGCAGGCGCTTCATGGGGTTGCGACAGTCATGCGATCAGCCGTGGGCGGCCGGCTCGCCCGCCTTGTAGCCGATGCCGCGCACCGTGACGACGATCTCGGGACGTTCGGGGTCCTTCTCGATCTTGGAGCGCAGCCGCTGCACGTGCACGTTCACCAGCCGGGTGTCGGCGGCGTGGCGGTATCCCCAGACCTCTTCGAGGAGCACGTCGCGGCTGAACACCTGCTGCGGCTTGCGCGCCAGCGCCAGCAGCAGGTCGAACTCCAGCGGCGTCAGCGAGATGTCGACGCCGGCACGCTTGACGGTGTGGCTGCGGGTGCTGATGGTCAGGTCACCGATGGCGTAGCTGTCCTGCTGGGCCGTGTCGGCGTCGAGTCGACGCAGTCGGGTGCGGATGCGGGCCAACAACTCCTTGGGCTTGAACGGCTTGGAGACGTAGTCGTCGGCGCCCGCCTCCAGTCCGGTGACCACGTCGCGGGTGTCCACCCTGGCGGTCAGCATGATGATGGGGACGCCCGACTCGGCGCGGATGTCGCGGCAGATCTGCACGCCGTCACGGCCGGGCAGCATCAGGTCGAGCAGTACCAGGTCGGGGCGGGAGTCCCGGAAGACCTGCAGTGCCCTGAGCCCGGTGTTGCACCAGGTCGCCTCGAATCCCTCCTGGGCAAGCACGATCTGCAGCATCTCGGCCAGGGCCGCGTCATCGTCCACGACCAGGACGTGGTGACGGGGGTCTGCCATGCTCCACCCTTTCGTGTCCACAACGGACTCACGTGGCCCGAATCAAGTCCATGGTAGCCATCTGCGGTACTGACGCCCCCGAACCCCGTTGTCCCCGCGGGCCGCGGGCCGGTCGGGGGCGGGTCAGCGCAGCTTGACCCCCTTGGCGGTTGCCGAGGTGGACGCCGTCGCCACCTGGCTCTGGTGGCTGCCCAGCGCCGCCAAAGTGGAGGCATTGGCCTGCTGCGCGATGGCGCGCGGCCAGCCACCGTGGGGCTTGAGGTTGGCCGGTGAGGTCTCCACGGTCTTGAGGGAGTCCCCCAGGTCGACCGCGGTCTGTCCCCATTCCGAGCCGTCGACGAGGGCCCGGATCCAGGCGTTCAGCTGGTTCAGGTGGGCCACCGCATTGTAGGAGGCGGTGTAGTAGTACCCCTTCAGCCCACCGGCGCCGAACCCGAACCAGTCGGTGTCACGCCCGGCGTAGGCCTCGGGCTGGGTGTCGTCCTTGATGGTCTCGCGGACCGCGTCAATGCTCGCGCGGGTGACCTGGTGGATGCTCGCGTTCAGCACGGCGACCTGCTCGGTGGCCTCGTAATTGGCCATGGCGACGCCGTGCAGTTCGTCGAGTGCCGCCAACTGCGCGGGCAGCACCTGTTGGTAGGTCTCCCCGGCGACCGACTGCCATTCCAGGTGCCCCAACCGCTCGTTGATGTCCTTGCGCAGGCCCTCGACCTCGCCCATCACGGCGAACCACTCCCGGTGGTGGTTGTCCATCAGGTTGTCCACGACCCGCTTCTTGGGGTCGAAGTGGATGACGTAGAGGTCCAGCAGGTCCGCGGTGGCCCGCCTCAGGTCCTGTTCGAGGCGGGCGACCTCACGCCGGAAGCGCGACTTGTCGGCGCAGTGCCGCCAGTCCAGCTTTGACAGGGCACGGTCGGCCGGCTGCTTCTCGGCCTGCCACGTCGCCTGGAGCTGCGCCTGCAACGCCAGGATCGCGTGATGGACCTCCTCGACGGTGGTTCCCCTGGTCATGCGTCCCACTCCTTGATGATCGCCGTGGTCTGGGCGGCGTTGGCGTCCTCGGTCTGTCGGTAGGCCTGCATGTCGGCCACCAGGTTGTCGCTGATCAGGCTGAACTCGCTGGTCGCACTCGTCGACCAGGCCGTGATGGCACCCGTCATCTCGTTGTACTGCTGGTGGGGCCCGGTGACGAAGCCGAATTCGTGGGTGGCGGCAGCGCGGCTGGAGGCCCGGTGCAGCACCGCCGCCATCCGCTCGGACATCTCGGCCCATTCCTTGGCACCGTTGGTGAGCTTGCCCTGGTCGACGTCAATGTCGCCGGGACCCGTGCTCGGGTCGCCACCGGAGGGAGCCTGGGACACGGGCGGCTGCTGGGCGCCGGTGTGGTCACCTCCTGGCCAACGGTCGGGGATGCCGTCGCCGTCGGTGTCGATGCCGCCGCCCGGCCAGCGGTCGGGAATGCCGTCGCCGTCGGTGTCAATGCCGCCAGCAGCAAACGTGTCAGCCACGCCGTCACCGTCGGTGTCCACGCCCGC
>NZ_JADIJQ010000011.1 GCF_017355265.1 Tessaracoccus sp. SD287
GGGTGGGGGTGGCGCGGCCGCCGGGCTCGCGCTGACAGGAGACCAGTGCGGCCACGGTCAGCGCGCCCAGCAGAGCTCGGCGGGACACAGGCACTGGGACAGTTTACGCAGTCCCCGGTCCAGCAGCCATCGGCCGGTGGGCCGACCCGGCGGGATATTCCGTTGCCCCGAGGCCGACCAGGTGCTTACTGTGGGTCTACACAAGGAAGGGGGTGGTCCGACCAATGAGTATTGCCAAACGGACGGGTGAGGTGGTCTGCCGCTAAGGCGAATCCACACAGATCACCGGGAACCCGCAGCGCCTGTCGTCGTCCGCACAGGCAAGCCCAATCGGGCGGCTGCGGGTTCCTTCACGTCCCGGGACGGGACGACCCCTTACTCGCCGGGCTTCAGCACCACCTTGATGCAGCCGTCGGTCTTCTGCTGGAACATGGCGTAGGCATCGGGGGCCTCGTCCAGCGGCAGCCGGTGGGTGGCCAAGGATTCCAGTCCCAGCAGGTCCCCGTCCTGTTCGGCAATGGCCGACAGTTCGTCGGTCCAGGACCGCACGTTGCACTGGCCCATCCGCAGGGTGATCTGCTTGTCGAACATGGCCATCAGCGGCATGGGGTCGACCGCGCCACCGTAGACGCCCGACAGCGAGACGGTCCCGGCCCGGGCCACTGCCTCGATGGCGGTGTGCAGCGCGTCGAGCCGATCGATGCCGACGTGCTCAATCGCCTTCTGCCCCACGGCGCCGGGCAATCGGGCCGCCCCGGCGATCACCTTCTCGGCGACCGGATTGCCGTGGGCCTCCATGCCGACCGCGTCCACCACCGAATCCGGGCCACGGCCGTCGGTCATCTCCTTCAGGGTCGCGGCGACGTCGTCCACCTCACGATGGTCGACCACCTCGGCACCCCACTCCCGGGCCAACTGCAGCCTCTCGTCGACCAGGTCGACGGCGATGATGCGCTTGACGCCCTGCCGTTGGGCGGCCCGCACCGCCAGTTGGCCGACCGGGCCCAGGCCCAGCACCGCCAAGGTGCCACCCTCGGGGACGTCGGCCCACTGCACGCCCTGCCAGGCGGTCGGCAGGATGTCGGAGAGGTAGAGGAAGCGTTCGTCGGGCATGCCTTCGGGGACCTTCACGGGACCGAAGTCGGCATGGGGGACGCGCACCATCTCGGCCTGCCCACCCGGCACCGCACCGTACAGGGAGGTGTAGCCGAACAGGGTTGCACCCTTGTCCTTGGCCCGGACCCGGGTGGTCTCGCACTGGGTGGAACGGCCCCGCTCGCACATGTCGCAGTGCCCGCAGGCGATGACGAACGGGACCACCACGCGGTCCCCGACGGAGAGGTTCTGCACGGCCGAGCCAACCTGCTCCACCACCCCCATGAACTCGTGGCCCAGGATGTCGCCGGGCTTCAGGAACGGCGCCAGCACGCCGTACAGGTGCAGATCGGAACCGCAGATGGCGGTGGAGGTGACGCGGATGACGGCGTCGGTGGGCTGCTCGATCCGCGGGTCGGGTACCGACTCGACGCGGACGTCCTTGAGGCCATGCCAGGTGAGAGCTTTCATGGACCCACGCTAGGCGAGCCGACGCTCCCGGTCAGGCCGGAGGCGGATTCGCCCACCAAAGGGGTGCCATTGGTCCTCGCCCGGCACCCCGGGGAACATCGGGCCGTAGTGTCACCCGCATGAATGGTGTCGCGCTCGTCGCCGGCGGCTCACGCGGTCTGGGCCTGCTGATCGCCAAACGCCTGCTGCAGCGGGGGTACTCGGTGGCCATCAGCGCCCGCGACGGGGAAGAACTCGCCCGCGCCGGCGACCAGCTCGACCAGTGGCGCCGCCACGTTGACCAGGCTGCTTCGGCCAGGGTGCTCACGAGGGTCTCCGACGTCCGTGACGCGCAGGACTGCCGCGACCTGGTCAGCCACGTCGAGGCAGAGCTGGGGCCCGTGGACGTGCTGATCACCGTCGCCGGGATCATCCAGGTCGGGCCACTGGAGGCGCTGACCTTGGAGCACTTCCGTGACGCCCTCGACACGATGACGTGGGGGCCGGTCCATCTGGCCCTGGCCGTCGTGGACGGCATGCGGGAACGCGGTCACGGTCGCATCGGCACCGTCACCTCCGTCGGGGGACTGGTCTCGCCGCCGCACCTGCTGCCCTATGCGACGGCGAAGTTCGCGGCGGTCGGCTTCAGCGAGGGGCTGTCGGCGGCGCTGGCCGGGACCGGTGTCACCGCCACCACCATCGCGCCGGGCCTGATGCGCACCGGGTCACACGAGCGGGCCCTGTTCACCGGCGACGCGCCGCGGGAGTTCGCCTGGTTCGGGCCGGCGGCGTCGCTGCCGATCCTCAGCATCAACGCCGAGCGTGCCGCCCGCATCATCGTCGACGGCGTGCTGGCCGGCCGCACCCACGTGTTGGTGGGGGCGCTGCCAAAGCTCGCCGTGCGGGTGCGGGGACTGCTGCCCAGCCTCACCGTCCGGGCCATGGGCCTGGCCAACAGGATGCTGCCGTCGGGGACGGACCCGACCACCGTCGAGGGACGGTCACTGCCACGCGGTAAGGTCGTCGGGTTCCTGACCGGGCTGGGCGCCGCAGCCGCCCGCCGCCACAACGAGAGCTGACATGCTGATTTCGCCGTACCAGCGGGTGCTGTTCGTCCATGCACATCCCGACGACGAGACCTTGGCGACCGGTGCCCTGATCGCCCAGTTGAGCGCCGACGGGGTCGAGGTCGACCTGGTCACCTGCAGCCGCGGTGAGCGCGGGGAACTGGTGCCCGGCGTGCTGTCGGCGGCCACCACCGCAGCCGAACTGACCCGCGTCCGTGAGGCGGAACTGGCCGCCGCGATCGCGCATCTGGGGATCAGACGGCACGCCTTTTTGGGCACCCCGCCGGCCAGCCGCGACGGCCAATTTCACGTCTACGAGGACTCCGGCATGGTCTGGCTCGCGCCGGGACTCGCCGGACCAGCCGAGGACGTGTCTGGGAGGGCCTTCTCGACCCAGCCCCTGGAAGTGCTGGTCTCCGACCTCCTCGCCTGGGTCGATGTGACGGAGCCGGAAGCCATCCTCAGCTACGACGCCACCGGCGGCTACGGGCACCCCGACCACGTACGGGCCCGGCAGGTGGCGCAGGGGGCGGCCGCCGCTGCCGGGCTGCCCTTCCTGGAGTTCTTCGCCTGGTACGGCCCCGAGAGTGAGACGCCCGGGGTGGAGTGGGAGGACCATGCCGAGCAGATGCCTGCCCTGCTCGCCGCCCATGACAGCCATCGCACCCAGTTCACCCGCGACGGGGACCGGGTCACCCACGTCGGTGGCCAGCAGCAGCCGCTGGTCACCCGGGTCGGCCTGCGGCTGGCCTAGCCCGGCGTCACCCGGGCTGGCCGTAGCGACGCTTCGCCTGCTGCAGGGCGGTCACGTAACTGTTGCGTTCGTAGGCGTCTGCAGGGGCGTCGGCGGGCACCGCCAGCAGGCCGCGCGTCTGGTCGAGGGTGACCTGCTTGCGGTCGAGCCACTCCTGCAGCCCGGCCACCAGGGTGCGGGCATGGTCGCGTCCGTGGCGCACCAGCGACGAGGTCGTCATCACCACATCGGCCCCGGCCAGCAGGTACTTCACCACGTCCTCGGCGGTCTCGACACCACCGGACGCCGCCAGCGAGGCCTGCACCTGGTGGTGCAGCACCGCAATCCAGGTCCGCGGCAGTCGCGCCTCGGCCGGGGTGGACAGTTCCACCCCGGGCACCACCTGCAGCCGTTCGGCGTCCAGGTCGGGCTGCAGGAACCGGTTGAACAGCACCAGGCCGTCGGCCCCGGCCCGGTCCAGTTGCACGCACAGGTTGCCCACCGAACTGAAGTACGGGCTGAGCTTGACCGCGACCGGAATCGTCACTGCCTGCTTGACCGCCGCCAGGATCTGCAGGTGCCGCTCCTCGACCTCGGCACCGGTCAGGGCCAGGTCGCCGGGCACGAAGTAGATGTTGAGCTCCAGGGCTGAGGCCCCGGCGTCCTGCATCCGCCGGGCGGTGGCGGTCCAGCCGCCGGTGCTGGCCCCGTTCAGGCTGGCGACCAGGGGGATGTCGATGGCCGACGCGCAGGATTCCAGCAGCCGCAGGTACGTCGCCGTCATGCCGGCATCGGCGGTGCGGGCCAGGTCGGGGAAGTAGCTCAGGGATTCCGGGTGCCGGTCGACGTAGCCCTCCAGCAGGGACACCGCGTGTTCCTCGTCGCGGCGAATCTCCTCCTCGAACAGGGAGTACATCACGACCGCGCCCAGCCCCGTGTCGGCCAGCGCCTTGACACCGTCCACCGTCTGCGACAGGGGACCGGCCGAGGCGACCACGGGGCTGCGCAGGTCCAGTCCGAGGTAGCGGGTGGTCATGGTGTCACCCGGTCGAGCAGGGCGTCCAGTGCGAACGCCGACGCCGGTTGGGTGGCCAGGTTCTCGTACTCGCGCCACCGTCGCTCGACCTGCTCCTGGGCCAGTTCGAGCAGCCGTTGCGCCTCCTCGGGGTGGGTCTGCTGCAACAGCTTGAACCGCAGTTCCCGGGAGTGGTACTGGGCCAGGGTCAGCCGGGGCCGTGGCGAGTCCAGCAGGAACGGGTTGCCGCCCTGGGCACGGATTACGGGGTTGTAGCGCATCAGCGGCCAGTGGCCGGAGTTGACGGCCGCGTACTGCTGGTCCAGCCCGGCGCGCATGTCGATGCCGTGGGCAATGCAGTGGCTGTAGGCCAGGATCAGGCTGGGGCCGTCGTAGGCCTCGGCCTCCCGGAGGGCGCGCAACGTCTGCTGCGGGTCGGCGCCCATGGCCACCCTGGCCACGTAGACGCTGCCGTAGCTGACCGCCTGCATGGCCAGGTCCTTCTTGTTGGTCTGCTTGCCGCCGGAGGCGAACTTCGCGACCGCCCCCAGCGGGGTCGACTTCGAGGACTGGCCGCCGGTGTTGGAGTACACCTCGGTGTCCAGGACCAGGATGTTGATGTTGCGGCCGCTGGCCAGGACGTGGTCCAGGCCGGCGGAGCCAATGTCGTAGGCCCACCCGTCGCCGCCGACGATCCACACCGACCGGCGCAGCAGGTGGTCGGCGACCGAGGTCAGGTCGGCCACCAGCGGACCGTCGAGGTCCTGCAGTCGGCGGGTCAGGGCGGCGACCCGTTCGGCCTGCGCCAGCAGTTCGGACTCCCGCTCCTGGCTGGCGTCGAGGATGTCATTGACCAGTTCGTTGTCGTCGATGAGGTGGCGCAACTGTTCCAGTCGGGTGCGGGCCAGGGCGGTGTGCTGGTCGGCGGCCAGCCGCAGCCCCAGACCGAACTCGGCATTGTCCTCGAACAGCGAGTTCGACCAGGCCGGCCCACGTCCCTCGGCGTTGCGCGTCCATGGGGTCGTCGGCAGGTTGCCGCCGTAGATGGAGGAGCACCCGGTCGCGTTGGCCACCGTGGTGCGGTCGCCGAACAACTGGGTCAACAGCTTCAGGTACGGCGTCTCGCCGCAGCCGGCGCAGGCCCCGGAGAACTCGAACAGCGGTTCCAGGAACTGGGTGCCGCGGACGGTGCCGAAGTCGATGCGCCGCTTGTCGTTCTGCGGCAACTGCTCGAAGAAGGTGACGTTGGCCCGCTCGGTGTCACGCTCGAGGACCGGCATCAGGTTGATGGCCTTGCGCTGCGGCTGCCCGATGGGACGCACCGGACAGGCCTCGACGCACAGGGCGCAGCCGGTGCAGTCCTCGGCGTAGACCTGCAGCGTGTAGGCGGCGTTCGGCAGCCCGGCGGCGGTCAACGGTGCCGACAGGAAGCCCTCGGGTGCCTGCGACAGCAGCGAATCGTCGTAGTGCTTGGCGCGGATCACCGAATGCGGGCAGACGAAGGCGCAGTTGCCGCACTGGATGCACGCCTGCGGGTCCCACACCGCGATCACGTCGGAGATGTTGCGCTTCTCGTACTGGGTGGTGCCGCTGGGGTAGGTGCCGTCGATGGGCAGCGCCGAAACCGGCAGGGCGTCCCCGCGGCCGGCCAGCATCTCGGCGGTGACGTCGCGCACGAAGTCGGGGGCGTCGGCGGGCACGGGTGGCAGCAGGTCGTGGGTGCTGGTGACCAGGCCGGGCACCTCGATGTGGTGCAGGTGCGAGACGGCCATGTCGACGGCGGTGTGGTTCTTGGCGACCACCTCCATCGACTTGCGGGCGTAGGTCTTGGTGATGGCCTGCTTCTGTTTCTGGATGGCGACCTCGGACGGCAGCACCCCCGAGATGGCGAAGAAGCAGGTCTGCAACACGGTGTTGGTGCGGCTGGCCAGTCCGGCGTCCTGGGCGACGGCGCTGGCGTTGATGGCGTACAGGTGGATGCCGAGTTCGAGGATGGTGCGTTGCATGGGGGCCGGCAACCGGTCCCAGACCTGGTCGGCGGGGTAGGGGCTGTTCAGCAGCAGGGTGGTGCCGGGGCGGGCGAACTCCAGCACGTCGACGCGTTCCAGGATGCTCCAGTGGTGGCAGCCGATGAACCCGGCGCGGGTGACCAGGTAGGGCGCCCGGATCGGGTTCGGCCCGAACCTGAGGTGGGACACGGTGCGCGAGCCCGACTTTTTCGAGTCGTAGACGAAGTAGCCCTGGGCGTGGAACTGGCCGTCGGAGCCGAGGATCTTGATGGTGTTCTTGTTGGCGCCGACGGTGCCGTCGGACCCCAGGCCGTAGAAGACGGCCCGCAGGGTCTGCGGGTCCTCCAGGTCGAGGTCGGCGGGGTAGTCGAGGGACAGGTGCGAGACGTCGTCGGTGATGCCGACGGTGAACCTGGGCCGGGGGCTGGTCCGGCTCATCTCGTCGAAGATGCCGACCACCATGGCCGGGGTGAACTCCTTCGACGACAGTCCGTAGCGTCCGCCGATGACCCGCGGCATGGCGTCGCGTCGTCCGGTGGCGGTCGCCTCGCCGAGGGCGGCGACCACGTCGAGGAACAGCGGTTCGCCGCCGGAGCCGGGCTCCTTGGTGCGGTCGAGGATGGCCAGCACCCGGGTGGTGGCCGGGATCGCCTCCAGCAGCTGCTCGGTGGGCAGCGGCCGGTACAGGCGCAGCTGCACCATGCCCACCCGGGCCTGGGGGTCGCGCTGGTTCAGGGCGTCCACCGTCATGCCGACCGTCTCGGCGCCCGACCCCATCACCACCACCACCCGTTCGGCCTGGGGGTGCCCGACGTAGTCGACCACGCGGTAGCCGCGGCCGGTGAGTTCGGCGAACTGGTCCATCACCTGCTGCACGACCCCGGGGGTGCGGGCATACGTCGGGTTGACCGTCTCGCGGGACTGGAAGTAGGTGTCGGGGTTCTGGGCGGTGCCCCGGATGAACGGGTTGGCCGGGCTGAGGGCGCGCTGGCGGTGCTCCCGGACCAGGTGCTCGGGGACCAGGGCGCGCAGGACCTCGTCGTCGAGCAGCTCGATGGTGTTCAACTCGTGGCTGGTGCGGAACCCGTCGAAGAAGTGCAGGAACGGGATGCGGGTGCGCAGCGTAGCCGCGTGGGCGATGGCGGCCAAGTCGTGGGCCTCCTGCACCGAGGCGCTGGACAGCAGCGCGAACCCGGTCTGGCGGACCGCCATCACGTCCTGGTGGTCGCCGAAGATGGACAGCCCCTGGGCGGCCAGGGAGCGTGCCGCCACGTGGAAGACCGTCGAGGTGAGCTCCCCGGCGATCTTGTACATGTTCGGGATCATCAGCAGCAGCCCCTGGGAGGCGGTGAAGGTGGTGCTCAACGCCCCACCCTGCAGGGCCCCGTGGATGGTGCCGGCGGCGCCGCCCTCGGACTGCATCTCGATGACCGAGGGCACCTGTCCCCAGACGTTGGCGCGGTGGTCGGCCTGCCATTCGTCGGCCAGCTCGGCCATCGTCGAGCTGGGCGTGATCGGGTAGATCGAGCACAGTTCGCTCAGGCGGTAGGCGACGTCGGCGGCGGCCTCGTTGCCGTCGATGATGGCGGTCATCGCAGGGTCTCCGGAATCATCTCGATGGCGTGCACGGGGCACTGGTCGTAACAGGTGGCGCAGCCGGTGCACTTCTCGTAGTCGAAGCGGTACCGGTGGCCCTTGCCGAGCTTGATGACGGCATCCTCGGGGCAGGCTCCCAGGCAGCCGTCGCACTCGAAGCAGTTGCCGCAGGACAGGCAGCGCCGGGCCTCGAAGACGGCCTCGTCCGGGGTGAGCCCGGCGACCACCTCGCCGAAGTCGCTGCGCTCCTCGATGGCCCGTTCGGTGTGCACCCGGCGGGCGTGGTCGCCGAAGTACCACGGGTTCATGGCGTCGAAGATGACGACGGGGTGTTTGGGGCCGCGGCTGCCGTCGGCACGGTTCAGCCAGGCGTCAATCTGTCGGGCGGCGGTCTTGCCGTGGCCGACGCCGATGGTGACGGTGCGGTCGCTGGGCACCGCGTCGCCCCCGGCGAAGATGCCGGGGACGTCGGTCATCAGCGACGAGGGGTCGACCTGGACGACGTCGTCGTCGAAGCGCAACCCGGGGATGTCGTGCAGGAAGTTGGTGTCGGCGCGCTGGCCCAGGGCCAGGATGACGGTGTCGGCCTGCAGCGTCTCGAAGCGGCCGGTGCCGACTGCGCGCCCCTGTGCGTCGAGTTCCATCACCTCGACCTGCACCCCGTGCTCCTCGACCGCCGAGATGGTGCGCAGCCAGTTCATCGTCACGCCCTCACGTTCGGCCTCGACGCGTTCGTCCTCGTGGGCCGGCATCTGGTCGGGGGTGCGGCGGTAGACGACCACCGACTCCTCGGCGCCGAGGCGTCGGGCCACCCGCGCCGCGTCCATGGCGGTGTTGCCGCCGCCGTAGACGGCCACCTTGCGTCCGATCAGGGGACGTTCGCCGCTGGCCACGTCGCGCAGGAAGCTGACGGCCTCAATGATGCGGGTGGCGTCGGCGGCGGGGATGTCGACCCGTTTGGACAGGTGGGCGCCGACGGCGACGAAGACGGCGTCGAAGCCGCCGGCGAGTCGTTCGGCGTTGAGGTCGGTGACGGTGTGGTTCTGGGTGAACACGACGCCCAGGTCGACCAGCCGCGCGATCTCGGCGTCCAGCACCTCCCGCGGCAGTCGGTATTCCGGGATGCCGTAGCGCATCATGCCGCCGGGCACGTCGGAGGAGTCGCAGACCTCGACCTCGTGGCCGAGGCGGGCCAGGTGGTAGGCGGCCGACAGCCCGGAGGGTCCCGAGCCGATCACCAGCACCCGGAAACCGGTGTTGTTGCGGGGCTTGGTGAACTTCCAGCCGTGGGTGATGGCCTCGTCGCCCAGGTAGCGCTCCACCGAGTGGATCGAGACGGCCTCGTCGAGGTCCTGACGGTTGCAGGCGGTCTCGCAGGGGTGGTAGCAGACCCGTCCGTGGATCGCCGGGAACGGGTTGTCCTTGACCAGTTGGCGCCAGGCCTGCTCGGTCTCGCCGGCCTTGATCAGGCGCAGCCATTCCTGGATGTTCTCACCGGCCGGGCAACCAGCGTTGCACGGTGGCAGCAGGTCGACGTAGATCGGCATCCGCGTGCGCACCGGCCCGACTCGCCCGGAGGCCCGGTGCAGGTCGGGTCGTGGCGTCAGGTCCTGCGGCTGGCTCATTGGTTGACCCCCTTCGGCCGTCGTCATCGGCGGCCTCTACTACGGATAGTAGTCACGCGTTTCCGGGGGTTGGCACCGGGGTGCCCGCTCCACGCGAGGCACCAGCCACACCGTGGGTGGGGACCCGAGGGGCGTAGGCTCTGGGAGCATGAGGCTGACGCTTGATGAGCTGGTCTGGCCGGGACGACATCAGCCGATTCTTGCTTCCCACGGGATGGTGGCCACCAGCCAGCCGTTGGCTGCGCAGGCGGGCGTGGGGGTGCTTCGCGACGGCGGCACCGCTGTGGACGCCGCGATCGCGACGGCAGCTGTGGCGACGGTCGTCGAGCCTGCCACCTCCTCCCTGGGTGGTGACGCCTTTGCGATCGTGTGGGACGGTGCCCGACTCCACGGGCTCAATGGGTCGGGCCGCTCACCGTCGGGCCTGAGCGCCGAGCACGTCCGCAGCCAGGGGCATCACGTCATGCCGCAGCACGGCTGGCTGCCTGTCACCGTCCCGGGTGCGCCCGCCGCGTGGCGTGACCTGCACCAGCGGTTCGGACGATTGCCGTTCTCGAGGCTCCTCGAACCGGCCGCCGACTACGCCGAGCGTGGGCACCCGGCCTCCCCGATCTCGGTGTGGCACTGGCGCCGGGAGGTCGAGGACGTCCACCCCAAACTCGCCGGCGCGGAGTTCGCGGCGTTTCCCGCCCTGTTCGCCCCCGGTGGGAGGCCACCCGGGGTGGGTGACATCTGGCGCAGCGCCGAGATGGCACGAACGTTGCGCCTGGTCGCCGCGACGAACTCGGACACCGTGTACACCGGGGAAGTCGCCGACCGGATCGCCAGCTTCTCTCGCGCCACCGGTGGTCTCCTCACCCACGAGGACCTGAGTTCCCACACCAGCACCTGGGTCGACCCCGTCAGCACCGACTACCGCGGCTTCGACGTATGGGAACTTCCGCCCAACGGACAGGGCCTGGCGGCGCTGATCGCCCTGAACATCCTCGAAGGGTTCGACCTGTCCACCATCCCGCCCCACTCCGCGGAGGGCGTCCACCTGCAGATCGAAGCCATGAAGCTGGGCTGCATCGACGCCCGCCGCTACATCACCGACCCCGACCACAGAAGGGTGCCGACCGAGGAGTTGCTGTCCAAGGACTACGCAGCAACCCGGCGCGCCCTCATTGGTGAGCAGGCGCTGGTGCCTGAGCCGGGCAGCCCGAGGGCCAGCGACACGGTGTACCTGTGCGCCGCAGACTCCGCGGGGATGATGGTCAGCTACATCCAGTCCTCCTTCCATGGGTTCGGCTCGCACGTGGTGGTGCCGCAGACCGGCATGGTCCTGCAGAACCGCGGCGCGGGATTCAGCCTCGACGGAGGTCATCCGAACGTCCTGGAGCCGGCCAAACGCCCCTTTCACACCCTCATCCCCGGCTTCCTGACCAGGGCGGGCGCGGCCATCGGCCCGTTCGGCGTGATGGGCGGGAACATGCAGCCGCAAGGACACCTGCAGATGGTCGTGAACACCATCGACCACCACATGGATCCGCAGACCAGCCTCGACCAGCCACGGTGGTTCTGGCACAGTGGCCGCCGAGTCCTGTGCGAGCCCCTGATGGAATCCGGCGTGCTCGCGGGGCTCCGGGACCGTGGCCACCAGGCAGAGCACTGGAACAAGCTGGACGCCTACGGACGCGGACAGATGATGTGGCGGCTGCCGTCAGGTGCCTACATCGCGGGCAGCGACCCGCGCGGCGACGGCCAGGCCGCCGGCTACTGAACGAGGCCTCGCCTGGCCAGGAGCGTGGGGAACAAACCCACCCCGGGCGGGGTTGCACGACCTGATGACGGCGACGAACAGGACTGCACGTTGAAGATCACCACGGTGTCGATGCACACCTCGCCCTGGACCCAGCTCGGCGCCGGTGACGGCGGCGGCATGAACGTTGTCGTGCGCCACACCGCCGAGGAGCTGGCGCAGTTGGGTCACCAGGTCGAGGTGGTCACCCGCCGCACCGACCCCGACACCCCCGAGCGCCAGCAGATGGCCCCGGGCGTCGAGCTGGTCACCCTGACCGCCGGTCCTGCCGCCCACCTGCCGAAGTCGCGCATCGACGAGCACGTCGAATCGTTCCGCGCGGGTCTGGCGGCGCTCGAGCCGGGCGACGTGATCCACTCCCACCACTGGATGAGCGGTGTGGCCGCGCTGCCCGTCGCCGATCAGTGGCAGGTGCCGCACGCGATGAGCTACCACTCCATCGCCGCCCCCCAGTTGCACGTCGACCTGGGGCTCGGTGAACCCCCGGAGTCGGCCCGCCGGGTGCCCGGTGAGCACCTCTGCGCCCAGCGCAGTGATCGCGTCATCGCCATCAGCGCTGCTGAGGCCGACACCGTCATCGAACGCTTCGGCATCGACCCGGCGCGGGTCACGGTCGTCGCTCCCGGCGTCGACCACGACCTCTTCCATCCGCTGGCCGACCAGGACACCGCGCGGGCCGACTACCTGCTGTTCGCGGCCCGCCTGCAACCCCTCAAGGGGGCCGACCTGGTCGTCGAGGCACTCGGACTGATCGACCCGGCCGTCCGGCCGCGGCTGGTGATCGCCGGGGAGGTCTCCGAGGACTTCGCCGACTACCAGGCGGTCATCGACGAAATCATCGGCAGGCACCACCTGGCCGACTGGGTCAGCTACGCCGGGGCACGACCGCGCCAGGACTTCGCGGCGCTGGTCCGTGGAGCAGCCCTGATGGTCATCCCCAGCCACTCCGAGACCTTCGGACTGGTGGCACTGGAATCAGCCGCGTCCGGTGTCCCGGTGGTCGCCTCGGCGGCGGGCGGTCTGGTCGAGTCGGTCGCCGAGGGCCGTTCGGGGCACCTGATGGCCCGGCGCGACCCGGCGCTGTGGGCGGAAACGATCACCGACCTGCTGGCCGACCGGGACCGACTGGCCGCGCTGGGTCGCTCGGCCCACCAGTGGAGCCTGGACTTCACCTGGGCGGCCTCAGCCGCCAGGCTCGAGTCGGTGATGGTCGAGCTGGTGGACCGCTGAGCAGTAGGGGCCTGAGCGGTATGGGACGACCTCAGTCGATGTCGTCCAGGCCGTCGAGGCGTTCCATGTCGGCAGCCGAGATCTCGAAGTCGAGATCGACGTTCTCGGCGATCCGCGACGGGGTGGTGCTCTTGGGAAGGGGCAGGACGCCCTTCTGCAGCACGTAGCGGATGCACACCTGGGCCACCGTCCTGCCGTACTTCTCGGCAATGGAGGCAATCTCGGGACTGTCAAGGATTGCGCCGGTTGCCAGGGGTGAGTAGCCCTCGACCAGGATGTCGTGGTCGCGGCAGTAGGCCAGCGTCTGGTCCTGGGTGCGTCCGATGAAGAATGAGATCTGGTTGACCGCCGGCGTCAGCCGTGAAGCACGGGCGAGTTTCTGCAGGTCGTCGACCGAAAAGTTGGAGACGCCGATGGCGCGGGCGCTGCCGTCCTCGAAGAACTCCTCGAAGGCACGCCAGACCTCGGCATTGCCGGCGGCGCAGTCGGTGCCCATCGCCTCCCACGGCCAGGGGGCGTGGATGAGGTACAGGTCGACATGGTCGGTGCCCAGCGCGGCCAGACTCTGCTCGAAACTGGTGACGGCCGTGGCGTAGTCCTTGATCTCGGCCGGCAGCTTGGTGGTGATGAAGACCTCGTCGCGGGCCAACCCGCTGTCGGCGATGGCCCGGCCCACCGAGGCCTCATTGCCGTAGGCGCGGGCGGTGTCAATGTGCCGGTAGCCGGCGGCCAGTGCCGCGGTCACCGCGTCGTAGGTGGCGGGGCCATCAGGTACCTGCCAGGTGCCGAAGCCGATCGCGGGAATGGTGGCGCCGGTGGCCAGGGTGAAGGTCTGGTCGAGGACTGTCATGAGTGGGTACTCCTGGGGTCGTGGGTGGGCCAAGTGACGGCCCGGTGGCTGTGGGTCATTCACCCAGTTCGATGACGCCCACCTGGCAGCTGACACCGTTGGGGCCGTGGTTGCAGTACCCGCCCGGGTTCTCGTCCAGGTACTGCTGGTGGTAGTCCTCGGCCAGGTAGTAGGCGCCGGCCGTGCCCAGTTCGGTGGTGATCGGTCCGAAGCCTCGCTCGGTGAACCGGGGCTGCACCTCGGCGATGAAGGCGGCGGCCGTCGAGTTCTGTTCGGCGGTGGTGGTGTAGATCGCCGAGCGGTACTGGGTGCCGACGTCGTTGCCCTGCCGCGGGCCCTGGGTGGGGTCGTGGTTCTCGAAGAACGCCTGCAGCAGTTGGGTGAACGTGATCGTCCCGGGGTCGTAGACCACCTGGACGGTCTCGGCGTGGCCGGTCTGCGCCGAGCAGACCTCCTCATAGGTGGGGTTGGGCGTGAATCCGCCCATGTAGCCCACCGAGGTCAGCAGCACCCCGTCCAGTTGCCAGAAGATGCGCTCGGCGCCCCAGAAACAGCCCATGGCGAAGTAGACAGTCTCGGCCCCTTCAAAGGTCTTGTCGAGACGGTGGCCGAGCACCCGGTGGAAGAAGGGGGAGGTCAGCACCGGTGCCTCGCGTCCGGGCAGGGCATCGTCCGCGGTGACCATCGTCGTCTTGTTGGTCAGGAATCGCCACATGTGCGTGCCTTTCGTGAGCTGGTCTTCATCCTAGGACCGATCACCGTCCCGACGTTGGAGCGAGTTTGCGCTCGCTGCATAATGAAGCGATGACAGCACAGACGCCTGGTCGCGCCGAACGAGGTTTCGCCGCGTTCGTGGGCGCCGTCCACCGGGTGCTGCCGGGAGTGCTGCGCCTCATTCCCCAGACCTTCATCGGCTTCGCCTTCATCAACAGCTTCACCTTCGGCGTCGACCTGGTGCTGTTGTGGCTCACCCACGGGGTGCTGGGCATCGCGTACCCGCTGGCGGTCAGCGGCAGCTACGCGGCTGCCAGCGTGCTGGCCTTCTTCCTCAACAAGATCCTCAACTTCCGCGCCCATGGCAACACCGGCAGTCAGTCGGCCAAGTACCTGTTCGTGATCGTCAGCAACTACGTCATCTGGATTCTGGGCTTCTCGTCGTTCCTCGAGTGGGCCGGTGTCCACTACCAGGTGGCACGCGTCACGGCGGCCTGCATCGAGGGTGCCTACATCTACCTGCTGGCCCGGTTCTGGGTCTTCCGGCCCCGCGCCGAACGAGTCAGCGACTCGGGTCGTCGGGAAGCTGCCACTGAATCGGCGCCGCTCCAGCCTGCTCCAGAAGCTCATTGACCCGGCTGAAGGGCCGCGACCCGAAGAACCCCGTCCGCGCCGACAGCGGCGAGGGGTGCGGGCTGGCGATGAGGGGGACGTCGCCCAGCAGCGGCGCCAACGACTGGGCATCGCGGCCCCACAGCACCGCGACCAGCGGGCCGCCCCGCTCGACCAGCGCCTCGATCGCACGCTCGGTGACCTGTTCCCAGCCCTTGCCCCGATGGGAGCCGGTGGCGCCGGGACGCACCGTGAGCACCCTGTTGAGCAGCAGCACGCCCTGGTCGAACCAGCCGGACAGGTCGCCGTGGGGGCAGGGCTCGATGCCCAGGTCGGCGCGGAGTTCGACGTAGATGTTGACCAGGCTGCGCGGCAGCGGACGAACCCGCCGGTCCACGGAGAAGGCCAACCCGACCGGGTAGCCCGGCGTGGGGTAGGGGTCCTGGCCGACGACCAGCACCCGCACGTCGGCCAGGGGACGGGTGAAGGCGCGCAGCACGTGCTCACCGGCGGGCTGGTAGCCGCGGCCGGCGGCGACCTCCTCCCGCAGGAAGTCGCCCAGGCGTCGAATCACCGGCTCCACCGGGGCCAGTACCTCGGCCCAGTCGGGGGCCACCAGGTCGTGCAAGGGTGTCAAGGTCACCCGTCCAGTCTGCCGCAGTCGGGATCAGCCCCCGCTGAACCCTGAGAATGGCAACCAAGACTGTCCAAGATCGGAAGTTCCGGTTTACATTTGTTCCATGAGTGACAAACAGACCATCCTGGAAGACTTGGCCGCCGGCCGCATCGACATTGCCGAAGCCGGCCGCCGCCTGGACGCCCTGGCGTCGGGCGGCCCCGAGACCACCACCACCGTTGACGCTGATGCCGACGTGGTCGACGCCGAACCCGTCATCGAGGACGAGGGCAGCGTCGACGCCGGCCGTCCGCAGTACACCACCCACGCCCGGGAGGACTTCCGAGCCACCCGCCCGGCCCCTGAACCCGAGGCCGAATTCACGCCCGAGGACGACACGGTCATCGAGGAGCCGGAGGTCACCGCCCCCCGACCGGCCGGGTCCAAGGGGGTGGACAAGGTCACGGTACGCAGCGTGGGTCGACGGGTACGCATCATCGGTGACCCCACCGTGGCCACCCTGAGCGCCTCCGGGCCGCACGTGCTGCGCCGCACCGGCAGGACTCTTGAGGTGTCCAGCGACGGCGACATCGGCCCCAACTTCGGCAGCTTCAGCATCATCCGTCCGCCCCGCAGCGTGGACGACCTGCGCACCATGGCCACCGGCAAGGAACTGCTGGTCAAGGTCAACCCGAACATTCCCGTCGACGTCGAGGTGACCGCCGGCAGCCTGCACACCTCGAAGGTGCCGGTGCTCGGCAAGGTGCGGGTCACTGCTGGCGGGGCCAGCCTCAATGACGTCATCGAGGTGGCCGACGCCCTGGTCCAGGCGGGCTCCGCCAGCGTGCGCGGCGACATCTCCCAGGGCCGCAGCCGCGTGCGCGTCGAGTCGGGCTCCCTGACCATCCACCTGGGTGCCAACGCTAATGTCACGGTGCGCGCCGAGACCCAGCTGGGTCGTGTCTCCTGGCCCGGCGAGCAGAGTGGTTCGGTCGACGAGTACGTGGTCGGCAACGGTTCGGCGCGCCTGGACATCGGTGTCGTCATGGGGCACGCCTCGGTCCGCGAGTCGGCCCCCGACGAGTCGGGGGATTGATCATGGGCCGCAAGCACGCCCAGCCGCGCCAGGACGAGGCGCACCGGGCGCCGTCCCAGTGCCCGGTCTGCGACGCGCAGTTGGCGATCCACACCCTGGGATGCCACAGCTGTGGCACCGAGCTGGTCGGCGACTTCGCCCGGTGCGAATTCTGCGCCCTGTCCGACCCCGAGCTCGACCTGCTACGGGTCTTCCTCGCCTCGCGCGGCAACCTCAAGGAGGTCGAGAAGCACCTGGGGGTCTCCTACCCGACGGCCCGGCTGCGCCTGACCCAGTTGCTGGTCAGCCTGGGCCTGGGTGGTGACGTCACCGAGGAGGGGCCGCTCACCCGTGAGCAGGTGCTCAGCGAGATCGCCTCCGGGGCGCTGACCCCGGCCGAGGGCGCCCGGCTGCTCGCCGACCTGGGCTGAGCTTTGACCGCGGCAACGAACAGCGCCCGCATCCTTCACGGATGCGGGCGCTGTTCGTGTCTGCGAATGCGCGCCTATCCCTTGAAGGGTTCCACCGTGACGATGGTGAGGCTGATGGTCTTGCCGTTCGGGGCGACGTACTCGCTGGTCTGTCCGATCCGCCTGCCCATCACCGCCGACCCGATGGGCGATTGCGGGGAGTAGACCTGCAGTTCCTTGACCGAGTCGTCCAGGTCGAGCAGGTCCCGGCTGCCCAACAGGAAGGTCTCGGTGTCGTCCTCGTCCCCGAAGTAGGCGACGGTGACCAGTCGGCCGGGCGCCACCTCGTCGGCATCGGCGGGCGCGGAGCCCACCTTGGCCAGGGAGAGCTTCTGCTTCAGGACGCGGATGCGGTCCTCCATCTGGCCCTGCTCCTCGCGGGCGGCGTGGTAGCCCGCGTTCTCGCTGAGGTCACCCTCTTCGCGGGCAGAGGCGATCTTGTGGGTGACCGCTTCACGGCCCGGACCCTCGAGGTGCGCCAGCTCTTCGGTGAGCTTGTCGTAGGCCTCTTGGGTGAGCCACACGGTGCTATCAGTGTTCACAGACATTTCACAAGCCTAGCCCGTGAGCCCAACATGAGCGCAAGGCCACGCCCGAACAGGGTCAGTTGGGGTGGTGGCCTCAGGCCAGCGAGCAACCGGCCAGCACCGCCGTGTGCGCCCTCAGGTAGGTCTTGAGGCTGGCGGCGATCTCGACGTCCTGCTGGTCGGACGGCGGCACCGCCACGTCGAGTTCGGCGACGGTCTCACCGTTGGGGGCCTGCGCCTGGACCGTGCAGGTGCCCGGCCTGGTGGGATCGGGGCGGTGCACCCGCAGGATGGTGTCGATGCGGGCGTCGTCGATGACCTGGTAGCTGAACAGTTGACCGCTGATGCCGGGGGTCGCCTTGGACAGCCCCGCCCACACCGTCCAGCCGATCAGGCCCATCAGCAGCGCCAGCCCCACGACGGCCACGATCGTCCCCGAACCCCGGCGGGGGTAGCGTGCCGCAATGCGGGCGCGGTCGGCGTCGGTGCGCCCCGGATCGGTGATGTTCTGCTCAGCCATGGTCGGTCCAGCCTAATGGCTCAGGATGGGCGGACTTTCCCGGGGCGGGGGACCAACTGGTGCAGAATGAGGCGCATGTCCGAATCCGGTCTTCGCCTGCTGCACGTCCACGCCCATCCCGACGACGAGTCGTCCAAGGGTGCCGCCTCCACGATCATGTACGTGGAACAAGGCGTCGAGGTGATGGTGGCCACCTGTACCGGCGGTGAGCGCGGCAGCGTCCTCAACCCGGCCATGGACCGGCCCGAAGTGTGGGCCGACATTGCCGCGATCCGTGCCCGCGAGATGGACCGTGCCCGCGAGATCCTGGGCATCCAGCAGGTCTGGTTGGGCTACGTCGACTCGGGTTTCCCCGAGGGGGACCCGTTGCCGCCGTTGCCCGAGGGCTGCTTCGGACTGGTGGACCCGGTCGAGGCCGCCAAGCCGCTGGTGAAGGTGATTCGGGAGTTCAAGCCGCAGGTGATGACCACCTACGACGAGAACGGCGGCTACCCGCACCCCGACCACATCATGTGCCACAAGATCTCGGTCGAGGCCTACAAGCAGGCCGCCGACCCGTCGGTGCACCCCGAGCTCGGGGAGCCGTGGCAGGTCAGCAAGCTGTACTACCAGATGGGCTTCCACCGGCTGCGCTACGCGGCCCTGGACGCGGCCATGCACGAGGCCGGGATGGACTCGCCCTACGGGGAGCGGCTGGCCCAGTGGGAGGACCACAGCCACGAGCACCGGGTGACCACCAAGGTGGCATGCGGTGAGTACTTCGACCGGCGCGACCAGGCCCTGCTGGCCCACGAGACCCAGATCGACCCGCACGGGCACTGGTTCGACGCACCCCTGGACGTCCAGCGGCGGGCCTGGCCGACCGAGGACTACGAACTGGTCGCCAGCACCGTCGAGACCGCCCAGCCCGAAACCGACCTTTTTGCCGGACTTCGTGGCGAGCGGGATCCCGCGCTGGCGGTAGCCTCGGACACATGGGTGATTTGAACGCGGGCGTCCTGACGCTGCTGGCCTTCCTGGCGCTGGCAGTCTTCGGGGTGATTGCCTTCTTCAGTTTGCGCAAGCATGTCCGGGGCATCCAGGCACCCCACAAGCCGGCCCTGCCCAAGGCTGGCGAGGAGTTCAACGACCCGCTCGAGGCCGGACGCAAGCCGGTCGCGCCGAAGCTGGACGTCCCCCCGGCCAGCGACGGCCTGCGCTCACCGAAGGCCTCCGGCAAGAGCTGAGGCGGCCCACAGGACTCCGCAGACTCCTGTGATTCCCATGGCTTGGTTGCGTGGTGGGTTTCCTGACACATCGTGAAAACGTGTTAAGTTTGTCTCGAAATCTTAACGCTTTGTGCGGACGAGTTGAAAGAGTTGACACGTGTCCTGGAGTCCTGACGTCCCCTTCAACGACCTACCACCGCTGCCGCCGACGGACCTCGACCTTGAGCCCAAAGCCGTTCTGAAGGCCACTATTGAAGCCCGGACGGCGCTGGCGACTCTCAGCCAGGCCGGACAGCTGCTTCCGAACCCCAACATTCTGATTCACGCTGTCCCCCTGCTCGAGGCGCAAGCCAGCTCCGAGATCGAGAACATCGTGACCACGGCAGACGAGCTGTTCAAGCACGTCGACCTGGGTGGTGGCGACCATGCCACCAAGGAGGCGTTGCGCTACCGGGCCGCCCTCTTCGCCGGGGTCGAGTCAATCAGGGAGAGGCCGCTCACTGCGGCGACCGCTACCCGGATCTGCTCTGAACTGCAGGGTCGGGACATGGCAGTGCGTGCGGTGTCGGGCACGCGGATCGCGAATCCGAGCACGCGGAAGATCGTGTATGCGCCCCCTGAGGGGGCAGACCTCATCCGCGAGAAGCTCTCGGCATGGGAACGCTTTGTCCACGCCGAGGATGATCTTGACCCGTTGGTGCGGATGGCGGTGGCCCACTATCAGTTCGAGGCGATCCACCCGTTCCACGACGGTAACGGCCGCACTGGCCGCGTCATCAACATCCTCATGCTGATTGAGGCCGGGCTGCTCCAGGATCCCATCCTTTACCTCTCACGCTCAATCATCGCCCGGAAGAACGACTACTACCGACTGCTACGAGCCGTGACAGCCGAGGGTGCCTGGATTGAATGGGTCCTCTACATGCTTGACGTTGTCCGTGACTCTGCGGCGTCAACGACGCGCAAGATCGGAGCCATCCGCTCCTGTCAGGAGGACATCGCCGACCGAGCTCGCGCGGCCACTCCCGGGGGACGGGACGCACAGTTCCTGGCAGTCCTCTTCGAGCAGCCCTATTGCCGCATCAACACCGTCGCCGACCGCTGTGACGTCTCTCGTCAGACCGCGTCGTCCTGGTTGCACGCACTCGTCGGGGCGCGGCTCCTCCGCGATATCAAGGTCGGTAGGGAACTCCTTTTCGTCAACCACGAGTTCTTGGATGTACTGACGCGCCGCGATTGAGTGTGTTGCGTCCCAGTCGTCGCGGTGCTCAGATGAATGACGTCCGGGGGGCGGCAGCGGCGTCCTCTAGGCTGTGGGCGCGGGCACCAGCGGAATTTCGTCGCAAGCGGCCCGTGCATCACTCGGTTCAGAAGAACACATGTGCCACTCGTCAGGAGTCATGCAAATGGCCAACCGCCTCGCTACCGCGACAAGCCCGTACCTGCTGCAGCACGCCCACCAGCCGGTGGACTGGTGGCCCTGGTCTGAGGAGGCGTTTGCCGAAGCCCGAGAACGCGACGTGCCGGTGATGCTGAGCGTCGGCTACGCCGCCTGCCACTGGTGCCACGTGATGGCCCATGAGTCCTTCGACGATGCCGCGGTCGCGGCGAAGTTGAACGCCGGGTTCGTCTCCATCAAGGTCGACCGCGAGGAGCATCCCGACGTCGACGCCGTCTACATGAATGCCACCCAGGCGCTGACCGGTCGCGGTGGCTGGCCAATGACGGTCTTCCTGACCCCTGACGGCGTCCCCTTCTTCGCTGGCACCTACTTCCCGCCGGAGCCCCGCGACGGGCTGCCCAGCTTCGGTCAACTGCTGGACGCCCTGTCCACGGCCTGGGTCGACAACCATGACGAGGTGGTGGAGTCGGCCGCGCAGATCCGTGCCCAGTTGGGCGAGATCAACGCCATCCCCGAGCCGGCGCAGAAGGCGCCCACGGCGATGCAGACCCTGGAGGCGCTCGGCAAGGACTACGACATGCTGCACGGCGGGTTCGGAGGCGCCCCGAAGTTCCCGGCGGCGATGGTGCTGGACGCCCTGCTGGTCAAGGGTGACCACACCAGCCTCGACATGGCGCAGCTGACCTGCGAGACCATGGCCCGCGGCGGCATCCACGACCAGATCGGCGGCGGCTTCCACCGGTACTCGGTCGACGCCCAGTGGGTCGTCCCGCACTTCGAAAAGATGCTCTACGACAATGCGCTGCTGCTGGGCACCTACACCCGCACCTGGCGTCGCACCGCCGACCACGACCCCGACAAGCGGGCCCTGTTCGAACGGGTCATCTTCGGCATCGTGGAATGGTTGCGCGCCGAGATGACCACCGAGAACGGCGGCTTCGCCTCCTCCCTGGACGCCGACTCGGCTGACATCCGCGGCTCGGTGCACGAGGGCATCTACTACGTGTGGAGCCCCGAGTTGCTGGTCGACGCGTTGGGCGCCGAGGACGGCACCTTTGCCCAGGACGTCTTCCATGTCACCAACCAGGGGACCTTCGAGCACGGCCTCTCGACCCTGCAGCTGCGCTCGGTGCCCGACTGGCAGCGTCTGGAGGACGTGTCCAAGCGGCTCAAGCAGGTGCGCGACGGGCGTTTCCGTCCCGCCCGGGACGACAAGGTCATTGCCTCGTGGAATGGTCTGGCCATTGACTCGCTGGTGACCGCCGGCATGGTCTTCAACCGACCCGAATGGGTCGCGATGGCCCGGGCCGCGGCCCAGGCGGTGTGGGACGTCCACCTGGTCGACGGCGGGGACGGCGTCCGGGAACTGCGCCGCAGCAGCCGCGACGGCCGCGCCGGTGAATCGCCGGCGGTGACCGAGGACTACGGCGCCCTGGCGCTGGGGTTCGCGCGCCTGGCCGGGGCCCTGGGCGATGCCAGCTGGCTCGAGCGGGCGCAGTGGCTGCTCGACCAGGCCGACGAACTGTTCAGCGCCGAGGACGGCGGCTTCTACGACGCGCTCGAGGACGACCTGCGGTTCGCGCGTCCCCGTGACCTGAGCGACAACGCCACCCCCAGCGGCACCGCCACCATGGTGACCGCGCTGCGGGCCGTGGGTGTGCTCAGCGGCCAGGACAGGTACGGGCAGCGTGCTGATGCCGCCGCCCGCACCACCTGGGCGACGGTCGCCGCCTCCCCCCGATTCGCGGGGTGGAGCCTGGCCGACGTGCTCGTCATGGAGGAGGCACGCCGCGGGCTGAGGCTGGCGGACGTCACCATCGTGGTCGACGAGGATGACCGGATGAACCAGTTGGTGCGAGCCGCGTGGCGGATGGCGCCGGCAGGTTCGATGGTGGTGGCGGGACCCGCAGGAACGACCGGCTTCGGGCACCTGTTCGACGACCGCGAGCAGCGCGACGGCCAGGCCACGGCCTACGTGTGCCGCGGCAATGTCTGCTTCGAGCCCGTGACCAGCTACACCGAGTTCAAGACCCCGCTGTGGAGCCGCACGTAGAGTCGGGGACATGGACACCCCGCTGGAACAGTACGCCCTGCTTTCTGACCAGCACACCGGGGCACTGGTGGCCCTGGACGGAAGCATTGACTGGCTGTGCCTGCCGAGGTTCGACTCCCAGGCGGTCTTCAGCGCCATCCTCGGCGGGGAGGATGCCGGGCACTGGACCCTGTCCGTGGTCGACGGCGAGGTCGTCGAGCGGCGCTACGTGCAGGACTCCTTCGTCCTGGAGACGGTCTGGCAGAGCCCGACCGGACGCGTCACCGTCACCGACTACATGCCCATGTCGAAGCCGGGCGAATGGTTGCGCCACGACCTGATGCGCAGCGTCCACTGTGATGAGGGCACCGCCGTGGTGGCGCACACGCTGCGGATCAGGTTCAGCTACGGCGAGGCGGTGCCGTTCTTCCGCACCGAGGAACTCGACGGCCAATGCTGGATTCGCGCTGTTGCCGGCCCCGACTCGCTGATGCTGCGGGGGCCGCTGCTGGAACAGCACGACGGCCACCACGTCGGGCAGTTCGCCATGGCGCAGGGCCAGGAACTGCACTGGGACCTGTCCTGGTCGACCTCCTTCCGTGAGCACCCCGACGTGCCCGAGCCAACCGCCGGTCGAGCGGACACCGTCCGGTTGTGGAACGAGTGGGCCAGCCGGATCAGCGTCTCGGGCCCCTACGCCGAGCCGGTGCGCCGCTCCCTGCTGACCCTGCGGGCGTTGACCGACGAGGTCACCGGTGGCATCGTCGCGGCCCCCACCACGTCACTGCCCGAGGACTTCGGCGGCAGCCGCAACTGGGACTACCGCTACGTCTGGCTGCGGGACTCCGCGCTCACCATCGAGGCGATGGTCTCCCACGGGTTCACCGACGGCGCCAATCGGTGGCGCGAATGGCTGCTGCGGGCCATTGCCGGCGACCCCAGCAAGCTGCGCATCATGTACGGCCTGGGCGGCGAACGACACCTGCCCGAGTTCGAACTGGGTCACCTGACCGGCTACGAGAACTCGCGTCCGGTGCGGATCGGCAACGGGGCGGCCAACCAGTACCAGGCCGACGTCGTCGGCGAGGTGATGGTCGCGCTGCACGAGTTGCGCGCAGCAGGGGTGGACGAGGACGAGTTCTCGTGGGGGCTGCAGCGCTCCATGCTGGACTTCCAGGAGGCGCAGTTCGACCGCCCCGACCACGGCATCTGGGAGATGCGCGGCAACCGGTACCACTTCACCCACGGCCGGGCGATGATGTGGGCCGCCTTCGACCGCGGCGTCCGGGCCGTTGAGGAGCACGGTCTGGACGGGCCGGTCGAGCGATGGCGCCAGCGACGTGCGCAGTTGTTCGCCGAAGTCTTCGAGTGCGGCTGGAACGACGATGTGCAGTCGTTCACCCAGAGCTACCAGAGCACCGAGGTCGACGCCTCACTGCTGCAGTTGCCGCAGGTCGGGCTGCTGGCCTACGAAGACCCGCGGATGCTGTCGACGGTGGCCCGGATCGAGACTGACCTGCTCGACGAGCACGGCTTCCTGCACCGCTACCGCACCGACACCGGCACCGATGGTCTGGCCGGCGGGGAGTACCCGTTCCTGATCTGCTCGTTCTGGCTGGTGGAGCAGTACGCCCGGACGGGCCGGGTCGCGGACGCGCAGGCGATGATGGCCCAACTGCTGGGGGTGCAGACCGACCTGGGGCTGCTGTCGGAGGAGTACTCCCCACGGCACCGCCGATTGGCGGGCAACTTTCCGCAGGCGTTCAGCCACCTCGGGCTGATCCGTGCCGCCGACGCCCTGGACGACGTGCTGCGCTGACGGCGCGGTCGGTTCACTGCGTCGGTGATGCCTGGGACGCGATCCGCTCCCTCTCGACGTGGCTGCGGGCGTGGGCCAGGGCCTGGGGCATGGCGGTGAACAGGTGCTCGTGGTGGCGCAGCGACGACAGCACCCCCACCGACCGGAAGACCGCCTCGTGGCGTGGCTGGACGCCCTTGAGCAGCACCGTGATGCCTCGACGTTCCAGGCCGGTGACCACCTCGCTGAGCACCCGGGCGCCGCTGGCGTCGACCAGTTCCAGCTGCGACATCCGCAGGATGACCACACTCACGTCCTGGATGCGCATGGTGGCGTCGAAGATCTTCTCGGACGAGGCGAAGATGAGCGGGCCGTCGAAGCGCAGGATGGCGATGCTGTCGTCCCCGGGGTGGGGGACGCCGCGGATCGGTTCGCGGCTGACGTCGGTGGCCCGGACGAGGTTGCGCAGCGCCACGATGCCCAGCACCACCATGCCGACGATGACCGCAACGATCAGGTCAAAGGACAGGGTGACGATGAAGGTGATCACGAAGCTGAGGGCGTCGCCACGGGTGGACCCCAGGATCGCGCGCACCGTGGACACGTCGACCATGCGGACGGCGGTGACGACCAGGATGCCGGCCAGCGCGGCCAGCGGGATGGACCCGACCGGTCCGGCCGCGACCAGGACGACCAGCAGCAGCACCAGGGCGTGGGTCATCGAGGCCAGTCGGCTGCGGGCACCCGAGCGGACGTTGACGGCCGTGCGCGCCAGCGCCGCCGTGGCGGGCATGCCGCCGAAGAAGCCCGACCCGACCGAGGCGATGCCCTGGCCAATGAGTTCCCGGTCGGGGTCGTAGGGGCCGGTGTCGTCCATGGACGCCGCGACGCGGGCTGACAGCAACGACTCGATCGCGGCCAGGGCAGCGACCGTGCCGGCTGCGGGCAGCAGGCTCACCAGCAGGCCGCCGGTGAAGGGCGGCAACGAGGGCATCGGCAGGCTGTGGGGGAGTTCGCCGATGACGGCCAGGGGGGTGGCGACCAACGTGGCGACCACGGTGACCAGCACGATGCCGGCCAACGACCCGGGGATGGCGGGATGCAGTTTCGGGGCCAGCACCATGCAGGCGGCCACGGCGCCGGCCGTGCCCACGGCCCAGGGCAGGTAGCCCAGATCGGTGGCGGCGATGGCCTGCACCGCGGCCACCACGGTGTTGGAGCTGTGCTCGCCGACCCCGGCCTGGGTGGGTGCCACCAGCAGCGGCACCTGCTGCAGCAGGATGATCACCCCAATGCCCATGGTGAAGCCCTCGATCACCGGCCAGGGGATGAACGAGACGGCTCGTCCGAGTCTGAGGACACCGGCCAGGACGACCAGGACGCCCGCCATCACGGCAATCGTCGCGACCACGCCGGCGCCCTGACTGGCGACGATCGGCAGCAGCACCACGGCCATCGCTCCGGTCGGACCCGAGACCTGGACGTTGGAGCCGCCGAAGAAGGCGGCGAGCATGCCGGCGACGATGGCCGTGACCAGCCCGGCCTCGGCGGTCACGCCGGAACTGACCCCGAAGCCGAGCGCCAGGGGCAGCGCCACGATGCCCACGGTGAGACCGGAGACCAGGTCACGGCGCCAGGTCGTGCCGACCTGGGCGTAGTCGCCGATCGAGGGCAACAGGCTGCGCCAACTGCGGTCGCGGCGGGCGGGCAGGGCCGCGGTGGTGGCGTCGGGAAGCGTCATGAGCTCGGCAGCTCCGGAAGGGAGCCAACGCCATCCGCGCGTTGGTTGTCGGACTCGACAAGCTCACCGAGCAGGTGCCGGGCCACCGCCAGCAGGTCGGCCACCGAGGGCGAGAAGAGCCGGTAGTGGACATGACTGCCGCGACGCTCGGAGATGACCAGACGATTGCGGCGCAGCACGGCCAGGTGTTGGGACAGGTGCGAGGCCTCGAGTTCGGTACTGGCGATCAGCTCGGCGACGGTGTGTTCGCGTCCGTCGGCCAGAAGTTCGAGGATGCGGATGCGCAAGGGGTGGGACAGGCCCTGGAACAGTCCTGCCTTGACTTCGTAGAGGGGACGCGCGTTCCAATGTAGTGACATGATGAAGTCATCATATCAAGGTTGCTCGTCGTCATCCGTCGGGTCGAGGTAGTGCAGGACGAAGCGTGCTGAGCGGCCGGGCATCCGCCGCACCACGTACACCATCGGTTGGTCTCGGGTTCCCATGACGCCTTCACGCACCAGCAGTGGCGACCCCACCTCGAGGGACAGTGCGTCCGCATCATCCATCGAACACGCCATGGCCGAGAAGGCTCGCCAATGGTGCACCAGGGGTTGGTCCGAAAGCTTCTGCAGGGCCCGGCGCATCAGCCCGGTTCCGGTGAACGCCCCAACAAGCCCGGTCAGGCTGGCGGGTACGACGTAGGTGTTGGCGATCCACGGGTGTCCCGAGTCGAGCATGAGGGTGTGGTGGGCTCTCACCTGCGCTGCTGGCAGCCCGATGTGGTCGGCGCCCTCCTCGAGGTAGTCCTGACGCCCGGGGCTGGGACTCAACAGTTGCTCGCTCACCTGGCGCAGGCTGGGCCGGGTGGCCCCGTCGTCGTCCCCCGCGTCCCCGGGTGAGGTCCAGTGGCTGTCGCGTCCATGGGGTTGCACCCGGGTGGCGAACTCGACCAAGGTCGGGGCCTCGGCGACGAAGGCCCCGCGCCCGTGCCGCACTTCGATGGCGCCGGCGCGCCGGAGTTCCTCCAGCGCCTGGCGTAGCGTCAGGCGGTTGACCTGGTACTGCTCGGTGAGCTCACTCTCGCTGGGCAGGGGATTGCCTGGCGGTAGTCGTTGCTCACCGATCCTGCTCCACAGGTCACGAGCGATTGCCCGGTACATCGGCTCTCGCCGCCTGCGATCGTGGCCTGTCATTTCATCCCCCGTGTTGCTGAACGTCAGCTTCTTTGCAACTTCTTGTCACCTGTGTGTCATCCCAGACATCTAGACATCTATATGACCGCCTGTCGCTGTGAGAAGACTAACCACCAAGGAGTGTCATATGCTCACGAAACTCATCCGAGGAGCCACCGCCCTGGCCCTCGCCCTCACCCTCGCCGCATGTTCGTCGGCGACCGAGTCCACCCCCGGCAACGCCAACCCGACCAACTCCGACGCCAGCGTCCACATCGGCTTCGTCCTTGAGCCCACCGGTCTGGACATGTTCTCCACCAGCGGCGCTGCCCTGCGCCAGGTCGAGTTGGGCAACGTCTACGAGGGGCTCGTCCGTCGGACCCACGATGGCGCGTTCGAGCCGCTGCTGGCCAAGGAGTGGAAGATCTCCGACGACGGACTGAATTACCAGTTCACCCTGCAGGACGACGTCACCTTCACCGACGGACAGAAGATGACGTCGGCCGACGTGGTGGCGTCCTTGTCGCTGACCTGCGGCGAGGCCTGCGGCGGCACCGCCGAGACCGCGAGCACTCGTCTCACCGCGGTCACTTCCATCAAGGCCGACGGTGACGACAAGGTCGTGATCACCCTCAAGCAGCGTGACTGGCGCCTGATCGACACCCTGTCGACCGACGTCGGCGCGATCGTCCCCGCCAAGCACGACGTGGACCTGGCCCAGAAGACCAACGGCACCGGCCCCTACCAGGTGACCAACTGGCAGCAGGGCAGCAGCATCACCCTGACCCGCCGCGACGACTACTGGGGCACCAAGCCGAAGAACAAGGAGGTCGTCTACCACTTCTACAAGGATCCCTCCGCAGCCGCGAACGCCCTGGCGTCCGGCGAGATCGACCTGCACACCGCCCCCAATGCGGACATGATCGAACGGTTCACCGGCGACGACAAGTTCGTCATTGGCGAGGGCTCCTCGGCCAGTTGGATGACGCTTGGCTTCAACAACAAAAACGAGGTGCTCAGCGATGTACGCGTGCGTCGCGCGCTGAGGATGGCCGTTGACAAGGACGGCCTGATCACCGCCCTGGGAATCAAGGCCGAGCGGGTTGGCTCGATGACCGTCCCCGACGACCCGTGGTACACCGACCTGACCTCGGTCGACAACAACGACAAGGAGCAGGCCAAGGCGCTGCTCAAGGAGGCCGGGCAGCAGAACCTGACCCTGACCCTCAAGGTTGCCAACACCTACGACAGCAAGATCAGCGAGTACCTGGCGGCCCAGTACAAGGAGATTGGCGTCACCTTGAACATCGAGCAGATGGAGTTCGCCACCTGGCTCGAGGACGTCTACCAGAAGAAGGACTACGAGTTGACCATGGTGCTGCACGTCGACCCGTGGACCCTCAGCTACTACGGCAACCCGAAGTACTACTGGAACTACGACAACCCCGGCGCGCAGAAGGTGCTCAACGAGGCCTTCACCGCCACCGAGGACCGGGTCGCCCACGACAAGCTCAAGCAGTTGTCAGAGCTCGTCACCAAGGACGCCGCCAGCGACTGGCTGTACGCGCCCCGCACGGTGATCCTGGCCAACACGTCTGTGTCCGGGTTCCCGACCAACCGAATCAACTCCGAGTTCCACGTCTGGGACATCGAGAAGTCGAACTGAGCCCATGTCACACACCACCAGCTTCGAGCCCGCGGGGACGCAGGACTACGTCCTCGCGGGCACGGTGCGCCCAGAGGTGCCCGAGGACGACAGCATCGCGCCGCCACCACGGTCGCGGCCGCCCTGGCTGTCGGTCCTCGGGCACGTCGGGGTCGCACTGTTGGCCCTGTGGGTTGCCAGCATCGTGATCTTCTTCTCGCTGCACTACCTGCCCGGAGACCTGGCCGCGATCAAGGCCGGCACGGAGGCGACCCAGGAGGAAATCGAAGCCATCCGGGTCTCACTGGGTCTGGATCGTCCGGTGTGGGTGCAGTACTGGGACTGGTTCAGTGGGGTGCTGCGCTTCGACTTCGGCGTCTCATCACTGTCCCACCTGCCGATCAGCGGGCAGTTGCTGCAGATGATGGCCGTCACCGGCCCGATCGCGCTGGCCTCGTTGCTGGTCGCCCTGGTGATCTCGATCCCGCTAGGGGCCCTGGCCGCGGTGCGCCGCCATGGTGGGCTGGGGCAGGTGTTGCAGGGGCTGACCCAGGTCGGGGTGGCAGTGCCGGTGTTCGTCTTCGGCATCCTGCTGGTGGACCTGTTCTCGGTGCGGGCCAAACTGCTGCCCGCCACTGGCTTCCCGACCGATGGCTGGTCCGACCCCATCGCCGCCACCAGGTCGCTGGTGCTCCCGGTAATCACCCTGACCATCCCCCAGGTGGCGGTGCTGGCCCGCTTCGTGCGCTCGGCCACCATCGACGTGCTGCATCGCGACCACCTGCGCACCGCCCGTGCCCAGGGCCTGTCCGGGGGACGGGCGCTGCTGCAGAGCTGGCGGATGGTCGCCCTGCCGCTGTCGGGGGTGATCGCACTCGACTTCGCCGGGCTGATCACCGGCGCCGTGATCGCCGAACAGGTGTTCGCGCTGCCGGGGGTCGGCAGCTTCATGCTGTCGAGTGTCAGCGCTCGCGACATCACCGTCGTCCAGAGCGTGCTGATGATGCTCAGCGGCATGATCATCATCTTCATGGCCCTGGCCACCCTGGTCCAGGACCTGCTCGACCCAAGGTTGCGCTCATGACTGTCCTTCGCAAACTGCTCCGCCAACCGATCGGGGTGGCCGCACTGGTCATGGTGGGCCTGGTGGTCCTCACCGTCCTGGTCTCGTTAGTGTGGACGCCCCACGACCCGCTGGCGATCGACGTCTCCAATCGCTGGGCGCCGTGGTCGGCGACCCATCCGCTCGGCACCGACGCGCTGGGCCGCGACACCGCCTCCCGGATCATGCTGGGCTCCCAGGTGACGGTGACCACGGCCGTGCTCGCGGTCGCACTGGCGACGGCCCTCGGCGTACCGCTCGGCGCACTGCTGGTCTTCCTGCCTCCCGGGCTGTCGTCGGCGCTGCAGCGGCTGGTCGACCTGATGGTCGCCTTCCCGACGCTGGTGCTGGCGGTGATCATCGCCACCTTCGCCGAGGGTTCGATGTGGGGAGTGGTGCTGGCGATCGGGCTGGGCTCGGTCAGCACCATCATCCGCACGATCCTGCCCGAACTGCGCCGCAGTCGCAGCACCGACCACGTCATGCTGGCCCGCACGAGTGGGGCGGGGCCGCTGTGGCTGACGTGGAAGCACATCCTGCCTGAGGTGACCGCGACGCTGCTGGTGCGCACCACCCAGTTGCTGGGGGTCGCGGCACTGGCCGAAGCTGGGCTCAGCTATCTGGGTCTTGGCACCCCGCCACCCTCGCCGTCCTGGGGTCGGATGCTGGCAGAACACCAGCAACAGATCTATACCCGTCCCGAGGTGCTGGCAGCGCCCGCCCTGGTGATCGTGTGGACGACACTCGGCTTCAACCTGCTCGGCGATGCCCTGCGCGACGCCCTTGACACACGTTCGGAGGTGGGCTGATGACTGCCCTGCTCGAGGTCGACAACCTGACCGTCCGCTTCGACCAGACCGCGGCCGTGGACGGGGTCTCGTTCACGATCCACCCCGGGGAGCGGGTGGGCCTGATCGGTGAGTCCGGTTCCGGCAAGTCCATGGCCTGCCTGACCATCCTCGGTCTGCAGCCCCGAGTCGCGAAGGTGACCGGCTCGGTGCGATTCGAGGGGAATGAACTGCAAACAGTCCGCGACGATGACATGCGCCAGTTGCGCGGGGCACGGATCGGCACCGTCTTCCAGGAACCGATGACGGCGCTGAACCCGGTGATGAAGGTCGGCGCCCAATTGGTGACTGCGCAGCGCATCCACGGCCAGATCACCAGCCGGCAGACGCGCGCCAGAGCGATTGAACTGGCCGGTCTGGTCGGGTTGCCCGACCCGGCCACCATCATCGACCGGTACCCCCATCAGCTTTCGGGTGGGCAACGACAGCGCGTGGTCATCGCCATGGCCGTGTCGTGCACACCGGCCCTGGTGCTGGCGGACGAGCCGACAACCGCCCTGGACGCCACCGTGGCACGCCGGGTGCTCGACCTGATGGTGCGCTTGTGCGACGAGTTGGGCAGCGCGTTACTGCTGGTCACCCATGACATGGGCGTGGCCACCTCCACCTGCGACCGGCTGATGGTGATGCGTGGTGGCCACCTGGTCGAGCAGGGGCCCTCAGCTGAGCTGGTCCAGAATCCCCAGCAGGACTACACCAGGAACCTGGTCACGGCCGCCCGTTCGACCGGCCTCGACCTGGCCGGCGCGCACGCGGTGCTGGCCCGACAACGAGGCGAAGGAGCCACGCTGTGACCGCACTGCTCGAAGGATTCGCGTTGACCCGCCGCTACGGCGCCACCGTCGCCGTGGACCGGGTGGACATCCGGGTCGAGACTGGCGTCTCGCTCGGGGTGATCGGTGAGTCAGGTTCCGGCAAGACGACCTTGATGAAGCTCATGCTTGGCATCAATGCCCCGGACGAGGGGCGGGTGTTGTTCGAGGGCCGACCGGTCACCGCCGGCGGTTTCGGGGTCAAGCCGTGGCGTCGTCACATGCAGGTGGTGCTGCAGGACCCGTACTCATCGCTGACCCCGTCGATGCGGGTAGGTGAGATCCTGGCCGAACCAGTGCGCCTGCTCGAACACCGTCGACTCGGCCGTGCCGAGGCGAGCGGGCTGCTGGCTGAGGTGGGCCTGCCCGCGCACATGGTGGACCGCTACCCCCACCAGCTTTCCGGCGGCCAACGCCAACGAGTCGCGATCGCCCGGGCCCTGGCGGTCAAGCCCCGGCTGCTGATCGCCGACGAGCCGGTCTCGGCGCTGGACGTCTCCGTGCGGGCCGACCTGCTCGCCACGCTGGAACACATCATCGCGGAACGTGGCCTCACGCTGGTGGTGGTCTCCCATGATCTCGGTGTGGTGCAACGGCTGTGCCCGCAGACGATGGTGATGAGCAATGGCCGCGTGGTCGAGAGCGGAGAGACCCTCCGCTTGTTGACCGCACCCCAGCACCCGATCACCCGGGCGCTGGTCGACGCCGTACCGCGGTTTCCCGTGGCGAAGGGGAGGACGGACGCATGAGTGCGGCAGACAGTCATCCGGTGCCGGTGGGAGTGCACAACATGCGCTCGATCGGCGGTGCGGGAGGAGTGCCCGGACCCAGACTCCGACCTGGTCGGCTGTGGCGCTCCAGCGCTCCACTGCGCGAACACCCGGGCCTGGCCGACGACCTGCACCAACTGGGCGTGCGCACCGTGCTCGACCTGCGCGACGACTCCGAGCGCCGCCTGGCCCCCGCGCTGGTCGGCGACGAACTGGTGTTGCGTTGGGTGCCGGTGTTCGGCAATGAGCTCGGCGGTCTGGTCTGGGACCAGTTGACCGATCTGTACGAGCTGATGCTGACCCGGTTCGCCCGCCAACTGGCCAGCGCAGTCGGCGTCATCGCCGACGCCATGCCCGGTCCGGTGCTGGTGCACTGCACCGCGGGCAAGGACCGCACCGGCGTGGTGTGTGCACTGGTGCAGGAAACCCTCGGCGTGTCCCGAGAACGGATCCTCGCCGACTACCGGTTGTCGGCCGAACTGCTCGGGGAGGACTACCTGGCCGACCTGTCGCGCGTCACGGGCCGCGGGCGGATGGCGGGCGAGGCCGCCCATCGCGCCACCGCCTCGCCCTCCGAACTCCTGGCCACGACGCTGGACCGGCTCGAGGAGCGCGGTGGCGTCCGCGATTTCCTGCTGGACAACGGATGTTCTGCCGACCAGTTGGACCGACTCGCCGAGCACCTGCTCGACAAGGAGTGACATGCGCATCCTGCACGTGAGCGACCTGCATCTGGCCGGAGATGCCGCTTGGCACTACGGAAAGGTCGACACCGCCGCCCGCCTGGTCGAGTTGCTTGACGGGCTCGAGCTGGCATCACTGCCCGCCGACCGGCGTCCGCAGGTGGTGGTGGTCTCCGGCGACATCAGCAACGATGACTCGGCGCAATCCTACGACTTGGCCCTCGAGCTGGTCGGCGCCAGAGTGGCCGGGTTGGGCGTGCCCGTGGTCTGGGCCCCGGGCAACCACGACAACGGCGCGCACTACGACCGACTGCACCAGCCTCACGGCGCCGTGGCCCACCACGCTCGCGGAGTGGTCACGGTCCCCGGCGGTGCGGTCGCGGTCGTCGATACCCGGACGCCGCGGCGTGGCTTCGGCCAGCTACCGCAGGAGTTCGACGGACTGCTGCACGAACTGGCGAGCGTTGACGGCGAGAGGGTGTTGGTGATGCACCACCCGCCGGTGCCGGCTCCCACTGCGCTGCACCACGCGCTGCGGTTGCGAGGCGCCGAGGTGTGGGCCGAGAAGGTCGCCGCAAGCGGTGTTTCGCTCGTCCTGAGCGGGCACTACCACCTGCCAGGTGTGCATCGCTGGGGACGGGTGCCGGTGGTGGTCGGGGCTGCGGTGGCGAACCTGACCGACCCTGCGGCTGCCTGGGCCGAGGAGTCAGCGCTCGCCGTACACGGCCTGACCCTCGTCGACTCGCGGGATCCGGCCGCGGCCAGGTTCGTCCGGATCGGTGCGGCCGAACCATCGCAGGTCTTCAGAATGGACGCCGAGCGGGTGCGCGTAGTGGCGAGCTGGGCGGGCAATCCTGAGGAGGCTGACGGCGGGATGGACGACACTGGCCGCGCCCGGGAGTTGGCCGAAGTCTGGCGTCGCCACCGTCCGGTCGGCTGGTGACGTTACCCGGCCTCAGCGTCCGTAGCGACGCTCACGCTGGCTGAACGAGCGCAGGGCCCGCAGGAAGTCCACTCGACGAAAGTCGGGCCACAGCGCCTCGCAGAAGTACAGCTCGCTGTGCACGCTCTGCCAGATCAGGAAGCCCGAGACGCGTTGCTCGCCGCTCGTGCGGATGATCAGGTCCGGATCGGGCTGGCCCTTGGTGTAGAGATGGTCGGCGATCTGCTCGATCTCGAGGGTGGTGGACAGTTCGGCCAGGGTGGTGCCCCGATCGGCCTCGTCGGCCAGCAACGACCGGAAGGCGTCGCGCAGCTCGTGGCGTCCGCCGTAGCTGACGGCGATGTTGATGTGCAGGCCGTGGTGTTCGCTGGTGCGTTGGGTGGCGGCGGTCAGGCGTTCGGCGATGGGGGTGGGCAGCAGGTCCATGGCGCCGACGATCTGCACCCGCCAGTTCGACCGGCCGGCCAGCTCGTCGACCAGGTCGGCGATCACCTGCAGCAGCCCGTCCAGTTCGTCGCCCTCGGCCCGCTTGAGGTTGTCGGTGCTGAGCACCCACAGGGTGACACGCCCGATGCCGGCCTCGTCGCACCAGCCACAGAAATCGAGCAGCTTGGCGGCGCCAGCGCGGTAGCCGGCGATCAAGGGCTGCCCCGGGGCGTTGAGCCGAGCCCACCGGCGGTTGCCGTCAGCCATCACCGCGACGTGCTGGGGCAGCCGGTCGCGGTCGAGTTCAGCGGTCAGGCGGCCCTCGTAGGACCGGTAGAGCAGGCCGCGCGGGTGCAATCGGTCCACCAGTTCCTGCAGGCCGTCGCGACCACGCAGGCGGCTGAACAGGGGCGACTTCGACATGGGTGCCAGCCTAGCCACGACGCGGCCGTCGCGTCCCCCTGTCAAAGTGGACCTCCAACCTACGCAAGCGTAGGTTGGGCTCGTGCAGACCATGAACCCAGGACCCGACGCGCCAGACGCCGGGATGCTCGACCAGCTCGTCACGGCCGTGAAACCGCGGCTGCGGGGCTGGTTGCACACCGGGATGACTCCGCTCGCCTTCCTCGGCGGCCTGGTGTTGATGATCGCCACCCCCACGGTCGGCGGGCGTCTCGCGGTGGCCGTCTACGTGGTCAGTTCGCTGATGCTCTTCGGCAACTCCGCGGTCTACCATCGCGGCACCTGGAGCGAGCGCACCACCCGGCTGCTGCGCCGATTCGACCACGCCAACATCTTCGTCTTCATCGCTGGCACCTACACGCCGCTGGCCGTGCAGCTGCTGGACGGCTCGTCGCGGGTGCTGCTGCTGGCACTGGTCTGGGCCGCTGCCGCGCTGGGCGTCGCCTTCCGGGTGCTGTGGCTCGCGGCGCCGCGCTGGCTCTACACCGCGCTGTACCTGTTGATGGGGTGGGCCGCTGTCGGCTGGCTGCCCCAGTTCTGGACCAACGGGGGACCGGTGGTGGTCCTGCTGATCATCGCCGGGGGACTGGTCTACTCCGTTGGCGCGATCGTCTATGCCCGCAAGCGCCCCAACCCGTCGCCGACCTGGTTCGGCTTCCACGAGATCTTCCACGCCGCGACTGTGCTGGCCGCCCTGTGCCACTTCGCGGCCATCTGGGTTGCCACCTTCTCCTGAGCGCTCGCCGACTGCGGAGGGGAAACTCCAGATGAACTTCGTCCGAGCCTTCGGCGCGGCATCGGATTTCGGACGGGGTGGAGAATTAGTTTCAGTTCCAGAAGCAGCTGCCAGCGCCCCATGGTTCGCCTTCCCCGGTGATGCTTCGCCACGGAACGAAACATCCAGCAAGGGTCCGCTCGCCCCCTGGTGAGGCCCTTGCCACGGGAAGGAAACACCGTGTACAAGAGTGCCACCGACCAGCCGTCCCCACTGCTCGACTCCGCCGGTTCCTCGCGGACGCTGAAGACCTACGTGATCGACACCTCGGTGCTGCTGAGCGATCCCCGCGCGCTGCTGCGATTCGCCGAACACGCCATCGTGCTGCCGATCGTCGTCATCACCGAACTCGAGGCCAAGCGCCACCACCCCGAGCTGGGCTACTTCGCCCGCTCTGCCCTGCGCCTGCTCGACGACCTGAGGGTCGAGCACGGCCGGTTGGACGCGCCCGTCCCCGTCAATGACCAGGGCGGGTTCATCCACATCGAACTGAACCACACGGATCCCGAGCGCCTGCCGGTGGGCTTCCGGCTCGGCGACAACGACACCCGCATCCTGGCCGTGGCACTGAACTACCAGGCCGAGGGGGCCGACGTGGTGCTGGTCTCCAAGGATCTGCCGATGCGCGTCAAGGCGTCCGCGGTCGGGCTGGAGGCGCAGGAGTACCGGGCCGAGTTGTCGCCCGAGACCGGCTGGACCGGCATGGTGCAGGTGGAGGTGGCCGCTGAGGTGGTCGACGGGCTCTACTCCCAGGGCAGCATCGTGGTGCCCGAGGCGGCCGACCTGCCGATCCACACGGGCCTGGTGTTGCACTCCAGCGGTGGCACGGCGCTGGCCCGCAAACTGCCCACCGGTGAGGTGCGTCTGGTGAAGTCGGATCGGGAGGCCTTCGGGTTGCACGGGCGTTCGGCAGAACAGCGGGTCGCGCTCGACCTGTTGCTCGATCCCGAGGTGGGCATCGTGTCGCTGGGCGGGCGAGCAGGCACCGGGAAGTCGGCACTGGCCCTGTGCGCGGGCCTGGAGTTGGTGATGGAGCGTCGCCAGTACTCCAAGGTGATGGTCTTCCGTCCGTTGTACGCGGTCGGCGGCCAGGACCTGGGCTACCTGCCCGGCAGCGAGAGCGAGAAGATGTCGCCCTGGGGCCAGGCGGTCTTCGACACGCTGGGTGCGCTGACCAACAAGTACGTCATCGACGAGATCGTCGAGCAGCAGATGCTTGAGGTGCTGCCCTTGACCCACATTCGCGGACGCTCCTTGCACGACGCGTTCGTGATCGTCGACGAGGCGCAATCGCTGGAGCGCAACGTGCTGTTGACGGTGCTGAGCCGGCTGGCCGGGAACTCGCGGGTGGTGCTGACCCACGACGTCGCCCAGCGGGACAACCTGCGGGTGGGCCGCCATGACGGGGTTGCCGCGGTGGTCGAGAAGCTGAAGGGCCATCCCCTGTTCGGCCATGTCACGCTGACCAGATCGGAGCGCTCCCCGGTCGCCGCGCTGGTGACCGACCTGTTGGAGGACGCGCTCTGAGGCGGCGCTGGGATTGGTTCGCGCTTGGCCAAGCTGGGAGACTGTCCGGGTGGCTCGACCCAAGAAGAATGCAACTGCACGTGACATGTTCCTGACCATCCTGGTGCTGATGGTCCCGTTGGTGCTGATCACCTGGTTCTTCACGCGTGACCCCGAGCAGCCTCCGGTCCAGTCGGTCGACTGGCAGGCGGCGGTCGTGCAGGCCCAGCAGGCGGACGACTTCCCGGTGAACACCCTCAAGGCGCTCCCGGCGGGATGGATGGCCACCAAGGCTGCGTGGGTGCCGACCGGTGAGGTGCTGCCGTCCGGTGCCACCGCCGGAGGGTCCACCCTGGAGCTGGGGTTTCTCAGTGAGAATCAGACCTACTTCGCCGTCAACCAGACCATGGCACCCAAGGGTCCCTATCTCGGCCATGTGACGCGTGAGGGTGCCGCGGTGGGAACTGTCGAGGCTGCGGGCCTCCAGTGGCAGCACTACGTGTCGGCGGACCAGCGCACCCACTCCCTGGTGCACACGACAGCGGGGGGACTGACGATCGTACTGGTCTCCGATGCGGGTGTGGATCGGCTCCGTGAGGTCGCCGGCCTGCTGACGCCCGCCTGAGCGTCGCGGGTGTACTAGTATCTGCATGTGAATGCAGGTATGAACATAGATGTCGGGCTGCCGGATGACGAGGATGTCGACCTGGCGGTGGAGATCTTCGCGATGCTGGCCGACGCCACCCGGGTGCGGATCATCCTGGCCCTGGGGGCAGGGGAGTCATCGGTCAACGAACTGTCCACGGTGGTGGGCAAGTCACCGGCGGCGGTGTCCCAGCACCTCGCGAAGCTGCGTCTGGCCCGAATCGTGGCGCCGCGGCACGAGGGCACCCGCGTCTACTACCGACTGCTGAACGAACATGCCCAGCAGCTGGTCTCCGATGCGATTCACCAAGCCGAGCATTCACTGGGCGGGGTGCCCCGGCACCATGCCGACGAGCAGGATGCGGGGCGCAGCCATGAGTGACGCCACGCGTACCCAGGACCACCCCCACGACGGCGCGCATGGGCATGCCCATGACCACGGGCATGACCACGACCACGGGCATGACCACGACCACGGGCATGACCACGAGCATGGGCATGACCACCCGCATGGGCATGACCACCCGCATGGGGGACTGCGCGGTTTCCTCACCCATCTGTTCGTGCCGCACAGCCACGACGCCGCCGACAAGATCGATGACGCGTTGGAGGCGAGCAGCCAGGGCATCCGGGCGGTCAAGTTCAGCCTGGTGGCACTGCTGGTCACCGCCCTGCTGCAGGTGGCGGTGGTGCTCATCAGCGGCTCGGTGGCGCTGGCGGCCGACACCATCCACAACTTTTCCGACGCCCTGACCTCGATCCCGCTGTGGATCGCGTTCGTGCTGGGACGCCGGGTGGCCAGTCGGCGATTCACCTACGGCTACGGCCGCGCCGAGGACCTGGCCGGCTTGTTCATCGTGGCGATGATCGCCCTGTCGGCGGTGGTCGCGGCCGTGGAATCGGTGCGTCGACTCGTCGACCCCCAGGAACTCGACCACCTCGGGTGGGTCGTGGCTGCGGGGGTGATCGGCTTCCTGGGCAACGAGGCCGTGGCCAGCTACCGCATCCGCGTCGGTCGTCGGATCGGATCGGCGGCACTGGTCGCTGATGGCGTGCATGCCCGTACCGACGGGTTCACCTCGCTGGCCGTCGTCTTCGGCGCCGTCGGAGTGTGGCTCGGTTTCCCCATCGCCGACCCCATCGTCGGCCTGGTGATCTCGGCAATGATCGTGGTCCTGCTCTGGGGGACTGCCCGCGACGTCGGCACCCGACTGCTGGACGGCGTCGACCCGGAACTCACCACACGTGCAGAACAGGCCGTGCTCCACACCGCAGGTGCCGCCCCGAGTGAGTTGCGTCTGCGCTGGAGCGGCCACCGCCTGACCGTCGCGGTGACCCTGGAGGCTCCACGGGACGTCAGCATCGAGGCCTTTGCGGTCCTCGCCTCTCAGGTGGAGGCGGCCCTGCGCACCGAACTTCCCGCCATCAGCGAAGTGCGTATCACCGCGGCGCCGATTCCCGCCTGAGCCGACATGCCGTGCCGGCGGCGGCTCGCGCCTAGCCTGACGAGGACTCCGCTGCCGGGCCCTCGCCCTGCGTGCGGGCTGCCGCCACCTTGGCCTTGGCGCCGTCCAGCCACTCCTGGCAGATGGCGGCCAGTTCCTCGCCGCGCTCCCACAGCTGCATGGACTCGGCCAGCGGTGTCCGCCCCGACTCCAGTTTGTTGACCACTTCGCCCAGCTCCTGGCGGGCCTGCTCGTAGGACAGCTTCGGGGTCTCACTCATGGGTGCCTCCAGTGGCGTCGGACGGATGGTGGTGGACGTGAGGGGTGGACTCGCGGACCTCGAGGATGATCGAGCCGTCATGCACGTAGGCCATCAGGTCGTCACCCTCGTCGACCTGGTGCACGGAGGTGATCGTGTCGGTGCCGTCGCTGAGGATGGCGTAGCCCCGCTCCAGGGTGCGCTGCGGCGACAGTGACCTGATGCGTTCGAGCTGGTGCCCCAGCGCCCGTGACTCGTCCTCGACGGCGCGGCCGATGGCGGCGCGCAGGGTCCGTCGCTGGGACTGCAGCCGCTCCTCGTGCATCTCGAAGCTGGCCAACGGATTGCGCAGCACCGGACGCGACCGCATCTGGTCCAGTGCCCGCTGTTCGTGGTCGAGGCGCGATGCCACCGCCTGGGCCATCCGTCGGCGGGCCTGGGTGAGCAGCTGGTGCTCCTCGGCGGCGTCAGGAACGATCCGCTTGGCGGCGTCGGTCGGGGTGGAGGCGCGGACGTCGGCGACGTTGTCGAGGATGGGGGCGTCCTTCTCGTGCCCGATCGCCGAGACGACCGGGACTCGGCAGGCGGCCACGGCACGCACCAGACCCTCGTCGGAGAAGGCCAGCAGGTCCTCCAGTGACCCGCCGCCGCGGGCAATGACGATGACCTCGACGCCAGGGGTCCGCTGCAGCTCGTCCAGCGCCGCCATCACCTCGCTGGCGGCATTCTGGCCCTGCACCAGGGTGTGGCGGATCTCGAACTGGGCCGAGGGCCAGCGGCGCAGGGTGTTGGTGACCACGTCGCGCTCGGCGTCGGAGTTCGCCCCGGAGATCAGCCCGATGCGCGTGGGCACGAACGGCAGCCGCTGCTTGCGGTGCGGCTCGAAGAGTCCCTCGGCCTGCAGGGTGCGCTTGAGGTGCTCGAGCCGGGCGAGGAGTTGGCCCTCGCCGACGGGTCGCAGCTCGCGGCACTCGAAACTGAGGCTGGTGTTCTGCTCCCACATGCGGGCCTTGATCCACGCGGCGACGGTGGCACCCTCGGTCAGCGGCCCGGCATTGTCCAGGACCAGCCGGCTGCAGGTCAGCGTCGCGGTGACGTTGGCCCGCAGGTCGCGCAGCTTCAGGAACTGGGTGGCCCCGCTGCGGCGATTGATCTCCAGGATCTGGCCCTCGACCCAGATGTCCCCGGTGCGTTCCACCCACTGCTTGAGGGCGGCAACGACCCGCCCCAGCGGCTGGGGCTTCTCCGGCGAGCTTTCGAGTGATGCCACGGGCTCAACCCTAGAGGCTGCGTCCGACACGTTTTGCGCTGGCCGCGGAGCCACTGGTCAGGACCGCGGATCGTCGGTGGCCGGCTGGGTAGACTGGCACCATGACTGAGACCTCCAAGAGTGTCGTGGTGGCCGCCCCCCGTGGATACTGCGCCGGTGTTGACCGCGCGGTGATCACGGTCGAGAAGGCGCTGGACCTGTACGGCGCGCCGGTCTACGTGCGCAAGCAGATCGTCCACAACAAGCACGTGGTGGAGAACCTCGAGCAGCGTGGCGCCATCTTCGTGGAGGAACTCACCGAGGTGCCCGAGGGCGCCACCGTCGTCTTCTCGGCCCACGGCGTCTCCCCGGCCGTCCACGCCGAGGCCGCCGAGCGCGAACTGAAGACCATCGACGCCACCTGCCCGCTGGTCACCAAGGTGCACCACGAGGCGCGCCGATTCGCCGCCGACGACCTCGAGATCCTGCTGATCGGTCACGCGAACCACGAAGAGGTCGAGGGCACGATGGGTGAGGCGCCCGAGCACATGACCCTGGTGGAGCACCCCGAGGACGTGGAGGCACTGGAGGTCAAGGACCCGAGCAGGTTGGCGTGGCTGAGCCAGACCACCCTGAGCGTCGATGAGACCTACGAGACGGTGCGTCGGCTGCGCCAGAAGTTCCCGCTGCTGATGGACCCGCCCTCGGACGACATCTGCTACGCCACCTCGAACCGTCAGGCAGCGATCAAGCAGATCGCCGCCCACAGCGACCTGGTCATCGTCGTCGGCTCCAGCAACTCGTCGAACTCGGTGCGCCTGGTCGAGGTCGCCCTCGAGGCCGGCGCCAAGGCCGCCTACCGGGTCGACGACGCCAGCGAGATCGACGAGGCATGGCTGCAGGGCGTCGCGTCCGTGGGTGTCACCAGTGGCGCCTCGGTGCCCGACGAACTGGTGCACGGGGTCCTGACCTACCTGCAGGACCGTGGCTTCCCGGTCGCCACCGAGGAGCGTCTGACCGAGGAGTCCCTGGTCTTCGCGCTCCCGCCGGAACTGCGCAAGGACATCAAGCGCGCCCAGCAGCACTGAAGCTTCTCGCGGGGGACGACCCCCTGCACCCCCGCAGGTCGCGGGGGACGACCACTTGCACCCCCGCGCTGACGGCTACACCAACAGGCGGGTGAAGGGGCTGTCCTGCGGCAGCACCTCCGCCTGCAGGTTGCTGGCCTCCAGACGCTCGACCAGCTTCGGGAAGTCGAAGGGGTCGGACAGTTCGATGCCGACCAGCGCCGGGCCGGTGTCCCGGTTGGAGCGCTTCACGTACTCGAAGTGGACGATGTCGTCGCCGGGGCCCAGCACGTCGTCCAGGAAGCGGCGCAGGGCGCCCGGCTCCTGCGGAAAGCTCACCAGCAGGTAGCGCTTGCGGCCCTGGTGCACCAGGGAGCGCTCCACGATCTCGGCGTAGCGCGAGACGTCATTGTTGCCGCCCGAGACGATGGAGACCACCGTCTGTCCCGGTTCGATGACCACGGCGCTGTCGACCTGGGAAGTGCGCAGGCAGGCTGAGGACAGCGCCCCGGCGGGTTCGGCGATGATGCCGTCGACCTGGTACATGTCGAGCATCTCGGTGCAGACCTGCCCTTCGGGCACCGCGATCATCTCCGGAGCGACCTGGGCGACCAGGGGCAGCGTGAGGTCGCCGGCGCGGCTGACGGCAGCGCCGTCGACGAAGGTGTCGATGCCCTGCAGCGCGACCGGCCTGCCCTGCTCCAGGGCCCGAATCATGCTCGGCGCGCCGGCCGGCTCCACACCGATCAGGCGGGTGTCGGGATAGTTGGTGCGAAACCATGCGCCCAGCCCGGACAACAGCCCCCCGCCGCCGACGGGGATGAGCAGCACGTCCGGCGCCGCCCCGAGTTGCTGGACGATCTCGGGCGCCAGCGTGCCCTGGCCGGCGATGGTGCGCAGGTCGTCGAAGGCGGGCACCATGGTGGCGCCCTCGGCGGCCGCCACCGTCTTGGCCAGCGCAGACGCGTCGTCGTAGGTGTCCCCACCCACCACCAGCTCGATGTGACCCTGCCCCAACGCCACCATCCGGTCACGCTTCTGCCGCGGTGTGGTCGAGGGGATGAAGATGCGGGCGTTGATGCCGAGCCGGGCACAGCTCCAGGCGACGCCCTGGCCGTGGTTGCCGGCCGACGCGCAGATGACGCCGGCGGCGCGTTCGACCGTGGTGAGCTGGCTCATCAGGAAGTAGGCGCCGCGCAGCTTGTAGGAGCGCACCGGCTGCAGGTCCTCCCGCTTGAGCCACACCTGCCCACCACTGGCTGCGGACAACCGCTCATTGCGCTGCAACGGGGTCATGGTGGCAACACCCTGCAGGACGCCGGTGGCGGCCTCGATCATGGTGGACATTTCAGCAAGAGTGGTCACAAGGTTCATTTGTACTCCCACTGGGGCAAAGTCGCACCCGGGCGGCGTTCAGCCCAGTTTGCGCAGGTGCGTCGCCGAAGCGTGCCCGGTGCCTTGGGTGTCCTCGACCAGTTCCTCCAGGCTCGGGTCGGGGCGGGTCAGGGCCAGCAGGTCGGCCCCGGACTGCTCGAGAACCTCGTCGGGACCGGCGGTGATCGCCTGCTGGGCGTCACGGGCCTGGAGCAGTTCGGGGGCGCTGAGGGGTCGGACGTCCGCATCGACGTGCCGTGGCGAGACCAGTTCGGCGTCGGTCACGTTCAGGTCGGACAGTTTGCGGGCCGAGGGCAGCACCCGGCCCTCGAGGGACCCCACCGAGTCGTTGTAGGCGTTGACGGCGGTACCCAAGGCGCGCCCCAGCTTGTCGACGTGGCTTCCCATCTTGCCGAGACGGTCGTGGAGTTCCCGGGCGAGGGTGAGGACCTGGGCTGCGTTCTCGGCCAAGGCGACCTGGCGCCACGAGTGCGACACCGTCTTCAGCAGACCAATGAGCGACGTGGGGCTGGCGATGATGATCGCCTTGTCCGCGGCGTACTGGATCAGGTCCGGCATGCGATTGACGGCCTCGACGTAGAGGGCCTCCGCGGGGATGAACATGATCACGAAATCCGGGGTGCCTGCCTCGGACTTCCAGTACTGCTTGCTCGAGAGCTGGTCGACGTGGTTGCGCACGTTCTTGCTGAACAGGGCCAGCAGTCGCTCGGCCTCGGTCTCTGAGGTGGCCTCCTGGGCGTCCAGGAAGGCAGACAGCGGCACCTTGGAGTCGACGTGGACGTGGCGGCGGTCACCCAACATGATGGTCATGTCGGGTCGAATCGTGGTGTCGGCGCTGGTCGTCGTGGTGGCCTGCTGCTGGAAGTGGACGTGCTCGACCATGCCGGCGACCTCGACCACCCGCTTCAGTTGCAGTTCGCCCCACTGGCCGCGCACCTGCGGCTTGCGCAGGGCGGTGGCCAGCGCCGCCGTCTCGCGCCGCACCTGGTCACCGGTGCTGGTGACCAGCTTGACCTGTTCGCGCAGTTCGGTGGCCAGGGTGGAGCGTTCCTTCTCGATCTCGGTGACCCGCTGCTGGAACTCCTTGAGCTGCTGGGTCAGCGGGCTGACCAGTGCCTCCACCGCCTTCTGGCGTTCGGCGGCGGCAGCATCGGCGGTCTTGCCCTGACGTTCCAGGTGATCGCTGGACAGAATCCGGAACTGGTTGACCATCTGCTCCTCATTGGCCGCCATCGCCTCGACCTGGGCCAGGGCCGCATCCCGCTGGGCCAGCGCTCCGGCAAGCGCCGACCTGGCCTCGGCGACCTCGGCCTTGGCATTGCTCACCACCGCCTGGCGCTCGGCGCGGTCGGCATCGGCGTTGGCAGCCTCGGTGCGCTGCTGGGCCAACAGCTCTCGCTGGGTGGCCAGCTCGACGCGCACCTGGGAGGTTTCCGCCTTGGCGTCCGCGGCCTCGGCCCGGGCACGCTCGGCGGTGGCGCGGGCCTCGGCCAGCGCGGCGACCGCGTCCGAGGACTGTGCCTGCGAGCGGGAGCGGCTGACCAACCAGCTGCAGACGGCGCCGACGACGACGCCGAGCAGCAGGCCGACCAGCAGCAGGGTGAGCGATGCGAAAGTCATGTGTTCACTGTGCCGCAGGCCGCTGACAAATCCTGCGCCCCCACCCCGCCTAGGGCCGAACCGTCACGCAATCTGGCTGGTCGAGGCGCGCTTGCCCGACAGGTCAACCACACGGTCGGCGCGGGTCAAGCGGTCGTCACGCAGTGCCGCCACCGCCCAGATCGCCGTGCAGATCGCGAACACCACTCCATAGGCAACCCGGCCACCAGCAGCCAGGTAGAACTGCACGGGGAACAGGGCCATCACGATGCCCAGCGGCCATGCCGCCCAGGCCGTCGCGGCGTTCTTCGACCAGACCACCGCCACCAGGACGGCAGCAACGGACAGGGCGATCAGGCCGATCCCAAAGGTCACCAGCGCGGCGGGGTGGTTGCGCACCTGATCGACGACCGCGAGCATACCGGCGTCCGGATGGGCCCGATGGGCGACGCCCAAAGCGTGCAACCCGAAGGTCTCCGCGCCGTAGTAGGGCAGGCACAGGACCACACCGACCAGACCGAGGGTCCGGGCAGCCCGAGCGGGGAGCGAACGCTGGTCGCGTCCGCGGATCGCCTCGTCCAGTCGAAGGGCCAGTCGTGCGAACTGGGCCAGGGCCAGGACTCCGAGCAGGTGCGCGGCGATCCACAGCGGGCTGGCAAGGGCTGCGGCGATCTGGGCGGGGTCACCGCCCTGGTCGCCGTAGGGGCGAAGCAGCAAGTAGCCGGCCATCGCGATCCCGGTACCAACTAGGGGAGCGGTGACGGCGGCGAGGGTGGTGCGCGAGTCCTTCATGACTTCCTCCAGCGTGAGAGCAGTGCTTCCTCTTCTCAGTATGAGAGCACCGCTCTCGTTCTGTCAAGAGCACCGCTCTCGCTTTTTCGATTGAGTCCGGCCATGATGGTGACCATGGTCGGAATCCGTGAACAGAGCAGGGCTGAGAACACCACCCGCATCCTCGCCAGCGCTCGCCACCAACTCGCTGTCCACGGTGCGACGGGACTGTCGATGCGTGCCGTGGCCCGGGACGTGGGCATGGTGTCATCGGCCGTCTTCCGCTATTTCCCGACCCGCGAGGCGCTGCTGACGCGGATGATCATCGAGAGCTACCACCACCTGGCTGACGCACTGGAAGCCGCCGCCTCGGATGCTGCCGGTGCGGCCGCCTGGCGAGCGGTCGCGAACAGGGCTCGCGACTGGTCCCGGGAGTCCCCCCACGAGTTCCAGCTGATCTATGGGACCCCCATTCCGGACTACCAGGCGCCTTCTGAGACGGTGCCGGCGGCCGCCAGGGTGGCCGCACCATTCCTGCGCATCGTCGCCGCCGGCCGCCCGGGAACCGTGGACGAGACCGCAGTGGGCTTCATGGAATCGGTGCCGGGGGTCAGCGCGGGCGTGTTGGCGGTGGCCGTGGCCGACCTGGCCCAGCTGATCGGCTTCATCAGCCTCGAACTCGCCGGTCATTTCAAGGGTGTCACCGTTGATGGGGACCGGTTCTATGCATCGGTGATCGAACGCCAGATCCGGACGCTCGGGCTCCCTTGAACCGGTGATGTCGTCGCCCTCTGGTTGGATGGTGGACATGTCTGCACGCGACCACCTCGAAGGCCTCACCTCGTTCATCAAGGCCTCGCCCAGTTCGTACCACGCCGCCGAAGAGGTCGCCGCCCAGCTTGAGGCCAGCGGATTCACCCGGCTGGACGAGGCCAAGCCATGGGACCGCAGCCACGGCGGGCAGTTCATCGTGCGCGACGGGGCCGTGGTCGCCTGGCTGGTGCCCGACACCGTGGATGACGCCACCGGCTTCCGCGTGGTGGGCTCCCACACCGATTCGCCGACCTTCAAGCTGAAGCCGAACGCGACGGCCACCACCGTGGGATGGCAGCAGGCCGGCATGGAGGTCTACGGGGGACCGCTGCTGAACTCGTGGCTGGACCGGGAGCTGGGGCTGGCGGGCCGGGTCACCACCGTCGACGGCGAGGTGCGGATGGTGCGCACCGGGCCGATCCTGCGGATCCCGCAGCTGGCGATCCACCTCGACCGGAGCGCCAACGACGGGTTGACGCTGGACCGCCAGCAGCACACGCGTCCGCTCTACGCCGTCTCGGACGCCGAACTGAACATCGAGGACTACCTGTGCGAGCAGGCAGGCATTGACCCCGCCGACCTCGCCCACCACGACGTGGTGGCCTACACGACCGAGGCACCGGCCCTGTTCGGGGTCAAGGACCAGTTCCTGGCAGCCCCGCGGATGGACAACCTGACCAGCGTGCACGCGAGCCTGGTGGCGCTGGGCCGGGTCGAGCTGGGCTCCGACATCGCTGTGATGGCGGCCTTCGACCACGAGGAGGTCGGGTCGGCCTCCACCAGTGGCGCCGCCGGGCCGATCCTGGAGGACGTGCTGCGCCGCATCGCCGTCGGCCACGGCATTGACGGTGACCGCTGCGCGGCGATGATCCGCCGCTCCAGTTGTGTCTCCGCCGACGCCGGCCACGCCGTCCACCCCAACTACGTCGGCCAGCACGACCCGCAGAACCAGCCGCTGGTCAACGGCGGTCCGCTGCTGAAGATCAACGCCAACCAGCGTTACACCACCGACGCGGTCGGGGCGGCGCTGTGGAAGCGTGCCTGTGCTGCGGCCGAGGTGCCGGTGCAGCCGTTCGTGTCGAACAACGCGGTGCCGTGCGGGTCGACCATCGGACCGATCACCGCGACCCGGCTGGGCATTCCCACCGTCGATGTGGGCATCCCGCTGCTGTCCATGCACTCGGCGCGGGAAATGTGCGGTGTCGACGACCCCTGGTACCTGTCCCGGGCGCTGGAGGCGTACTGGTCGGGCGTCTGAGTCGACCCCCAGGGGCGGCGGTGAGCGTCGAGGGTGACTGACGGTAAGCTTGCCTTCCGTGGCTCTTACCATTGGCATCGTCGGACTGCCCAACGCCGGCAAGTCGACCCTTTTCAACGCTCTGACCAAGAACGACGTGCTCGCGGCGAACTACCCGTTCGCGACGATCGAGCCGAACGTCGGCGTGGTCGGGGTCCCCGACTCGCGACTGGCCACGCTGGCCGAGATCTTCGGGTCGGAGAAGATCATTCCCGCGACCGTGTCCTTCGTGGACATCGCCGGCATCGTCAAGGGCGCCAGCCAGGGTGAGGGCATGGGCAACGCGTTCCTGGCCAACATCCGTGAGGCCGAGGCGATCTGTCAGGTCACCCGCGTCTTCGAGGACGCCGACGTCACCCACGTCGACGGCAAGGTCGACCCGGGCAACGACATCTCGACGATCACCACCGAGCTGATCCTGGCCGACCTGCAGACCTTGGAGAAGGCGCTGCCGCGGGTGGAGAAGGAGGCGCGGATCCGCAAGGAGACCCAGCCGAAGCTCGAGGCCATGCAGCGGGCGGTCGACGTGCTGAATGCCGGCACCACTGTCTTCGCCTCCGGCATCGACACCGAACTGCTGCGGGAGTTCTTCCTGCTGACGGCCAAGCCGTTCATCTACGTCTTCAACTGCGACCAGGACGAATTGGCCAACGAGGACCTGAAGGCGCGGATGCGCGAGATCGTGGCGCCGGCCGAGGCCATCTTCCTGGATGCCAAGTTTGAGTCCGAACTCGTGGAGATGTCCGATGAGGAGGCCCGGGAGTTCCTGGCCGACAGCGGCGTGGACGAGCCGGGTCTGGACGTGTTGGCCCGGGTTGGGTACGACACGTTGGGTCTGCAGAGCTACCTGACGGCCGGCCCCAAGGAGGCTCGCGGCTGGACGATCCCCAAGGGCGCCACCGCGCCCGAGGCGGCCGGGGTGATCCACACTGACTTCCAGAAGGGCTTCATCAAGGCCCAGGTGGTCAGCTTCGACGACCTGGTGGCGGCTGGCTCCGAGGCTGCGGCGAAGGCTGCCGGCAAGATGCGCCTGGAGGGCAAGGAGTACGTGATGCAGGACGGCGACGTGGTGGAGTTCCGGTTCGGGCAGGCATCTTCGGGAGGGCCACGGTGAGTGGTGGAAGACCCGCCATATCCAGGCCCTTGAGTCGTGCTGTACGGGTCGAGGCCGGACACCGTTGTGCGATCCCGACGTGCCGCGCAACGTCGGGGCTTCAGATTCATCACATAGACGAGTGGGCCAAGGTTAAAGAGCACAGCTTTGAAAACTTGATACTCCTGTGTGCGAACTGCCACGCCAGGGTTACCGCGCGCGAGATCGATAGACGATCTGTGACGGCCTACAAGCACAACCTCAGCGTCCTTGCGGGCAGGTACGGCGACCTCGAACGACGGATCATCGATCGCTTCGTGAATAACCCCGACCAGACCGAAGTAGTCGTCGATACGAGTCAGACACTCCTGCTCGACTATCTGATCGCCGACGGACTGCTCGAGTATCATAGTCCTGCCGATGGCGCTCTGTTTGTTGGCCTTGGCGAGCCGCCTGCGTACGAGGCCAGCACTCCCGAAAGCCATTACGGTCCCGCTCTCTGGCGGCTGACTGCCGACGGGCAGCAATTCGTTGAACGCGTGCGGTCCGCGCGGGAGGTCGGATAGCGAGAACCCTGAAGGGTTCCGCACTAATCTTCGACGTCCTGGGTGCATCTGCGAGGGCTGCCCGCATCGTGGTAGCGGCTTGACACTTTGACAGCGATGTAGTGGAGTTCCGACACGAATCAGCTTCATCGGGCAAGAAGTGAATAGCCGTCCGCGAAGCAGCGCCGCAAAGGTGGGAAAGAGTGTGACCTACAAGAGCCACCCCGACCTCTGGGATGTCGAGGATGCTGACACCGTACTTTGGCGTTACATGGACCTGTACAGGTTCCTCGATCTCCTGCAGGAGTCGGAACTACATCTCACACGTGTCGATCAGATGGAGGATAAGTGGGAAGGCTCGTTCAGCGACCTAAATGTCGCTGAACGCCCGGCCATTTACGCCGAGCACTGGAGCGAGTCGTTCGCCAAGGCAATGCATAATCTGTATCTACACGGGCGGACTCACACCTACCTGAACTGCTGGTACATGGGCGACGCGGAGTCATACGCCATGTGGAAGCTGTACGACGCTGCAGGGAAAGGTGTTGCGGTCAAGGCGACTATTGGCCGTCTTCAGGCGTCCTTGAAGGGCGTGCACCGTCCGGAAGTCTGCGGATCACAAGTGAAGTACGTCAATTACGCCACCACGTACATACCGGAGCGGAACCTTTTCCTTCCCTACATTCACAAGCGGTTGAGCTTTGCTCACGAGCAGGAGTATCGCTTGCTTGCAATGTGGTCGCCCAAGGTTCTAGAGACGGATCAGAACAACACGGCGACCCTTACCGAGCCGGACGTCCCGCCTGTGCTCCTCCGTGAGGCCGTCGATCTGGACGAGTTGATAGGCTCAGTCTACGTCTCCCCGGACGCTCCTGATTGGGTGGCGAAGGTGGTGTCGGAAGTGACACGCCAGTACTTGCCTCGACTGGAGGTTCGTCACTCGGACCTTGCGGCCGACCCGGTCTTTTGAGACTGCGGGCGACGGAGGACATGGTGGAGTTCGTCACGCTAAGTCCGGCACCAGAACCCCGGCTCACGAGCCAGATGGCAATCCTGGGACCGTCGGGCTGCCGGTCGACAACCGCGATTCCTCTCAAGCCGCTCTTCGTGCGCTCGCGGCGCCCACCCGCACAGTACGATGCGCGCCCCTCTCTTACGGAGTGTTTGAGCGGCTCGCCCGCCAGGACGAAACGGCCTTGCGGACGTGCAATTGCTAGGCGCCTTGACCGTGCGGTGCCTTGACTCGGCGAGCGATGGATGACGCGTCCCCTGGCAACGCAGCGCAGTCGAGTGCAGAATGAACGTCTAGCTGACAACGTCCTTTCGGCGCATGCGGTTCTGTTGTGAACGTCAGGGGTTTGCGCAGATGTGTTGCGAGGCGGACGAGCGCCTGTCGGGCGGCGGAAGCTGGCGCCTCGAGGACGTCGTCTCTGCTGACGTGTCCATCGGCAGGGGCTGGGCGAGTAGAGCCGCGGGTTCGGGCAGCCCAGAAATGTCCGACCCCCGGAGCAACATGAGTACATGACAGAACAGCAAGGTGAATCACTGCTGAAGTTCACTGTGGCGCTGCGTCCGTTCGAGGACCACGTGGCTGCCACTGAATGCCTCTGGGGCCGCTGGATCGACCGGAACGAGGGTCTGGTCGCCTCCCACAACAACGCCAACGAGGTACCGCTCGCGGTCAACGACGTCGTTCGAGTCGCGCGCACCGCGTCCGGGTCGTGGCGGCTGGTCGAGATCGTCCGCCTGGCTGAGTCGGTCGTCACCTGGACGTCCTTCGATCCACCCGTCACCCAGGCGCAGGCCCTCGCGGTCTACGACGGGTGGGTCCGCGACGGCCTGGCCGTCTTCACCGAGGGCGGCAACGGGATCATGGTCACCGCGTGGAGGGAGTTCATGTCGATCGAGGAGGTGTTGGGTGCCCTGACGGTGTTCGCGGCGCCCGGGTGGGAGTTGTGGCAGGTGTTCACTCCGGAGGAGCGCCTGCGGGAACTGGAGCAACGCGTCGACATGGGCCGCGGTACGCGTGTCCATCGCTGACGTGGCGCACGACCCGAACTCGGGGCCATGCCAGCCGCGAAGCGGTCACGATGCCAGTTCGTCCTGGGCGCAGCCGCCGATGCGACGTGGCAGCAAACCGGGGTTGGCAGTGTAGAAGTGGAGCAGCTTGGGTGCGGTCTCGGCCAACGCCCGGTGCCAGCGACGGCCGAGCGGCAGGGTGAAGGGACGCGCAGACGAGATGGCTGCGATCATGCCCGGCACCACGTCCAACTGGTCGAGGAACGCCGTCGCTTCCGCCAGTTCGCGTGCGGAGCAGTGCCACTTCATGCCGTCGATCACAATGGGTTGGATGAGGCGGTCGTGCTCGTCGCAGAGCAGCAGCAGCCATGAGTCAGCGTGCCGGTCGCGTTCACCCAGGAACAGGTCGACCACATTGGTCGCGAGTTCGGCGTCGGTCAGTGGCATGTCAGCCCAATTGTTGGGCAGGTCTTCGAAGGTCATGTCCCTCAGTGTTGTCACGGGGCGAGGGGGGTGGACCCTCGGCAGCGAAGCTGTGGACAACTTCGTGCGTGTCCACAGGCCTACGTGGCGACCCTGTCCTCGCAGGTCCAGCGGTGCCATAGTGCTGGGATGACCTCCACGCTGCGGCGCACGGTTGCCGCATTGCTCCGGACCTATCGCGCGAGCGGCGCGGACTGGCCGTGTGGTGACCTGCTGCCCGCCCACGACGTCGCCATGGAGGGGTACTTCTGGCGGTTCAGCGACCCTGCGTCCGGACGCGTCGTGATCGCACTCAACGGCGTGAACCACTCGGATGACGGACACTGGTCGACGCTTGGCCTCGCGGCGCATCCGCATGGTTTCCTGCGCACGGCAGTTCACCCGGTAGGTGTGGCCGCCACGGACCGACTCGGCGCGTCCGCAGGTGATGCCTTTGTCGGCACGTCGGGACGCGTGCGGGTCGACCTCGCCGCCGACGCCCACCTTGACGTGGAGGTCAGAAGTCCGCAGCCCTGGCCGCGCAAGAGTCTTGGTGGGTCCAGCGTGTTCCAGGCCGTGCCCGGCCTCAACCAGTACTGGCACCCGTGGCTGCTGGGTGGGTCGGTGCACGGACGCGCCGTGCTGGGCACCGAGACCTGGGCGCTGGACGGATGGTCGGTCTATGCCGAGAAGAATTGGGGCAAGGGCGGGTTTCCCGACGCATGGTGGTGGGGTCAGGCGCAGGGCTTTGATGATCGGTCGGTGTGCGTCGCCTTCGCTGGGGGGCAGGTCAGCGCTGGGCCGTTCCACACGACCGTCACGGCTGTGGTCGTCCTGCTGCCGGACGGCACACTCATCCGACTGGGGAACCCGGTCGTCTCGCCAGTGCATGCCGAGGTCACCGACGAGCGGTGGGAGCTCAGCGGACGCAGTGCCCAGTGGAGCGTCGACATCGAGGGGTCGGGCAGTCTGGACACCGCGCATGTGCTGCCCGTGCCACTGCCTGCCGAGCGGCGAAATGTGCCCGGCGCCATCGAGCATCTCGGCGCCACGATGCACGTCACAGTGCGCCGGCGGGGCCGACTCATCTGGGAAGGCGTGTCCACCATCGCCGCCCTCGAACACGGCGGGATTGCGCGCGCCCGGGCCGAGATCGCGCGCCGGGGCCACGGGCCAGACGCCGTCGACGCGTCCCCGGTGCGGTGAATCGCGGTGCCCCGACAGTCACGACTAGGGTGGCAGGATGTCAACTCCCCTCAGCCCGCCTGAGCCCAGCCGTGACCAGCCGAGGCGCGGCGCCTCGCGCACGTGGAGTGTTCTGTCCGCAGCCGCTGGCCTGTTCCTGATTGCCTTTGGTGCCCTGGTCGTCATGCTCGGCCAGGCCGATGACTCACCGGGGTTGGGCGGGCTGGGACTGATCACCGCCCTCATAGGCCTGGTCATGCTGGTTCGGCTGCTCCGGGGACGGACCGGCAGGGGTCAGCACTGAGCTGAGGTGGTGGGTCAGAGGTACCCCCACCGCTGCCATCTCGAAGCTGGTGGTGAGTTCGGTGCCCTGGAGCCGGATTCGTCGGACGGTCTGGTCCACCAGCTTCGCTGATGCGGAGTTCACCACCCGTGAGTGCAGCTCCATGGAGAACCCGTCGGCCTCGGCCACGAGTGGCCCCTCGGCCAGTTCGGTCTGACCGGTCGGTTGGGCCAGGACGAACTCGACCCGGCCGTGGCTGGGCACCCGCAGGTAGCCGGTCTCGACATGCAGGGGTCGTCCATCCGGTGCCCAGGTGCGCTGGGCATAGGCCAGGAAGGGCTTGCCAATGTCGGTGAAGGTGACCTGCTCGGTGTACTCGAAGGTGTCGATGGTCGGGTACTCGCCGACCCCGGGGCCGCGCCACGTGCCGACCAGACCAGCGATGGGCGCAAGGTTCGGATGCAGGTTCATGCCGGAAGTCTAGGTGGGCGGTGCAGTCTGGGTGGGCGGTGCAGTCTGGGAACGTCGTCGGCACCCGCGCGGCTGCCACCTGCACCAGTTCCGTCCTCCTGCAAGGCTTCAAGCCCTGCAACGGGTCCCAACTGTTGCAGTTGGTTCCCGTCCCGGAAGCCAGCCATAGACTCCGCCCATGGGTTCATCACGCCCCAACTTTTCGGGGATGACGGTCAACGAGCGCCTGGCCGCTGCTGGATTGACCCGCGAATTCGACTCGGCGATCATCGCGGGGGACCGCCAGAGGGCGATCAGCGTGTTGCGGCGGGTCGCCATGGACGAGAACAGCGCTGCCTTCACCGTGGACACCACACTCGCCAACCCGGCGAAGTACGGCTACCGGCGCCCCTGAAGACGCAATGAGCATCAGTCCCCAAGAGCGCCCGTGGTCCGTGTCATACTGCAGTCAGGCGTGCTCGTGTCGCCTCTTCCTCGTGGCCAGCCCACGGGTCGAAGTGCCGCCGGGCCCCAGGACAGCGTCCGCCGCCACACTCGGTGGGGAGCGAGATGCCTTCTCAACAGCGGATCCAGCAGCGTCGCCGGTTCCTGATGTGTCGTCCGGACCACTTCACGGTGCGCTACGAGATCAACCCGTGGATGCAGCGGGCGCGTCCCACCGACACGGCGCGAGCGGTGCGGCAGTGGCAGGCGCTCCACGACACCTATCTGGAGCTGGGGCACGAGGTCGAACTGATCGACCCGATCCCCGGCCTGGACGACATGGTCTACACGGCCAACGGCGGACTCGTCATCAACGGTGTGGCACTGGGGGCGAGGTTCAAGGTGGCCGAGCGTCGCGGTGAGGAACGCCCGTTCCGGGAGTGGTTCGCCGCCCACGGGTTCGAGGTCGTCGAGCCGGTCGCGACCCAGGAGGGTGAAGGGGACTTCCTGCTCGCCGGCGAGACCATCCTCGCCGGCTATGGCTTCCGTTCCGAGCTCGGGAGCCACGCCGAGGTCGCCGATGTGTTCGGGCTCGAGGTCGTCTCGCTGCGCCTGGTCAACCCGGCCTACTACCATCTGGACACCGCGCTGTGCGTCCTGGACCCGGTGCAGGGCCCGGGCGGGGTGGAGCGGGCGAACATTGCCTACCTGCCCTCCGCCTTTGACGCGCACAGCCAGGGCGAACTCGTCGAGCGGTTCCCGGACGCAATCCGGGTGCCCGCCTTCGTTCCCGAGACCCTCGAACTGAACGCTGTCAGCGATGGTCTCAATGTGGTGATCTCGACGCCCATCAACGGCTTCGACGCCCAGCTGCGCGAGCGCGGTTACCACCCCGTGGCCGTCGACCTGTCCGAGTTGCACCTCGGCGGTGGCGGGATCAAGTGCTGCACCCTGGGACTCAGAGGAGCCAGACCATGAGCACCACGATGAACCCATCCACGTCGACGGACGCCGGGACGCCGACCGCGCGATTCATCCACGACGAGGGGGAGCACGTCGCGCACAACTACGATCCGCTTCCCGTGGTCGTGTCGACCGCGGAGGACGTCTGGGTGACCGACGTCGAGGGCAGGCGCTACCTCGACCTGCTGTCGGCCTACTCGGCGCTGAACTTCGGACACCGACACCCCGAGCTGGTGAAGGCGGCCGTCGACCAGATCGGCCGGCTCACCCTGACCAGTCGGGCATTCCACAACGCCCAGCTTGGCGCCTTCTGCGCCGCCCTGGCCGAGTTGTGCGGCAAGGACCTCGTGCTGCCGATGAACACCGGTGCGGAGGCCGTCGAGACCGGCATCAAGGCAGCGCGCGCCTGGGCCTACCGCGTCAAGGGCGTGCCCGCAGACGCCGCGCGGATCATCGTGGCGGCGGGCAACTTCCACGGCCGCACCACCACGATCGTCGGGTTCAGCGACGACCCCGTCGCCCGGGACGGGTTCGGGCCGTTCACGCCCGGATTCGTCACCGTCCCCTACCAGGACGCCGCGGCGATCGCGGACGCCATCGACGAGTTCACTGCCGCGGTGCTCATCGAGCCCATCCAGGGTGAGGCCGGCGTCATCATCCCGCCGCCGGGCTACTTGAGGGCGGTCCGCGACCTGTGCACCCAGCGCAACGTGCTCCTCATCGCCGACGAGATCCAGTCAGGCCTCGGCCGTGCCGGCGCGACATTCGCCTGCGACCGCGAGGGCGTCGTCCCCGACCTGTACCTGCTGGGCAAGGCGCTGGGCGGTGGCATCCTGCCGGTGTCGGCCGTCGTCGGTGACCGTGAGGTCCTGGGGGTGTTCCGTCCGGGCGAACACGGGTCGACCTTCGGCGGGAATCCCGTCGCTGCGGCGGTCGGCCTGCGCGTGGTCGAGCTGCTGCGCACCGGCGAGTTCCAGGAACGCGCCACGACGCTGGGCCACCACCTCAAAGGTCTGCTCGACGAACTGGTTGGCCACGGCCTCACCGAGGTGCGCGTGGCTGGACTGTGGGCGGGCGTCGACGTCGAACCGTCGCGCGGCACCGGCCGCGACGTCGCCCGGGGTCTGTTGGCCCGCGGCGTGTTGGTGAAGGACACGCACGGCCAGACGATCCGCATCGCACCTCCGCTGACCATTCAGGCCGCCGACCTCAACTGGGCGGTCGAGCAGTTGAGGCTGGTGCTGGCGCGCTGAGGACCGCGAAAAGGGTGATCGCGGCTAACTGCAACGGATAGCGCCTGGTGCACGGTTTCAACCGCTGCAGGAGCACCGGGGCGTTGCAGGTGGCCGAAGAGGCTGCCGGCTGGTGTGTCATGCGGCGGTGGAACGGGCAGAATGGGCAGATGGCCAAGTACCTCGTCTCCCACCCGTGCCAGGACGCCTGCGGCACCATCGAGACCGACCGTGACGTCCGGGGCGCCCCGGTCTACCTGTGTCCGGGATGTGACTCGCAGTGGTACGAACCGCGCGAGGAGAAGGTCTCTGTGGACCAGAGGGAGCTCAGCCCGGAGCCCGAGAACCAGCGCTCGTAGCGGCCGCTGCCCCCGTTGCCGGTAGTCTGAGGGGTGTTTCATGTGATGTTCCTCGAGCCCCGAATCCCACCCAATACGGGCAACGCGATTCGGATGACAGCCGGGGTGGGAGCGACCCTGCACCTGGTCGAACCGCTCGGGTTCGATCTGGAAGCGCCCAAGTTGCGACGTGCGGGACTGGACTACCACGACCTGGCGTCGGTGGTCGTGCACCCTGATCTCGACGCCGCGTTGGGCAGCGCCGTACTGGCTTCCTCGAGGGTGTTCGCCTTCACTGCGCACGCGACCCGCTGGTACACCGACATTGAGTTCCGCCCCGGCGATGTGCTGCTCTTCGGTCCCGAACCGACCGGCCTGTCGGACCAGGTACTGAGCCACGAGCGCGTCACCGAACGAGTGCGGATCCCGATGCTGGAGGGACGCAGATCCCTGAACCTGTCGAATTCTGCGGCCGTGGTGACCTACGAGGCATGGCGCCAGCAGGGCTTCGCTGGCGCGATCTGATGCCCGGCGGCAGTCGACAGCTCAGTCCGTGGCCGTCCGCAGGTGTGGGTAGGCCGGGTCGCGACCCTGGAAGCTCAGAATGCTCGGATTCCTGACCACGCCGTCGTGGACCTCGATCGCACGCGTGATGGTCTGGTCCGCGGCCCAGGCAGCGGGCCCCTCCATCACCGTGCGCAGGAACGGCAGCAGGGCCTCGCTGATCTCCCACGTGGCGGCGTTCCACAAGTACGACGGGCTGTGGTCGACGGCGTAGTAGTGGACTCCTCGTCCGACGGTGAACATGGGCTCGTCGAAGGTGCTCGGTCGCGCCCATTCGAAACCCATGCCCGTGTCGCACGAGACGTCGATGATCAGGCTGCCCGCGGCGAAATGCTCCAGATCGACGGTCCTCAGGTAGGTCAGCGGGGCAGCGACGTCCTGGTAGGTGCAGTTGACCACGATGTCGTGCGAGGCCAGGAACTGCGGCAGCAGCACGTCGCCGTCCGTGGTGAGGACCTCGCTGAGGTGGGTCGCACCCTGGTCGGTGTGCAGTTGGGTGATGTGGACGTTGTGGATGGGGGAGCCGACCGCTGCGACGCCCCGCTGCGTGAGGACCTGGACGTCGTGGATCCCGTGCGCGTTCAGCGCCGTCACCGCGCCTCGTGCCGTCGCGCCGAAGCCGATGACCACCGCCCTCAGGCGGGGCCCGTAGTCACCGGTCGAACCGACCAGGCTCAGGGCGTGCAGCACCGAGCAGTAGCCGGCCAGCTCATTGTTCTTGTGGAAGACGTGCAAGCTGATGTCGCCCCGGCGCGACCAGTGGTTCATGGCCTCGAAGGCGATCAACGTCAGCCGATTGTCGATCGCGGCCTGCGCCATGGCGACATCCTGCACACAGTGCGGCCATCCCCACAGGACGCGCCCGTGTGGCATCGCGGCCACGTCCTCCACTTGCGGCTTGGGCAGCAGCAGCACGTCGGCGGCGGCGATGACCTGTGAGCGTTCGGCGACCCTGCCCACCCGCGATTCGAGGTAGCCGGGTTCCAGTTGGAAGTCATTGCCGTAACCACGCTCCACGACCATCCGGGCGCGCAGGTCGGGGTCGATGCGGTCCAGATGGTGCGGGTGCAGGGGCAGTCGCCGCTCGTTCTCCATCGAGGAGGTGGCCAGGACCCCGAGGCTGAGCAGACCGCTGGAGGAGTGGCTCGTAGTAGCGAGGGACGAGTCGGTGGCGCCGGACATCCGGACTCCCATCCTGGGGGGAACCAGAGGTAGCTCCCGCCCCGACCCTACGCCGCCCGCATCCAACTGCGGCAGTTAAGTCCTGCTGCACGGCTTCACGTCCTGCAGGAGGACCGCACCGTTGCAGGTGGCGGTCGGCGGGCGATGACTCAGCATGAAGAGGCCCCGCCGTCGGCGCGCTGCACAGCAGGGCAGCGCGCCCACGACGGGGCGATGGGGCAGGGGTGGCCTACTTCACGACAGCGGCTGCTGCCGAGACCTGGGTGCCTGCCTCGAAGGAGGCCAGCACCTGCACCTTCTTGCCGGCCTTCAGCAACGCCTCCAGACCGGCGACGTTCAGCGTCACCTTGGACGAGCCACGCTGCAGGTTCTGGCGGGCGTGGGCCAGCACCGACTCCCCGTCCCAGACGTAGACCCGGGCGAGTCCCGAACCCGGACCGTTGATGATGGCGGTGAGGGCGTCCCGGCGTCGCTGCACCGTGGCGATCTTCAGGTCGCGTGACGTGGGCGACCATCCGCCCAGCGGTACACCGTCACCTGCACTCTGCAGGATCGACTGGGGCGACTCCACCGAGCGCGCCGCGATGTCGGGCAGGATCGGGTCCTTGGGTGCCGGGCCCGCGTCGGCCAGACCCTCAAGCGACACCTGGCCCCAGCGCCACGGGTCGGCCCGGACGCCGGAGAACGTCGACCAGCCCACCCGCCGTTGGGCCGCCTTGTTCTGGGTGTCCGAGTCGTTGATCAGGATGTTGAAGCCCATCCGAGCCGGGTCGATGTTGTCGGGCAGCACGGCGAAGGGGATCTTCACCTCCAGGTCGTACCCGGTGTAGGCCGCCTCCGAGTCAGCCATCGTCACGGCGACCTCCATCCCCGGTGCCGTGATGTGTGCTTCGCCCTGGTAGGCGTCACGGTCGCGGCCGACACCCGCAGGGCCGGTCATGCTGCCCATGGACGGCATGATGCCGGCGATGAGGGTCTGGGCCGTGTGCTCGGCGGTGCCCCGGGGGTCGACATAGATCTCGACCGAGTCGGTGCGACGCTGCCTCTTGTTGTCCTCGATCGGCAGGATCGTCCCGCGGATGTCGTCCTTGACCGACAGGAAGACGTACAGGTTCGACGCGTCGTGGGTCAGCCAGGCCTGCCCACTGATCGAGGTGGTCGTGCCCCCGGCCGGTGAGCCGTCCCAGATGGTGTCGACGGGGATCGGTGCGCCCGGGTATTCGCCCTCGCTGAGCACGCCGTTGATGGTGGGCGCCGAGGAGGCGCGCTTGGACGTGTGGCTCGGCACCAGGTTCAGCGTGACGGTGCGCACGGCCGGCGCCCCGGTCGACTGCGTGGTGATCTGCACCGGCCAGACACCGCGGTTGGCGGGCCGGTTGGCGGTGGGAATGCTGGCGTCGGTGTTGGCGACGGTGATGGACGCGAAGCGCTCCTGCCCCGACGCCAGGGTGGCGACGTCGAACGTGGACGGCGACGCGCTGAAGCCGGACGGCATCGCAATGCTGACCTGCCCCGCCTGCGCCGACTGGGAGTAGTTGTGGACCTTGATCCGCAGCTCGCGCGAACGCGACTGGGCCACCGAGAACAACTCGGGGACCAACGCGTCCAGGTGCTTCATCTTCAGCTCGGCGGTCCAGTCGCGGAACTGGGCGATCTCAGGAAGCGGTTCGATCGTCGCTTCCAGGGCACCCGCGACACGGACGGGTGCCACCGTCTCACCGGAGGTCGCACCCACGGAGTAGACGGCGCGGACGTTGGCCGTGGCGCCGATGGTGGCGCCGGCGCCGGCCGTCACGGTGAAGGTCACCGTCTGCGAAGCGCCGGAGCGCAGCGCGGCGATGGACTGGCGGGCGCTGGTCGACCACCCGGACGGCACCGCGAGGGTCACCGAGCCCGCGCCCAGCGATGCCCGGCGGGGTGCGGTGACGGTGACGGTGACCTTGGCGCTCTCACCCGGCACGAACTCGTAGCGCTCGGGGCTGACCTCGATGTGGGTGCCCAGCGGCAGACCGCCGCTGATCGGCAGCGCTGCGCCGCGCAGCGCAGCATCATTGCCCAACGTGGGCGCCACCAGGGGGCCACGGGTGTGGATGAGGGTGAACCAGGTGCTGGGGATCGCCGCAGGGTCCGACGAGCTGGGGGCACGCTCGGCCCAGCCCTGGGTGACGTAGGCCCACATGGCCTCGTCGCGCACGGCCGACCACCGCTTGCCGTGCCGTTGGCTCGGGGTGCCGTTCCAGGCGCCGAAGACGATGTCGCTGGTGACCCGCGGCACGTAGCCCTTGGCGACACCATCCGGGCCGGTCGTCCCGCTGCCGCTGGCGCCGCTCTGCAGAATCCGGCTCGGGGTCCAGGCCGAGAAGCCCTCGGCGAAGTGCTCGGGGAAGGCGGTCGGGTCACCGGCACGCAGGTAGGCCTCGACGGCGTACATGGCGGCCTGCTGGTGGTTGCCGTGGTTGCCCTCCACAGCAGAGGGGTTCATCGTGACGATGACCTCAGGCCTGGTGGCGCGGACGACGCGGACGATGCGGTTGAGCAGGGCGTCGCCGCCCCACACCTTGCGGGACAGCGGTGCGCTGGCGGTGTAGTAGAAATCGAGGGCGTCCAGGTTGTACACGTGGGTGATGCCAGCCAGGCCAACCGCGACGCGTTCCTCGGCCTCGCGGAGCAGGCCCAGCGCAGGACCTTCCTCCAGGCCGACGGCATTGCCGCCGCCCTCACCGCGGGTGGTCGTGATGACACCGGCCTTCATGCCGCTGTACTCGTTCCACTGGCCGAGCGCACCCAAAGTGCCGGCCTCGTCATCGGGGTGGGCCCCGATGAACAGCACGTTCAGCTTCACCGACTCCGGATCACTGGTGGCCAGTGCCAACTCGGCCGAGGACAGGGTCATGGTTCCGCCGGCCGCCACGGAGGCGAGTCCGGCCACTCCGCTCGCCTTCAGGACCGTTCGTCGGGAGGCGTGCAGTGGGGTGGGTTGGTCGTGAGTTGCCACGAGAGGGTCCCTTCCGTTGGGGCGCCACCGCTGTGTGACGCTCCTCATAATTCATACGCCGTAGCAAGTAGGTTGCGCAAGGGGGTCCACGGAACGAAACTTTCTTCGATTTGCGCTCAGCCCCCGCAGCGCCGGGCTGTTGCGACTCCGCATGGATGTTCCGAGAACCCTTGTGCGACGCCTTTCTTCAAGCTATAAAGAATCCATGTCAACGGAGATCGCGGCACCAGCAATCGCTGGTTCGCAGGGTGCTCGACGCCTCGAGAGCGTCGTCAGCGCCCTGTTGCGCCACGGCACGTTGTCGCGCACCGAACTCGCCCGCATCACCGGCTACTCGCAATCGTCGATGACCGACTCGATCCGCCAGCTGCTCAGGCTCGGGTTCGTCGTCGAGATCGGCCAGGGCAAGTCCACCGGGGGTCGGCGGCGCACCTTGCTCCGCTTCGAGCGCCGCGCGGTCCTGTTGACGCTGCTGTCCCTGGAAGCCGGACACCTGGTGGCCCGCCAGGTCGACCTGGCCGGGAGCGTGCATGTGCAGGTCGGCCGCAAGCTCGACCCCCTCGACCCCATGTCCTCGCTGGTCAGCGCCGTCGAGACGCTTCGCCAGGTCGCCGAGGAGGCCTCCATCGGCGCAGTCATCTCACTGCCGGGTGTCGTCTCGGCCGAGGGGGACGTGACGCTGGCCCCGGCGCTGGGCGAGGTTCCCGCCCGCCGTGTCCAGGATGTCGTTGCCGAGGCGTCGGGTCTGCACACCATCGCCGAGAATGACGTGAACCTGATGGCAATGGGCGAGTGGATGGACGGCGCCGGACGTGACGGCGACGACTTCGCCCTGATCTACGTCGGCGAGGGCATCGGCTCGGCCATGGTGCTCGGCGGCCGCGTCCACCGTGGAGCCACCGGGTCAGCCGGCGAGATCGGGTTCCTGCCGTGGGCCGGACGGGTCCCGACCAGCAGCAGCACCGTGGGACCCCTCGAACAGGAGTGGTCCATCGCGGCGCTCGCGGCCAAGGCCGAGACCGCAGGCCTGGAACTGGGGGGCCAGCACGTGGTCGACGTCCTGGAGCGCAGCGGCGCCCCTGAGGCCACCAGACTTCTGGACGACGCGCTCAGCGCCTGGGCCTACGCGGCCATCGTGACTGCCTGCGTGATCAACCCCGGCCGGATCGTCTTCGCGGGCGAGACCACGCGGCTGTCGCACCAGGGACGCGAGCGACTCGCGGCCCGCGTACACGAGTCGAGCCCCTCACCGGTGCAGGTGCGCTTCGCCGAACTCGGCGAGTCCGCGATCGTCTGCGGCGCAATTGCCCACCTGCAGAACGCCCCCTGGATTTTCCTGCCCGGAACCGACGAGAACCGCACCGCCGCACCCCACCCGACCTGACCACCACCACGTACGGGGCACCCCATCACAAGTTGGGGCACCCACCACTCAAAGGAGAGATTCATGTTCACACGACGCAACTACCTGATGGGTACCGCCCTGCTCGGTGCCGCCGCGACCCTGAGTTCCTGCGGTCTGGACACCAGCAGCGGGTCCAGTTCCAACCCGAGCGACAGTGCCGCCGTGGTGCCGTTCACGATCTACACCGCCCGCGACAGCGCGCTGGCCGAGCAGGTCATCGCCGACTTCGAGAAGGCCAAGCCCGAGTGGGCCGGCAAGGCGACCGTCCTGACCCTGGGTGCGCAGGAGGCCCTCGAGCGTGTCCGCGCCGAGAAGTCGAACCCCCAGGGTGACCTCTGGTGGGGCGGCACCCGCCAGCAGCTCTCCCAAGGCGCCGCCGACGGGGTCCTGGCCGCGGCACCGAAGGCTGTCATCGACGCCATCCCCGCCGACTACCGCGACAAGGACGGCCTGTGGATCGGTGAGATGCTGCTGGCCGAACTGTTCCTGATCAACACCGAGATGCTCAGCGGCGCCGAGGTCCCCAAGGACTGGGACGACCTGCTCGACCCCCGCTACAAGGACAAGATCATCATTCGCGACGTCGAGGCCTCCGGCACGATGCGCGCCATCTTCTGCGCCATGATCGATCGTCTCTACGACAAGGGCGGCTCGGCCCAGGCCGGCTACGACTGGTTGAAGAAGCTCGACGCGAACACCCGGGCGTACGCCGCCAATCCCACCGACATGTACCAGCGGATCAGCCGCCAGGAAGCAGCGATCTCCCTGTGGAACCTGCAGGACATCATGTTGCAGAAGAACGGCGACTTCAAGATGTTCGACGCCGTGGTGCCGGCCTCCGGTGCACCCATGCTGGTCGACGGCCTGGCGAAGATCGCCAACGGCCCCGGCGGGGCGGGTGCCGACGCCTTCATGAGCTACCTGATGAGCAGCGAGGTGCAGACCAAGCTCGCCGAGGAACGCTTCCAGATCCCCACCATCAAGCTCGACAAGGAGCCCGCCTGGCTCGCCGACCTGGGTCTGAAGGAGATGAAGGTCGACTGGAACCGCATCGCCACCAATGAGAAGGAGTGGATCGGCCACTGGGCCGGCAACATCAAGGGCAAGGGCTGAGGCCGACGTTCCCGGCGGGGCCCATCGTGGGTGGGCCCCGCCCCTTCGCGCAAAGGATCACCATGAAATCCGTCGACCTCGACGATGTCACCAAGACCTACGCCGGCTCGACGCCGTCGGTGGACAAGCTGTCGCTCACCATTGCCGAGGGTGAGTTCTTCACCCTGCTGGGCCCCTCCGGGTGCGGCAAGTCGACCACCCTGCGGATGATCGCCGGGTTCATCAGCCCGACCTCGGGCCGGATCCGGTTCGGCGACAAGGACGTCACCCAGTTGCCCCCACACAAGCGGGACACCGGCATGGTCTTCCAGAACTACGCCCTGTTCCCGCACATGGATGTCGAGACCAATGTCGCCTACGGCCTGACCATGCGCCGCGTCAGCAGGACCGACCGGGCGACCAGGGTGGCCGAGGCGCTGAAGGTGGTCGGGCTCGACGGATACGCCGAGCGTCGCATTGACCAGTTGTCCGGCGGCCAGCAGCAGCGGGTGGCATTGGCCCGAGCCCTGGTCATCCAACCCTCGGTGCTGCTCCTCGACGAGCCGCTGTCGAACCTGGACGCCAAGCTGCGGGAGGAGACCCGGGCCCAGATCCGCCAGATCCAGCAGCAGACCGGGACCACCAGCGTCTACGTCACCCACGACCAGTCCGAGGCGATGGCCATGTCGGACCGGATCGCGGTGATGAACCAGGGCGTCCTGCACCAAGTGGGCGCCCCCCGCGAGATCTACCGCCGACCGGCGACGGCCTTCGTGGCCCGGTTCATCGGACGCTCCAACCTGGTCCAGGCCACCGTCGAGGGCCGTGAGGACGGGCACCTGGTGGCGCGCACCGAACGCGGCGAGGTGCTCACCGCCCCGATCGTCGACGGCTACTTCTCCGCCGAGGCCCGGACGGGGGACCGGGTGGCGCTGTCGGTGCGCCCGGAGGCGCTGTCGCTGGACGACGGGCGCTCACCGGAGTCGGGGACCATCACCGCGACGGTGCGGATGACCGAGTTCACCGGGTCGGGATGCGTGGTCTGGTTGCGTTACGGCGACGACGACGTGCTGATGAGCATCCCCGACACCGATGAGTTGCCCGAGAACGGGCAGCAGGTGCGCCTGCGTGCCGACAGTGGACGCACCTGGGTGGTGGTCCCATGACGCTCACGGCACAGCCGGCCGCCGCTCCCACGCTGCGGCGGCGGAACCGGGGGCAACTGACGGCCTCGGATCGCTTCGTCTACGTCCTGGCGATCCCGTTGGTGCTGGTCCTGCTCATCTACATCGTCTTCCCGATGATCGCGACCTTCATGACGTCGGTCGAGGACGGCGGCGCCAGCTACCGGGACTTCCTCGGCGGCAACTCCCGACGGGCGTTGGGGCTGTCGGTGGGCATCTCGCTGGCGTCGGTGCTGACTGCCGGGCTGATCGGCAGCGGACTCGCGGTGTTGCTGACCCGTTTCGACTTCCCGGGCCGCTCCGCCCTCAAGGTCTTCGCGCTGCTGCCGATGGCGTTGCCGCCGCTGATCGGGGCGCTGTCCTTCTACTACCTGTACGGCACCTCGGGGATCATTCCCCGCCTGCTGGAGTCCTTCACCGGCATCCCGGCCTCCTCGCTGTCCTTTGATGGCATCGCCGGCGTGATGCTGGTCCACAGCCTGACGATGTACCCGTACTTCTACCTCGCCGTGAGCGCCGGCCTGTCGGGCAGCGACGCCTCGCTGGAGGAGGCCGCCATGAACCTGGGGGCCAGCCGCGCGACCATGTGGCGCACGGTCCTGTTCCCCATGCTGACCCCCGCCCTGGTGTCCGGGGCGCTGCTCACCTTCATGGTGTCGATGGCCTCCTTCACCGCCCCGCAGTTCTACAACGTGAACACGCTGACCATGCGCATCGTCGCGGCCAAGACCTCGGGCGACTACGGCCTAGCCGCGACCCAGTCGACGGTCCTGTCGGTGGTCTCCATCCTGTTCCTGCTGCTGATGCGCTGGTACCAGGGACGTCGACTCACCCGCAGCATGTCGAAGGGCACGCCGCAGGCACTGCGGACCGTGCACGGGGTGTTGCCGAAGACGCTGGCCGCGCTCGGCTCGGTCCTCGTCGTGGTCATCCTCGCCGCGCCGGTGGCAGCGATCTTCCTGCTGGCCTTCACCGTGGACGGCACCTGGACCACCCAGATCATCCCTCCCCGCTACACGGTGGAGAACTTTGTGGAGATCTTCACCGACCCGCGCAGCCTGCGCCCGTTGCTGGTCTCCTCCCAGATGTCCGGGTTGGCCATGGTCGCCTCGATCGTCATCGGTGTGCTGACCGCCTGGGTGATCGCGCGGTGGAAGGGCCGCGGGGCTGGAGTCCTCGACCTGATGATCATGCTGCCGTGGGCCCTGCCGGGCACGGTCGTCGGCATCAACATCGTCACCGCCTTCGCCTCGCCGACCCCCTTCAACCTTGGCCAGGTCTTCATCGGGTCGCTGTGGATCCTGCCGCTGGCCTACTTCATCCGATTCGTGCCGCTGGTGTTCCGCAATGCGGCGGCCTCCCTGGCCCAGATCGACCCCTCGGTCGAGGAGGCCGCCCAGAACCTGGGTGCCGGTCCCTTCCGGACCCTGCGGACGATCACCCTGCCGTTGATGGCGCGCGGCGTGATCGCCGGCGCGCTGCTGGCCTTCGTCCAGGGTTTCGGTGAGTACGTCGCCTCGGTGGTCATCTACCCGGCCCGATTCGCCCCCCTGTCGGTCGAGATCTACAACCGCCAGTACGCCAACCAGCTCGGCTCCGCCTTCGCCTACGGCTCACTCCAGGTGCTCGCCATCCTGGTCGTCCTGATCATCTCCGAGATGCTGGAGCGACCGGGCAGCAGGAGACGACGCCAGCCCACCGGCGACATCGCCGCCACCGCCGCGGTCGCCGCCGCATGAACGGAAGAAATGTGATGAACCACCCCGAACAGTCCGCCACCCCTGACCAGGTCGCCGGCCGCTTCCCGCTGCGCGGCCGCGACGACTTGTCGATCTACTGGGACAACCACCTGCGCGTCGCCTTCGAGCAGTCAGCACCGCACGACCTGCCGGCCATGGTGGAGGCGTCCCTGGCGCACGTGATCATGCTGGCCGAGACCGGCGCGCTGTCGGCCGAGCGGGCCGAGCGGCTGCTGGGTGGCCTGCTGCAGCTGTGGCAACGGTGGGGACCCGAGGGGGAGCCCGTCGACTGGAGGCCACGGGTCACCGATCACCCCTTCGACGGTTCGGTCGAGGACCCCTACTACTACCTGGAACAGCAACTGGCGGACGCCTGCGGCATCAGCACCGCCGATCTGGACGTCCAACTGGCCCGCAGTCGCAACGACCTGGACGCGGGCGTGTTCCGGATGATCCTGCGGCGAGGCATCCTCGATCTGGCCGACCTGGCCCTGCAGTGCGTCGACGACCTGGTCGTCACCGCCGGGCACAACGTGGAGTCGGTGCTGATCGGCCACACCCACCGCCGTCCGGCCCAGCCGACCACGATCGCCCACGTGCTGTCGGGCCTGGCCGAGGCGCTGCTCTCCCAGGCCGACGAACTGCTCTCGGTCTATGACGAGATGAACGTGTCCCCGCTGGGATCAGCCGCCTTCACCGGCTCGGACGTCCCCATCAGCGCCCAGCGGGTCTCCGACCTGCTCGGCTTCCAGCGTCCCTTCACCGCCTCCTACGAGGCCGTGGCCGGGGCCGAGCACTTCATGCGGCTGGCCTCACTGCACGCCCGCGTCTGCGCCACCGGTGCGCGGTGGGCCCGGGTGCTGCAGGAGTGGATGAACCTGGGCTGGGTCGAAATGCCCAGCGAGTTCACCCAGGGCTCCTCGATCATGCCGCAGAAGAAGAACCCCGTCGTGCTCGAGCACATGGTCTCCATGTCCGGTGCTGCCGTGGGGGAGATGACCGCGATCTACACCACCATCGCCGCCGGCTGGTACGAGGACTCGAACAACGCCACCACCGACGTCCAGAAGCACCTGTGGGCCTCCACCGACCGGGTGATCCGCTTCCTGCGGCTCTTCGACGGTCTGACCCAGCGCCTCGCGCCCGCCGACCTGCCCGACGACGAGACGATCGTCCGCTCAGGGTCCACCACGACCGCGGTCGCTGAGGCGCTGGCTACCCGCAACGTCGCCTGGCGCGCCGCCCACGACGTCGTCGGCACCCTCTTCCGCGGCGGCGACCCGACCACCTGGACCGCTGAACAGGTGGCGGCCGTGCTCGCCGACGCCGGCATCGACGACGACTCCGGCGCATTGTGCGAGGTGGTGCTGTCCTCGGGCCGCGAGCCCCGACGCATCCTCGACCGCACCCAGCCCGGGTCGCCGGGACGCGAGCCGATGACGGTCGCCCTGGCCAGCGCATCACGCCGGCTGGACGAGCTGCGCCGACAGTTCACGGTCCGCCGTGACGACCTCGGCCGTGCGCGCGCCCGGCTGCTGGGCCTGGCCCGCGACCCCGGGGCGTCCCGGCAGGGCACCGGTCGGCTCAGCGTCATCGGCAATGCCAACCTCGACGTCATCGTGCACGGCGCCGACGACTTTCCCGCGCCGGGAACCGAGCGGGTGATCGACGACATCGAGGTCCGGCTCGGGGGATCGGCCGCCATCGCTGCCCAGCGGGCCGCCCAGGCCGGGGTGGCCACCAGGCTCGTGGCCAAGGTCGGGGCCGACGTCTCGGCCGAGGCGATCCAGGCACTGACCCGTCACCCCTCGCTCCAGGTCGACCTGGTCCGCAGCCCCGGGACGTCCTCGGGGTTGACGGTGGTGCGGGAATCCCGCGGCAGCGACCGATCGTTCCTGTCCTCGCTCGGCGCGATGGCGACGTTCGCCCCCCAGGACGTGCCTGCGGACGCCTTCGACACCGACTTCGTGCTGTTCGGCGGCTACTTCCTGCTGCCGATGATGCAGGGTGGGGCGGCGCGCGACATGCTCGCCGAGGCCCGACGTCATGGGGCCAGGACCGCGATCGACACCGGCCACCCCGACGGCGGGTGGACGCCACGGGTGCGTGCCGAACTGCTCGAGGTCGTCCTGCCCCACGCCGACTACTTCCTGCCCAATGAGAGCGAACTGACCGGGCTCGCCGGGCAGGACGACGTCGAGGACGCAGCGGCGACGGTGGCTCGGCACACCGGCGCTGTCGTGGTGGCGAAGTTGGGTGCCGATGGGGCCCTGGTGCATGACGGCAGCACCGCCTGGCGCCTGCCCGCCCCCCGGGTGGACGTCGTCGACACGACCGGGGCGGGGGACTCGTTCAATGCCGCCTTCGTGGCCGCCCTGATCCGTGGACAGGACGTCCCGGCGGCTGCCGAGGGTGCCGTGGCTGCCGCCTCGGCACTGGTCGCCGCGCGACCCTCGGCGCGGGAGTCAGTGGTGCAGCAACACTGCTGACGTCCCGCACGCCGCGTAGCATCGGCACATGACCCACCACAACGATCCAGAGGATGAGGCCGAGGACTACCTGGCGGCCTTCACCACCCTGCCCGAGGTGTTGCAGGGAGCCGCCCTGACCGTGGTCCATGCGGCCCAGGAACTACCCGTCGACCAGGTCCTGGGCGTCAAGGCGCGACTCGAGCAGGCGGCCGGGCGCGACGGTCTGCTGCAGGGGGAGGCCGCCGCTTTCGTGGTCGCCTGCTGCCACCTGCTGGACGCCCACTACCAGGCCACGAGTGCGGTGGTCACCTAGTCGCAGCCCGTTTGTCGACACGCGGAGTGGGAGTCGTGGGGTCGTCGCGGCCGACCCAGTAATCTCCGGTGCAGGAGGTCAACGATGACACAGACGAAGTCCCGCACCCCTGCCGCGCTGGCGATCGGGGCGCCCCTGCTCGCCGCAGCAGCCGCCGCCACGGCAGGTGCCGTCGCGGCCCGGCGCAGCGGCTTCCCGGGCCGGGTCGGGGCCAGCAAGTTCGAGGCGCGCACCCACATGCCGGGTGACGACCTGCTGCCCGCCGCCGAGGTGCAGAACGACCGCGCCCGCCTGCTGTCGGCCCCACCTGAGCAGGTGTGGACCTGGCTGAGCATCCTGGGCCGTGACGAGGCAGGTCTCTATTCCGCCGCAGCCCGGCAGCGCCTCAAGCAGGCTGAGGGGGAGGTGGCGCCCCTGCAGGTGGGGGAACGTTTCTGGGTGCACCCGAAGCTCGTCATGCGCGTCGTCGAGGTGGACCCCGGACGAAGCCTGGTGCTGCGCACCGACCCTGCTGACAAGGCAGCCGAACCCGGGGCTGAGGTCACCTGGGGATTGCTGCTGCGTCACGTGCCCCGACCAGGACGCAAGGTCTTCACGCGACTGCGCATCCGGGAACGGCATCTCCTGCACGATGCAGCCACCAGCCGCAGGGCGTCGGCGGCCAGCGTCGGCACGGCGGTCAACACCTGGCGGCTGCTCGCCCACCTGGAGTCGCTGACCCGCTGACCCTTCCAAAACGGCGCCCGCGCGCGGACAATGGATTGCATGCACGCGCGGGACACCGACCGCGGTCTGGAAGCCCTGGCCGATCCGGAACTCGACGCAGCCTTCCAGGCCGCTGCGGCGCAGCACCGTGACGCCGTGGTCGGTTCGCAGCGCCAGCGGATGCTGCTGGTCCAGGCGCGGGGGATCCCGCTGCGAGTGGTGTCGAAGTTTGGTGAGCGCGTGGCCCGGCTGCAGTTCGCGGACAACACCGCGATCCTGGTCAATTGTGATGGCCCCCGACGTCGCATCGGTTCGGTGGGCATAGCCCTGGTCAAGCACCGGCCCGTGCTGGTCACCGCCGTCCACGACGACGGTTCGCGGCTGCGGGTGCGGCTGCGCTGGGACGACCAGCACGTCGACGTCGAGGTGCTCGGCGGCGACCAGATTCCCTGATGCGCGATGGACCCTTGACGATCGCAACGCGTCGGCATAAGCTACAACCAAATGGTTGTACATCAGCCTGACGCAGCATCGTCCCACGGCGGTGACCCGGCGCACGGAGACGACGACATCGACCGGATCTTCCGGGCCCTGGCCGACGCCACCCGCCGCGACATCGTTCGGCGGACGTTGGTGCAACCGATCTCGGTCTCCACGTTGGCGGCGGACTACGACATGTCCTTCGCAGCAGTACAGAAGCACGTCGCCGTCCTCGAAGCCGCGGGGCTGGTGACCAAGACTCAACACGGCCGTGAACGTCTCGTCCACGGCAACCCCCACGTCATCCGCAGCGCGCAGTCCCTGCTGGACAGCTTCGAACAGATCTGGCGCGGTCGGGTCGCACGACTCGACGCCCTGCTGGCCGAGGACTGAGCACCCCACCCGAAAGGCACTCCCATGCCCATCACCACCGTCACCAAGGACCCCGACGCTCTGACCCTCACGGTCGTCGCCGACTTCCCCGTGCCCGCCCGCCGACTCTGGGACGCCTACAGCGACCCCCGCCAGATCGAACGCTTCTGGGGCCCGCCGGAATGGCCGGCCACCTTCACCCGCCACGACATGGCCACCGGTGGACGCTCCCACTACTTCATGACCGGACCCGAAGGGGACCAGAGCCACGGCTACTGGCGGTTCACCGACGTCCGCCCCGGTCAGTCCTTCGAGGTCGTCGACGGATTCGCCGACGCCGACGGCACCCCCAATGACGACCTGCCCACCGTCCGGGTGGTGTTCAGCTTCGCCGACGCCGACCAGGGCTCACGGCTGGTCTCGACCAGTTACTTCGACACCGCCGACCAGCTGCAGACCTTGATCGACATGGGAATGGAAGAAGGCCTCACCGCCGCCATGGGCCAGATCGAGGACGTGCTGGCCGACCTGCGCAGCTTCGCCACCGACCTGCCCACCCAGTCGCAACTCATCGGCGACCACCAGGTGCGGATCAGTCGCGTCATCCGCGGCACGGTCGAGCAGGTCTGGGCCGCCCACCACGACGAGGAGTTGATGAAGCAGTGGTTGCTCGGCCCCGACGGCTGGACGATTCCGGTGTGCGAAGTGGCCCGCAACGTGGGCGACAGCTTCCGCCAGGAGTGGGTCGACGCCAACGGCGAGAACGGCTTCGGGTTCACCGGCGAACTGCTGGAGAGCCATCCGCCGGTGCGGGCGGTCACCACCGAACGGATGATTGGCACCGATGGGCCCACCACCACCAACGAACTCACCCTGACCCCGCTGGAGGGCGGCGGCACCCTGCTCAGCCTGCTGATCACCTATCCCGACGCGCAGACCCGCGAGATGATCCTCGGCACCGGGATGACCGACGGCATGGAAACCAGCTACGCCCGCCTCGAGGAACACGTCCTGGCAGCCTGAACCGCGACATCCACGGTGCTGCGACACTGACGCCATGGACGTCATCAAGTCGGTTCCCCTGTTCCTGCTGGCCGCGGTCTTCGAGATCGGCGGCGCCTGGCTGATCTGGCAGGGCGTTCGCGAGCACAGGGGCCTGGTCTGGGTCGGCGGCGGAATCATTGCCCTGGGCGTCTATGGCTTCGTCGCCACCCTGCAGCCCGACGCCAACTTCGGGCGCATCCTGGCGGCCTACGGTGGGGTCTTCGTCGCCGGGTCGCTGCTGTGGGGCATGGTCGCTGACGGTTTCAAGCCCGATCGCTGGGACGTCACCGGCGCCCTCATCTGTCTGCTGGGCGTGGCGGTCATCATGTACGCACCCCGCCCGGCCTGACTAGGCGTCGCCGTTGACGACAGCCGTGAACCCATCGGCGATGGCCTGGCAGGTCGGCGCCACGGCGGCGTCGACCTGGCGCATCCGGTCGAGCATGGTGGTGCCCTTCCGGCCCCGTGACGCCCACCACGTCTGCATCAGCTCGGGGGAGGCCTCCGGATGGAACTGGACGCCCCAGACACTGCCCAGCCGGAATGCCGCATTCTCGTACATCGTGCTGCGGGCCAGTTCGACCGCACCCGCAGGCAGCCGGGTCACCGCGTCGTAGTGCGACATGGGCACCGGCCCGCCGGCAGCCACCGCGCCACCGACCACGGGATCGGCGGCGGCGGCCGGCAGCCACTCCAGCATGACGGCGCCCTCCTCGAGGCCGCGCGCGTCGGCCACGGTGACCTCGCCACCCAGGGCCTCGACCACCAGTTGGTGGCCCAGGCAGATGCCCAGCACGGGGATGTCGATGTCATGCAGGTCGGCGACCAGGTCCTTGACCTGGCCAATCCACTTCTGCTCGGCGTGGGCGTTGGTGCGTCCGCCGAGAACCACCAGGCCGTCACCGATGGCGTCCAGGTTGGGGACGTCCTTGGTGGTGACGTCGATGACCGACAGGCGCACCCCGCGCGGCAACCAGTCCTCGAAGCGGTCCAGGGGAGCGTGGGAGTCGGGCTGCAGCACGGTGATCCGAGGTTTCTTGGCCATGCCGCGAGACTAGTGGACCTCGGGCTAGTCTCGGCCCATGACCGGACTCGTCCCGTACCTCTTCTTCCCCGGCAACGCCGCCGAAGCCCTGACGTTCTACCAGCAGGCGTTCGACGGTGAACTGGTCCTGCACCGCTACGCCGACTTCGGTCGTACCGACGGTCCCGGCGATGCCGTGGCCCACGGCATCCTGTCCGGAAAGGTCGCGTTGTTCGGTGCCGACGCGGGGCCCGACGAGGACGGGGTGCACCTGGTGGGCGTCGACTTCTCGCTGCTGGGGGCCGCCGAACCGCAGGTGCTGAGGCAGTGGTTCGCGCGTCTGGCCGATGGGGGCAGGGTGGTCGCGGATCTGGAGCAACGGCCGTGGGGTGCCCACGACGGCACGGTGGTGGATCGCTTCGGCATCCGATGGTTGATCGGTTGGGAATAGCAGCCCCTGCGCGCAGCTCCACCGCCTAGTGTCAGAGGATGTCGACCACCGCCTTCTTTGAGCAGTTGACCCTCGACGTGGCCGGGCGGGCGCGCGCCCAGCGGCAACCCTCGCTCTCGGTGGCGGCGGCGCTCGACGGGGACGTGATCTGGACGAGCGCGCTCGGCGACGCCGACCCCCTCGCCGCCGAGCCGACGACCCCGACGGCCACCACCTGCTACCGCATCGGCTCACTCACCACACCGCAGGTGGCCGTCGCCGTGATGGTCCTGGCCGAGGGCGGGCAGGTCGACCTGGGCGCCCCCATCAGGAACTACCTGCCCGACGCCCCGGCCGGGTCGGCCACGGTGGCGCAGTTCCTGTCGCACACCTCTGGTCTGGTCGCGGAGATCGACCGACCCTGGTGGGCGCGCGCCGGCGGCTGCAGCTGGGACGAACTCGTTGCCATGAACCTGCGCCAGGTGGCGGCACCGGGACTGGCGCACCACTACTCGAATGTCGGCTACGCCGTGCTCGGACGACTGCTCGAGGTGGTCACGGGCAAGCCCTGGGACGCACTGCTGGCCGAGGTGCTGTGGACGCCGCTGGGCATGTCCCAAACGGCCCGCAGTCCGGGCCCCGATCACGCCACCGGGGTGGCGGTGCACCCGCTGCGCCCGCAGGTCCACGCGGAACCGGTGCCGCCGTACCTGGCCATGGGGCCGGCCGCTGAACTCTGGTCGACGCCCACCGATCTGGCCCGCCTCGGCTCGTTCCTGGCCGGCGTCGGGCAGGGCAGGGGAGTACTGCGCCCCGAGTCCCTGGCCCTGATGCGCCACCCGGCCGCACTGGCGACGGCGCAGGGCGGGGGCTGGACCTCGGCCCACGGTCTGGGGCTGATGGTGCGCAACACCGGCGGTGCGGTGCAGGTCTTCCACGCCGGCTCGGTGCCCGGCTTCACTGCTCACCTGGTGCTGGACCCGGCCAGTGGCACCAGCGTCGCCGTGTGCGGCAACTCCACCTCCTGGAACGGCGGCGCCTTCGACTGGCTCCAGGCCCTGTCGGCGACGGTTCGGCCGCACCGGGCAGCGTCGGAAACCGCGGACGGCAGTGGTGGGCCCATGCTGCCCCCCACCACGCGGCCGCTGGCCGGACTCTGGTACCGCGGCCCCCAACCCATCCTGGTCAAGGTGCACCAGGACGTCATCCTGGTGCACCCCACCGAGTTTCCTGACCAGGCCTCGCGGGTGCGTGCCGATGCCGGGGGCCGACTGGTCGGGGTCAGTGAGGACGCGGCCTTCGGCGAGGAACTCACTGTCGACCCGGACCACCCCGAGGACCCGCGCTGGTTCACCCTGGCCGGGCTGCACCATGCGCGGGCGCCCTACGACCCCGACAGTGAGGTGCCCGGCGGCGTGGACGAGCAGGGGTGGCGTCCGCTGCGCTGAGCAGCCCCGGGCATGGCAGAAGGCCCGCCGAGCAGGATGCTCGACGGGCCTTCTGTGAGGGTTTGGTGTGGGCTGGGCCCAACTCAGAACCCGCCGGCGAACCCGAAGATCGAGGCAGCAATCCACGCGAGGGTGGTGTTCAGCCAGATCGACGAGGCCGGGGGGTCGATGTGGGTCGTGCCACGGGCGTACCACACACGCTGGAAGATCTCGGCCAGCAGTGCGCCGATCCAGCCGAAGACCGCACCGACGAGCATGGCGCCAATGGCGGCGTACCACAGGTCGTTGGTCATCGACTCGATCTCGAGGTAGTAGGCGAAGCCCTTCTCGCCCTCACCCGCCAGGATGGGGAAGAACAGGGTGGCGGCCAGACCGGCGACGATGGTCACGTGGTGCTGAACCGGCATGTCCCAGCCGATGATCAGGAACAGGATGATGATGGCCGAGATGCCGAAGACGAACGAGGAAGCCGAACCGGCCATCATCGGGAAGTTGATGGCGAGCATCAGGGAGACGCCGGCAGCAGCCAGACCGAAGAAGATGCCGATGGCGCTGAACTGCTTGGGGGTCTCCTGGTAGGGCAGCCACTTGTACTCGTCGGTGGTGTCCCACTTGCCCATGAAGCCGCCCTGAGCCTTCTTGTCCTTGCGGAAGCGCTCCGGGTTGAACAGCGAGGCGGTGCCAGCAGCAGAGTTGCCAAACGCCAGACGGGCGATGATGGCCGAGATCAGAACGGTGAGTGCGACGGAGTCGGTGTGGGCGCCGAGCCACGGAACCTTCGAGAGGCCGATCTGGAGCAGGTAGCCGAGGACGCCGAAGGCGGAGCCGACCAGGAGGACCGACGGGCGGCCGAGCTTGGCCAGGGGAGAGGTCGCGTCCTTGCCGGAGGGGATGTACCCCTTGTGGGCGGCGTAGGCAGCTGCTGCGGCGCCGGCGGCGAAGGTGACGTGCGGCCCCATGAACGGGCCGAAGGCAATGTAGTTGAAGGCGATGCTGGGGTCGATGCCCAAGGTGGATCCGACGGGCGTGACGGCGATGCCCCACGCGAACAACACGCAGAAGCCGGTCAGTGCGAAGGCGAAGTTACCACCGATCGCCGCGCCGAAGAATCCGCCTGCGGCCGCGGCGATCAGGCCCAGCAGGAAGATGCCAAGAGAAGCTGTGAACATCCTTGTTCCCATTCAAGACGGAGCGCCCAGAGGGCGCCGAACGTGAAATCAGATCCACAAGCTTTTGCCAGACCTGACCGAGGGGGATGCCCCTCACCGGGAAAACTAACACGCCCCACGGTGGATTGCCCAGAGGGGCTGGGTAATTCGGTGGCTGTGTCGCCCCTAGTGGGACAGGGTTTGCACACTTGTCTAGTCAAGACCGGTCAAGTGAGCACATGCGTGCGTGCCGGTGTGGGAACTTCTTTTCGGCCGGTCCGTGTGCCGCGTGGGCCAACCGGGGCCGAAGTGTCTTGATGTCCTCAGAGTTTGCCCTACTCATTTCGGGTTCGCAGCAGACACGCGCAATAGGCTGGACGTCATGGCAGACAATGAGCAGCAGCTGGCAACCGAGCATGGCCGCGGCGGGGTCTACTCCGCCAAGGGCAAGGAGTTCACCCGCGACACCAACTACATCACCACCCGCATCGTCGCTACCCCCCGACCCGGTGAGGACGAGTACCCGGTGGAGGCCGGTCGCTACCGACTGGTGGCCGCTCGGGCCTGCCCGTGGGCAAACCGGGCAATCATCGTGCGCCGACTGCTGGGCCTGGAAAAGGTGCTGTCCCTGGGGCTGCCGGGCCCCACCCATGACGCCGACTCCTGGACCTTCGACCTCGACCCCGGCGGTGTCGACCCGGTGCTGGGCATCGCCCGCCTGAAGGATGCCTACGAGAAGCGTTTCCCCGGCTACCCCCGCGGCATCACGGTGCCGGCCATCGTCGAGGAGTCCACCGGCGAGGTGGTCACCAACGACTTTGCCCAGATGACGCTTGACCTGAGCACCGAGTGGACGCAGTACCACCGCGAGGGTGCCCCCGACCTGTGGCCGGTGCACCTGCGCGACGAGATGGCGCCGATCATGAAGCGCATCTACACCGAGGTCAACAACGGTGTCTACCGGTGCGGTTTCGCCGGCAGCCAGGAGGCCTACGACGCCGCCCACGAGCGCTTGTGGACCGCCCTGGACTGGCTCGAGCAGCACCTGGCCGATCGGCGCTACCTGATGGGCGAGCAGCTCACCGAGGCCGACGTGCGGCTGTTCACCACCCTGGTGCGCTTCGACCCCGTCTACCACGGCCACTTCAAGTGCAATCGCCAGAAGCTGTCGGAAATGCCGGTGCTGTGGGCCTATGCCCGCGACCTGTTCCAGACGCCGGGCTTCGGCGACACCGTCGACTTCGACCAGATCAAGAAGCACTACTACGTCGTGCACACCGACCTGAACCCCAGCCAGATCGTGCCGGCGGGCCCCGATCTGGCGGGCTGGCTGACCCCACACGGACGCGAGGCCCTCAGCGACGACCCGTGGGGTGGTGGCACCGCCCCCGGACCCGTGCCCGCCGATGAGGTGGCACCGACTCAGCTGTGAACCACCTGGGCGTCCCAGCCGTAGGCGGTGCGCACCGACAGGGTCTGGCCCGGCGTCTGCGCGAAGCCGACCCGATAGCGGCGCAGCTGGCCGGGGCCCAGTTCGCCCGGCCGGGGCGCGAGGATGTCGTGGGCCGGGTCGTAGACGCGGATCGCCTCGACACCACCAGCGGTGGCGTCATGCCCGACCAGGCCGACATCGATCGGGGTCGCGGTCGTATTGCGCAGGCTCACCTCCACCCAGACGTAGGTCATGCCGGGGATGGTCCGCACCTGGGCGCTGGGGGTGAATGGCACCGGGCGGGCGACGGTCACCGTCAGACCGCTGGGAAAGGCGAAGGGCTGGTCGAAGTCCGCGGTGCCGGTGGGCACGCCATCACTGCCAGTTCCTGTCGCCGTGGCGGTGGGCAGCCCGGTGGGGCCATCGGAGGAGGCGGGCACCGTGGGACGGGTGACCCGGGTCTGGGTGGCCGTCGGCAACCGACTGGGCGCGGAGGTGGCCGTCACGGCTGCGCTGGTGCTCGGTTCGGGGGCGGTGGTGCGTGGTTCGGGGACGGCGATCGAGGGCGTTGCCGCCGGGCTGGTGCTCACCGGCTCACCGGAGCGTCCCTCGTCCGGGGTGCACCCGGCCAGCAGCAGGACAGCGCCGAGCGCGACGCCGACGAACCTGGTCACGCCTGGGGCCACGGGTCCTCCTGAAGGGTGCTGCCCCCAGTGTGGCACGCCCCCGGCAGCCGGACGGCTGGTCGGCAGTTGGTCGGCTCCGGTAAGAATGGGCACATGGCTACCATCACCCTCAAGGGAACACCCATCCAGACCGTCGGCGAACTGCCCCGGGTCGGGTCGCAGGCCCCCGACTACGACCTCGCGAGCCCCGGCGACGTCCGCCTCACCCCGACCAGCCACGCCGGCAGGCGCGTCGTGCTGAACATCTTTCCCAACATCGAAACCGGTGTCTGCCAGACCAGCGTGCGCACCTTCAACCAGCTGGCCGGTTCCTTGGACAACACCGTCGTCCTGTGCGTGAGCAACGACGAACTCGAGACGCTGGCCGGGTTCTGCGCCGCCGAGGGCCTGGACAACGTCCAGGTCGCCTCCGCCAAGGGCACCAGCTTCGGCGACGACTACGGAATCACCATCCAGGACAGTGCTCTGCAGGGACGTCTGGCGCGGTCAGTGGTCGTCATTGACACCGACGGTACGGTGCTGCACACTGAGCAGCTTCCCGAGATCGCCCAGGAGCCCGACTACGACCGGGCGCTGGCTGTTCTCTGAGTGGATGGCACTCCCTGCCCGGACCCTAGACTTGCGGCCATGAGAAGCACTGTCTTCCACCTCGAGGTCAACGGCACGGGCATGGGAGTGCGCCACTGGCTGCCCGACCAGGACCCCCGCGGCGTCGTCCAGGTCTGTCATGGCATGGCCGAGCACGGAGGGCGCTACGCCGAGCTCGCCCAGGCCCTGACCGACCAAGGCTGGGCGGTCATCGCCGGGGACCACCGCGGGCATGGCCGCACCGCCGAGTCCGCCACCGGACCCGGCCACCGCTTCGAGGTCGACGGACTCGGCGCTCTTGGCCACGCCGCGGACAGCAATGGCTGGCGCACCCTGGTCGAGGACGCGCGGTCGGTCGCCCTGCACGCGGGGGTGCTCCACCCCGGGGTGCCCCGGGTGCTGCTCGGTCACAGCATGGGGTCGCTGCTGGCCCGCGACTACGCCATGCAGTGGGCCCACGACCTGGACGGGCTGGTGATCAGCGGCACCCCGCGGGCGCAGGGACTGATCGGGAAGGCGGGGCGACAGCTGGCCAGGACCATGGTCAGGACACGCGGACCCCGTAGCCGGGCGCACCTGTTGCACCGGATGACCTTTGGCTCCTACAACAACCGGTTCAAGCCGACCCGCACGGAGTACGACTGGCTGAGCCGCGACCCCGAGGCCGTGGACGCCTACATCGCCGACCCGCAGTGCGGGTTCATCGCCACCAACGCGTTCTACGTCGACCTGGTCGACGGCCTCGAGCGGGTGAACCGTCCCAAGCTGGCCAAGGGCACCGGCAAGAAGCTGCCGATCCTGCTGCAGACCGGATCGGCAGACCCGGCCGGTGGCGAGCGGGCGGCCCGGGCCGTGAAAGCCGTGTACAAGGGCATCGGCAACCGGCACGTCACCCTGAAGACCTATCCCGGCGCCCGCCACGAGGTCTACCACGAGACCAACCGGGCCGAGGTCTTCCAGGATCTGGTCGACTGGTTGGACACGCTGCCCGGGTCGAGGCAGTGACCGGCAGCCACCGGGTGGTGGGCACCCCACGGATGCTCGAGCGTGCCCTGGGTGAGTGGGAACCCACCCGGGTGCCCCGAGGGGTGCCCGACGACGCGTGGCAGGTACTCGGGACCGTCGGTTCCTGCGTGGTTCTCACCGGTGCGGGGGTCTCCACCGATTCCGGGGTGCCCGACTACCGCGGCCGCAACGCCCCCCGGGGCAGCCCCATGCAGTTCGCAGACTTCGTCGCCAGCGCCGAGCACCGCCGCCGCTACTGGGCTCGCGGTTACCAGGGCTGGTCGGCCATGGACGTGGCCCGCCCGAACCGGGGCCACCAGGCGCTGGCTGCCTGGGAGGACGGTGACTGGCCCTGCCGACTGACCGGACTGATCACGCAGAACGTGGATGGTCTGCACGCGGCGGCCGGCAGCGAACGCCTGGTGGAACTGCACGGCAGCATCCACGACGTGGTCTGCCTCGACTGCGGTGCGCTGTCGGGCCGGCAACAGATGCAGGACCGGATGGCCGCGGCCAACCCCACCGTCAGGGTCACCCCCTGGCGGGGGCACCCTGAACTGCGTCCCGACGGTGACGCGATGGTCGAGGACTGGGACGACTTCGTGGTGCCGGCGTGCCTGACCTGTGGGGGAGTGCTGAAACCCGACGTGGTCTTCTTCGGCGAGACCGTCCCTCGACGGCGGGTCGATCAGGCGCGGGACTGGGTGGATTCCACCGAGGCCCTGCTGGTCGCCGGGTCGTCGCTGTCGGTGATGCCCGGGCTGCGGTTCGTCCGGCAGGCGGCTGCCCGGGGTGCGGCGATCATCATCATCAACCATGGGGCGACCCGCGGCGACGAGCTGGCCACCGTGCGACTGGACGGCCCCGTCAGTGACCTGCTGGAGGCACTGGTCGCGCCGTGATCGGGGCGGCCGGGCTCAGGCGATGCCTCGTCGGCTGAACGCCGTGCCCCGACGCAGGTGCCCCACCAGCAGGCAGACCAGGTAGATGAGGAAGGACACCGTGGTCACGTAGGGGCTGATCGGCAGGCCGGGGCCGAGGGAGAGCAGGATGCCACCGACGGCAGCGGTCACGGCGAAGACCACCGACATGGCGGCCAGCACCACGGGGTGGGAGGTCACCCGGGCCGCCGCCGCGGTCGGAGTGATCAGCAGCGAGAGCACCAGCAGGGCGCCCACCATCTGGACGGCCATCGCCGTGGTGAGGCCGAGGACCACCATGAAGACCACCGACAGGGCGCGCATCGGCACGCCGCGGGCGATGGCCACCTCGGGGTCGACCGAGGCGAAGAACAGCGGACGCCAGATGATCGCCAGCGCCGCCGCCACGATCACCGCCACGACCGCCAGCGTCACCAGCTGGGTGTCGTCGACTGCCACGATCTGGCCGGTGAGCAAGCCGAACTTGTTGGACGAGCGGCCCTTGTACAGCGACAGGAAGAGCACCCCCAGACCGAGCCCGAAGGGCAGGAAGATGCCGATCGCGGCATTGCGCTCACGGGAACGGGCGCCGAGCAAGCCCAGCAGCAGCGCCGCGACCACCGAGCCGATGATGGCCCCCGAGGCGACGTTCCAACCCAGGAACAGGGCTGCTGCGGCTCCGGCGAAGGACAGTTCGCTGGTGCCGTGGACGGCGAAGGACAGGTCGCGGGCGTGGATCATGGGCCCGATCAGTCCGGCCACCACGCCCAGGATCAGGCCGGCGACCAGGGAGCCCTGCACCAGCGGCACCAGCTCGGCGAAGTTCTCGAAGTTGATGATGGCATTCACGAGAACGGCACCTCATCGGAGTGGTCGTGGTGGTGGGCATGGGAGTGCTCGTGGTCGTGGTGCGGTTCCTCCTCGGCACCGAAGACGACGATGCGGTTGCCATGGCGGATCACCTCGATCGGGGAACCGTACAGCTCGGTGAGCGAACTGGAGGTGATCACCTGGTCGGGGGGACCCACCTTGGCGTTGCCCTTGGCGAAGTAGACGACCCGGTCGACGATCGGAAGGATCGGGTTGATCTCATGGGTGACGAACAACACGGCGATCCGGTACTCCCGGCGCATCCGGTCGATCAGGTCGGTGACCGCCTGCTGGTGGGCCAGGTCGAGACTGAGCAGTGGTTCGTCGCAGAGCAGCACCGAGGGGCGGGTGACCAGCGCCTGGGCGATCCGCAGCCGCTGCTGCTCCCCGCCCGAGAGCACGCCAATCGGTTCGTTGGCGTAGTCGGCGGCGCCAACCAGTTCCAGGACCTCGTCGACGCGGCGGCGGCGTGCCCGGTTCGGCAGCGGCAGCCCCCAGCGGTCGCCGTCCAGACCGAAGCGGACCAGGTCGCGTCCGCGAACAGTGGCGCGACTGTCCAGGGTCTTCTGTTGGGGCACGTAACCAATGCGGCGCGAGCCCAGCCGGACCGGTTCACCGACGACGTGCACCTGCCCATGCGCCAACGGCACCTGGCCCAGCAGCACCCTCAACAGGGTCGTCTTGCCGGCACCGTTGGGGCCGAGCACGGCGACGAACTCGCCCGGCTCGATGTCGATGGACAGGTCGTCCCACAGCGGACGACCGCCGAACGCCACGCACGCCTTGCTGATCCGCACCGCAGGTGCACTCGCCGGGGTGGACATCAGGCGGTCAGCGCGTCGACGGCGTTGCCGATCATGGTGACGTAGTCGTCGACGCCCTCCGGGAAGGTCTCGTACACCTTGACGATCCTGGCCCCGGTCTCGGTGGCGCGCGCCACCAGACGCTTCGAGACGGCGTCCTCGGTCTGGCCGTTCACGACGAGCACGCGAGCCTCGGTGCCGACCAGTTGCCGGGTGGCCTCAATGACCGCCACCGAGGGGCCCGACTCCGACTCCGACTGGCGGATGAAGTCGGCGGGGGTGACGTCGGTCAGGCCCAGGTCGGCCAACAGGTACTCGGCCACCGACTCGGTGCTGACCACCTTGGCGCCGCCATGGGCGGCCGCCCAGTCGCGGGCGCGCTGCAGCAGCGCGTCGATCTGGGCGGTGAACGCCTCGGCATTGCGCGTGTAGGTCTGGGCGTTGGCGGCATCCAGCACCCCGAGCTCCCGGGCGACCGCCTCGGCGACAGCCTTGGTCGTGTCGAGGTCGTAGAAGACGTGCTCGTTGGCTGCCTCGGCGTGACCCCCCTGGACGAAGGCGTCGACCACCACGGGGGGCTGGTCGACCGACTGCACCAGCGCCAGGGCCCAGGCGTCGTAGCCGCCGCCGTTGAGAACTGCCACACCGGCCCGCGACATGCTCAGCTTGTCCTGCGCGCTGGCCTCGTAGTCATGGGGGTCCTGGTCAGGACTCATGATCGGGCTGGTCACCTCGACGCGGTCACCACCGACTGCCTGGGCAATCGACGCCCAGACGATGGTGGACGCAAAGACGCGCGCACGGTCAGAGGATGACTCCTGGGTGGTGCCACTGCTGCAGCCGGCCGCAGCCATGCCGACCACGGCAGCCAGACCGAACAGTCCGCGGCGGGTGACGGTGTGGTTCATGATCCTCCAAGCTATTGATAACGATTATCATAAGGGGATGCGCCTGCCGCTGCAAACCGCCCCGGGTCGCACGCCGGGCCTCGCAGCCGCGACACTGGTCCGGTGACCACCGTGACGACCAAGGCCCCACCGACCCACCACTGGCTCCGCAGCAGGGGACCGGGGGTGGCGCTGGCGGCGCTGGGCGCGGCCCTCGGGTTCGCGCTGCACCACTGGGTTCCCGGCATCCAGGCCGGCACGGTCGCGGTGGCCCTGGGTGCCCTGCTGGTCAACCTCGGGCTGATCCCAGCCGCGGCCGAACCGGGGCTGGCCTTTGCCAGCAAGAAGCTGTTGCGCCTGGCCGTCGTCCTGCTCGGCTTCGCCCTGTCGCTGCGCGAGGTGGCCGCACTCGGTGGTCCCGGGCTGCTGGTGGTGCTGCTCACCGTCGGGTGCGCCTTCGGGGGCACGTTGCTGCTCGCCCGGCTCCTCAAGGTGCCCGCGGCGACCGGTCTGCTGGTGGCGACGGGATTCTCGATCTGCGGTGCCTCCGCGATCGCCGCCATGGAACCGCTGGCCAGGGGCAGGAAACAGGACACCGCCGTCGCCGTCTCGCTGGTGACGCTGTGCGGGACCCTGGCCATCGTCGTGGCCCCACTGTTGCGATTCCCGCTGGGGCTGGACGATCCCACCGTCTTCGGGCAATGGGTCGGTGCCTCGGTGCACGACGTGGGGCAGACGGTCGCCACGGCCAACACCGTGCCGGGCAGCCTCGAGTCGGCGGTCATCGTCAAGCTGACCCGGGTGATCCTGCTCGCGCCCATGGTGCTCGGCGTCGGCATGGTCATGCACCGGCGGCTGCGTGACGACCGGGTGGAGGCCGGTGGGCGGCCACCCGTGGTGCCACTGTTCGTGGCCGGGTTCCTGGCCGTCATCGTGGTGAACACCCTGGTCAGCCTGCCCGAGTCCCTGCTGGCCGTGGCCGCGTTCACGCACCAGGCCCTGCTGGCCGTCGCCCTGTTCGCGCTGGGCACCGGCATCCACTGGAGGGTGCTGCGACGGGCAGGCGGACGCTCCCTGATGCTGGGTCTGCTGGCGTGGCTGCTGGTGGCCTCAGTCGCCTACGCCGGGGTCAGGCTCATCAGCTGAGGCTGACGGGGCCAGACCGCTGGTCGGCAGCACCCACAACTGCGGGGCGTACAGCGCCATCACGTCCAGCGCCTTCTGGTGGTTGAGCGCCGACGAGCCCGCGCAGGCGTCGGCGATGACGGTGACCGTGGCACCGTCGTCGACGGCGGCCAGCGCGGTCGACAGCACGCAGCAGTCGGTGGACACCCCCGCGAGCACCAGGTGGGGGTTCGCCCCCGTGATCGCCAGCAGGTCGGGCCCGTACTTGCCGAAGGTGCGCTGGTCGAGGGTGCCGCCCACCGTGACCCCGGAGGCGTCGATGGCCGCCGCCGAACCCACCAGGGCGAACAGTTCGTGGTTGTCGTCCTGGTCGGCGAAGCTGAAGGTCTCGAAGTACTGCCGCCAGGACCCGGCACGGTCGCGGGCGGGCAACCAGCGGGTGAGCACCACGCGTCCGGCGAAGTGCTCGGCCAGGGCCCGGACCGGGGCGACCGTGGCGGCGAACTCGGGGGCGCACCAGGTGCTGCCGGGGTCGGCGAAGATGCGCTGGTGGTCGATGACCACCAACCAGGCCTGGTCGGGGTCGGGCAGCACCGCTTCGGTGGTCATCGCGATGCCACCTGGTCGGACTCCTGGCGACGGACCACCCCGCGACGCGCCAGCAGGGTGACCACGAAGCCGAGCGCCAGTGAGACCAGCACGCCCAGGTTGGCCCACGGCCAGTTGCCCTCCCAGGTGGGCACCCCGTCGACGGCCACCTTCTTGCCCAGTCCGAGCGGCTCGAGCAGGTAGCCCTGCCAGTTGTTCCAGGCTGCGTCGGCGGCGAAGGAGTTGACCACCAGGCCCCAGCCGATGATGGTGGCCACGACCATGGTGGCGATGGAGACCCAGTCAACCGAGCCGTAGCGGCCGCGGGAGTCGAACAGGGCCCGCTCGTCGTAGGGTTTGCGGCGCAGCGCGATGTCGGCGCACATGATGCCTGCCCACGCCGCCAGCGGCACGCCCAGGGTGATCAGGAAGCTCTGGAACGGTCCCAGGAAGTCGGTGGCGAAGAAGACCACCCAGATCGTGCCCAGGGTCAGGATCACCCCGTCGACACCGGCGGCCACCGGACGAGGAATCCTGATGCCCAGGCTGAGCAGGGTCAGGCCCGAGGAGTAGATGCCGAGCACGGCGCCGCTGATCAGGGTCAGGATGGCCACGACCAGGAATGGCAGCAGCACCCAGCGGGGCAGCAGCTGGGCCAGCGCACCGATGGGGTCACCGCCGACGGCCGAGGCGTAGTCGGGGCTGGAACCGACCAGCAGCAGACCGAAGACCACCAGCAGCACCGGTGCCACCGAGCCGCCGAAGGTGTTCCAGAAGACGATGGCGCCGGCACCGGCCCGGCGGCTCTGGTAGCGCGACCAGTCGGCAGCAATGTTGACCCAGCCGAGACCGAAACCGGTCATCACCATCACCAGCGCGCCGACGGCGTTCTGCCACGCGCCAGCGGGGTGGTTGTCCATCACGCTGGTCCAGCTGATCTTCGGGATGGTCAGGATCATGAACAGGATCGTGAAGGCGCCGGTGACCCAGGTCAGCACCGACTGCAGCTTCATGATGGTGTGGTAGCCCAGCACCGAGGCGACCACGACGATGGCGGCGATCACCAGGCAGGCGATCACCTGGGTGGTGGTGCCGTGGGTCCAGCCCAGCGCGTCGAAGACGGTGGCGGTGGCCAGGGTGGCGACGATGGTCAGGCTCGTCTCCCAACCGATCGAGGTGATCCACGAGACCAGACCGGGAACCTTTTGACCCTGGACGCCGAAGGCGGCGCGGCTGAGCACCATGGTGGGAACCGAGCCGCGCTTGCCGGCGATGGCGATGACGCCGCAGATCAGGAAGCTGAAGATGATGCCGAGGACGGCAACCAGGGTGGCCTGCCAGAACGAGATGCCGAAGCCCAGCAGGAACCCTCCGTAGCTCATCCCGAAGACGCTGACATTGGCGGCGAACCAGGGCATGAACAGGTCACGGGGTCTGGCAGTGCGGTCTGCCTCGGCGATCACGTCGATGCCCTGGAGTTCGATCAGCCCCGGACGGGTCGACCCGGTGGTCGCGTCCGTGGTCGAAGTCGCGTTGTCGGCGGTCATGCAGGAAATCTAGCGGCTCGGTGCTGTGACGACCATCACCCTCGGATCAGTCCGCGCGGGAATCCTCAAAGGTCAGGGTCACGAAGACCACGTCGAGCCAACGGCCGAACTTGCGGCCCACCTCGTCGAGTCGGCCGGCCACCGTGAACCCCAACTGCTCGTGGAACAGGATGCTGGCCTCGTTGGTGGCATCGACGACCCCCACCATGACGTGCACCCCGCGGCCGCGGGCGTGGTCGATCAGGGCCGACATCAACATTCGTCCCACTCCGCCCGCGCGCCGGTCGGGGGACACGTAGACCGAGTGCTCCACGGTGAAGTCATAGCCCGCCTTGTCGCGGAAGCTGCCGTAGGTCGCGAAGCCGACCACCATCGGCGCCGTCGGGCTGCCGGGGGTGGTGGCGTCGGTGAACTCGGCCACCATGACCGGGAACTGGCGGCGCTGCTTGCCCTCGAACCAGGCGAGTCGGTCGGCCACGCTGACTGGGGCCAGGTCGTAACTGGCGGTCGTCCCGACGCCGGATTCGTTGTAGATCGCGGTGATGGCGGGGACATCCTGGGCGCTCGCCGTGCGGATCGTCAGAGGCATGGCGGTGAGATTACTCCGCGTGGCACGGGCGCGGGGCACTGTGGGGGCCGATGCCGGGACGGACTCGTGGCAGACTTCACCTCGCGCTGCCCGACCCGCCCACCTGGAGCACCGGTTGACATGACCCAGACCACTGAACCCGCACTCACCCGTTCCGAGCGACTGGACCGGCTGCCGTTCAACCGCAAGCACACCCGACTGCTGGTCGGTTCCGGACTCGGCTGGGCGCTGGACGCCATGGACGTCGGGCTGATCAGCTTCGTGATGACCGCCCTGGCCGCCGAGTGGATGCTCGGCCAGACCGAACTGTCGTTGATCGGTTCGATCGGCTTCGTGGGCATGGCCGTCGGTGCCGCCCTGGGCGGACTGCTGGCCGACCGGTTCGGCCGGCGCCAGGTCTTCGCGCTGACGCTGCTGGTCTACGGTCTGGCCACCGGCGCCTCGGCGTTGGCCGGCAGCGTGGCGGCACTGATCATCCTGCGGTTCCTGGTCGGGATCGGCTTGGGCGCCGAACTGCCGGTGGCCTCCACCCTGGTCAGCGAGTTCGCCCCCCGCCGTATCCGCGGCCGACTGGTGGTCGCCCTCGAGGCGTTCTGGGCGCTCGGCTGGATCCTGGCTGCCCTGATCGGCTACCTGTTCATCCCCACCTTTGAGAACGGGTGGCGCTGGGCGCTGGCGGTCGGCGTCATCCCCACGGTCTATGCGGCGGTAGTGCGCTTCGGCCTGCCCGAGTCGGTGCGCTTCCTGGAGTCCAGGCAGCGCCACGCCGAGGCCGAGGCGGCGGTGCGGGAGTTCGAGGCGGCCGGCGGCGTCGCACCCCCAGTCGACCCCCCGCTGGAGGCAACTTCGCTGCAGCCCGTCACCGGCGGCGGCGACCCGACGCCCTCGATCTGGTCGCCGGCGCTGCGCCGACGAACCGCTGCCCTGTGGGTCGTCTGGTTCATGATCAACCTGTCCTACTACGGCGCCTTCATCTGGATGCCCACCCTGCTCTTCCAGGACGGCCACACCCTGGTGAAGTCCTTCCAGTACACCCTGATCATCACCCTGGCGCAGATCCCCGGCTACGCGGTCGCTGCCTGGCTCATCGAGAAGTGGGGCAGGCGCCCCACCCTGGCGACCTTCCTGGTCGGCTCGGCGGCCAGCGCCGCCCTCTTCGGGGTCGCGGACGGACCGGCAGCCATCATCGCGACCGGCTGTGCGTTGTCGTTCTTCAACCTGGGCGCCTGGGGCGCGCTGTACGCGATCGGCCCCGAGTTGTACCCGACGGCAGTGCGCGGCAGGGGCACCGGTGCCGCGGCAGCATTCGGGCGCATCGCCTCGATCATCGCGCCGCTGATGGTGCCGGTGCTGATCGGCCGCGGCGGCCATCCGTTGACCTTCGGGGTGTTCGCGGCAGCGTTCCTGGTCGCGGCCATCGCGGCGTACGCACTGCCCGAACAGCGGGGCAGCGCCCTGGACTGAGGGTGGGGCCACCTGCCTCTCCCCGCGGTCGAGCGGGTCGCCTAGTATCGGGACATGCCAGTGAAGTCGAATGGAGCAGGCCCTGGACCGGGCGTGGACGCCGAGGCAGGTTCCCGCACGATGCATTCGACCCAGACCGCCCGCCGTCATGCCATCGCCGAACTGGTATTTCGTCGGGGTTCGGTGTCCATGGACGAACTGGTCAGCGCCATCGGCGTCTCACTGATGACGCTCTACCGCGACATCGCGGCGCTGGAGGAAGCCGGCATCCTGACCCGCCAACGCGGGCGGGTGAGTGCCCTGGCATCAGGCCTGCACGAGGCGGGGGCCACGTTCCGCCTCGAGACCAATACCGAGGCCAAGGCCGAAATGGCGGCGCATGTTGCGCGGCACATCACCCCCGGCTCATCGCTGCTGCTGGACGACTCCACCTCGGGGGCCTGGGTGCTGCGCGCACTCCACGACGTCACCCCCCTGACCGTCATCACCAACTCGCTGCTGGTGGCCCGCGAGGCCTCGACCCGCTCGGACGTGAAGTTGCTGCTGACGGGTGGTGAGTTCCAGCCGTGGGCCGAGGCCATGCTGGGGCCCACGGCTCTGGCCATGCTGGCCACTGTCCGGGCCGACTACTGCATCCTGTCCGCCAGCGGGCTCGAGGACGGCGTGGTCTACCACCCCTACCAGGACGTCGCCGAGGTGAAGCGGGCGATGCTGCGCGCCGGGCGGCGCAAGATCCTGATGCTGGACCACTCGAAGTTCACCCGCAAGGCGCTGCACGCCTTCGCCGAACTGGGGGAGTTCGACACCGTGCTGGTGGACAGCCGGACCAGTCCCGAGGACGTGGCCATGGTGGCCCGACACACCGCGAGGGTGGTGGTGAGTGAGGCATTGCCGAGCGCAGCCACGCGATGAGTGGCCCCCTGGTCCCCGCCGACAGTCCCCGGGGCTGACCAATGAGTGGGACCCCACCAGAAGTTCACACCCGGGGTGTTTAAACTATAACTATTCGTGTTAACTTGGAGTCATTCACAAGGACGTGACCGGTGTCCCGGCCACTCCCATCTGAAGCAAGAAGGAGAAGATCATGGGGTTCCGTGTCGTTCTTGCCTGCGACAGCGCAGGTGTTGAGTACCGTGACGCAATCAAGGCCGACCTGGCCAAGAACTCGAATGTCGACGAGGTCATCGACGTCGGTGTCGAGGCCGGCGACAACACCGCCTACGCCCACCCGGCCGTCGAGGGTGCCCGCCGGATCGCGGCCGGTGACGCCGACCGCGGCATCTTCATCTGCGGCACCGGCATGGGTGTGGCCATCGCGGCCAACAAGGTCCCCGGCATCCGCGCCTCGGTGGCCCATGACTCGTTCTCGGTCGAGCGTCTGGTCAAGTCCAATGACGGGCAGGTGCTGACCTTGGGGCAGCGCGTCATCGGCATCGAGCTGGCCCGCCGGTTGGCCGGGGAGTTCCTGAACTACACCTTCGACACCGCCTCACCGTCGGCGGCCAAGGTCGACGTCATCTCGTCCTACGAAAAGCCGCAGGCCTGAGCCGGCCCCGACCACAGACAGCGAGCACACCATGAGCCAGGCCCCCGCCACCGCCGTTCACCTGCCCCAGGACCTGTATGACGCCTATGTCTTCGACATGGACGGCACCGTCTACCTGGGCGACCACCTGCTGCCCGGCGCAGCCCGGATGATCAATGAATTGCGGCGGCGGGGGATTGGTGTTCGCTTCCTGTCGAACAATCCCACGAAGGACCCTGAGCAGTACGCCACCAAATTGGCCAAGTTGGGACTTCCCACTGATGTCGCGGACATTGCCAACACGGTGGTCACCACGGCGGGATGGTTGAAGCAGAACCACCCCAATGCGGTGTTGTTCCCCATTGCCGAGGAGCCATTGTGCAACTATTTGCGCAATGAGGGTTTCGAATTGAGTGATGACCCCGAGAAGATCGACATCGTCATCGCTTCCTACGACCGCACCTTCGACTACCGCAAGCTCCAGATCGCCTTCGACGCGCTCTGGTTCCACAAGCGGGCGATCCTGGTGCAGACCAACCCTGACAAGTACTGCCCTTTCCCGGGCGGACGCGGTGAGCCGGACTGCGCCTCGATCGTGGCGGCCATCGAGGCCAGCACCGGGGTGAAGTGCCAGGCCAACTTCGGCAAGCCGGACCCGATCATGCTCACCGAGGCCCTGCGCGGTTTCGGTGTGACCCCTGACCGGGCCGTCATGGTCGGTGACCGACTGGGCACCGACATCAAGATGGCTGTCGATGGTGGGATGACCTCGGCGCTGGTGCTGACCGGCGACTCGACCCTCGAGGAAGCCCAGGCCCTGGCCGACCACGACAAGCCGACCTACATTCTGGATCGCGTCGACCAGCTCATTCCCCAGCACGTGTGGGATGAACTGGGCTGGACACTCGACAACGACTGATCCACCAATAAATGGGGGGCGCCGAGGTCGCGTCCCCCTGTGTTTCGTAGCATCATCGGGGGAGTGGGTGGACGGCGCTGACGCCGTCCCGGGACTCCTGAAACATCTGCAGGGGCGCCCCTCAACGGGTGGGACGCCTGTATTCTTTCGGAGAGGCAAGGTTCAATGTCGAACATCGTTGATGCGGCAGACGGCTACCTGATGGGTATTGACTTCGGCACCGAGAGTGTCCGAGTCGCCATCTTTGACACCAAGGGCACCCCGGTGACGTTCGCCGCCACCCCCTACAAGACGACCCACCCCCGCGGTGGCTGGGCCGAGCAGGACCCCGAGGAGTGGCTGCGCTGCCTGGAGGCCTCCAGCCTCAAGGCGCTGTCGAATGCCGGTATCTCGCCGGCCTCCATCCTGGGCATCTCCTTCGACGCGACCACGATGACGGTCTGTGCGCTGGACAGCAACGGCGTCGCTCTGCGCCCGGCCATCATGTGGATGGACGTGCGTGCCACCGCCCAGGCCGCTCGCGCCGCCGACTCCGACTCCGTCGCCAAGCTGTACAACGGCGCCGGCACGGCCCCCTCGTCGGCTGAGTGGTACCCCTTCAAGGCGGCCTGGCTCAAGGAGAACGAGCCCGACACCTACAACAAGGCCTACCGCCTGATCGACGCCCCCGACTGGATCACCTTCCAGTTGACCGGCGAGTGGACCATCAACATCAACTCCGCCGCCCACCGCATGTACTACAACCGCGAGAAGGGTGGCTGGCCCACCGACTTCTACGAGACCGTCGGCTGCGGCGACGTCTTCGACAAGCTGCCGGAGCGCGTCGTCGACCTGGGTGAGGTCGTCGGCACCCTGACCACCCGCGCCGCGACCCTGCTGGGTCTGCGCCCCGGCATCCCGGTGGCGCAGGGACCGGCCGACGCCTGGGCCGGTCAGATCGGTCTTGGCGTGGTCACCCCGGGCAAGGTGGCCCTGATCACCGGCTCCTCGCACGTGCTCACCGGCCAGGCCGCCGAGCCGATCCATGGCAAGGGCTTCTTCGGGTCCTACACCGATGGCGTCGTCAAGGGCCAGTACACCGTCGAGGGTGGCCAGGTCTCGACCGGTTCAGTGCTGAAGTGGTTCAAGGACAATTTCGCCCGTGACCTGAGCCACGCCGCCGAGCGGATGGGCCTCAACGTCTACGACGTCCTCAACGAACAGTCCAAGCACATCCCGATCGGCTCCGACGGGCTCATCATCAATGAGTACTTCCAGGGCAACCGCACCCCCTACACCGACGGCAAGGCTCGCGGCATCATGTGGGGGCTGTCCCTGGCCCACGGCGCCGACCACATCTACCACGCCATCCAGGAGAGCGTCTGCTACGGCAACGCCCACAACCTGAGGGCGATGGCGGCCCAGGGCTTCCACGCCGAGGAGATCGTGGCCTGTGGCGGTGCCACCAAGAGCCGCGCCTGGATGCAGATGCACGCCGACGTCGCCGGTGTGCCGATCACGCTCACGGAGGTCGGTGACGCCGTCGTGCTGGGTTCGTGCATGCTGGCAGCCGTGGGTGCCGGCGTCTACCCGACCATCCAGGACGCCGCCGACAACATGGTGCACGTGCGCGACACCATCGAGCCGAACGCCGAGGCCACCGAGGAGTACCAGTTCTACGTGGACCAGTACTGCGAGTCCTACCCGGCCCTGCAGGACCTGACCCACACCGTGGTCGACCATGAGGCCGCCAAGTGACGGCCGCCTGGTGAGGGCCGCCTAGGACCTCACCCGACGATGCCCGGACGAACCCTCGTCCGGGCATCGTCGTGCTCGGGGACAATCTGGTCCGCACAGGTCTGTACATGTCTGAACAAGCGTGCAGGCGAGTGAGCGACTGCTGCACGTCCGTCGATCCGGCTGTGAAGCTCTTCACACCGCCGGGGGTGCTGCCTAGTGTGGGCGAGCGTCGCCCACGAGGGCGCATCGGGGTACCAGCCCCGAACCAGCACCTGAAAGGTCTGTTCAATGTCGAACACTGTTGCATCGGCCGACGGCTACTTGATGGGTGTCGACTTCGGCACCGAGAGTGTCCGAGTCGCCATCTTTGACACCCGGGGCACCCCGGTGACCTTCGCGGCCACCCCCTACAAGACCACGCACCCGCGTTCGGGGTGGGCAGAGCAGGACCCCGCGGAATGGCTGAGCTGTCTGGAGGCCTCCAGTCACAAGGCACTGGCCAACGCGGGCATCTCGCCGTCGGCGATCATCGGCATCTCCTACGACGCCACCACGACCACGGTGCTGGCCCTCGACAAGGAGGGCATCCACCTGCGCCCAGCCATCATGTGGATGGACGTGCGCGCCACCAAGGAGGCTGCCCAGGCCGATTCCTCGAACTCGGTGGCCCGCCTGTACAACGGCGACAGCACCGCACCGGCCTCGGCCGAGTGGTTCCCGTTCAAGGCGGCCTGGCTGCGGAACAACGAGCGCGAGACCTACGACGCCGCCTACCGGATCATTGACGCCACCGACTGGGTCACCCACACCCTGACCGGCGAGTGGACGCTCAGCATCAACACCGCCGCCCAGCGCATGTACTACAACCGTGACAAGGGCGGCTGGCCCACCGACTTCTACGAGCACCTGGGCGTCGGCGACATCTTCGACAAGCTGCCCACCGAGGTCCACGACCTGGGCACCCGGATCGGCACCCTCAGCAGCCGGGCCGCGACCCTGATGGGCCTGGTCCCCGGCATCCCGGTCGCGCAGGGCTCGGCCGACGCCTGGGCCGGCGCCATCGGCCTCGGCGTGGTCACCCCCGGCAAGATGGCCCTGATCACCGGCTCGTCGCACGTGATCACCGGCCAGTCCGACAAGCCGATCCACGGGGCCGGCTTCTTCGGGTCCTACACCGACGGTGTGGTCAAGGGCCAGTACACCGTCGAGGGCGGCCAGGTCTCGACCGGCTCGGTGATGAAGTGGTTCAAGGACAACTTCGCCCGTGACCTGGTCATGGCGGCTGACCGTGCCGGGCTGAACGCCTACGACCTGATGGGCCAGCAGTCCAAGCACCTGCCGCCGGGCGCCGACGGCCTGATCATCAACGAGTACTTCCAGGGCAACCGCACCCCCTACGTCGACGGCAAGGCCCGCGGCAACATCTACGGACTGTCGCTGCACCACGGTCCCGAGCACATGTACCGCGCCATCCAGGAGAGCATCTGCTACGGCACCGCGCACAACCTGCGCGTCATGGAGGCACAGGGCTTCCACGCCAAGGAGATCGTCGCCTGCGGTGGCGCGACCCGTGGCCGCGACTTCATGCAGATGCACTCCGACGTGACCGGCGTGCCGATCACCCTGACCGAGGTCGGCGACGCCGTGGTTCTGGGCTCCTGCATGATGGCCGCCGTCGGCGCCGGGGTCTACGCCGACCTGCCGGCCGCCGCCGCGAACATGGTCACCGTCCGCGAGACCCTCGAGCCCCGCAAGGACGTCAACGAGGCCTACCAGTTCTACATCGACAAGTACACCGAGCTGTTCCCCAAGGTGCAGGACACCATCCACGAAATCGTGGACCACGAGGCGTCCAAGTAGTCGCCGCTCGACCTGCCGCGAGGACCCGGTGATCGCACGTGTACCGCGATCACCGGGTCCTCGCACGTTGTTGCCAATCCGTGACCCGCCGCCCCCCCAACGGGCGGCGCCCCATAGGATTGGCCCTGAAACACCGGGGCGGAACAACCGCCACAGGAGAGGATCATTCGTGACTGAGAACACCACCAACGAACTGAGTTGGACCGAGAAGGACCAGCGCGCCGTCGACACCGCTCGAATTCTGGCAGCCGACGCCGTCGAGAAGGTTGGCAACGGCCACCCCGGCACCGCCATCTCGCTCGCGCCCCTCGCGTACCTGCTCTACCAGAAGGTGATGGCCTTCGACCCCGCCGACGACCTGTGGCTGGGCCGCGACCGCTTCGTCCTGTCCGCGGGCCACTCGTCACTGACCCAGTACACCCAGCTCTACCTGGCCGGCGCCGACCTCGAGCTCGAGGACATCGCCAGCCTGCGCACCTGGGGCTCTAAGACCCCCGGACACCCCGAGTACCACCACACCCGGTTCGTCGAGACCACCACCGGCCCGCTCGGCGCCGGCATCTCCAATGCCGTGGGCATGGCCATGGCCGCCCGTCGTGAGCGCGGACTCCTCGACCCCGACGCTCCCGCCGGTGAGTCGCCGTTCGACCGTTTCGTCTACACCATCGCCGGTGACGGCTGCATGCAGGAAGGTGTCGCCTCGGAGGCGAGCTCGCTCGCGGCCACCCAGAACCTGGGCAACCTCGTCCTGATCTACGACGACAACCACATCTCCATCGAGGGTGACACCAAGATCGCCTTCAGCGAGGACGTCCAGGCGCGCTACGCCGCCTACGGCTGGCACACCCAGCACGTCGACTTCACCCATGGCGGCACCAGCTACGAAGAGGACGTCGCCGCCCTCTACGCCGCCATCGAGGAGGCCAAGAAGGTCACCGACAAGCCCTCGTTCATTCGGCTGACCACCGTCATCGGCTGGCCGCTGCCGTCGTTGGCCGGCAACCACTCGGTGCACGGCTCGAAGCTGGGCGCCGAGGAGATCAGCGGGCTGAAGAAGGTGCTCGGCTTCACCGATGAGCCCTTCGCCGTCGACCAGGCCGCCGTCGACCACTCCCGTGGCCAGGCCGCCGAGCGCGGCAAGGCCCTGCACGCTGCCTGGGACGAGAAGTTCGAGGCATGGAAGTCGGCCAACCCGGAGCGCGCCGCCCTGCTGGAGCGCCTGTCCAAGCGCGAACTGCCGGCCGACCTGGAACTGCCGACCTTCACCGACGCCAAGATGTCCACTCGCAAGGCGTCCGGTGAGGTACTCAATGCCCTGGCCTCGCAGCTGCCCGAGCTGTGGGGCGGATCGGCCGACCTGGCCGGCTCGAACAACACCACCATGAAGGGCGAGCCGTCCTTCATGCCGACCGAGCGCAGCAGCGCCGAGTTCACCGGCAACCCCTATGGACGCACGCTGCACTTCGGCATCCGTGAACACGCCATGGGCGGCATCGTCAACGGCATCACCCTGTCGGGGCTGACCCGCCCCTACGGCGCCACCTTCCTGGTGTTCAGCGACTACATGCGCCCGGCGGTCCGCCTGGCCGCCCTGATGGCGGTGCCCAGCATCTTCGTCTGGAGCCACGACTCCGTCGGTGTCGGCGAGGACGGTCCCACCCACCAGCCCATCGAGCACCTGGCTGCCCTGCGCGCCATCCCCGGACTGGACATTGTCCGCCCGGCTGACGCCAACGAGACCGCCGCCGCGTGGAAGGCGATCCTGGAGAACACCGATCGTCCGGCCGGACTGATCCTGTCGCGCCAGGACCTGCCGATCATTGACCGTTCCGCGGGCTTCGCCGGCACCGAGAACGTGGCCAAGGGCGCCTATGTGCTCAAGGAGGCCAGCGCCGAACCCCAGTTGATCCTGATTGCGACCGGCTCCGAGGTTCAGCTGGCCGTCGGTGCCGCCGAGCAGTTCGAGGCCGAGGGTGTGCCGACCCGCGTGGTCTCGATGGTCTGCCAGGAATGGTTCGACGCCCAGGACGTCGACTACCAGGAGTCGGTGCTGCCGACCTCGGTCACCGCCCGGGTCAGCGTCGAGGCCGGCATCTCGCTGGGCTGGAGCAAGTACGTCGGCCCCGCCGGCGCCAGCGTCTCGATCGAGCACTTCGGGGCCTCGGCCTCGGGCAACAAGTGCTTCGAGGAGTTCGGCTTCACCGTCGAGAACGTGGTCGCCACCGCCAAGGGCGTGCTCTGAGCACACCCCGGGGCGCCCTGAGCGCCTGAGTCGATTCACCGGCAGGGACGTCCCCGAGTGGGGGCGTCCCTGTCGTGGTTCCACCGACTCACTCGCTCCGACCGTGCACCGGTCTGGCGTTCGCTGGGGGTTCTCCGACCTCGCCGATGGTGTGGCCGCCGCAAGCCGTCCTGGTGACGCTGGCCCGCTCGATCCGCGACACGGTGAACCATCGCATGGCGTTGCGCAGGCGGCACCACCCCACGAGGTACCACTGGCCGCTGGTGGAGGCGAACAGCACGGGTTCGACGTCGCGGATGGTGGTGGCACCCTCTCGGGAGGTGTAGCGAAGGCGGACGACCCGCTGTTCGGCCATCGCCTCCTCCAGCGCGGACCTGACGGTGCGTGAGGAGCCGGTACTCGCGTTCACCCAGACCCGGCAGGCCAACTCGTCGGCCCGCGCCCGCGTTCTGGGATCCAGGACGTCCAGCATCTTCTGGATGCCGGCTGCTGCCAGATCGGCGTACGGGGCGTCCGGCGCAGCGGACACGGCCGCCATCAGCGCGACGGCCTGCGCGGGGGACAGGCTGACGGGTGGCAGTGACGCGCCCTCGGACAGTCCGTAGCCACCGCCGGGACCGGGGCGCGACCAGACCGGGGCGCCGCTGCGCTCGAGCGCAGCAAGGTCCCTCTTGACGGTGCGCACGGACACGCCGAACTCCCTGGCCAGCCGCTCGGCAGAGCAACCGCGTGACCCGTTGCGGCGCAGCATCTCGGAGAGGGCATGGAGTCGTTCTGCACGCTTCACCGTCGCGACCGCATCAAGTTCATGACATAAATAGTGACATGCACTTGCCCGCAGCGACCCCCAAGCTGGTGTCATGACATCCATGACGAGCAGTCCGACCATCATTCTCATCGCCGGACACTGGCTGGGGGCGTGGGCGTGGGACGAGGTCCTCGAACACCTGGACACCGACCACTCCCGTGCCGTCGCGGTGACGCTGCCAGGTCTGGACGAGGACGATCCTGAACGGACCGCCAAGACCCTCGACGACCAAGTCACAGCGATCCTCGACCTGCTCACCGGGCTCGGGGTCGGCCAGGACCAGCCCGCGACCATCGTCGCCCACAGTGGCGCGAACGCTCCCGTCAGCATGGTCCTTGACCAGCACCCTGAGCTGGTTCATCGGGTGGTGTGGGTCGACTCCGGCCCGGTCGCGACGGGAAGCGTCTTCGCCCCGGACCTCCCGGAGACGGTGGAGGAGCTTGCGCTGCCGTCCTTCGACGTCCTCGGCCAGCAGGCGAGCCTCGACGGTCTGGGCGCGGAGGTCCTCGAGCGGTTTCGGGTGCGGGCCGTCCCCGAACCCGGCCCCGTGCTGCGCCAGCCGGTCGAGCTCACCAATGGTGCCCGCCGCGCGGTCCCGACCACCCTGGTCTGCTGCTCGATCCCGGGCGCGCAGGTGTTGGAGTTGGCCCGTGCGGGCCATCCCATGTTCGCTGAAGTCGCGAAGCTCGAGCATCTCGACGTCATTGACCTGCCGACCGGGCATTGGCCCATGTGGAGCCGTCCCGGCGACCTGGCCGACGCCATCGCGTCAGCGGCGTCCGGAGCGGCGGGTACGGTGCAGCATCAGTGAGGTGATCGCCAACAGGGTCACCATGGCGACGCCGAACCCGACCACCGCAGGCACCAGAGCCATGACTTCAAGGGCCAGGCCGAGCAACATCACCGGAAGAGCCATGCCCACGTAGCCGACCAGGAACAGCCCGGCAATGGCCTCGCCGCGGGCACCCGTCGGGGCCAGCTGGATGACGGTGGCCAGCGCTGCCTTGAAGGTCGTCCCCACGCCAGCCCCCGCCACCGCGCCACCGAGCAGCAGCAGCGCGAGCGACGAGGCGGTGATGGAGGTCACCACCAGTACCACCCCGATGCCGAGCAGGGCCAGACCGAGCGTGGCCTGTCGGGTCGTCGCCCAGCGGGCGGTGATCAGCTGGAAACCGGCCGCGGCTGCGAAGACGACGAACGAGGTCAACCCGGCGATCGCATGGGAGGTGATGCCCAGTTGGCCGCTCACGAACGACGGTGCCAGCGAACTGAACAGCCCGAACATGGCGAAACCGACGAAGACGAGCATGGTAACCGCCCAGTAGCGCCCCCGCGCGGCTTGCGGCACCACCACCCGCTGGGGATGGTAGGACCACGACTCGTCGACGGGGGTGACGGTCTCGGGCACGACCACGACCACCAGCACCCCGACCACCAGCAGGAACGCGAAGACCAGGTAGGGCGTGACCAGCGGGGCGGGTGCGTACTCGGCCAGCACGCCGGCCAGCAGCGGCCCCAACCCCAGACCGCCCACGTTCGCCACGGTGGCGACGGCCTCTGCTCGACCGGGGCCCCGGTCAGGGCGGGCGACGGCGTCGAGTTCGCCCAGGTGGGCGGTGGCGGCCGCAGTCAGCATGCCGATACCCACCCCGGAGACCAGTCGAGCCACCAGCAGACCGGGCAGGTGGTTCCAGGAGAGGAAGACCAATGCTGCCAGCACGTTGAGCAGCACCGCCAGGGCAATCATGCGCCGGCGCCCGAGATGGTCGGACAAGTGGCCCGCGGTGAACAGGCTGGCGACCACCCCGAACGCATAAGTGGCGAAGATCCCGGTCACCGCGAGTGTCGTGAGACCCTGCTGCTCCTGGTACAGCACGTACAGCGGCGCGGGAGACGCAGCAAAGGCCATGGTGACCGCGAAGACCGCGGCGACGGCCCAGAACCCGTGCCGGTGGCGGCGTCGGCGCCGAGCCGTCCCGATGGCAGTCCGACGGTGCGAGACTGCGGGACTCTTCGGCGCGAGGGCGGTGGAGTCGAAGGCCGCGGTGGTCATGGAGCCATTTTCCGATGAATCTTTGATCACGTCCAACGAACGGAGTCGATGGCTAGCATCACCAACGGTGATAATGGCGTATGCAGATCCACCAGTTGGAGTACTTCCTGGCCGTCGCCCACGAACGCAGCTTCACCCACGCGGCCGACCACGTGCGGGTGGTGCAGTCGGCGGTCTCGGCCGGCATCAAGCAACTGGAAGCCGACCTCGGCATGCCGCTGTTCGAGCGGCGTGCCCGGGAGGTGCGGCTGACCCCCGCCGGGGAGGTCCTGCTGCCCCTGGCCCGCCAGGTCATCGACGACCTGCGCGTTGCCCGCGAGGCCGTCGATGCCGTGCGCGGCTCGGTGCGGGGGACAGTGGCCCTGGGAACGATGGTCCACATGGGCAAGGTCGACCTGACCGGAGTCCTCAGTGGCCTGGCTGCCGACTACCCCGACGTGGTGGTCAAACTGCGCCAAACCATCCAGGGCACCCGGACCAGCATGGAGGAGGTGCGCGCCGGCACCCTTGACCTGGCACTGGTCTCGGCCGGGCTGCCCTCGTTGCGGGGGGTCGAGCACCTGGAGCTCTACGCCGAACCCATGGTCTTCGTCTGTCCCAGCACCCATCGACTGGCTGGGCAGACCGAGGTCGACCCCGCCGATGCCGCCGCCGAACCCTTCGTCTCGTTTCCGGAGGGATGGGGAAATCGCACCGAATTCGAGCGCTCTCTCAGCGCGCTCGGCCTGTCGCGGACGATCCGCACTGAGGTGGTGAGCTTCGACCTGGCTCTCGAACTGGTGCAGGCGCGACTGGGGGTGGCCGTGCTGCCCGTGTCGGCAACCATCGGCGCGGCCGGGGTCCATGTCGCGCCGCTGGCGGGATTGGACCTGGTCTGGCGCATCCAACTGGTCTGGGCAGCCCAGCGTCCCTTGTCTGCCGCGGCGCGAGTGTTGGTCGACGCCTTCCGCAGCGGGTCTAGAGTGCTGGGGTGAGCCAATCCATCGACCCCGTCACGCGACCGGGGCCGGTGGCAACCCGGCCCAAGGCCACCAGGCTGGCGCTGGTCACGGGCCTGTCCTGCTACCTGCTGTGGGGCGTCTTCCCCCTGTTCTGGCCGCTGTTGGCAGCGGCGTCCGCCGTCGAGGTGCTGGCCCACCGGATGATCTGGTCGTTCGCCTCGGCGCTGGTGATCCTGCTGGTCACCCGGCACTCGTGGGGCTGGGTGCGGGAGCTGACGGCCAGGCGCTGGTTGTTGTTGGGCGCGGCGGCCGTGGTCATTTCGTTCAACTGGGGTGCGTTCATCTACGCGGTGAACTCCGGCCACGTGGTCGAGTCGTCACTGGGCTACTTCATCAACCCCCTGGTCAGCATGCTGTTCGGTCGGCTCTTCTTCGGTGAACGCTTCGATGCGCGCAACCGAGTGGGCATCACGCTCGCCTTCATCGGCGTGCTGGTGATCGCCTTTGACAGCTGGCGCACCCTGTGGATCTCACTCGTGCTGGCCTTCAGCTTCGGCATCTACGGAGCGCTGAAGAAGTCCATCCCGATGCCGGCGCTGCCGGGGCTGCTGGTCGAATCGGGCATCATGCTGGTCCCCAGCGTGGTCCTGGTGGGGTGGCTCGAGACCCACGGTCAGGGGCACTTCGGCGCACCGAACATGTGGTGGCTGTTCATGGCCGGCGGACTGATCACCATGGTCCCGCTGTGGCTGTTCGCGCACTCGGCCCGAGGGCTGCCACTGGGCACCATAGGGGTGATGCAGTACATCGCGCCCACCATGCAGTTCCTGCTCGGGGTGCTGCTCTTCCGCCAGCCCGTCAGCACCGAGTACTGGTTCGGGCTGGTGGTGGTCTGGACTGGCTGCCTGGTCTACGCCTCCGGCCTTGTCGGTGCCGCCCGGACCCGACAGCAGGCCGCCCCGGACGGGCGACCTGCCGTTGGCCAGGAGGCGGGGTAGGTCACTGCCCCGACATCGGGCGTCCGGTCTCGAGCAGGGTCTTCAGGCCGGCCAGGCTCCAGGGCCAACCGCCGCCCCCGCCCTGGGGCTCGCCGCCGCCGGCCAGTTCGTGGGCCAGCGGCGGATTGTTGGTGGAGTCGTGGGTCAGGGTGACCCGGGTCAGGCCGTTGTCGAACTGGGTCAGTTCCCAGGTCAGGACGGTCGGCTCGGCCTCGGGGTACCAGGCCGGGGCCCAGGTGATCTTGAGGAGCTTGTTCACCTCGACCTCCAGCACCTCGCCCGAGACTGCGATCTCGCCCATGCCGATGGCGCGCATGCTCTCGGTGGTGAAGTTGCGGTAGCTGCCGCCGGGGGTCAGGTCGAACTCGACGTCGCCGCCGTAGCCCCACTGGTTCGTGTACTCCGAGGTGGTGATGGCCTGCCAGACCTTGTCGGCAGGGGCGTCGATGTAGATGCGGTAGACCTGAACGAGGTCTGCGGTGGGCTGGCTCATGATGGCTCCTTGGGGGTGGTGTCGTCCTGGCCCTCGGCGTTGGTCGCCTCAAGCCGCTGTTTCAGGGTGAGCAGGACCGAGGCGATGCCGGCCCGCTCGGTGTACTTGCCGATCCAGCGTTCATGGATGGCCTGGATGGGGACAGGGTTCAGGTAGTGCAGCTTCTCGCGGCCGTGTCTGCGCACGGTCACCAAAGTCGCGTCCTCCAACACCTTCAGGTGCTTGGCGACACCGAACCTGGTCATCGGGGTGTGCTCGTTGACGATGGCCTCGAGTTCTTTGAGTGGGCGGCCGTCCTGCTCGAAGAGGGCGTCCAGGAGCAGCCGACGGACCGGGTCGGCCAACCCCTTGAACACCACGTCATCATCGAGCACACCCCGACATTAGGTGACCAAATAGTCACCTGTCAAGGGTTCGAGGACCTGACCGTGCTCCCACCACGGGGTTTCTCAAGCGCTTCTCGGAATCCAGGTCGGTGCTCACGCGGGCGGCGGATCTATACTCTTGTGAGAGGTGGTTGCGATGATGCGCTCGCCGCGTAGATGGCTGCCCGTGCTGGCAATGGCACTGGTGCTGGTGGGCTGCGGCACCGGTCCTGTCGCCAGCACCTCCCTTCCCGTCATCACCACGCACTCCGCCGTGCCCACCAGTGGGTCGCCCACCAGGCCCAGTCGGACGACGGCCACGCCCGCCCCGCCGGCTGCATCGTCTGCCGGCCCGACTCGTC
>NZ_JADIJQ010000012.1 GCF_017355265.1 Tessaracoccus sp. SD287
GAGCACGACCGAGTCATCGGCGATGGGGCGCAGCAGCTTGCGGGCGACCAGACGCTCCGACGCGGTGGCGGCATTGGCCAGGGTGATCGGTCGCTGTGCGTTGCGCAACCGGCCCAGGGGTTGCCAGACCAACCGTTGCAGCACCTCGTGCTCCTGGCGGTCGGCCTGTGCCAGGGCCTGGTCGATCGCCTGCATCGACAGCGGCACCGGGCTGGGCTGGGCGAGCCCTGCCGGGTACGGCCCGAACGCCATCGCCGCTGCCCGGCTCAGCTGGACCGAGCGGGTGCGGGTGTTGGACGACCAGGCCAGGGCGCGGGCGGTGAGGGCGTCGAAGGCCGCCTGAACCGCCGGGACCTCAGCGTCCAGGAGACCGGCCAGGGCGCGAGCGGTGGTGGGTTCGGAGGCAGTGGCCAGGGCCTCGGCGACGGCCCGCTGCCAGGTGTCGAGACGGTCGACGGCCATGGCCGCCGAGGTCGGCGACCCGGCGCGGTCAACCAGGTCGGCCCAGGAGGTGGGGCGCGGCTGCGCCAGGTCGGGACGGGCCATCAGCAGCGCCACCAGCTGGCGCTCGTCCATGCCCCGGATGGCATCGGCCAGGGTGCGCGGGGCGGCGCTCACGGGTGACGGGGGGAGCGGGGCCAGGCCAGGTACACCGCACTGGCCAGCGTGGCCAGGGCACCGAGCCGCGACCAGGTGGCCAGGCTGGTCGTGACCTCATCGTGAATGTTCCACACGAAGGCCAGCAGCAGGGCCGCCGGTGCGGCCAGTCCGGCCACGGTGCGCAGGGTGCCACCGAATCCGGGGACCCGGGTGGCCAGCGGGATCGCCAGGACCAGCATGACGAACGCCACCTGCCCGATCAACAGGCCCAGGACCAGCACGATCACCATGGGCACGGTGATCTGTCGGACCAGGAACTGTGCCCAGGCCAGCACCCTGCCGGCCGCGGACAGGGGTTGGCCCATGGCGTCGTACTGGACCGGCCCGTTGCCAGGCGGGGGAGCCGGGGCCACGGGCTGGCTTGTCGGCGGCGGCAGGGTCGACAAGGGCAATCCCGGCGGCGGGGAATCCGACTGCCCCGCGGCCATCGGGGCGTGCGGGTCGAAGGGCTGCTCGAGGGTGGTCGTCGAGGCATGCGTCGAGCCCCAGGCGCTGGTCGTCATGGCCGTGGTGACGGTGCCGAACGCCTGGCCCGGGTCACGGCTGGGCCCCGCGGGCAGCCCCAGCGAGGTGAGCGCGGGCGCGGGGGCGCTGGGCAGGAACTCGGCCGGAGGCTCCAACGGCCGGTCGCGGGCCAGGTGCTCCGGCGGCGGTGCCTGGTCCAGCGGAGCGGTGCGAGGCGTCGCGAACCCGTCGGGGCGCTCGGTGGGCGCGTACTCCGCGCCGTCGGTCCAGGAAGCCATGGTCGAATCCTACCCAGCGGCTGGCCGCGCCGCCCCAGTGAGCGATTGCGCGTTTCGGCTGCGCGCTTGTGCAACGGGGGTGGAGTCTCGCGCCTACGCTGAGCACTGCAGGTCGGCGTCGGCCGGGCGTCGAAAGGAATGTCGTGGAAGTCATCATCTGTGCGAACGAACAGCAGGTCGGGCGCATCGCTGCCTCCCGCATCGCCGACTCGTTGGGTCGTCGCGAGTCGCCGGTGATGGGCCTGGCGACGGGCAGTTCGCCGCTGGGCACCTACGCCGCCCTCAAGGAGCGGGTCGACGACGGCACCCTCGACCTCGGACGGGCGCAGTTCTTCGCGCTGGACGAGTACTGGGGCCTGTCCAGTGACCACCCCAACAGCTACGCCGAAACCATTCGGGCCACCTTCACCGAACCGCTGGGCATCGACCCTGCGCGGGTGCACGTGCCCTCGGGTGACGCCGACGACGTCGACGCCGCCTGTGACGCCTACGAGCAGGCCATCAGCGCCGCCGGTGGCATCGACGTCCAGATCCTGGGCATCGGCTCCAACGGACACATTGGCTTCAACGAGCCCGGCTCGTCCTTCACCAGCCGCACCCGGATGAAGACGTTGACCGCGCGCACCCGCGCCGACAACGCCCGGTTCTTCGGCCCCGACTTCGTGCCCACCCACTGCGTCACCCAGGGACTGGGCACCATCATGGGCGCCGGGCGGCTGGTGCTGACCGCCCTGGGCGCGGCCAAGGCGGACGCCATCGCCGCCGCCGTCGAGGGACCCGTGTCGGCGATGTGCCCGGCCAGCATCCTGCAGTTCCACCGCTACGCGACGGTGGTCGTCGACGAGGCCGCCGGCGCCAGGTTGCAACTCAAGGACTACTACCGCGACTCCTTCGCCCTGCTGCCCAGTTCGCGTCGGCCTCACTGACCGGTCGGCGTCGCCCGTCGCGGGGGCAGCCCGAGTCGCACGTGGCGGGGCACCTCCGGTTCGATGATGGCCAGCCCGCGCGGACCCATCCGGACGGTCTGGCCGGCGAATCGTCCGATGGCGATGCTGGTCACCACCATGGCGACCACCAGCAGGGTGCCGTTGGTGGCCAGGGTGGCGCGGGCACCGATCAGGTCGATGACGGTGCCGATCAGCGGCCCGCCCAGGGCGCTGCCGCCGAAGGTCACCAGCGTGAACAGGCTCATCACCCGGCCCAGGGCCACCGGGTCGGCGCTGGACTGCACCAGGGTGTTGGCGAGCAGTTGGAAGAGCACCACCACCGTGTTGATGGCGATCACCAGCAACCCGAACAGCCACGGCGTCGGTGAGACCGACGTCAGCACCAGCACCCCGCCGTAGACGCCCAGCAGGACCGCGAGCTCACGCAGCCGGGAGGTGCCGCGTCGGCGGACGGCGAGCAGACCGCCGGTGACCGCTCCCACGGCGGCCAGCGAGTTGAATCGCGAATATCCCTCGACGCCGGTCTGGAAGACGGTGTTGGCCATGTCGGCGTAGATCAGTGGCATGTTCAGCCCCAGTACCGCGATGCTGGCCAGCAGCGCCAACGCCCACCCGATCTCGGTCGTCTGACGGATCGTCGCCAGGCCCTCGCGCAGGCCGACCTTCTCCACGGTGCGTCCCGGTGGGTCGTCGACGGGCAGTCGGGCGACCATGACGCACGTGACCAGGCAGGCGACGGCATTGATGATGAAGGCGTGGCCCGGCCCGAAGGCGCCGACCACCACCGCCGAGATCAGCGGACCCCACGAACCGGAGATCTGGAAGGCGATCGAGTTCAACGAGATGGCCTGGCCGACGAAGCGACCCGACAGGGCCGTGATGATCCGCGCCCGTCCCGGCTGGTCGATCACGTTCGACAGACCAACCCAGGCCGCCGCCAGATAGACGTGCCACGCCTCCACCAGGCCGCTGGTGGCGAGCAGGCCCACGACGATCGCAGCCACTGCCTGCATCGCGGCCGACAGCACCACCAGCCACTTGGCGTTGAACTTGTCGGCGAGCACCCCGCCGAACAGTCCGAACAGCAGTATCGGCGCGAACTGCAGGGCGGAGGCAATGCCGACGGCCTGCACGTCACCGGTCAGGCGCAGCAGCAGCCAGTCCTGGGCAATCTTCGAGACCCAGAACCCGGTGGACCCCTGGACCATGGCCATCAGGTACAGGGGATAGCCCCGCTGGCCGAGGGCGCCGCGGCGCCAGCGGGGGGAGGTGGGATCAGCAGTCATGGGCAGCAGTTCGTTCGTAGTGACGTCATCGTCGTGACTGGGGAAGTCACCCCACACTGCAGCCTAGGACCTCGCTGTCGGGCGGCGCGACTGGGGTGGAGCAGGTTCAGCCCACCCGGTAGGATCGTGCTCACATGCCGGGGTTCCCCGGCCGGATGAAGACAGAGGTTGACGTGCCGATCGGCAAGGTGCGTTTCTATGACGCGGAGAAGGGCTTCGGCTTCCTGCAGAAGGAGGACGGGGGCGACGTCTACGTGCGCGCCAACGTGCTGCCCGCCGGAGTGACCAGTTTGAAGGCCGGCCAGAAGGTCGAGTTCGGGATCATCGACGGACGCAAGGGCGAGCAGGCCCTGTCGGTGCGGCTGATCGAGGCGCCTCCGTCGTTGTCCAAGGCGTCGCGCCGCAAGCCCGACCAGATGGCGGTGATGGTCGAGGACCTGATCAAGCTGCTGGACGGCATCGGCAACGACTACCGCCGCGGACGCCACCCCGATTCGCGCCACGGGCAGAAGATTGCCTCCGTGCTGCGCGCCGTCGCTGACGAACTGGAGTTGTGAATGGCGGTCCTCGCCACCCGTAAGAAGCCCAAGCTCGACCCGATCGCCGCGACCGCCCTCGACCAGGCCCGTGAGGCCGCCGAGGCGTTCGCGAAGGACTTCGGCGTCGGTGAGCACGTGGGGGTGGTGGCCGACGACGACCGCGCCGTCACCCACCTGTTCGCCTGCGAACACCCCGGCTATTCCGGGTGGCACTGGGCGGTGTCGATGGCGCGCGCCTCGCGCGGCAAGTACGCCACCGTCAACGAGGTCGAACTGGTGCCCACCGAGGCGGCGCTGCTGGCGCCCGAGTGGTTGCCGTGGGAGAACCGCATTCGTGGCGGTGACATCGCGGCCGGCATCCTGCTGCCCACCCTCGACAACGATCCGCGGCTGGAGCCGGGCTTCACCGGTGGTGAGCTGGCCGCCGACGCCGACCCGGCGGAGTGGTCCCAGACCCGGGCCGTGGTCGCCGAGCTCGGACTGGGTCGCGAACGGGTGCTGACCCGCGAGGGACGCGACCTGGCGGCGCAACGGTGGCTCGACGGGCTGGGTGGCCCCGACAACCAGATGACCCGGCAGGCGCCCGCGAACTGCATCAGCTGCGGCTACTTCCAACGCCTCCAGGGCAGCCTGGGTCTGCAGTTCGGCGTCTGCACCAACGAGTTCAGCGACGCGGACGCCCACGTGGTGAGCATCGACCACGGCTGTGGGGGACACTCCGACGTCGTCGCCGAGCAGCGCGGCATCGAGCTGCCGCTGCCCGTGTATCACACCGTCGAACCCGACGAGGTCCTGTTCGACTGAGCCCCGGGGCGGCGACGCCCACGGCGGCCCACGCAGTAGGCAAGCCCCACCAGACCGACGCCGACGCCGACAGCACAGGTCCACAGCCACCAGACGGGGTCGGACCCGCCGCGCAGCAGCAGCACCAGCCCGGCCATGGTCCACGCGATGGTGCCGATGATGCCGACCTGGACGCCGTCCTGGTCGAGGGGCTCCACCGGCGCCTGGGTCAACCCGCGGCGGTGTGCGGTGGTGTCTGCTGGCATGTCGACAGTCTAGTGAACGCTTCGCTGTGGCGGCCCCAGGTCGACGTGCACAGGTGGCCACCGGACCTCTCCCAGTTGGTCGATGCCTGAGCAGAAGTTCTACGATTCGCACCATGGCCCAAGACACTCCACCTGAGACCCTGACCACGACACCGTCGCGACCGGTCGGCAGACTCGACCGGTTCTTCGACATCTCCACCCGTGGTTCGAGCATCCCGCGGGAGGTGCGTGGCGGTCTGGTGACCTTCTTCACCATGGCCTACATCATCGCCCTCAACCCGCTGATCATCGGCACCGCCGCGGACAAGAACGGCAACCTCATCAACGGGCAGCCGATGTTCCTGGACGCCGCCGGAACCCAGCTCAACGACGCCGCCATGAGCGAGTCGAAGCTGATGGTGGCGGCCGCCACCGCACTGGTCGCCGGCCTGCTGACCATCCTGATGGGCGTCGTCGGGCGATTCCCGCTCGCCCTGGCCGCCGGACTGGGCCTCAACGCCATGCTGGCCTTCACCCTGGCGCCGATGATGACCTGGCCGCAGGCCATGGGCCTGATCGTGTGGGAGGGCATCCTGATCACGCTGCTGGTGTTGACCGGCCTACGTGAAGCCATCTTCCGTGCCGTCCCGTCGTCGCTGCGCTCGGCCATCTCCATCGGCATCGGCCTGTTCATCACCCTGGTCGGCCTGGTCTCGGCCGGGGTGGTCCGTCCCGGCGGCGGCACCCCGCTGGAACTGGGCGTCGGCGGGCACCTGGTCGGGTGGCCCATCGCCGTGGCCGTGTTCGGCTTCTTCCTGCTGATCGTCCTGATCGCCAAGAAGGTGCCCGGCGCGATGCTGATCGCCATGCTGGTGACTGCCGCCGTCGCCGTGGTGCTCGAACTCGTCTTCAAGATCGGTCCCCGGGTCAGCCCCGAAACCGCCACCGGCTGGTCACCGCCTGGCCCGGTGCTGCCCGACGCGTCGGCCTGGGTGACCCCCGACCTCGGCCTGCTGGGCCGCGTCGACCTGTTCGGCGCCTTCAACGGCCCCGACGGCAACTTCAACCTCGGCTACCTGCTGGGTCTGGTGCTGATCGTCTTCTCGCTGCTGCTGGCCGACTTCTTCGACACCATGGGCACCGTGGTGGCCGTCGGCGCCGAGGGTGACCTGCTCGACGAGCACGGCAACCCGCCGCGGCTGCGCGAAATCCTGCTCGTCGACTCGCTGGCCGCCGTCGGTGGCGGGCTGGGCTCGGTCTCGTCCAACACCTCGTTCGTCGAGTCCACCTCCGGGGTGGCCGAGGGTGCCCGCACCGGTCTCGCCTCGGTGGTCACCGGCGCCGCCTTCCTGGTGGCGATCTTCCTGGCCCCCGTCGTGGCGCTGGTGCCCGCGGAGGCCGCCGCCCCGGTACTGGCCTACGTCGGCTTCCTGATGATGGGACAGGCCACCAAGATCCGCTGGGACGACATCGAGGAGGGCATCCCAGCCTTCCTGGTGGTCGTGCTGATGCCGTTCGCCTACTCGATCACCGTCGGGATCGGCGCGGGCTTCATCGTCCACGTGCTCGTCAAGGCGCTCAAGGGCAAGGCCAAGCAGGTGCACCCGTTGATGTGGGGTGTGGCCGCCGCCTTCGTGGTCTACTTCGCCCAGGGCATCCTGATGGACCTGGTCGCCCGCCTCTGAGGCTCACTGCGCACGAAAGCGGGCCTCGACCTCGACCCGCACCTCGATGTCGCGCGGGGACAGGTCGAAGCCCGCATCCTGGCCGCCCGCCGTGCTGGGGGCGGCCATTGCCATTGCGGCACCCTCGACCCCGCCGTCCCGGGGATGATCCAGCAGCCCGGTGTCAGCCACCTGCAGGGGCACCACCTCGGTGAAGCCGGACGCCCTGGCCATCACCTCGGCGCGCTGCCGGCACCGCTGCACGGCGTCGACGGTGACCTCCGCCTCCAGGTCCCGCTGGGACTGCTCGGTGAGCTCCCAGCCGGGCGCCTCGACGGTGAGCCCGGCCACCCCACTCCACCCCTGGGTGAGTTCGGCGACCACCGCGACATCGGTCAGCGCCACCCGCACCCGGCCCGAGGACTCGTGACGCATCGGCAACTGCTTGCCCTCGTTGTTCCACGGGCGCCAACTGCGGTTGCTGACCGCCGTGACCACCAGCCGGTCCACGATCTCGGGACGCTGGGCCTGCAGGGCGCGCAGCTGGTCGGACAGGTTCTTCATCAACTGGTGCGCCGCGTGGGACGCCTGCTGCTGGTCGTCGGACTCGTGGCAGGCACGGACGTCGAGGACGGCAATCTGGGGGGCGCGTCGCCCCTGCGCCGCGGCGCGCACGGTGATCTCCATGACCACATTGTGCTGCGGTGGGGCTCCGGCGTCGATGGTCAGGGCCTCGGCGTCCGGCCATGGACCGCTACTCTTGCCCCATGTTTTCCAAGGTGCTTGTGGCCAATCGTGGCGAGATCGCAGTCCGTGCATTCCGTGCTGCCTATGAGTTGGGCGCTCGGACGGTGGCGGTCTTCCCGTACGAGGATCGGCAGGCGGAGCACCGCATCAAGGCCGACGAGGCCTACCAGATCGGCCAGGAGGGCCACCCCGTCAGCGCCTACCTCGACATCAGCGAGGTCATCCGGGCCGCCAAGGAGGCCGGCGCCGACGCGATCTACCCCGGCTACGGCTTCCTGTCGGAGAACCCCGACCTGGCCCAGGCCTGCGCCGACAACGACCTGATCTTCGTCGGCCCCCCGGCCGCCGTGCTGGAGATGGCCGGGAACAAAGTGCGCGCCATTGAGGCTGCCCGCCGGGCGGGGCTGCCCACGCTGAACTCCTCGGCGCCGTCCCAGGACGTCGACGAGCTGGTCGCGGCGGCCGACGAGATCGGTTTCCCCGTCTTCGTGAAGGCCGTCGCCGGTGGCGGTGGCCGCGGCATGCGAATGGTGCACCAGCCCGAGGACCTGCGTGACGCCCTGGACGCTGCCATGCGTGAGGCGATGGGTGCCTTCGGAGACTCCACCGTCTTCGTCGAGCAGGCCGTGCAGCGTCCCCGCCACATCGAGGTGCAGATCCTGGCCGACCAGCACGGCAACGTGATCCACCTCTACGAGCGGGACTGCTCGATCCAGCGCCGTCACCAGAAGGTCATTGAGATGGCCCCGGCCCGCAACCTGGACCCGGCGCTGCGTGACGCCATGTGCGCCGACGCGGTCGCCTTCGCCCGCGCCATCAACTACCAGAACGCCGGCACCGTCGAGTTCCTGGTCGAGACCGCCGGCCCCCGCGCCGGCCAGCACGTGTTCATCGAGATGAACCCGCGCATCCAGGTCGAGCACACGGTCACCGAGGAGGTCACCGACGTCGACCTGGTCGCCTCCCAGATGCGGATCGCCTCGGGGGAGACCCTGGCCGACCTGGGCCTGAGCCAGGAGAGCATCGAGGTCCGCGGCCACGCCCTGCAGGCCCGGATCACCACCGAGGACCCCTCCAACGGCTTTCGTCCCGACACCGGCGTCATCACCGCCTACCGGTCGGCCTCCGGTGCCGGTATCCGACTGGACGGTGGCACCACGGCCACCGGGGTCGAGATCAGCGGCTTCTTCGACTCGCTGCTGGTCAAGGTCACCGCCTCGGGACGCGACTTCCAGACGGCGCTGAACCGTCAGCGCCGCGCCCTGGCCGAGTTCCGCATCCGCGGTGTCTCCACCAACATCCCGTTCCTGCGGGCGGTGCTGGACGACCCCGACTTCGAGGCCGGCAACACCTCCACCCGGTTCATTGACGAGCGTCCCTACCTGCTCACCTCGCGGGCCCCGGCCGACCGTGGCACCAAGGTGCTGCGCTGGCTGGCCGACGTCACCGTCAACCGTCCCAACGGCGAGCAGATGACCACGCTCGACCCGGCCGACAAGCTGCCCGCCTTTGACCGCAAGAGCCTGCCACCGGCCGGCTCCAAGCAGCGTCTGGACGAGCTGGGCCCCGCCGGGTTCGCGCAGTGGCTGCGCCAGTCCGACCACGTCGAGGTCACCGACACCACCTTCCGCGACGCCCACCAGTCGCTGCTGGCCACCCGGGTGCGCAGCCGCGACCTGCTGGCCGCGGCCCCCGCCGTCGCCCGGATGACCCCGGAACTGCTCAGCGTCGAGTGCTGGGGTGGTGCCACCTATGACGTGGCCCTGCGCTTCCTGGGCGAGGACCCGTGGGAGCGGTTGGCGCAGCTGCGCGAGGCGATGCCCAACATGGCCCTGCAGATGCTGCTGCGCGGACGCAACACCGTCGGCTACACCCCCTACCCGACGAAGGTGACCACCGCCTTCGTCGAGGAGGCCACCGCGACCGGCGTCGACATCTTCCGCATCTTCGACGCGCTCAATGACGTCGACCAGATGCGGCCGGCGATCGAGGCGGTGCTCGAGACCGGCACCGCGGTCGCCGAGGTGGCGCTGTGCTACACCTCCGACCTGAACGACCCCGGCGAGGACATCTACACCCTCGACTTCTACCTGCGTCTGGCCGAGAAGATCGTCCAGGCCGGGGCGCACGTCCTGGCGATCAAGGACATGGCCGGGCTGCTGCGTCCGCCGGCCGCCTTCGACCTGGTCACCGCGCTGCGCAAGAACTTCGACCTGCCGGTGCACCTGCACACCCATGACACCGCCGGCGGCCAGACCGCCACCCTGCTGCGGGCCATTGACGCCGGGGTCGACGCCGTCGACCTGGCCAGCGCCCCGATGGCGGGCACCACCAGCCAGCCGCCCGCCTCGGCACTGGTCAATGCGCTGGTCCACAGCCGACGCAGCACCCGCCTGGACCCGGCCGCGGTCAGCGACCTGGAGCCCTACTGGGAGGCCGTCCGCAAGGTGTACCACCCCTTCGAGTCCGGCCTGGCCAGCCCCACCGGACGGGTCTACACCCACGAGATCCCCGGCGGTCAGCTGTCCAACCTGCGCCAGCAGGCGATCGCGCTGGGACTGGGGGACCGGTTCGAGCAGATCGAGGCCATGTACGCGGCGGCCAACAAGATTCTGGGCCGCCCCACCAAGGTGACGCCCTCGTCCAAGGTGGTCGGTGACCTTGCCCTGCACCTGGTGGCGGTGAACGCCGACCCGGCCGAGTTCGAGGCCGACCCGCAGAAGTTCGACATCCCCGATTCGGTGATCGGCTTCCTCAACGGCGAACTCGGTATTCCCGCCGGCGGCTGGCCCGAGCCGTTCCGCTCCAAGGCCCTGGTCGGACGCGCGACACCGGTGCGCCAGACCGAACTGGCCCCCGAGGACGAGGAACTGCTCAACTCCGCCGGGCGGGACCGGCAGAAGGCGCTGAACCGGCTGCTGTTCCCCGGCCCGACCAAGGACTTCGAGGAATCGCGCGAGGAGTTCGGCGACCTGACCGGCATCCCCACGCTGCCCTACCTCTACGGACTGCGCCCCAACGTGGAGCAGGTGATCACCCTGGACAAGGGGGTCACCCTGATCGCCACCATGGAGGCCATCGGCGAACCCGACAAGAAGGGCAAGCGGGTGGTGATGACCCAGTTCAACGGCGCCATGCGCCCGGTGCGGGTGCGGGACCGATCCATCAAGGCCGACATCCAGACCGCCGAGCGCGCCGATGCCAGCAACCCCGGCCACGTGGCCGCCCCCTTCTCGGGTGCCGTCACCGTGCGCGTCGGTCAGGGTGACAGCGTCACCGCCGGTGACCCGGTGGCGGTGATCGAGGCCATGAAGATGGAGGCGGCGATCAACGCGCCGATCTCGGGTGTCGTCGAGCGGGTCGTGGTGACCGACACGGTCCAGGCCGAGGGCGGCGACCTGCTGCTGGTGGTGAAGCCCGCCTGATCAGCGGGGGCGCCGGATCTGGCGCCCCGTCACGATCGGGGCAGTCGGGTCAATGTCGCGGGGCTGGTTCGAGCGGGTCTGGCGTCCGGTGACCAGCGGCTCGTGCGGGTCCCACTCGCCGGTGGCGCGCGGCTGGGTGCCCGTGGCGTAGGGCTGCTCGCCGTGCTGGGGGGTGGCCATCTCGGCGCGGTTGGTCTCCCACCAAGCGACGTAGAGGTCGGGCAGCACCCGGTCGGCCTGGACGGCCTGCTGGGTCCAGCCCGCGAAGTCGTCCAGGAACGCCAACAGGTGCTCGGCGCCGCCGCGCCACGGCTCGTCCACCCGTGCCACCACGGCCCGCAGTGCCTGGGCGGTGGCCAGCACGTGGCTGTTCTTGGCGTAACCAATGCGCATGCCGTGGGCTGGGCGCAGCGGCAGCGCGATGTCATTGGCCATCAACGCCCCCAGGCTGTACTGGGAGTGCAGTCCCGCCTTGGTCAGGGCAAAGTCAAAGGCCTCTGCCTGCGCCGTGGTCAGGGTGAAGGTGGTGGTGCCGTAGTCACGCTCGTCGACCCAGGCGTCGACCACCTTCCAGCTGGCGATCAACCGGGACGGCTCCACGAAGCGTCCGGCGATCAGCGCCTCCCAGTCCGACGGGGTCGGGTCGTCATGGCCCACCACCACCGCCAGCGGATCCCGACGGAACATCGGCCCGATGCGCTGGATCATGCTCGGCTTGCGCTGCTGCTCGCTCGCGGGCACCGAGAAGACGTTCGACGCGATCCGCCGCAGCTCCGCGGCGAGGTCTGGATCGGCACCGAACATGTCCCTGACGTCGTACACGCTGATCGCATGCAGCCGTAGCTCACCCATGTGCCAACGGTAACCGATGCGGGCTAAGGTGTCTGGAATGAACCCCCGTAGCCGCAAAGCCGTCGTGACCCTGGGTCTGGTGGCACTGGTGGTCCTGGTGGTGCTGGGCGCATGGCTCGCCTGAGCCGATGGTGCGCGGCGCTCGCGGCAGCGCTCGCCATCAGCCTGGGGGTGCAGTCGGTGCCTGCACTGGCAGAGGATGCCACCTTCACCGTCAGCCGTGAACTCGCGCTCACCGGTCTGGCCGCCGACACCAACCTGGGGGTGTACTGGGCGGTCGCCGACCCCACCTCGTCCGACCTGGTGGCGCTCGGCCCGTCCGGCTCGGTGGAGGGGACGATGAATCTGACCCAGTCGGTGACCAGCGTGCAGGCCCTCGCCAGCCGCGCCGGTGTGCTCTACGTCGCCGACATTGGTGACCCGGACGCCTCCCGCACGTCGGTGACGGTGCTGCGGGTCGGTGAACCCCGCTACGGCGAGATCGTGGCGAGGGAGTGGAGCTTCAGCTACTCCGATGGCCCCCACGACGCGGCCGCCTTCGGGGTCTCAGGACGCGGCAACCTGTACGTCATCACCCGCGGCGCCAACCCCGGGGTCTACCGCGCCAGCGCGCAGCCTCGGACAGGTGTCACCAACACCCTGACCCGGCTCGGCAGCGCGCCGGCAGGGGTCAGCGACATGACCTTTTTGCCTGACGGCTCCAGCATGGCCGTCTGGGCTGCGGGCGGGTTGTTCCTCATCAACGGTTTCGATCTGAGCGTCGATGCCGTGGCACCCATCGCCCGCACCGGTGAGGCGCTCACCCTGGGCCTGGAGCAGCGGCTGATCATGCTGGGCGCCGGCGGCGCCACCCCCCGGGTCACCGCCAACCAGCGGCCGACCGGAATGACCTCCATCTCACCGACCCCCACGCCCACCCCGACCCCGAGCCCCAGCCCGACGGCACCGGCCACCCCGGAGCCCACGGAGCAGGCCACCGCGTCGGCCCGGCGCACCGGCACCATGCTCGCCATCGCCGGAGCCGGCGCCCTGGCGGTGCTGGCCGGGCTGGCGACACTGCTGCCGCGCGGCGGTCGGCACCCCCGCCGGGGTGCCTGAGCAGCTCAGTACTGGCCCAGCAACCAGTCGATGCACCCCAGCAGCGCACTGACGTCGTCGGGGTCGACGCTGGTGAAGCAGCCGATGCGCAACTGGTTGCGACCGAGCTTGCGATAGGGCTCGGTGTCGAGAATCCCATTGGCTCGCAGGTCGGCGGCGAGTCGGCGGGCGTCCACCTGGTCGGCGAAGTCGACGGTGGCCACCACCGGCGAGCGGAACTCGGCCGCGACGAAGGGGGAGGCCAGGTCGTGGGCCTCGGCCCAGCGGTAGACGCGCCCCGAGGAGTTGCTGGTGCGGCCGGTGACGAAGTCCATGCCGCCGCGCTCGACCATCCACTGCAGTTGTTCGGCCAGCAGCACCAGGGTGGCGATGGCCGGGGTGTTCAGGGTCTGGTTCGACCGCGAGTTGGCGGCGGCGACGGCCAGGTTCAGCGACTCGGGCACCCAGCGGTCGCCGCGCCCGGTCACCTGTTCGGCCCGGGCCAGCGCTGCCGGTGAGCAGAAGGCCAGCCACAGCCCACCGTCGGAGGAGAAGTTCTTCTGCGGCGCGAAGTAGTACACGTCGGTCTGGGACAGGTCGGCGGCCATGCCACCGGCCGCCGAGGTCGCATCGACCACCACCAGCGCCTCGCCGCTGTCCCGGGGACGCTGGACGGGGGCCGCGGCACCGGTGGAGGTCTCGTTCTGGGCCCAGCCGTAGAGGTCGACCCCGTCGGTGGCGGTCGGCACCACGACCGTGCCCGGTGCCGACTCGAACACGACCGGGTCGGCCAGGAACGGTGCCCGGGCAGTGGCGGTGGCGAACTTCCTGCTGAATTCGCCGTAGACGCCGTGGGCGCTGCGCTGGTCGACCAGCGAGCAGGTCGCGACATCCCAGAAGATCGTCGAGCCGCCGTTGCCCAGCACCAGTTCGTAACCCTCGGGGGCGTCGTAGAGTGCGGCGGCGAGTTCGCGGATGCGTCCGACCAGGTTCTTCACCCCCGCCTGCCGGTGGGAGGTGCCCAGCAGCGGGCTGGACGCCAGCGCCGCCACGGCCTCGGGACGAATCTTGGCGGGGCCGCTGCCGAACCTGGGGTCGCGGGGCAGCAGGTCGGTGGGGATGCGCAGATTCATGGGGCGATTCTTCCACGCTCGCACCGGCACCCTTGAGCAGGCCACAATGAGTCCCATGGTTGACCTGCACCACGCCCGACGCGAGTACGCCGGGCAGCCCATCGCCGATGAGGGCGCCTCGCCGTGGCCCCTGTTCGAGCAGTGGTTCGCCGAGGCACGCCAGGGTGAGGCTGCCGGTGAACTGGTCGAAGCCGCGGCCATGACGCTGGCCACCGTCGACCCCGACGGGCAACCCAGCAGCCGGGTGGTGCTGCTCAAGGCCTTCGGCAGGGATTTCGGCGAGCACGGCGGCTTCGACTTCTACAGCCATGCCACGTCCCGCAAGGGCCGGGCCATCGCCCACCAGGCCCGGGTGGGTCTGCACCTGTACTGGCCCACCCAGAATCGTCAGGTCCGCGTCGAGGGCGTCGCCTCGGTCAAGTCGCGGGCAGAGGCCGAGGCGTACTGGCGGGCCAGGCCGCGAGCCTCGCAGGTGGCCGCACTGGTCGCCCACCAGTCCCACCCGCGCCAGACCCGGGGGTCGCTGGAGGCGGAGTTCGCCACCGCGACCGCCGCCTACCTCGACCGGGACGTGCCCTGCCCCGACGACTGGTGTGGCTACCGGGTGAGCCCGCACCACGTGGAGTTCTGGCAGGGCATGCCCAGCCGCCTGCACGACCGGCTGGTCTTCGACCTGCAGCCCGACGGCAGCTGGGTCAGCGGCCGGCTCGACCCGTGATCGCTGCCGCGTCCAGGTCAATGCTGATGGCCCGGGCCGCGGCCACCGCCTCCTTGAGGACTTCGAGCCTCGGGTCGGGCACGGGCAGGGTGGGGTGCGCGCTGCGCAACGCCGCCAGGCCACGCAACCGGGGATCGGCCAGAACGGCGTCGACGAAGGTCGAGTCCCCACCGCAGACGACCGCCTCGAGGGTGGCGAGCTCGGGCAGCAGCCGGGTCAGGCACCGTTCGATGGTGTCATCGATGGCCTTGTCGGTCTGGTTCCCGCGGCGGCGGGCGTAGCGCTGCTGCGACCAGCCACCGGCCTTGGTCCTGCCCTGGACGTAGGAGGTGTCCACCTTGGAGACCACCAGGTCGGGGCCCTGCGCGATGCCCACGGCATGGGCACCCTTGCGTCCCAGCAGCAGCGCCACCCGCCGGTCCCGGGTCAGGTGCGCGATCACGGCGCCGGGGGAGGCCTGCTCGTCGATCGGCTCCCAGTAGTTCACCAGCCGGGCATGGGCGCCGTCGGCGGCACTCAGCAGCACCTGGTCGGCGGCCGGTGTCCAGGTGGTCACCCCGTGGCCCTGGCGGAACCGGTCAATCCAGCCGGACAGGCGTCCCGGGTCGACGCTGACGCGCCTGACCCAGGTCGGGGTTGCCGGATCGGTGGGGTCCACGAGGCTCACGCTACCGCCGGTGGTCAACTGGCCGCCGGTGTCGGCGGCGCACCATAGGCTGTGACCACCAGATCACCAGATTGACGGAAGGGTTCGGTCGTGGCACTGATCGCTGCAGAACGGGTAGTCACGGGCGACGCCGGCCCCCAGCCGCGGCCGCTGACGTTGGTCATCGACGGGGGCCGCATCACCGAGGTGCGCGACGGCCTCGACGCCCGCGCGGAGGTCGTCGACGGGTGGATCGTGCCAGGCTTCGTCGACACCCACTGCCACGGCGCGGCCGGCGCCGACCTGGCCGGCGGTGACCCCGACGGGGTCGCAGCCGCCATCGACCACCACCGACGCCACGGCACCACCACCCTGTTCGCGAGCACCGTCACCGAGTCGATGGACGACGTGATCGCCCAGATCGGGCGGCTGCGTCCCCTGGTCGAATCGGGCGAGCTCGCCGGCATCCACCTCGAGGGACCGTTCCTGGCCGAGGCCAGGAAGGGCGCCCACAACCCTGCCCTGTTGACCGACCCGGCACCCGAGCACGTGGAGGCGATCCTGCGGGCATCCGGCGGCACCGTCCGGTCGGTCACCCTGGCCCCCGAACGCAGCCACGGCATCGACGCCACCCGCCGGTTCACCGAGGCCGGGGTGGTGGTGGCATTCGGCCACTCCGACGCCGACCACACGGTGACCCGCGCCTGCCTGGAGGCGGGGGCGTCGGTGGTCACCCACCTGTTCAACGCGATGCGTCCCATCCACCACCGCGAGCCGGGCCCCATCCCGCTGCTGCTGGACGACCCGCGCGCCATGGTGGAACTGATCTGCGACGGCACCCACCTGCATCCCGAGGTGATCGCGATGGCCATTGACGCCGCCGGCATCGACCGGGTGGCGTTGGTGACCGACGCCATGAGCGCCACCGGCCAGTCCGACGGCGACTACGGTTTGGGCAGCCTCAGGGTGGCCGTCCGCGAAGGTGTCGCGAAGATCCTCGAGGACGACGGCACCCTCGGCGCCATTGCCGGGTCGACGCTGACCATGGCCGCCGCCGTCGCCTACGTCGTGGGGCAGGTGGGCCGCGAGGTCGGTGAGGCAGCGATCATGGCATCGACCACGCCGGCCCGACGCTTCGGGTTGGACCAGGTCGGGGCACTGCTGCCCGGACGGCGCGCCGACCTGTGCATTCTTGATGATGACGGCGTGCTGCAGAAGGTCTTGCGGCACGGCGTCCGGGTGGAAGGATCAGCGTCATGAGCGAACTCATCGACACCACGGAGATGTACCTGCGGACCGTCTACGAGCTCAACGAGGAGGGGGTGCCGCCGATGCGGGCCCGGATCGCCGAGCGCCTGCACCAGAGCGGCCCCACCGTCTCGCAGACGGTGGCCCGGATGGAGCGCGACGGGCTGCTGCACCTGGGCATCGACCGCACCATCCAACTCACCGACGAGGGCCAGTCGCTGGCCGAGGCGGTCATGCGCAAGCACCGACTGGCCGAGCGCCTGCTCATCGACGTGATCGGCCTGGACTGGGAACTGGTCCACTCCGAGGCCTGCCGGTGGGAACACGTCATCTCCGACGAGGTCGAACGCAAGCTGTTCGAACTGCTGCCCGACACCAGCCAGTCGCCCTACGGCAACCCGATTCCCGGGATGGAGGTTTTCGGCGTCACCGACCCGGCGCCCCGGTTCCGAGAGGGCAACCAGCCGTTCGGTGAGCTGCTGCGGCAGGCGGACGCCCCCGTGGACGTCGTGCTGGTGCGGATGAGCGAGGCCGTCCAGGCCGACGACGCCCTGCTGGCGCTGCTTGCCGGGGCAGGGCTGCGTCCGGGGGTCCAGGTGACCCTCGACCCAGCTCGGCCCCTCGACCTGGCCGTCGCCGGCCATCCGCCGGTGCGGGTGCCCCACGGCTGGGTGATCGACGGGCTGTTCGGCCGGGTGGCATGAATCATCCCGCCCACCAGACGATGGACGATGCGGGCCTGGTCGCCCTCGCCGAGGGGCACTGGTTCGACGCGGCGGAATCCATGCTGCGCAAGCGGCTGCTGGACGGCGACGACGACCCGGCCCTGAAGCTCGCCCACCAGTACGCCTCGATCGGACACCGGGTGATCTCGCTGGACGCCGAGGACTTCCTGGAACTGGCCAGGCTGGCCCCCGGTCGTCCCTGGAGCCACCAGCTCAGCCGCAGCTGCTTCCCCATCGAACCCCGGGCCCGCGAACGCGGGGCGCTGGGCTCACTGGTGCCGCTCTACGAGTTGATGCTCGAGGTGGTCGCGTTGCGCTCGGAGCGCCACGAACCGCAGGCGCTGGTCGTCACAGCCCACCTGATCGGGGAGTACCTGTGCCAGTTGGCGTGGGAGCCGACCCTGGGGCACGGCGGCGACCCGCTGCGGATGCCCCGCGACGTCGGCGAACGCTGGGGCACCGACGACCCCGCCTGCCCGCATTCATCGGCGATGCGCTCGACGGCCAGACGCTCGCTCAATGCCGGCCGCGGTGACCTGGCCGGCTACACGAACTACCTCGACAAGTTCCATTCCCGGCTGGGTGACGCCCTGGCGGTGTGCGGGATGAATCACCAGACCGTCGATGCGGGGCAGCGGCCCGACGTCGGCCCCACCTGCCCCAATCCGTGCTCCTGGGCCGTCCGCGGTTCACTGGCCCAGCGGCGCGACCTGGACGCCCGGCTGCGGCTGGCCCTGATCTACCTGGAGTCGCCGCTGGTGGCGCTGCGCCACCACGCCCCCGTGGGCCACTTCTTCGGGGTGCCGTCGATCGCCGAGATCTCCGAGGGTTGGATCGCGTCGTGGACGAAGCTCACCCAGCCGTGGAACGACGGCACCAACCCGCTGCTGCTCGAGCTCGAGCGTGGCACCTACACCAGTGACCCCGACGAGGCGCTGCCGGGCCTGTCGCTGCTGGTGTCGGTGGTCGCCAAGCGGCAGATCAGCCCGGGCCACGTGCTGCACGACATCGCCGACGACATCGTCACCACCCTCAACCATGCCGGCCGCTGACTAAGCTGGTGGTCATGGCCCAGTGGCACGACTACATCGACCGGTTCCACCACGAACGTCCCGGGGTTGCGGCGGCGGTGCTCGGGCGCGCCCGAGCCGGTGAGCACAGTCCGCACACGTGGTTGGCGCGGGCCGTCAGCGGATCGTCGACCAAGGTCGTCGACATCGGGTGCGGATCGGGCCCGATGAGCCGGATGCTCGCCCGTGAAGGCCGCACCGTGTTCGGCATCGACCTGTCGGCCAACGAGATCCAGGAGGCGCAAGCCCTGGGTCCCGGCCCGTGGGCCCGGGCGGACGGACTGCACCTTCCCGTGGGCGATGCCGCCGTCGACGCGGTCATCTCGTCGATGGCGCTGGCGGTCATCGAACAGACCGGGACGCTGCTCGACGAGGTCGCCCGGGTGCTGCGTCCCGGCGGCATGTTCGCCGCCATCACCCCCACCTATCGGCCGATCAACATCACCGACATGAAGCTGTTGGGCCCGTTGACGGCCCGGCTGAAGGGTCCGCCGCGTTTCCCGGTGCGCCTGGACATGTCGATGGGTCCGATGCTGATGGCCCACGGCCTGCGCAAGATCGAGGACGCCCGGGAGCGCTACTACTTCGACGTGGCCACCCTCGAGGATGCCGAGATGCTGTTGAACGCGCTGCACCTGCCGACCGTGGACGCCGCACGGGTCCACGACGCCGCGGTGTGGCTGGTGGACCGGGTCAAGGATGGGGTCCCGGTGCGGGTGCCGGTGCCGATGCGCCGGGTGGTCGCCATCAAGCCCCGGAATTAGTCGACGCCGCACGGCGTTGTAGCCGATGTCTGGAACCGACTTCTGAGGAGGCCCCCATGGGCGACAAGACCGTTGAACTGAACGCCGGCAACTTTGCCGAGACCATCGACACCAACGAGGTCGTGCTGATCGACTTCTGGGCTGACTGGTGTGGCCCCTGCAAGCGTTTCGCCCCGATCTACGACGAGGCGTCCGAGCGGCATGGCGACGTCACCTTCGCCAAGCTCGACACCGAGGCTGAGCGGGACGTGGCTGCCGGGCTCGAGATCACCTCGATCCCCACCATCATGGCCTTCAAGGACGGCACCCTGGTCTTCCGCCAGGCCGGCATGTTGAACGGCAAGCAGCTCGACAGCCTGATCGACCAGGTCAAGGAACTCGACGTCGAGAAGCTCAAGGCCGAGGCGGCTGCCGAGAACCTCTGAGCGAGCTGGCGGCCCTGGCAGGAATCGAACCTGCGGCACAAGGTTTAGGAAACCTCTGCTCTATCCCCTGAGCTACAGGGCCATCGGCAGCCCAGCCTAGTACCCGCCACCGACGCCGACCAACCTCGGTAGGGTGGCGGCATGAGCGATGCTGGACTTGCACGTGCCCAGGACAAGATGCGCGCCGATGGTCTGCCGGAGGCCGCCATCGCCGTCTTCGGCGACTACTACCGTCAGCTCGAGTCGGGACAGACGGGGCTGATCCTCGAAGAGACGATCGAACCCCTGCTGGACCCGCCGATGCTGGCTGACCTCGAGGTCGACCTGGACGCGGCCCGCGAGGCGCTCGACAAGACCGTCATCATCAAGCTCAACGGCGGTCTGGGCACCTCGATGGGGTTGGACAAGGCCAAGAACCTGTTGCCCCTGCGTGACGGCCTCACCTTTTTGGACGTCATCGTGAGGCAGGTGCTGGCGGCCCGGGAACGCCACGGGGTCCGGCTGCCGCTGCTGCTGATGAACTCCTTCCGGACCGCCGCCGACACCGAACAGGCGTTGGCGGCCTACCCGGAACTTGCCCGTGACGGGTTGCCGCTCGGCTTCGTCCAGAACCGTGAGCCGAAGCTGACCGCCGACGGACTGGAACCGGTGGAGTGGCCGGCCGACCCGGAACTCGAGTGGTGCCCACCGGGCCACGGCGACCTGTACATCGCCCTGCAGACCTCCGGGGTGCTCGACCAGTTGATCGAGGCCGGCTACCAGTACGCCAACGTCTGCAACGGGGACAACCTCGGCACCGCCCCCAGCCCGCAGATCGCCGGATGGTTCGCCGCCAGCGGAGCCCCCTACGCTGCCGAGGTCTGCCACCGCACGGTCAATGACCGCAAGGGCGGCCACCTGGCGATCCGCAAGGCCGACCAGCAACTCATCCTGCGAGACACCGCCCAGACCGCCGACGACGAGATGGACTACTTCACCGACGAGCACCGCCACCCGTTCTTCCACACCAACAACCTGTGGTTCGACCTGGTCATGCTGCGCGACGCCCTGGTCGAGCGAGCGTCAGTGCTCGGCCTGCCCATGATCCGCAACGAGAAGACCGTCGACCCGTCCGACAAGTCCTCGACGAAGGTCATCCAGATCGAGAGCGCCATGGGCGCCGCCGTCGAGGTCTTCGAGGGCGCCACCGCCATCTGCGTCGGACGTGACCGCTTCCTGCCGGTGAAGACCACCAACGAACTGCTGCTGCTGCGATCCGATCTGTACGAGCTGGACGAGGACTACCGGCTGGTCGCCGCCACCGATGCCACGGTGAAGGTGAACCTGGACCCCGAGCACTTCAAGCTGGTCCAGGACTTCGACGCCCGTTTCGCCGGCCCGATCGGGCTGCGCGAGGCCACCTCCTTCACTGTCCAGGGGGACTGGAGCTTCGGCACCGACGTGAGCGTGGTGGGGGCGGTGGAGCTGCCGGCCGAGGACGCCCGCAGGGTGGACGACGGCACGGTGCTGCGGGGGTGAGTGACCTCTTCCTGGCGCTCGGACACGCGCTGACCGGTGAGCCCCTGGCACCGCCGGACGGCGTGGCCGGCCAGCCGCTGACGGCCCCGGTGGTCATCGCCGGCCTGGCCGGCGCCGGGTGGGACGCCGAACGGCTGCGCCAGCACCGGCAGCTGTGCCAGACCAGGCGTGACCCGTGGCCCCACCCGGTGCCGGACGAGGTGACGGTGCCGTGGGGGCAGTTCGGCAGCCTGCTGCAGCAACTGCGCCGCGAGCTGGGACTCGACGGGCTGCAGCCCACCGTGCACCACGGGCCCAGGGTGCTGGGGCCAGCAGAGCGTCGGCTGTTGGCCGACAAACCGCCCCACCACGGGTAGGCGGCGAGATCAGCGGGTGTTCGGGCTCTGCCGGTTGCTGGCCAGCAGGTCGCGGATCTCGGTGAGCACCTCGACCTCGGTCGCGACGACCTCTTCCTGGCCCTGCTTCTTCATGCGCTGCTGCAGCGCCGTGTAGGGCTTCACGATGGCGAAGTAGACAACCGCGGCCATCAGCACGAAGGCGACCAGGGCCGTCAGGAACGGACCGACCGACGTCAGGCCGCCCGGCTGCCAGGCGTCAAAATTGGGCGCGCCGCCGGCCTTGGCCAGCAACTCGATGACGATCTTGGTGAATGCCTCGACGACGGTGGCGAAGGCGCCACCGATGACGAACGCGACGGCAAGCTCGATGAGGTTGCCGCGCATGATGAATTCCTTGAAGCCGGTCATGGCATGTCCTTCGGGTGGGGAAGTGGGGGCCAGTGCCGGATACCCCCGGCCCAGCATGTCACCCCAGCGTCACCGAGAGTCCCGGGTTGGTCGACCACGCGCTCAGCGTCACGGCGGTCGGCTCGTCCACGTCGACCACGACCACCCCGCCAACGCCCGCGTCACCCAGCGGACCGGGGTCAGCGGCACCGGGCACAGCGGCGATCCGCACCCTGCGGGCCAGCACGACCGGGGTACCCACGTCATCGGTGCCGATCACCGTGATCAGGTCGCCGGCGCGCAGCAGGGACATGACGGCGGGGTCGTCGACGCGGACCGGGACGAGCATGCGTCCACGGGGCAGGCGGGACGCGTCCACCACGGAGTGCGCACCCAGCGGCGTTCCCCGCGGGGAGGGGCCGATGAGCACCCGTCCGAGCAGCGCCTCCGGGGTGCTGGCGACACCGGTCGGGACCAGCCCTGGGGGGTATCGCGCCACCTCCAGGTCGCCGGCCGTGAGCCGGTGGCCGGCGCCCAGGTCCGTGGCCGCGACGATTATCGCGACGCTGGCAGCCTGCGGGGGAGCGAGCACGGTGAGCCCGGCCAGCACCATCACCGCCGCCGCCAGGGCGGCCAAGGCTCGACGGTGCCAGCGGATGAAGGTGGTGGCGCGCAGGCGCCAGGGATGGGGTGCGACGGTCTGCTTCACACCCCGGTTATGGGCCGCACAGGGTCCCGATGCTCAGTTGTCCACAGACCAATGCTGTGAACGGGCGTTGTCCACAGCGTCGGCTGCTCAGGCGCTGGTGCTGCTCGAGGTCGAGGACGACGATGATGACGAGGACGTCGCGGGGGCAGACGCAGGTGCCGGTGCGGCGGCGGGCGTGGCGGCCGGGCTCGCCGCCGGGGTGGCGGTGTCGCTGCTGGTGCTGGTCGCCGGAGTGGCCGTCGCGGTGTTCTTGCTGCGGCTGTCAGTGGCATAGAAGCCTGAGCCCTTGAAGACCACGCCGACCGCATTGAACACCTTGCGCAACTCGCCACGGCAGTGGGGGCACTCGGTCAGGGAGGCGTCGGTGAACTTCTGCACGACCTCGAGGTCGTTCGCACAATCCTTGCAGCGGTACTGGTACGTGGGCATTGACAATCCTGTGGCAGACGGGGTGACCGGGTGACGGGCCACCGTCCATCCTACGCCGTGGCCTGCGGGACGCGGAAACTGCCCGATTCGGTGAGGATGCTGTCCACCTGCAAGTCGTGGTCCGTGCTGGGGACCGAGTCACAGATGTCCTCGTCGTCCAGCAGCAGGACGACCACCGCGTCCTGGCGGGCGTGCTGCAGTGCCCGGTCGAACCAGCCCGCCCCCGCACCCAGACGGGAACCGTCGCGGCCACCGGCCAGGCCCGAGACCAGGATGACGTCGGCCTCGGACAGGGCATCGGCAGGAAGCGCCGGGCCGATCGGTTCGGGAATGCCGCGGTAGCCGCTGCGCAGCCGGGACGGGCCCTGGTACCAGGCCCAGGAGGGGCGGCGACGCAGGACCTGGGCATCGTTGCTGAGCACGGGGGCAAGGATGCGGTGTCCGCGGCGCCACAGCATGGCCGCGGCCTCCAGCGTCGAGGGCTCGTCGGGTTTCGACAGGTACAGCGCGACGACGGCGTCGCTGGGCACCAGCGGCATCAGGTGGCGCATCCTGGCGGTGTCGCGTTCGCGGCGTGCCTGGGCCGAGGTTCGCTGGCGCAATTCGCGGGCCAGGCGGCGAAGCCGGCGCTTGTCGGCGGCCACGGCGAAGTCGACCTCAGTCACCGGTGTGTGGTGCGACCCCGAGTGTGCGTCAACGTCTTCGGAGGGCATTCACCTATCGTAGGTGGCATGCGACTTTTCGGCAGGAAGAAGCCCGTAGAAGAGATCGTGGTGGAGACGCCACGGCCAACCCTCCCCCCGGGACCCGCGGTGGGGGAGGACGGACTGCGCAGCCTGGCTGACCATCGCAACTACCTGCTGAGCCTGGTGGAGCCGCTGGCCCCCTTCGGCATGCAGTTGTTGGACGCCCACGGGCTGGCGATCTGTGAGGAGATCACCGCACCGGCGCCGCTGCCGCGGGCCAGCACGGCGGCCGCGGACGGCGTCGCGGTGCGAGCCGGCGACTTCGAGGACGAGGACCCGCCCCTGCTGCGCGTGGTCGATGACGTGGACGGCGCGTTGCCCGAGGGCGCCGGGGTGCGCGTCGAGGAACACCAGGTGCTGCCCGACGGTGCCGACACCGTGGTGGTCGACTCCATGCTGCGCGAGGTCCAGGGAAGCCCGCAGGAACTCGAACTGACCCGCCGGGTGCAGGCGGGAACCCACGTGCGCGCCGCCGGCTCCGACGTGGCCGACGGACAGGTGCTGGTGCCCCACGGTGTCGACCTGGACCCGCGCCTGCTGGGGCTGCTGGCCGGTGCCGGCATCGACAAGGTGCTGGCCCGTCCCCGCCCCCGCATCGTGGTGATCAGCACCGGCCGCGGTCTGGTCGAGCCGGGACGCCCACTGCCGAGCCACCGCCACGTCCATGACGCCAACGGCTACATGCTGGCCGCCGCGGCGAAGGCCGAGGGCTGCCAGGTGTGGCGCATCGGCGTCGTCTCCGATGACGTCGATGAGGTCCGCGAGACCATCTCGGACCAACTCATCCGCGCCGACCTGGTGATCTCGACCGGCGGCTTCCGGGAGGAGGACGGCGACCTGCTGGGCGAGGTCGTGCCCCAGCTCGGGGCGGCCGACTTCGCCGAGGTGAACATCAGCCCGGGGCGCCCGCAGGGGTTCGCGCTGATCGGTGAGGACAGGGTGCCGATGGTGATGCTGCCCGGCGACCCGTTCGGTGCCTACGTCTCCTACCACGCCTTCGTGCAGCCGCTCATCCGCAAGCTGATGGGCACCGATCCGGTCGTGCGTCCGCCGGTGCGGGCGATCACCCGCAGCGTCATCCGCTCGGTGCCGGGGGTCTACGAGTTTGCCCGGGCCACCCTGACCAATGACCGCGGCACCCGCTCGGTCGAGTTGAGCCCGCGTCGTGAGCAGGCCAACCTGGCCGACCTGGCCGGGGTGAATGCCCTGGTGTTGCTGGACGAGGGCACCGAGGTCGTGCAGGCCGGCCAGCAGGTGCAGGTACTGGAGCTGTGAGTACTGCAGTTGTGAGGCCGACGAGCCAGATGTTTCCCCAACACGCCGCCTCGGGTGGCCCGGCGCCCACGCCGCGGCCCCTACGGTAGTCCGCATGGGTTCAGGACTGATCTTCGCCATCCTCGTGGTGGGCTGGTTGGCGTATCTGATTCCGTGGCTCGCCGCCCGCCGCGAGACCGTCGAGGAGGACCCACTCGCTGACCGGTTCGCCGACTCGATGACGATCCTGAAGCGTTCGTCCGACCCGTTCGCCGCCGAGAGCCACGACCCGCTGCTCGAGGTGAGCACCCCGCTGACCCGTTCGGCCGGCGTCCACGAGATCCGCGAGTTGTACCGGCTGGCGGCACGTCGCCGGCTGCGGGTGGTGCTCGGCCTGCTGACCCTGACCCTGGTCGGGGTCGCCCTGTTGGCGCTGCAGCCCGTTCCCGGCGTCACGTTGCCGTGGTGGGTGCCGGTGATCCCGGCTGGTCTGCTGGTCACGTTCCTGGTGGTCGCCCGCTTCAGCGTCGTCTCGCTGAACAAGGTGCTGGACGCCCGGATGGAACGGCTGCACGCGGGGTGGATGAACGAGACCCTTGCCCTGGACGTGTCGCCGCTGCGCCAGCCCGTCCATCACACCGACCAGGATGCCGAGCACTCCATCGAGCTCAGCGGACCCATCGAGTCGACCGGCTCCCTGTGGGACCCGATCCCGGTGACCACCCCCACCTACGTGTCCAAGCCAATGGTGCCCCGCACGGTGCGCACCATTGACCTGTCGATGCCCACCCTGACCGCCCCGGACGTCCGACCCGTCACCGCAGAACCCCAGGACTCCGACGCGACCGTCGAGCCCGTCGAGCCCCGCGACTACGGCCGCGTCGTCGGGCAGTAGCCTCAGTTCTCGCCGAGCACCCGGCTGATGGTGAACCCGCTGGTCAGGTCGGTGACGTGCACCTCGACGATGCCGTTGGGGTCAATCAGGTAGCGCTCCTCGACGACGCCGCCCTCGCCGGTGCGGGTGATCGCCAGATCGTCCAGGTCACGGCCGCGCAGCTCGGGGGCGTAGGGGAACAGCATCTCCGCGAAGGGCACGATGTCGCCGCTGGGCAGGCCGTGCGGGTCGACGGTGGCGTACTCGACGAATCGGAACCAGCCAATGTTGTGGTGTGGCCGGTAGCGGCGGATCACCTCGAAGGTGTCCGACCCGGTGACCGTCGTGCGGTCGAAGATCTGGTCGAAGCTGATGCCCTGGCCGTCATGGGCCTCGCGGAAGACCCCGAAGCCACGCGAGAGCCGGTCCCGCAGGCTGAACCCGGCCGACTCGTCGGCAGCGATGGCAAGACCGATCGCGGTCGAGGCCGCCGGGTAGGGCGAGCGGTGGACGCGTCGTCCGAACTGTTCGCGCAGCCGTCGGGCGACCAGCGGCAGCCCCGAGGCGCCACCGACCAGGTAGATGCCGGCCACCTCGGTGTCGTCCAGGGTGAGCCGGCCCTGGTCGTCGAGGGCGCCGATCAGCGGGGCCATCGTCTCGATGGTGCGGTCGACCAGGGTGCCGGCGGCGGTGTAGAAGTCGGCGACGTCGACGGTGATGGGGTAGCCGTCGGCATCGACGGTGACCCGACGGGTCTGGGCGTTGATGGACTCCTTGGCGTTGCGGCAGTCGTCGACCAGGGCCTCGTAGGTGCGGTGCTCCAGGTGGCCATAGGGCAGGCCGGCGGTGGTGGCTGCGACCTGGGCCAGGGCGGCGTCGAAGTCGTCGCCGCCGAGCCGGTTGTTGCCGGCGGTGTCGAGCACCTCGTGGGCGGTGCCGTCGACCTTGATCAGTGAGGCGTCGAAGGTGCCGCCGCCCAGGTCGTAGACGATCACCCGGGTGCGCCGGGAGTTCAGGGTGCGCCCCTGCCGGTGCGTGTACTCGAAGCCCGCGGCCGACGGTTCGTTGACCACGCCCAGGACGGTGAAGCCGGCGCGGCGGAACGCCTCCAGGGTGAGGAAACGCTGGATGCCGGGGGCGTGGGCCGGGACGGCAACCATGGTCTCGTCCTGGTCGAACTCGCCGCTGAGAGAGGAGCGCTCGACCAGCGCGGTGCGCAAGGCAGCCAGGAACCCGGTGAAGACGTCGACCAGGGGGACGCTGGCGCCGCCGATGCTCATGGTGGTGTCCACATTGACGTCGGGATAGGCCAGCCGCCGCTTGAACGAGCGGACCAGCCGCAGGTCGTCGGTCCGGGCCGCGTCGACGGCGTCGAAACCGTAGAGGATGCCGCGCTCGGGGTGGGCGGTCAGCACGGTGGGGAAGTGGTCGTGGGCGTCGCCGTCGGCGTCGAAGAAGTTGACCACGGGGTAGTTGCCGCGGTCGACCCGAGCGACCAGGGTGCGAGTGGTTCCAAGATCAATTCCGAGGCGCATGTCTTGAGGGTATGTCGTCACCGGGGCGGCCGTCGCGTCAGGTCCGGGGATCGGCGGGTGCGCGCCGACTCGGTAACGATGTGCTGTATCGCGGCGCCGTGGGGGCTACTAGAGTCGGGGGCAACGACCACAGCGACGACCGGAAGGACACGACCAATGACGATCAGCGACAATGGCCCCCACCCGAGCACGTTCAACCTGGAACAGGCGACCGTGCACAACAGCACCTTCCGCACCGTGGCCTGGAGCGGTCGCTACCTTCAGGTGACCCTGATGTCGATTCCCGTCGGCGAGGACATCGGGTTGGAGCAGCACCCCGAGACCGACCAGTTCGTCCGGGTGGACTCCGGTCAGGGTCGGGCCGAGGTGGGGCCCTCGCAGGACAACCTGGACTTCACCGCCGAACTGGGCGACGGGGACTGCGTGATCATTCCCGCCGGGTCGTGGCACAACATCGTCAACACCGGGCAGGAGCCGCTGCAGCTCTACACCATCTATGCGCCGGTGCACCATGCTGCGGGCAAGGTGCATGCCAGCAAGGACATCGCCGAGGCCGACGAGGAGTCGGGCAACGACGAGCCCCCGGCCTGGTCGGTGCAGTCCCCGCATTTGGCCGAGGATCAGCACGCCTGAGGGCTGGCCAGTCCCCGGTGGCGGGGCTACCATCGTCGCAACCGTCGATGGGGGAACCATGACCGGACTGTCTGTACGACTGGCGGAAATCGTGGACGCGCTGCCACTGGAGCCAGGCATGCGGGTGCTCGAGATCGGTGGCGCGCCCGGTGCCGCGGCCCGGGCCGTGGCCCAGAAGGTGGGCCCCGGCGGTCACGTCCTGGTGATCGACCGTTCCGACAAGGGCGTGGCACAGATCTATCGCAGCGCCGCCGACGAGATCGATGCCGGGCTGCTGAGCGCACGGCATGTGGCGATCGAGGACTTCGACCTGCTCGACCAGGAGCCGTTCGACCTGGTCTTCGCCGTCCGGGTCGGTGACCTGGACGAGCGCCACCCGCGCAACAAGGCGCTGGCGCTGAAGAAGGTGGTGGCCGCGCTGAAGCCCGAGGGTCGGCTGTTCGTCGACGGTGGCGACCCGCTGCAGGAGGTCGACCTGGCGCCGTATCGGGGCCGCTGACGCCGGTGGGGGGAGCCGCTTTGGTGGTGCCGGGTGGCGGTGATAATGTTTGGACGCTGTTGCAGCACCTGGGGCTATGGCGCAGTTGGTAGCGCGTCTCGTTCGCAATGAGAAGGTCAGGGGTTCGAATCCCCTTAGCTCCACGTAAGCAGAGTATTGCCACCTGCCCCGTCTGATGACGGGGCAGTGTCGCGCCCGGGCCCGCTGCGGCCGGTTTCGGGGGTCCTAGAGCAGATTTGCCTTCAGCGTGCTGGCGATGAAGGTGCCGAACCTTTCGACCGGCCATCCTCGCTTGATCACCAGGCTCTCGTACAGGTCGGGATTCGTACACGCGAACATGATGTCGGCAGCCTCAAGCGCACTGAGCCCCGGACGCAGGAACCCCCGGGACTCGATCTGTCGCGCGTTGGTCAGCATCCGGCGGTGCCGCGCGTCGTCGGTCTCGCGCAGCATGTCAGCCATGTCGGTGTCGCCGGTGGCGGCCGCATCACGGATCAGCAGCAGGATCGGAGCCTCGAGTGGCGCCACCTCGGTCGTGAAGCGGCCGAACTGATCCATGAGACTGGCCGCGTTCGGCGCCGTCGACTGTGCGAGATCGGAACGCTGTTCTGCCGGCAGGCCCCCGGAACCAAGCAGGCCCTGTTGCTGGATGGCTCGGACCAGCCCGGGCTTGCCTCCGAAGTTCTTGTACACCGATTCGGGGGACACGCCGGCCGCGCGCGCAATCTGGGCGACGGTCGTGGCCCCGAACCCCTGGGCCAGGAACAGCTCGCGCGCCCGTGCCGTCACCAGGTGCCGCGAGTCCTCGGCATTTTCCTGACGCCGCCGAGCGTCGTAGGGCCGTTTCCGACTGGGAGGGGTCGAAGCGTTGACGGGGCGGGACATGCGGCGTAAACTCCAATCGATACAGTCAACTGTATTGAATTACCCTAGCAGGTTCGCATCGAGGCCTCCGCCTCACCGCCGGAGGCACCAAGGAGCCAAGATCATGGACACGCCAGACGGTGTGAGTCGCCTCCCCAACGGGCCGGTGCAACGCATGTTCGCCGCCGCCATGCGACACGACATCGACGCGCTGGTCGCCGAGTTCGCCGACGACTACACCAACATCACCCCCAACCACCCCGGCCGCAACTTCACCGGAAGCGCGCAAGTGCGTTCCAACTGGTCCGCGCTGTTCGCGGGAATCCCCGATCTCACGGTGCAGGTCCTCGATGCCACGACGGCGCCCGATGGGAAGGTCTGGGTCGAGTGGACCACCCGCGGGACGCGTCTCGACGGACGCCCCGTTGAACAGTTCGGTGTCGCGGTCTTCACCACACGCGAGAACCTCCTCTCCGCCGTCCGCTTCTACCTCGAGCCGGTCGACAATGAATCGGGCGACGTGGACCAGGCCGTCCGGACGGTCGTCGGTGCCCAGATGACAGGGGCCCGGTCATGATCCTCATCGTCGGTGCCACGGGTGACCTTGGCGGGCGCGTCGCCGGGCTTCTGCGTTCGGAGGGACACGACCTTCGGGCTCTGGTGAGGCCGAGCAGCGACGACACCGTCGTGCGAGAGATGGGCTTGGAAGTCGTTCGGGGCGACCTCACCGTGCCGGCCAGCCTCACGGCGGCCTGCCAGGACGTCCACACGGTGATCGCCACGGCGACGGCAGTCGGTCGACGCCTGGTCGGGCTGAGCCCGGCGACAGTCCGCGATGTGGATGAACACGGCATGCGCTCCTTGGTGGACGCAGCGGAAAGCGCGGGTGTGAGCCGGTTCGTCTACGTGTCCTTTGCCGGGGTGGACTCGGCGATCGGCACGCCCTTGGATCGCGCCAAGCTGGCCATCGAGCGGCGCCTGGCCGACTCGCCGATGCGATCCGTCATTCTCCGTCCGGACGCCCTGCAGGAAGTCCTCCTCGGACCCGCGGCCCGTTTCGACATGGAGGCAGGGACAGCCGTAGTGATAGGGAAGGGTGACACGAAACGGCGCTGGGTGGCCACGCAGGACGTCGCCGCTCTGGTCGCAGCAGTCGCGCTGGAGCCGGATCCTCCAGCACTGATTGAATTCGGTGGCCCGGAACCTCTCACGATGAATGAGGCCATCTCGACTGCGGCCGAACTCACCCAGCATCGGATGACGGCACGGCACATGCCGCGCCTCGCAGCCCGTCTCGCGATCCGCCTGCTCGAGCGCCGCAAGGACGCCCTCGCGTGCGTTCTCGGCGCCGGACTCCTCGCCGACATCCAGGAGGCCACCTGGGACGAGCAGCCCCTGCTCGAGCGGGGGATCACACCGAAATCCGGCAGAGACTTCCTCCGCGAACAGTCAGGAGCAACAGCCTTCAGCGGTCCACGCGGCTGACGGAGACGTCGCACCCCAGGGGGTCGCTGGCATCGAGGGGCCAGCTTCGGCGTCGCGTTCGGCCCCAGCGACCGCCGGCCCATAGGATCATCGGAGTCGCACTACAGAGGAGCGTCCCCATGAACAGGATCGTCGTCACCCTGGTGACGTTGCTCTCGTTGTTCATGATCGCCACCGTCATCATCGCCGTCTGGCAGCAGTCGCTGGGCTGGGGCTGGTGGTGGGTCGTCCCGCTGGGTGCCGGGTTCGTGGCGCTGGTGATCGTGTTCAGAGTGCTGATGCAGCGGGCCGACGACAGGGCGCAGCTGCTGGACGCCGAGCTGGACCGGCTGGAGCAGGAGTCGGCTTAACCGGCCCCGGCGGTCTGGCGCTCAGGGCCGGTTCGTAGAATTGTCAATCATGGCCCGCTCGTTCGCGACTCCGAAATGCCCCCTGCGTCCCGGTGACCCCTGTTCGTTGTGCGTGCCCGGGGCCACCGGACCACAGGACTGCCAGACCGTGCGTCTGGTCTTGGAGGACCCGGACCTGCGTGAGATCTGGAAGCAGAAGCAGTCCGAGTGGCGGGCGGCCGGCAAGGTGGCCTGACGCCTTCCCGCTAGTCGGCGAGATCGGCAACAATCGCGTCGATGGTTTCGAGCAGGTCACCCAACCCGGGTTCCTCGACAGGGAAGTGGCCGCACTCACGCAGCAACACCATCGAGGCCGGCGCCGCCACCCGCCGCAACACCCGCATGCTCAACTCAACCGGCGTCCAGTCGTCGTGACTCGGGTGCACCAGCGTCACCGGCGTGGTCATCTGCGCCGGGGCGGTGTGCCGGTAGGCGACGTAGGAGGTCAGGAACCCGATCGGCACCCGAGCGCCGCCACCCAGCGGATCAGTGGCGCACAGTCTGGACAGCGCGGGGTTGCGGCTCATCCTGGCCAGGTTCGCCACCCAACCGATCGGGATCATGGTCCTGGCCAGCGCGGAACCGGCCCAACGCCGCTCCACCAGTCGCGACAGCGGTCGGCCCAGCACGCCCAGCGGCCCGAACCGGGTCATCCTGACCATCGCCCGCCAGTCCGAGGGGTCGAGCAGGCACGTCGCCATGACCTGGCTCACATGCGTGCTGCGGGCGGCCACCTCCAGCGCCAACAGCCCGCCGATGCTCGCGCCCAACAGCAGCAGCGGACGACCGTCGTCCTCTGCCGCGACGAAGTCGACCAGCAGGCGCACCCAGTCGTCGTAGCGCACGCTCTTGCGATCGGGCACCTCGGTCAGACCGTACAAGGGCAGGTCCAGCGAAGTCACGTCGAGGCCGCGACCAGCCACCAACGCGGCCAGCGGCCACAGGGCGCCGCTGTGCCCACCGGCACCGTGAACCACGAGCAGGCGAACCGCCGCGTCAGGACGACGGGCGCGGGCCACATGCACCCGATGCCCGTGCCAGCTCCACCACGTCGACTCCGGGTCGACCAGGTTGTTGCGCCGTCCTGGCGGCAGGAAGCTGACGTAGGGAAGGTGGCTCACCGCGTCACCGTAGCGGTTCTGGAGTCACCATGATCCTGCCCGTGGGGTCCTTGATCATCCAGGACGCGGACGGGGTGACCAGGTAGCCGAAGCCCAGTGGGGAGTGCCAGACGAACACGCCGGGGGCGGTCTGCTCGAGCAGCCAACCGCCATGGGTTTTGGCTCGGTGGACCTTGCGCGACAGCGGACCGAGGTTGCCGGTGCGGGTCAGCAACTCTGGTGGGGCGTCCTGCCAGCGCTGGGTGTGGTCCATGTCCAGACCGCGGGAACGGCGCTTGGCATAGGGGAACACCTCGTAGGGGTTGCGCAATTCGACTGCCTCACGCATCCGGGCCGGGCATTCGTAGGAGTCGGTGGGCACCAGGTTGCCCGCATCCAGCACCGGTCGGACCGTCACCCGGGTGTGGCCGACCAGATCCTTGACCCACCCGGCCAGCAGCGGGCCGAGCGCCTCCCCGCGGACCACCCCGTCGCCGTCGCGCAGCACCTGGTCGGTGAGGTGGACCGTCAGGTTGACCTGCGGCAGCAGCCGGTCGGGGTCGACGGTGACCTGCCCGCACAGGTGACCCGCCTGCCCCCGCGACGGGCAGTCCGCATCGGCTGCGGGAAGGACGCCCTGCACCGATGCCTGCAGCACCTGGAGTGCACGGGCAGGATTGGCCAGCATGCCCAGGGCCAGCGCCCGACGCATCCCCAACCCCTCGGAGGACCCCTGCTGAACCAACAGGTGTGCCACGCGATCGATCTGCGCCTTCAGCACCAGCGCCTCCGCTGTAGGCAGAGTGGCAAAGACCCGCGCGTAACCCGCCACGGGCTCCTCGACCACCACGTCGCACTGCGCCTTGAGCTGCTCGTGCTCGGTGGTGGCGACAGCCTGGGTCAGTTCCAGCACCCGACCCCTGATCAGGTTCGTCAGCCGGGTGTAGGACACCTGCCCGATCTGGGGGCCGACCTCACGGTCGAGGGCCACCGCCTGCTCGTAGCTGAGGTCGTGGGTGAGCCGGGCGAACTCCTTGGCCTGCCAGACCCGCAGTCGTCCGGCCATGGTGGCCGTCCAGGTCTGGGGCAGCCGGTGCCGGACCGCCAGCGCATAACCAATGTCGAGGCGCACGCTCTCTTCGGTCAGGCGCAGGGCAGCCGCCACTTCGAGGGTGCAGAACTCCGCGACCCCAGGGGTGCCGTCCCCGCCCCAGTGGGCGAACCCCTCGGCACCGGCCAGCGCCGGACCGTCGTCGGGCAGCCAGCGGTACTCGTCGGCGAACTCGGCGAACAGTCGCATCCGGTCGGCCTCGGCGCGGCGTTGGGCCTGGTGCACGGCGTCCAGTTCGGCCAGTTTCTGCCGCGCTCGTGCTGCGCTGAATTCCATGGTGACCACCTCATTCCTCATTGAATCGAACCCATGTTCAATTCTCCCAAGGTTCGCCACGACGTTCAAGCACGCTCATCCGATCTGTGGATAACTTCTCCTGCGCAGGCACACATCCCGCGACCCGTCGCACCCTGATCGCCCCTCGGCCCCGACACCCAGCGTTCACCGCATGGGGCTACGGTCAAGTAGTGACCCAGACTCAGCAGACCCCCGTCCTGACCACGAGCCACCTCGAAACCTGGCAGCAGATCGACCCCGACCAGCACGACGTCCGGCTGGTCGTCTGCGACATGGACGGCACCCTGCTCGACAACGCCGGGAAACTCCCCGTCGGCTTCGATGACCTGGTCGAAACCCTGGACGAGGCCGGCATCCCGTTCGTCCCGGCCAGCGGGCGCCCCTACCCGACGCTGAACAAGATGTTCACCCGCTACGAGAGCTTCACCACCTTCGTCGCCGAGAACGGCAGCCTGGTCATGCGCGACGGTGACGTGATCTCGATGAGCACCGTCGACCCCGCCAACGTCCAGCGTGCCCTTGACCAGGCCCACGCCTCGGGACGCAACCTGGGCGTCATCCTGTGTGGCCGCCAGGGCGCCTGGGTCGAGCGCGCCGACGAGGAGTTCGTCACCGAGGTCGGCACCTACTTCACCGAACTGACCGTGGTCGACGACCTGGCAGTCGTCGACGACGACATCCTCAAGGTCGCCATCTACGACTTCGGCGACCCCAACGACGCCAAGCGCGACGTGTTCAGCGTCCTCGAGGACGACCACCAGGTCGTGGTCTCGGCCGCCCACTGGATCGACATCATGGCCGGCGGCACCACCAAGGGCACCGCGGTCCAGGCGCTGCAGGCGAGCCTGGGCGTCACCCGGGCACAGACTGTCGCCTTCGGCGACTTCTTCAACGACGCTGAAATGCTGGACGCCGCCGACCTGTCCTTCGCCATTGGCAATGCCCACCCCGGCATCCGTGCCCGGGCCCGCTACGTGGCCCCGACGAACGCCGAGTACGGCGTGGTCACCGTTCTGGAACACTTGCTCGGGAGCTGACCCCACGGCTCCTGACCCGATGAGGAGTCCCGTGACCTCGACCGTCGACCAGCGACGCTGGGCACTGTTCTCCTTGTTCTTCCTGGCCGGCCTGACGCTGTCGTCCTGGGTCACCCGCACCCCCGCGATCCGTGACCTGCTGGGCGCCAGCACGGGCCAGATGGGACTGGTGCTGTTGGGCCTGTCGGGTGGGTCGATGCTGGGCATCCTGGTCTCGGGGGCGCTCTGCCTGCGCTTCGGCGCCCGCCCGGTCATCACCATCGGGAACATTGGCGTGGTGGCCAGCATGCCCACCATCGGCCTGGGTGCGGCGGCCGGGTCCGCCGTCCTGGTGGTCGCCGGGCTGTTCATGTTCGGCGCTGGCGCAGGTGGCGCGGACGTCGCCATGAACGTCGAGGGCGCCGACGTCGAGAAGATCATCCAGCGTCCCTTCCTGCCCCTGCTGCACGGCGGGTTCAGCTTCGGCACGGTGGTCGGGGCCCTGGCCGGCATCGGCGCCATCGCCGCCGGTCTACCGGTCACCTGGCACCTGGTCACGATCGGCGTCGTCGGCGTCGGTCTGTTCTGGTGGGCCATCCGCCACCTTCCTCCGGGCACCGGACGTCGGGTCCCCGGCGACCAGCACACCGCAACGACTGCCAGACGCGGCATCTGGCGCGACCCACGGCTACTGCTGATCGGGCTGGTCGTCCTGGCGATGGCCCTGGCCGAGGGTGCCGCCAATGACTGGCTTCCCCTGGTGATGGTCGACGGCCACGGACTCGACCCCGCCCTGGGCTCCCTGGTCTACGCAGTCTTCGCGGCCTCCATGACGGCTGGACGCTTCGTCGGCGGACCGGTCATCGCGCGCCTGGGCCGCGGGCCGGCGCTGGCCTGGAGCGCGGTGCTCGGCGCCATCGGCATCCTGCTGGTCAGCGTGGTCGACAACGCAGCCGTCGCCTCGGCCGCCGTCGTGCTGTGGGGACTGGGCGCCTCCCTCGGGTTCCCGGTGGCACTCTCACTGGCCGCCGACTCCGGCCCGAACCCGGCCGCACGGGTGGCGGTCGCGTCCACCATCGGCTACCTGGCCTTTCTGGTGGGGCCGCCGCTGCTGGGCCTGGTCGGCGACGACGTCGGCCTGCGGACGGCACTGCTGGTGCCGATGGCGATGATGGTGATCGGCGCGGTGATCGCGCCGCTGGCCGGGGGTGGACGACGTGGCCGCTGAGGTCCACCGACGACTCGGCTTCGCGCGCTGGCGCAGCGACCTGCCCAGCGGTGGCAACCGCTACGACGACGAACTGGCCGCCGGCCTGCGGGCACTGGGATGGGACCTGCACGAGTACGACGTCGCCGGCTCCTGGCCGCTGCCCACCGACCAGGACCGCCAGCACCTGGCCGAGTTGCTCGACCACGAGGACACCTGGCTGCTGGGCAACATCGTCGCCGCGGGCGCTGCCGGGCTGATCAGAGCGGCCACCACCGCCGGACGCCGGGTCATGGTGATGGTGCACTACTTCCCGGCCGACGACCCCTCGCTGCCGCCCACCGACCGGCAGCGGCTCGGGCTCAGCGACGCCGCAGCAGTCCGGGCCGCCAGCCAGGTCCTGGTCACCAGCACCTGGGCCGGTGAGCAGGTCGCGTCCCGCTACGACCGCCACGACGCCGTCGTCGCGCTGCCGGGGGTGAGCGCGGCCGCCATCGCTCCCGGCCCGGGCCCCGCCGCGACCGGACGAGCGCCGCGCCTGCTGTGGCTGGCCCGGCTCACGCCCAGCAAGGATCCACTCACCCTGGTCGAGGCACTGGCATGCCTGCAGGACCTGGACTGGACCGCGCGACTGGTCGGCCCCGACACCGTTGATGAGGCCCTCACCGTCAGGGTCGCCGACCGGATCACCCGGTCGGGCCTGGCCGACCGGGTCACCCTGTGCGGCAGCGTGGTCGGTGAGGCACTGGAGGAGGTCTGGGCCGACACCGACCTGCTGGTCCACACCTCGCGCCACGAGACCTACGGAATGGTCGTCAGCGAAGCCCTGTCCCACGGCATCGCGTCGGTGGTGGTCTCTGGCACCGGCGCCGTCGAGGCCCAGGCCGGCGCGGGGGCAACCTTTCCCGCCGGCGACGTCGAGGCGCTGGCCGCCGTGCTGCGGGACTGGCTGACCGACGAGGCGACCCGGCAGCGCTGGCGCCGCCAGGCGCTGCGGCGGCGAGCCCAGCTGCCGACCTGGCAGGACACCGCCCGGATCGTCTCGGCAGCCCTCGACAGTCCGTGACTCATCCTTCAGTGACTCACCAGCGACGCTGCTCGGGGGCCAGCACCGCCAGCACCCGGGCCTCGACGACCTCGACGAGCGCGTAGGCCGTCAGGGCAATCAGGGTGACCACCGCCACCGTCGACCACAGCGAGGTGTACCGGCTGGTCGCCGCATCCACGGCCATCATGTTGCCCAGTCCGGTGCCGGTGGCCAGCCACTCCGCCACGGTGGCCGCCAGCAGGGCGGTGGGTGCCGCGATCCGGGCGGCCGCGAAGAACGCCGGTGCCATGGCCGGCAGCCGTCCGAGGAGCAGCACCCGGGTGGGCGTGGTGGCGTAGGTGGCGAAGACGTCGGCGACCTGCCCGGGAAGCCGCGCCAGCCCGTAAAGGCACGAGACCAGGGTGGGGAAGAACGTCATGATGGCCACCACCACCGCCGTCCCGAACGCACCCCGGCCCAGCGCCCCCACCAGCAGGGGCGCGATGGCGATGATGGGCACGCACCGCAACGCCACCGCGACCGGGGTCAGCGCCTGGCGGGTCCTGGCCGACAACGAGAACACCGCCGCCAGCAGCACGCCCATCAGCAGCCCGGCGACGTATCCCGGGATGGCCACGGCCGCGGTCTGCCCCGAGGCGGCGAGAAGTTCCTGGCGGTGCCCGGCCGCTGCCGGTGAGGTCACCAGCCATGCCCAGACGTCGTCGGGTCGTTTGGCGAAGTAGGGGTTCAGTCCCAGCAGTTCGAACAGTCCGACCCAGGCACCGACCACCAGGGCGCCGGTCACCAGCACTCCCGCGACGGCGTGGGCTGCGCGCTGCCAGACCGGTCGGCGAGCGGGGGAACCGGGGGGAGTGAGCAGCACCTCGGGACGCTCGGGTGCCACCCGGCGGGCCAGCGCCGAGACCAGACCGTAGCCGGCCAACGACACCAGCGTGCTCAACAGCATCAGCGCCCACAGACCGTCGGTGTCCAGGCTGCGCAGCGCCAGGATCGACAGCACCCCCAGGCCGCGTTCGGCACCAGTGAACTCACCGACCAGGGCACCCAGGAAGGCGGCCGGCACCGACGCCTGCAGGCCAGCCATCAGGTAGGGCAGCGATGCCCGACCCCGGACGACGACCAGCGTTGTCCAGCGTCCCCGCCCGTAGGTGGCGGTGAGGTCCAACCATGACCGGGGCACCGCGCGCAGGCCGACCAGCAGCGGCACCAGGGTCAGGTAGAACACCGCGAACGCCGCCAAGGTGATCTGCGGCCCGTCCCCGAACCCGTAGACCAGCCGCAGCAGGGGGCCCAGGGCGACCAGAGGCAGGCAGTAGACGACCAGCGCGAACCGCAGCACCAGGCGTTCCAGGGCCGGCACCAGCACCACCAGCAGTGCCAGGGCCATCGCCGCCAGGTTGCCCCACAGGTAGCCCAGCAGGGCCTCACGGGTGGTGAACCACAACCCTCGCCCATACACCTCGGCGTTGTCGACGAGTTTGGCCGCGATGCCCGACGGCACCCCGATCAGGTGCCTGCCGGCCAGGACCGTCCGTCCGACCCACTCCCACAGGCCGAGGAACACCACCCCGGCCAGCGCCCTGCGCCAGCCAGCCCTGACCACCGCTCAGGCCCCGGCGCCGGGCACTCGGTCGACGCCCAGCAGGGTGCCGATCTGGTCGACGAGTTCCCCGAAGCGTCGACTGTGCAGGTGCTCCAGGCGACGCGGCCGCTCCAGTTCGACGGGCAGGTCGGCGATGATCGTGCCCGGCCGCGGGGACATGACCAACACCCGATCGGCCAACAACACCGCCTCGGAGATCGAATGGGTGACCAGCAGCGTGGTCGTGACCGCACCCGACCACAGCGGCGGCAGTTCGATGTTGAGCTTCCGTCGGGTGAGTTCGTCGACCGCGCCGAAGGGTTCGTCGAGCAGCAACAGCCGGGGTTCGGTGATCAGGCAGCGGGCGATCGCCGCCCGCTGGCGCATCCCACCGGACAGTTGCGCCGGGCGGGCAGTCTCGAAGCCGGCCAGACCGACCATGGCGAGCAGTTCGCGGACCCGGTCGTGGTCGACGGCCTGCCCAGCCAGCCGCTGCGCCAGCGCCACGTTGCCGGCGGTGGTGCGCCAGGGCAGCAGTGAGGCGTCCTGGAAGGCGATGGCCATCTCGCCGCGCCGACGCACGGCCAGCGGATCGTCCCCGCCGATGCCCACGGTGCCGCCCGGGTCGGGGCGCTCCAGTCCCGCAATGATCCGCAGCAGGGTCGACTTCCCGCACCCGGAGGGGCCGACCAGGGCCGTCACCGAGCCCGCCTCGAGGGTCAGGTCCAGGGTCTCCAGGACGACCAGCGGGTCGCCGGCGGTGGCAAAGGTCTTGGCCACCGCGACACAGGTGACCTCCGGGGCGGCCTGCTGGGTGGACGCGAGGGTCACGCCGTGGGTCCGTCCTTGTACACCTCGTCGAGGATGGACCGGTCCCACAGGTCGGCGGTGGCGCCCTCGATGCCGAGTTGCGTGAACAACTCCAGGTTCTGCTGCACCTGCTCATCGGTGAACCAGCCGAACCCGAACCTGTCGGTCGTCTCGGAGTACATGAGGTCGAGTTGCACTTCGGCCTGCTTCTGCTGGGCGGCCGGGTCGAGCCCGGCATCCGGGTAGGCCTTGATGGTGACGTCGGCGGCGGCCTTCGGGTCGTCCTGGTACAACTGCCAGCCGCGGGCGTCGCCGCGGAACAGCCGCACGATCTGGTCACGGAGGCGCGCGTCGTCCAGGCTGGAGCGCAGCACCGTGTAGGTCTGGCTCATCGGGTTGTAGCCGAAGTCGGCCAACAGCATCGAGTGTCCCTCGATGCCCTGGGTGGCCAGCGCCACCGGCAGGTCGTTGTAGAAGCAGTACAGTCCGTCGACCTGGCCGGCGGTGAGCACGGCCGGGTCGTACTGGCTGGGGATGAACTGCACCTGGTCGGTGGTGAGCTTGTTGGTGGCCATGAAGGCCGTCAGCCCCGGGGTGTCGGTGCCGGCGACGCCGATCTTCTTGCCGACCAGGTCCTGCGGCTGTTTCAGGGGCGCGTCGGCCAACGACAGGATCGTCGCCGCACTCTTCTGGTACTGGGCGCCAATGATGACCAGGTCGGCGCCCTCGGCATTGGCCCGGGCCACGCCATCGGCCACCGAGATGTTCATCAGTGCGGCCCCGCTGACGGTGTTCGCGTCACCGGCGACGTTGGGGCCGCCCGCGGCCAGCTTCACCTTCAGGTCCTGCTCCTCGAACAGCTTGCGGTCCTGGGCCAGGTAGGTGCCCCCGAACTGCACGGAGTGGGTCCAGGACAACTGGTAGGTCACCTCGGCGGGGCCGGCGGCCGAGGGGGAGTCCTGGCCGCAGCCGACCAGGCCGATTCCTGCCAGCGCACCGATGCCACCGAGCACGGCGCGACGAGAGTAGCTGGGCATGTGACCTCCTGTGCCGGGGACTCCACATCCTAGTCAGCGGTGGGTGCTGCCCGGTGAGTTTTGCCCAACCTGCCCGCGCATCGGCAGGGGGGATCACTCTGGTTGTCTGGACACCCATCATCCTGGAGGAAGAAATGACCGGCAACCGTCCCCTTGTCGAGACCATGATCAGCATCGAGAACAACGAGGACATCGACGCCGGCGTCGAGGGCCTGCGTCCGCTCATCGAGGCGGTGGTCGCCAATGACACCATCCGCGGCGTGCTGCAGGGCGACTGGGCGGGACACGCACTGCATCCCGCCATCGTGGTGCTGCCCTTGGGGCTGTGGTCGTCGGCGACCACGCTCGACCTGATCCGCCCGGGACGGGCCACCGAGTCTGCCCAGCTGCTGACCGGCCTGGGCATCCTGTCGACGCTGCCCGCGGTGCTGACCGGTGCCGCCGAAATCTCCACCGCCACCCAGAAGCAGAAGCGGGTGGGCCTGATCCACGTGTTGGCGAACAGCACCGCGCTGGGTCTGCAGGTGGGCTCTTGGGTCGCGCGCCGCGCCGGCCACCACCGCAGTGGCACGGCGCTGTCGTTGGCGGCGGTGGCGATGATGAGCTGGGGCGGCTACCTGGGCGGCCACCTGTCGGTGGCCCGCAAGGTCGGCAGCCACGACCCGGCCTTCGGTGAGGAGTAACCTTCGCGTCATCTGGCTGGCCTAGCGTGAGCTCACGTGAGCCACCCCACCACCCTTGCCCGCCGCCTCGGCCTGGCTGATGCCACCACCATCGGCGTCGGCTCGATGGTCGGCGCCGGCGTCTTCGCCGTCTTCGCCCCAGCAGCCCGGGTAGCCGGCGCCGCCCTGCTGGTGGGCCTGCTGCTGGCCGCCGTCGTCGCCTTCTGCAATGCCACCTCCTCGGCCCAACTGGCCGCCGTCCATCCCGTCGCCGGCGGCAGCTACGCCTATGGACGCGCGGAGCTGGGCCCCTGGTCGGGTTTCGCCGCCGGCTGGAGCTTCATCATCGGGAAGACCGCCTCGTGTGCAGCCATGGCACTCACCTTCGCCGCCTACCTGGTGCCCGACGGATGGGCCCAACGCCTGGTCGCTGTCGCAGCCGTCCTGGCGCTGGCCGCCATCAACTACCGCGGCATCACCCGCACCGCCCTGGCCACCCGCCTCATCGTCGCCGTCGTGGTGACGGTGCTGATGGTGTGGACGGCGAGCAACCTGGCCATCGACGGCCCCCGCCACCTCGCCGGGCTCAGCATCGAGCCCACGATCCTGGGAACCCTCCAGGCCGCCGGTCTGCTCTTCTTCGCCTTCGCCGGCTACGCCCGCATCGCCACCATGGGCGAGGAGGTCCGCGACCCCGGCCGGACGATCCCGCGGGCCATCATCGCCGCCCTGGCCATTGCCCTGACCATCTTCGTCGCCGTCGCGCTGACCCTGCTGGACCGGCTGGGGCCGGACGCGCTGGCGGCCAGCACCCGCCCCGTCCTCGATGCCGCCCGCGCCATTGATCCGTCCGGGGCGCTGGGGGTCGCGGTCGGTGCCGCCGCCGCGCTGGCCTGCCTGGGTGCCCTGCTCAACCTGATGACCGGTATCGGCCGCACCAGCCTGGCCATGGCCCGCGAGCGTGACCTGCCGACCTGGTTCGCCGGCATCCACCCCCGCTTCCAAGTGCCGCATCGCGCCGAGGTGGCCCTGGCCGTCGCGGTCAGCGTGCTCGTCCTGTTCGGGGGACTGCGCGAGGTGATCAGCTTCTCCAGCTTCGGCGTGCTGCTCTACTACACCGTCGCCAACGCCGCCGCCCTGCGCCAGCGCGAGGGACGCCGCTACCCCCGGGTGCTGCAGGTGCTCGGCATCGTGTTGTGCCTGGCCCTGGTGGCCACGCTGACCTGGAAGGTGCTGGTGACCGGTGTGGTGGTCCTCGCCGTCGGCCTGCTCGGTCGCGCCGCCGTGCTGCACCGGCGTGCTCGCTCCTGACCACGGTGGCCCAGCCCAACTCGGCGCTTCGAACACAGTGGTGTCACTTGGAGCAGGGTAGAGCGTGGTTGAACCGGCACCACCAAGTTCGAAGGGGCAGGACCACACGTTCCTCAGGCGGACTGGCGGTGCAGGGTGACCTGCACCATGCCGGCGATGATCAGCAGGACGCCGGCCACCAGCATCACCCACAGCACCGCCTCGGGGACGCCCGACGACGGGGTGGCGAAAACCACCTGCGGACCCAGCCCGTTGTTGACGGCCCCGTAGGGGGCGGCGATGAGTTGGTAGGGCAGCACGGCTGCGGTCTCCTTCGTGCTCGTCACGCCCACGATGAGCGTGTAGTACCCGGGCAGGTTGGTCAGTTTCCCACTCGCATAGAACGCCGGCTCGAGGTTCACCTCCACCACGCCACCTGGTGAGAGGTAGATCGAGGAGTACGTGCCGAACTCACCGGCTGGGTTGACCAGGTGCAGCCCGCCGCGCATGTCGGCGTCCTGCATCTGCTCCTGCACCGTCGGCGGGGGGTCGGGGAAGACGAGTTGCACCTGCAGGCCCTGGCCCCACTGCAACGGGATTCTGTAAGTATGCAGTGCGGCGGGGCCCACGTTGCCGCTCACCGTCTGCCGGGGGCTGAGCTCCCCGGCGTCTCCCAGCCAACGGCCCGGGGTGCCGGGAGCGCTGGCACCGACGCTGAGTGGTGACAGCTGCTGCTGCGGCTCATGGACGGGGTACAACGTGTTCTCCACGTTCGGCACCGTGAACAACCGGAGGCGCACCTGCACCGGGTCGGTACCCGAGCCGGCGCGACGCACCGACAGCACCAGCCGCGTCGAAGCCAGGCACTGGTCGCCGGCGCGCACCGTCGAGCCGACGGTGGCCGACATCAGCGGGTTACGGGAGCTCGCATAGCGTGACGCCGTGGCGCTGCCGCAGCGGGTGCCGGACGCGTCACGCAGTTCCACGTCCAGCCCGTCGTCCTGACCCGGCGCGGCCACCGCGCTGACCGAGGCGGTGACGTCCTCACCGGCAGCCCGCTCGATGGTGTAGACGCGGACGCCCTGGTCGGTGTCGGTGGCGCCCACCTCGTCCCACGAGTCGCCGACCACCAGGACCGGGGCGCCGGTCGACACGCTGGTGCCGGTGACCCGCTTGCCGTACACCGCGTCGTCGCCGCCGCTGCTGCAACCGGAGACCACCAGCATCACACCGGCCGCCAGGCCGGCCAACAGCCGGGTCGGCCAGCGCGGTCGGGTCATGGGGGTGAGTCTAGACAGGGGAGGCCGAATGGCCCGACAACTGGCAGGATGGGCGCGATGGGTGAAGTCTTCGCGGGTCGTTACGAGCTCGTCGACCCGCTGGCGAGCGGGGGCGGCGGCGTCATTTGGCGCGTCTGGGACCTGCGTGTCAAGGAGTACCGGGCCGGCAAGGTGCTCAAGCAGTCCCACTCCGACTCACTCATCCGCTTCATGCGCGAGACCAGCTGGCGGGTCGATCACCAGCATGTCGTCACCCCCCTGGGCTGGGCCGGTGAGGACGACAAGGTCATGTTCACCATGCCGCTCATCCGCGGCGGGTCGCTGGCCCAGATCATCAAGGAGCAGGGGGCGCTGCCGCCGGTCTGGTCGGTGCGGGTCATCGACCAGTTGCTGGAGTCCCTGATCGCGGTCCACGAGACCGGGCTGGTGCACCGTGACGTGAAGCCCGCCAACATCCTGATGGAGCCCAGCGCCACCTCCGGCAGGATCGACCCGTACACCTACCTGTCCGACTTCGGCATCGCCGCCCCCATCGGTGACCCTCGGATGACCCGCGCGACCGAAGTCATCGGCACACCCGGCTACATGTCGCCCGAGGCCCAGTACGGTGCCGACCCGACACCCCAGCAGGACCTGTACTCGGTCGGGGTGGTGCTGCTCGAGATGCTGACCGGGCGACGTCCCCCCGCCGAGGGTGCCCCGGTGATTCCGCCCGCTGCCGCCGACGTGCCGCTGGGCAGGTTCATCGCGAAACTGTTCGAGGACGAGACCAGGCGCTACCAGACGGCCCGCTCGGCGTTGGAGGCGCTGCGGGCCACCACGTTGCCGCGCAGCGGCAACCGTCCGATCGTGATCCCCGACCGCATCCCCGACTTCCCCGAGGGCTGGAACCACGCCGGTCCGATCACCACCGCATTCACCGGGCCGAGTCGACCCGACGCCATCCCGGCCGGGGGCACGGTCACCTCGCTGCCGGGCCAGGCGTTCCCCATGGAGCGGGTGCCCAGCGGTGCCCAGCCGCACCGACCCGCCCCGGGGTGGAGCATCAGCGACACGCCCGGCCAGTACCAGAACTCCCCGGTCAGCGGACGCAGCGCCGCCCTGCCACCGCCATACGCCCCGACCGTCGGGGTCACCCCGGGCCGTCGCTCGTTCCTGGCCGGTTACGCGGCGCTGCCCGAGTCGGTCGGCTGGGGGCTGCTGGCCCTGGGTGTGATCCTGTCCGGGCTGGCCCTGTTCCTGATGCTGATCTAGCCGGTCGGCTCAGATCCAGCTGCCGAACCACATCCGCAGCTGCCACTGGCGGCGGGTGAGCAGTTCGTCGGTGTAGATGGGCCAGTTGAACGCGAAGTTCAGGGCCACCACACCCACCACCGAGGACACGATCCACGAGTTGCGCCTGCGGTCGGCGTCCCCGGCGGCACCCAACAACTTGCCCAGCACCAGCGCCAGCACCACCACCGTGAACGGGACGATGCACACGGCGTAGAAGAAGAACAGCGGACGCTCGGTGTACTGGAACCACGGCAGGTACATCGCCAACGCTGCCACGATCGGCAGCCCGAACCGCCAGTCGCGCCCGGCGACCCAGTAGATGATGCCCGCGATCAGCGCCGCCGCGGCGAACCACCACAGCGTCGGGGTGCCCAGCGCGGTGATCACCCGCAGACAGGTGTCGCCGACGGCCTCACAGCCCTGCTGCCCGGGCTGGATGTCGTTCTGGGCGTCAATGCCAATGGGCCGTGCCATCACCAGCCAGCCGGCCGGGTGCGCCTCGTAGACGTGGGTGGCGTTGTTGATGAAGTCACCGGTGTGGAACTCATACATCGAGCGGTGGTAGGCCAGCCAGGAGCCGAGCCAGTTCGGCAGGTCGGCCAGCACCGAGCCCTGGTTGGCCTCGTTCAACGTCCAGTTGCGGTCCCAGCCGGCGGTTGTCCGGAACCAGCCGAGCCAGGTCGCCATGTACACCGGGACCGCCAGCACCACCATGGAGAAGAAGGCCGGGATGCCGTCGCGCAGCAACGCCCACCAGGCATGCCCCCTGGCGCCGGCCAGACGGCGCGCCGAGACGTCCCAGAAGACGCTCAGCAGCCCGATCGCTGCCAGCGCGTAGATCGAGTTCCACTTCACGGCGATGGCGCAGCCGAACATCACTCCCGCGACGATCCGCCACGGACGCCACCACAAGGCCGGCCCGAACCGTCCGCCCAGGTCGGGTTCGCCGATCTTCAGCAGGTGCCGGGCCAGCCGGTGCCGGAACCAGTCCCGGTCGGCGGCGACGGCGGTCACCGCGGCCACCACGAAGGTCGCCTGGAAGATGTCGAGCAGACCGGTGCGGCTCATCACGAACTGCAGCCCGTCGAAGCAGAGCAGGATTCCCGCGATGGCGCCGACCAGCATCGAGCGGCCCAGCCGGGCGGCCAGGCGGATGACCAGGAAGATCATCAACGCCCCGAACACGGCCGAGGGCACCCGCCATCCCCACGAGTTCATGCCGAAGACGGCCTCGCCCGCGGCGATCAGCCATTTGCCCAGCGGCGGGTGCACCACGTAGGCCGAGCAAATGTCGTCGACGGCGTTCGGACGCGAGCAGGGTCCCTGCACGAACAACGCGCCCAGGTTGCCGGTGGCAATCTGGGCATTGGCCTCGCTGACGAAGTCATGTTCGAAGCCGAAATTGAGCAGCGCCCAGCCGTCCTTGGGGTAGTAGGTCTCGTCGAAGATGAGCTTGCGGGGGAAGTCCAGGTGGTAGAGCCGCAGCCCCAACGCGAACAGGGTGATCGCGATCGTCACCACCCAGCCGACCACACCAGACTTCGGCGGCCCGTCCTGCAGGCGCTCAATGGTGGTCAGCAGGGGCCTGTTCGCAACGATCGGCTCGCCCACCGGCAGCGGCAGCATCGGCTGGTCGGCCAGATCGGGGCTGACCGGTCCATAGACCACCGAGCCCGCTGGACGGGCTTCGGTGAGGGTGTCGTCTTGCTCGGGCGTACGCGTCACCCCGCCATCGTAGGCGTTGGCTGGTCACGGCTCGTCCGCCGAACGGGCAAGATGGACGGGTGACCAACCTCGAGGCGCCGACCGTCGGCCAGGACAGACCCGGACGCGTCGTGCTCGCCGGCACCCCGATCGGGCACAAGGACCAGGCCTCCGACGCGTTGCGGGCCGCCATCGTGGCGGCCCCCCTGATCGCCGCCGAGGACACCCGCCGCTTCCACACCTTGCTGCGCCGGCTGGGACTGCACACCGACGCCCGCATCGTCAGCTTCTACGACCAGAACGAGGCCGAACGCACCCCCGAGCTGGTCACTGCGCTGGCCGACGGCGACGTCCTGGTCGTCTCGGACGCCGGCATGCCGTTGGTCTCCGATCCGGGATACCGGCTGGTCCAGGCCGCCCTGGCCGCGGGCCACGAGGTCACCGCGGTGCCCGGCCCCTCGGCGGTGCTGACCGCGCTCGCCGTCTCCGGTCTGGCGACCGACCGCTTCTGCTTCGAGGGGTTCCTGCCCCGCAAGGACGGCCCGCGCCGACGCCGCCTGGCCGACCTGGCCCACGAACCGCGCACCATGGTCTTCTTCGAGGCGCCCCACCGGCTGGCCGACTTCCTGACCGACGCCGCCGAGGCCTTTGGCGTCGATCGTCCGGCCGCGGTCTGCCGGGAACTCACCAAACCCTACGAAGAGGTGCGCCGCGACGGCCTGGGCGCCTTGGCCGCGTGGGCGGTCGAGCATGCCCGCGGCGAGATCAGCGTCGTCGTCGCCGGCGCCCCGGCCAGCGACGACGACATCGACCCGCTGGCCCTGGTGCGCGCCCGCATGACCCAGGGCGAGAAACTGTCGGCGGCCGTCGCCGAGGTGGCCGCCACCACCGGGGTCAACCGCAAGCAGTTGTACGCCCGGGCGATCGCCGACCGGGACACCGGAGGAGATCGATGAGCGACCCGTCCCGGCTCGAGGAGCAGCTGGCCGAGCGGGGTCTGCCGACACTGCCCGAGGCGCTGCCGCGGCCGGTCATCGACTCCCACACCCACGCCGACACCACCACCGAGTACACCGGCCTGTCGGCGCCCGACAGCCTCGCCCTGGCCTGCCGGGTCGGGGTCAGCCGACTCGTCCAGGTGGGCTGCGACGTCGAGGGCAACCAGTACGCCGTCGACCTGGCCCGGGTCACGCCGGGGGTCGTCGCATGCGTCTCGATCCACCCCAACGAGGCCGCCCGGGCCGGTGACGCGCTGGACGAGCAGCTCGCCCAGGTCGCCCAGCTCGCCACCGCCGGTGACTTCGTCCGCGGCATTGGCGAGACCGGACTCGACTACTTCCGCACCCGCGACCCCGAGGGACACGACCGCCAGCGCTACAGCTTCGCCCGCCACATCGAGCTGGCCATCGAGCACGACCTGACCCTGGTCATCCACGACCGCGACGCCCACGCCGACGTGCTCAAGGTGCTCGACCAGGTCGGCCTGCCACGGCGCATCGTCATGCACTGCTTCAGCGGCGACGCCGACTTCGCCCGCGAATGCCTCGACCGGGGCGCGTGGCTCAGCTTCCCCGGGGTCATCACCTTCGGGTCCGCCGGCCCCCAGCGCGAGGCGTTGGCAATCACCCCCCTGGACCGCATCCTGGTCGAGACCGACGCCCCCTTCCTGACCCCGGTTCCCGTGCGCGGCCGGAAGAACGCGCCCTACCTGCTGCCGCACACCGTGCGCTTCGTGGCCGACCAGTTGGGCCAGGACCTGGACGAGTTCTGCGACCTGATCGTCCAGAACACCTTTGACGCGTTCAACGGCGAGTGGGGCCAGATCGAGGCCGACGACATGGAGGAGCTCTCATGAGTGGACACGACAGCGCACTGCTCGGCGCCGGGGCGGTCCGCGAACTGGCGGCCCGCCTCGACCTGACGCCCACCAAGCAGCGCGGCCAGAACTTCGTCATCGACGCCAACACCATCCGCCGGATCGTCGCCCTGTCCGGGGTCAGCGCCGACGATGTGGTCATCGAGGTCGGCCCCGGTCTCGGTTCGTTGACCCTGGGACTGCTCGAGGTGGGGGCCTCGGTGACCGCCATTGAGATCGACGACCGGCTGGCTCGGGCGCTCCCCGGCACCATCGGCGAGCGGATGCCCGAGGCGGCCCACCGGTTGCGGGTCGTCGAGTCCGATGCCATGGCCGTCCAGGACCTGCCCGGCCCGGCGCCCACCGCGCTGGTCGCGAACCTGCCCTACAACGTCTCGGTGCCGGTGTTGCTGCACCTGCTGGCGCAGTTCGACACCTGGCGCACGGGTCTGGTGATGGTCCAACTCGAGGTCTGTGACCGGCTGGTGGCCCCGCCGGGCTCCAAGGTCTACGGCGTGCCGTCGGCCAAGCTCGCGTGGTACGCGTCGGCCACCCGGGTGGGCACGGTGCCGCCCACGGTGTTCTGGCCGGTGCCGAACGTCGAGTCCGGTCTGGTCAAGATCAGCCTGCGGGAACCACCTGAGACCACCGCCACCCGCGCGCAGGTCTTCGCCGTGATCGACGCCGCCTTCGCGCAGCGCCGCAAGATGATGCGCGCCGCCCTGGCCGGCCTGTGCGGCGGCTCGGCCGCGGCGTCCGAGGTGATCGAACGGGCAGGTTTCGACCCCCGGGCCCGAGGCGAAACCCTGGACATCACCGCCTTCGCCAAGATCGCCGAGGCGCTTCACTCTGGGCTAGGTTGAGCGGGTGGAACAGACCGGGACGCAGCCGACGCTGCACATGTTGGGCCGGGTCAAGGTACGGGTTCCAGCCAAGGTCAACCTGGCGCTGAAGGTCGGGCCGCTGGGGGATGACGGCTACCACCCGCTCGGCACGGTCTTCCACGCCGTGTCGCTCTACGACGACCTCGAGGCGCTGCCCGCCGAGGGCATCAGCATCGAGCTGCGCGGTGAGGGCGCCGACACCCTGCCCCAGGACCAGGGGAACCTGGCCGTGCGGGCCGCCGAACTGTTGCGCGAGACCTACGGCGTCGACCACGGGGTGGCCATGTCGGTGATGAAGACCATTCCGGTGGCCGGCGGCATGGCCGGCGGGTCCGCCGACGCCGCCGCCGCCCTGCTGGCCTGCGCCATGCTGTGGGACCTGGACACCCAACCCGACGACCTGCACGAGCTGGGCAGCCGGCTCGGCAGCGACGTGCCCTTCGCGCTGGTCGGCGGCACGGCCCGGGGCACCGGACGAGGCACCGAACTGGTCCCGATGATCAGCCGCGGCGCCTACCACTGGGTGCTGGCCATGGCCCGGGACGGACTCGGCACGCCTCTGGTCTACCGCCGCTTCGACGAGATGCACGCGGCCGGTGAGGTCGAGCCGGGCACCGAGATTCCGCGGGAACTGATGAACGCCCTGGCCACCGGTGACGTCGCCGGGGTCGGCGCGGCCCTGGTCAACGACCTCGAACGGCCCGCCATCAGCCTGCGCCCCGAACTGGGCCGGGTGCTCGACCACGGACGCCGGGCCGGTGTGCTGGGCGCGATGCTGTCCGGTTCGGGGCCGACCTGCGCGTTCCTGGTCGGCTCCGAGGAGCAGGCCATGGACCTGGCCGCCCAGATGAAGACCCACCCGGCGGTGTGGTCGGTGCGCCGCGCCGTGGGGCCGGTCCCCGGGGCCCGCCCCGTCAGCTGAGGCGAAGGCGTGGTTGACTGAGGGTCATGCAGGACGAAGTAGACGAACTCATGACCGCCTGGCGTCGCGAACGTCCCGACCTGTCATTGGAACCGATGGCACTGTGGTCGCGGGTGAAGCGACTCGAGCAGTACCTCGACATGGCCCGCCGCAGCGCCTACGCCGAGCACGGTTTGGAGATCTGGGAGTTCGACGTGCTGGCGGCCCTGCGTCGCGCCGGTGAGCCGTACCGGCTGACGCCGGGACAGTTGCTCAAGGAGACCCACGTCACCTCCGGCACCATGACCAACCGGGTCGACCGGCTGGTCGAGCGCGGCTTCGTCGTCCGCGAGAGCCACCCCGTCGACGGGCGCGGGGTGCTGGTCACCCTGACCACCCCGGGCAGGCAGCGGGTGGACGCGGCCCTGGACAGCCTGCTGACCACCGAGACGGCGCTGTTGGGCAGCCTGTCGGGGGAGCGCCTCGACCGAATTGCCGACGACTTGCGCGTGCTGCTGCTCGCCCAGATCCAGGCCCACTAGGACCCGTCGTCGCCCGAGATCAGCCCGGGCTCGAACTCCAGGTTGCGCATGCCGTTCCAGGCCAGGTTCACCACGTGCGCCGCCACCACCTCCTTGGCCGGTTCACGCGCGTCCAACCAGGCCTGGCCGACCATGGCCACCAGACCCACCAGCGCCTGCGCGTACAGGCCGGCGAAGGTGGGGTCGTAGCCCTGGCGGCTGAACGGACGGGCCAGCAGGTCCTCGACCTTGGCGGCAATGTCGCTCAGGATGCTGGCGAAGGACCCGCCGCTGCTGCCCACCGTGGAGTCGCGGGCCAGGATGCGGAAGCCGTCCGGTTCGGCGTCGATGTAGTCCAGCAGGGCCATGGCGCCCCGCTCAATCAGCTCCCGGAACCCGGCGTGCACCATCAGCGAGGTGCGGATCGACTGCAGCAGGGCCCGCGACTCGCGGTCGACGACCACGGCGTAGAGGCCCTCCTTGCCGCCGAAGTGCTCGTAGACCACCGGCTTGGACACCAGGGCCCGGGCGGCGATCTCCTCGACCGAGGTGCCCTCGAAGCCATTGGCGGCGAACAACGCCCTGGCCACGTCGATCAGTTGTTCGCGACGTTCCGCGCTGGTCATCCGGACGCGGACGCGGCGGGACTCTGGTGTCTGGGTCACCGGCCCAGTTTCCCCGATGACGGGGTCGGGTTCCACCGCGACGCCACGACATGCGCTCGGCGAGGGAGTTTGCGTAGAGTGTCGGTGTTGCCCGTGCGGCAGCGTTCCCCGGTTGGTCTGCCGGTAGGGCCCGCCTGACTTTGAATCAGGACTAGCGACGCAGGTTCGACTCCTGCCCGGGGAGCAATCGCGTTCGACTCAAACTCCGACCGCAGGAGGCCACACCATGAAGCTGACCCTTCTGGGTGGCGGCGGCTTCCGCGTCCCGCTGGTCTACCGCGCGTTGATGGCCGACCAGAGCCCCGGACGGGTCAGCGAGGTGCGCCTGTACGACGTGGACGAGGTGCGCCTGGCCGCGATCAGCCAGGTGGTCGCCGAACTGGCCGCCGGTCGTGAGGACGCGCCCACCGTCATCGCCACCACCGACCTAGGCCAGGCCCTGGCGGGCACCGACTTCGTCTTCTCCGCGGTCCGCGTCGGCGGCACTGATGCCCGGGCCGCCGACGAACGCATCTGCCTGGACCACCAGGTCATCGGCCAGGAGACCGTCGGCGCCGGCGGCATCTCCTATGCGCTGCGAAGCATCCCGGTCGCGCTGCAGTTCGCCGAGGCCATCCAGACCCACGCGCCCTCGGCCTGGGTGATCAACTTCTCCAACCCGGCCGGGGTGATCACCCAGGTGCTGCGGGAGCGGCTCGGCGACCGGGTCGTGGGCATCTGCGACTCACCTGTCGGGCTCGCCCGCCGCGCCCTCAAGGCGCTGCGGGGGGCCGGTCTGGTGCCCGACGAGCCGGGGGCGCAGATCCGTCCTGACTACCTGGGCCTGAACCACCTGGGCTGGCTGCGCGGACTGCACGTGGACGGCGCGGACGTGCTGCCGCTGCTGCTGGAGCGCGCCGACCTGCTGGAGACCTTCGAGGAGGGCAGGCTCTTCGGTGCCCCGCTCATCCAGACACTGGGTGCCATCCCGAACGAGTACCTGCACTACTACTACTTCACCCGTGAGGCACTGGCCGCCGACCTGGCGGCCACGGACCCGCGGGGACAGTTCCTGGCGGCCCAGCAGGGACGCTTCTACGCCGCGGTCGCCGCCCTGGGTGGGGGACCCGGGGCGCTGGACCTGTGGGAGGCGACCCGGCTCGAACGCGAGCAGACCTACATGGCATCCAACCGTGAGGCTGCCGGAAGCTTCGAACGCGACCAGGACGACCTGCAGACCGGCGGCTACGACCAGGTGGCGCTGGCCATCATGCACGCCATCGCCAACGACGAACCGGCCGAGTTGATCCTCAACGTCGCCAACAGGGGCACCATCGGCGCCCTGGCAGACGAGGACGTCATCGAGGCCCCCTGCCGGATCGACGCCACCGGCATCCATCCCCAACCGGTCGATGACCTGTGGCCCCACGCCCGGGGCATCGTCAGCAACGCCAAGTACGTCGAGAACGCCACCATCGCCGCCGCCCTGCAGCAGTCCCGCCGGCAGGCGCTGCTGGCGCTGGTGCACCACCCGCTGGTCGACTCCTACGCCGTCGCCACCCAGGTGCTGGACGACCTGGTCGCGCACTATCCCCAACTGGCCGCACTGGGGTCGTCGCCGAGCCGATAGAGTGGGCACCGCCAGTCCGGCACCTCGATGTACAGCCGTGAAGCGGAGGAACCCGTGACCCAGCCCAGCCAGGACCCATCCCGTCCCCAGGACCCAGGAAGCCCGTCACCGGTGGCTGCCGTCGTCGTGCTGGCAGCCGGTGGCGGCACCCGGATGAAGTCGACCACCTCCAAGCTGCTGCACCGCGTCGCCGGCCAGACGATGCTCAGCTACGCGGTCTCGGCGGCCGGGGCGCTCGACCCGCAGAACCTGGTGGTCGTGGTGGGCCACAACCGCGAGCAGGTGCTCGAGCACCTGCACGACATCGCCCCCGAGGTGAGGACCGCGGTCCAGGAGGAGCAGAAGGGCACCGGGCATGCCGTGGGCTGCGGACTGGTCGGACTGGAGCAGATCACCGGCGAGGTGGTGGTCACCTACGGCGACGTGCCCATGCTGACCGGCGAGACGCTGGTGGAACTGGTCGAGGCGCACCGCAGCGCCGGGAACAAGGCCACCGTGATGACGGCGGTCGTGCCCGACCCGACCGGATACGGTCGAGTCATCCGCGACGGCGACCGGGTCGCCCGCATCGTCGAACAGAAGGACGCCAGCCCTGATGAGGCCGAGGTCCGCGAGATCAACTCCGGCATCTACGTCTTCGACGCCGAGGTGCTGCGCCACGGCCTGTCGAACCTGGACACCGACAATGCCCAGGGCGAGTTGTACCTGACCGACGTGATCACCATCGCCAACCGGGCCGGTCACCGGGTCGGCGCCCACATCATCGACGACCTGTGGCAGACCGAGGGCGTCAACGACCGGGTCCAGTTGGGCCGGATGCATGCCGAGATGAACCGCCGCATCGTCGAGAAGTGGCAGCGGGCAGGCGTCACGGTCCTCGACCCCACCAGCACCTGGATCGAGTCGGAGGTCGACCTGGGCCAGGACGTCACCCTGCTGCCCAACACCCACCTGGAGGGCGCCACCTCGATTGCGTCCGGGGCCACTATCGGCCCCGACACCACCCTGCGAGACGTCGAGGTCGGTGAAGGCGCCACCGTCATTCGTAGTCACGCCGAACTGGCGGTGGTCGGGCCCGGTGCCGTGGTCGGTCCCTTCGCCCACCTGCGGCCGGGTGCCCAACTCGGCCAGGGCACCACCGCGGCCGGTTTCGTCGCCATCCGCAACGCCACCATCGGCGACGGCTCCACCATCGCTCCGTTGAGCTATGTCGGTGGGGTCGGGGTCGAGGCCGGTAGTCTGCTCCAGCCCGGTGCGATCCTGATCGATGCCGAGACCATCCACGTCAATGCCCAGCACACCGATCGTCCGGAGGACTCCCAGTGACCAGTGGCGTCAAGCGCCCCAATGACAAAGAGATCAAGCTGTTCTCGGGGCGCGCATACCCAGAATTGGCCCATGAGATCTCCGAACTGATGGGCGTCCCGCTGGTGCCCACCCGGGCGCTGGCCTACGCCAACACCGAGATCTACGTTCGCTTCGAGGAGTCGGTGCGAGGCTCGGACGCCTTCGTCATCCAGTCCCACTGCGCCCCGGTGAACGAGTGGATCATGGAGCAGTTGATCATGGTCGACGCCCTGAAGCGGGCCTCGGCCAAGCGGATCACGGTGGTCGCCCCCTTCTATCCCTATGCTCGCCAGGACAAGAAGCACCTCGGACGTGAGCCCATCTCGGCCCGCCTGATCGCCGACATGTTCAAGGTGGCCGGCGCCGACCGCATCATGTCGGTCGACCTTCACGCCGCCCAGATCATGGGCTTCTTCGACGGCCCCGTCGACCACCTGTGGGCGCTGCCGGTGCTCTCGGACTACGTCTCCGAGAAGTACGCCGGTGAGGACATCGTCGTGGTCTCACCCGACGCCGGGCGAGTGCGCCTGGCCGACATGTGGACCGACCGGCTGCACTCCTCGCTGGCCATCATCCACAAGCGCCGTGACCCCGACAAGGCCAACACCGTCGAGGTCCACGAGGTGGTCGGTGACGTGGTCGGCAAGACCTGTCTGCTGGTTGACGACATGATCGACACCGCCGGCACCATCTGCCAGGCCGCCGAGGCGCTGATCGAGCGCGGCGCCGCCAAGGTCATCGCGGCCGCCACCCACCCGGTGCTGTCCGGCCCGGCTGCGCAACGACTCAACGACTCACCCTTCGAAGAGATCATCGTCACCAACACGCTGCCCCAGCGTGCCGGGGTCGACATCCCGAAGCTGACGGTGCTGTCGATCGCCCCCTTGATCTCCAAGGCCATCCACGAGGTCTTCGAGGACGGTTCGGTGACCTCCCTGTTCAACGGTCACGCCTGAGCATGGTCGACCCCGGCGAACAGCGCGCACTGGCGGCCCTCCAGGCAGCCGGCGTGCCGTTCGCGATCACCCGGCACGGTCGGGTGGGGTCGCTGGCCGAGGCGGCAGCGGCGCGCGGGGTGGAACCCGGCGACATCATCAAGAGCCTGGTGGTGCGTCGCGGCGACGACGACTTCCTGTTCGTGCTGGTGCCCGGCGACCGTGAGATCAGTTGGCCCAAGCTGCGCGGACTGCTCGGCGTGAGCCGGCTCTCGATGCCGGATGCGGCCACCGCGCGCGACGCCACCGGGTACGAGCGCGGCACCATCACCCCGTTCGGGTCGGTGCGCCGCTGGCCGGTGGTCGCCGACGCCACCGTGGCCGGACGCACCGTCTCCCTCGGCGCCGGCGCCCACGGCGTGGCAGCCACCTTGGCCGGGGACGACGTCATTTCGACCCTGGACGCTCAGGTCGCCGACGTCACCGACCCAGCCGGATGAATTTGTCTGGCCCGCGGTCCAGCCGATAGACTCACCGGGCTGCTTGGCGAGGGACGCCTGTCCGTGATCGACGAGCTCCATTAGTGGAGTCCGTTTGCCCTCCCTCGCGAGCCCACACGTTCGAGGTTGAGGAGAAACAACAATGGCTGAAATCACTCTCGTCGCAGAGTCCCGTTCCGAGTTCGGCAAGGGCGCTGCCCGCCGCCTGCGCCGCGCCGGCCAGGTTCCCGCCGTGCTGTACGGCCACGGCACCGATCCCGTCCACATCGCCCTGCCGGGCCACGCGACGCTGCTGGCCCTGCGCCAGGCCAACGCCCTGCTGTCGATTGAGGTCCCCGGCGAGGCCGCCCAGCTGGCCCTGCCCAAGCAGGTGCAGCGCGACCCCATCCGCGGTTTCATCGAGCACGTCGACCTGCTGCTGGTGCGCCGCGGTGAGAAGGTCTCGGTCGAGGTCGCCATCGTGACCACCGGTGAGGCCACCCCCAACACCATGGTCAGCATTGAGCACAGCACCATCACCGTGCTCGCCCCGGCCACCAGCATCCCCAGCGAGATCGAGGTCTCGATCGAGGGCGCCGAGGTCGGCACCCAGATCCTGCTGGGCGACCTGCAGCTGCCCGAGAACGTCGAGATCGCCGGTGACCCCGAGGCGCTGGTCGTCAACATCACCAATGCCCCGAGCCAGGCCCAGCTGGACGCCGAGATGGCCGAGGCCGAGGCTGAGGCCGGCATCGAGCACGAGGCTCCTGCCGCTGCTGAAGAGGCCTGAGCACGACCCAGGTCTGGGCCGTCATGAATTCTCCCTGGCTGGTGGCGGGGCTCGGCAACCCGGGCTCCGCCTACGCCTCGACCCGCCACAACGCGGGCTTTCTCGTCGTCGACGAGGCGGCCTCGCGTGGGCGGGTCAGTTTTTCTGCCCCCCGCGGTATGTATGCCGATGTCGCCGAGACGCGTCTGGGGGCGAGCGGCTTCGGTGCCGTCGGGGACGCGGTCAAGGTGGTGCTGGCCAAACCCCGCACCTACATGAACGAGTCGGGACGCTCGATTCGGGCGCTGTGCTCCTTCCACAAAATCCCCACCGACCAGGTCATCGTCGTCCACGACGAACTGGACATTGACTTCGGCCAGTTGCGGATCAAGGTCGGTGGCGGCGACAACGGCCACAACGGCCTCAAGTCGACCCGCGCCCACCTCGGTTCGGGTGACTTCTTCCGCGTCCGCTACGGCATTGGTCGCCCCCCGGGCCGGCAGGCCGCCTCCGATTACGTCCTGGAGCCCTTCCCGGCGAAGCTGCGCGACGACGTGCTGGTCGAGGCCAGCCGCGCCTGTGACGCGATCGAGGTGCTGATCCGCGACGGGCTGGCGGCCGCGCAGAACATCTTCAACAGCTGATTCCACTCCAGCAGCGTGCACACAGTGCGGCTCTCTCAGTCGCTGCGCCGACACCGTCCTCACTGGGTGCACGTTGCTGAGAGCTTGCGCAAGGTCCTGATGACCAGGTCCGGCATGGTGTCCAGACTGTGCCAGGTGAAGCGCAGCACCGTCCACCCATCGAGTTGCAGATAGTTGTGACGCTCGGCGTCGGACTCCATCGCCGCTTGGCTGCTGTGGTAGGCCCAGCCATCGAACTCCAGGGCGAGCTTTGCCCCGGGGAAGGCTGCGTCAATGTAGAACGTGCGACCCAGGATGCGGACCCGGTGGTTCGCTCGCCAGCCCTTGATTCCTGCCTGGCGCAGGGTGGAATGCGCTCGGCGCTCCAGTGCCGACCATGGGCTGTCCCGTGACTCCCACAGCAGACGCGCGCGGTGGCGATTGCCGGCTCGGTTCGGCAACGCGTCCAGGGCGTCAGTGAGCTGGCGGATCGTCGCCGCGCGGCTGCGCAGCACCTCATCGATTGGGCTGGCGCCCATCGCGTCGACCAGCTGCAGCGCCGCCAGTGCTGGGCTCGCGATCCTCAGGTCCCCCCGGTTCACCGTCAGGACGGTCGGAATGCTGTCCAGCGTCGGGACCAGCCAGGGTGGGGGATTGCGGAAGCGCGCCGGGGCGATGGGCACCGTCTCGTTCGCCAGCGCTGGCCAGAAGAGCAGACGGGCGGCTGCGGCCCCGATCACGGTGGCCTGCGGACGGGCCGCTTGGGCGGCGTGCACCCGGTCCAGCCAGGTATCGGACTCGGCGGCGGTGTAGATGCCGGGCAGGATCGCCCGCAGGTTCCCGCGGCGCACCTGTTCGTCGACGTGACCGCGCCGGTCCAGGGGTACCTGGGCTCGGACAATGAGGTGGGTTGCTGGTGTCATGCCCCGGTTATGGGTGTCGCGGCGCGGCCACGACCAGTTCTCCACAGGTTTTCTGCGTGGCGGAAGGTTCTCCACAGGCCGGGTCGAACAGCAACGTGCACCCAGTGGACCAAGAACGCTTCCCGGTGGCCGGATTGGCTCACTGGGTGCACGCTGCTGGGTCGACGGGTGTGGCCGTGGAGCGGCATCGCCTAAACTCGGCGGGTGACTCTTTCCGGACTCGTTGACCTGCTCGCGACCGACCCGCAGCTGGCCGAAGCCCTCGAGAGGGGACGCGCCGGCCAGCCAGCGCTCGACCTGACCACCCCCTCCAGTTCTCGTGCCGCCATCGCGGCCACCCTGGCCAGCAAGACGGGTCGGATGACGTTGATGGTCACCTCGACCTTCCGCGAGGCCGAGGACCTGGTGGCCAGCCTGGAGTCATGGCTCAGCCCCGAGGACGTCTGCTACTACCCGGCTTGGGAGACGCTGCCCCACGAGCGGCTCAGCCCCCGCTCCGACACCGTCGGGCGTCGGCTCCAGGTGCTTCGCCGCATCGTCGGGAACTCCGAGCAGCCCAAGCCCACCGTGGTCGTCGCCGCCGTCCGCTCGATCCTGCAGCCGCAGGCCCAGGGCCTGGCCGACCTGGAACCGGTCGTCGTGCGCAAGGGTGCCGAGTCCAGTCCGCGAGCACTGGCCGAGGCGCTGGTCGCCGCTGCCTACAACCGGGTCGACCTGGTGGAGCGTCGCGGGGAGTTCGCCGTGCGCGGCGGCATCGTCGACGTCTTCCCGCCCACCGACGAACATCCCGTCCGGATCGACTTCTTCGGCGACGAGGTCGACGAGATCAGGACCTTCACCGTCGCCGACCAGCGTTCCACCGACCAGACCCTCACCGAGGTCACCGCCAGCCCCTGCCGCGAACTGCTGCTCAACGACCAGGTGCGGGCCCGGGCCAGGGCGCTGATCAGCGAGCACCCCGAACTGACCGACATGCTCGACCGGATCGCCGAAGGTCACGCCGTGGAGGGCATGGAGGCCCTGACCCCGGTGCTGGTCGACCGCCTCGAACTGCTCGTCGAGGTGATGCCCACCAACACCCTGGTGCTGGTCAGTGACCCCGAACTGGTGCGCAGCCGCGCCATCGACCTGGTCCGCACCAGCCGGGAATTCCTGGAGGCGTCCTGGTCGGGTGCGGCCGGGGGAGGCCGGGCACCGATCGACGTGTCCTCCTCGGCCTACCGCGAACTGGGCGACGTCCGGGCCGTCTCGCTGGGGCGCGGCCAGTCCTGGTGGACCCTGTCACCCTTCTCCTCGGCCCCCGACGCCGGCGACATCGCCACCAGCGACGTCACCCTCGACGGCGTCGAGTCCCACACCCTGGCCATCGCCGCCACCGAGTCGTGGCGCGGCGACGTCGAGGGGGCGATTGCTGACTTCGCCGACTCGCTGGCCCGCGGTGATCGCGTCGTCCTGACCGCCGACAGCCCCGGTCTGGCTGCCCGGATGAAGGAGGTGCTGGCCGACCACGACCTGCCCGCCCAGGTCGCGACCGTGCTGGAGGAGGCGCCGCCGGCCAACACCATCACCATCGTCACCGCCACCCAGCAGCATGGCTTCCGGGCCACAGCGCTCGGTCTGTCCGTGCTCACCACCGGTGACCTGGCCGGCTCCCAGGCTGCCGACAAGGCGGCGCGCAAGATGCCCTCGCGCCGCAAGAACCAGATCGAACCGCTGGAACTCGTCGTCGGCGACCCCGTCGTCCACGAGCACCACGGGGTCGGCCGCTACATCGAGATGACCACCCGCACCGTCCAGGGCGCCACCCGCGAATACCTGGTCATCGAGTACGCGCCGTCCAAGCGGGGCCAACCTGGCGACCGTCTGTTCGTCCCCATGGACGCGCTCGACCTGGTCACCCGCTACGTCGGCGGCGAGAATCCGTCCCTGGACCGGATGGGCGGGGCCGACTGGCGCCAGCGCAAGTCCCGCGCCCGCAAGGCCGTCAAGGAGATCGCGGCCGAGTTGATCAAGCTGTACGCGGCGCGTCAGGCCAGCCGTGGCCACGCCTTCGGCCCCGACACCGTCTGGCAGCGGGAACTGGAGGACGCCTTCGCCTACGTCGAGACGCCCGACCAGTTGGCCACCCTGGAGGAGGTCAAGCGTGACATGGAGGCCGTCGTCCCCATGGACCGGCTGGTCTCCGGTGACGTCGGCTACGGCAAGACCGAGATCGCCGTCCGGGCCGCGTTCAAGGCCGTCCAGGACGGCAAGCAGGTGGCGGTGCTGGTGCCGACCACCCTGCTGGTCCAGCAGCACTTCCAGACCTTTACCGACCGCTACGCCGGTTTCCCGGTGAGCGTGGCACCCATGAGCCGCTTCCAGACCGACGCCGAGATCGCCAAGACCAAGGACGGGCTGGCCAGCGGCAAGATCGACGTGGTGGTCGGCACCCACCGGCTGTTCGGCAGCGATGTCGCCTTCAAGGACCTGGGCCTGGTCATCGTCGACGAGGAGCAGCGCTTCGGCGTCGAGCACAAGGAGGCGCTGAAGCGTTTGCGTCTCAACGTCGACGTGCTTTCCATGAGCGCCACCCCGATCCCTCGGACCCTCGAAATGGCCATCACGGGCATCCGCGAGATGTCCACCATCGCCACCCCGCCCGAGGAGCGCCACCCGGTGCTGACCTTCGCCGGCCCCTACGACGAGGGCCAGGTGGTGGCGGCCATCCGTCGCGAACTGGCCCGCGAGGGGCAGGTGTTCTTCGTCCACAACCGGGTGCAGTCCATCGAGAAGACGGCGCGCCGGCTGCGGGAACTGGTGCCCGAGGCACGGGTGGTCACCGCCCACGGGCAGATGGGCGAGAAGCAACTCGAGCAGATCATGGTCGACTTCTGGGAACGTCGCGCCGACGTGCTGGTCTCGACCACCATCGTCGAGGCAGGTCTGGACATCTCGACGGCGAACACCTTGATCATCGACCGTGCCGACCTGATGGGCCTGTCACAGCTGCACCAGATCCGGGGCCGCGTCGGACGTGGCCGTGACCGGGGCTACGCCTACTTCCTGTACCCGCCGGACAAGCCGCTCACCGAGGCCGCCCACGACCGGCTGTCCACCATGGCAGCCCACACCGACCTGGGCGCCGGCATGGCGATCGCCATGAAGGACCTCGAGATCCGCGGCGCGGGCAACCTGCTGGGCGGTGAGCAGTCGGGCCACATCGCCGACGTCGGCTTCGACCTGTACATCCGCCTGGTGGGGGAGGCAGTCAGCGACTTCCGCGGCGAGGACACCGAACCCGAGGCCGACATGCGCATCGAGCTGCCCGTCGACGCCCACCTGCCGACCGACTACGTGGAGTCCGAACGCCTGCGCCTGGAGATGTACAAGCGCCTGGCCGAGGTGCGTCACAGCGCCGACATCGCCGAGGTCGCCACCGAACTGCGCGACCGCTACGGCGAGTTCAACGAGCAGGTGCAGGCGTTGCTGGACGTCGCGGCATTCCGGCTGCTGTGCCGTGAGCGCGGCATCCAGGAGGTCACCACGGTCGGCACCAACATCCGGCTGGCGCCGGCCGACCTGCCCGAGTCCCGCCAGATGAGGCTGGACCGGCTCTACCCCGGCACCGTGATCAAGCGCGCCCTCAACGTGGTGCTGGTGCCCCGCCCGCGTGCCTCGGTGACCAGCGGATTGATGGCCGACCAGGAACTGCTCGAGTGGGTGACCGCGCTGGTCACCGACATCTTCCCGGTGCTGGTCCACGCCGAGCATGGCTAGGATCGTCGCGATGCTGCGAGAGCCGCCAGCGACGTCCGACCGTGAGGAAACATCGATGCCCCGCACTGCCCGTACCGGTTGGAGCCGAGTTCGCACTGGGGCCGTGGCCGTCGCGGCGGCGCTGGCCGTCACCGGCTGCGCCCACCCCAGCGGTGGCACCGCCTTCGAGGTCGAGGGCCACAGCATCAGCCTCACCGACCTGCAGTCAGCCGCCCAGGCCTGCGCCGCGCCACTGGGCTTCAGCCAGGACGCCATGGACGCCCAGATCCGCATCATCGCCCTGCAGGGGCTGATCGGGAAGGCGTTGGCCGAGCAGAACGGCCTGTCCTACTCCGACGCGCAGGTGCGCCAGGCGCTGGCCGACCAGCAGGTCGACGGTGCCCTCGATGCGCCCGGCTGCAGCGAGGTCGCCCGCGCCTACGGCACCTTCTTCCTGGCCGCCACCCAGGTCGGCGCCGACCGGGGCATCGCCCAGATCACGGCCATGGACGTGGTGGTCAACCCCCGCCTCGGCAGCTGGGACCGTGAGCAGCTCGGCCTGCGCCACGGCAACGGCTCGCTGTCGCAGGTCGGCCCCGAGTCGCTCGACTCTCAGGGCTGATGAGCGAACCCGGCCAGGAGTTGCTGCGGTTGCGCCAGGTGATGCACCGGCTGCGCCGGGAGTGCCCCTGGGACGCCCAGCAGACCCACCGCAGCCTGGTCACCTATCTGGTCGAGGAGACCGGTGAGGTGATCGACGCCATTGAGACCGGTGATGACACCGACCTGGTCGAGGAGCTCGGCGACCTGCTGCTGCAGGTCTACTTCCACGCCGAGATTGCCGAACAGCAGGGCCGGTTCACCTTGGACGAGGTCGCAGCCGGCATTGCCGACAAGCTCACTGACCGGCACCCCTACGTCTTCGGCGAGGACGAGGTGCCCGACGACCCGAAAATTGCCTGGGAGGCGCGCAAGCGTGCCGAGAAGGGCCGCACCTCGTCCCTGGACGGCATCGCGCAGTCCCTCAGCGTCGTCGCCCGGGCCACCAAGGTGGCCAGTCGGACCCGCAACCACCACGTGCCCATCGACCTGCCAGACGCACCGGTCACCGCCGACCAGGTGGGGCAGGGGATCATTGACCTGGTGCTGCGGGCGCACGCCAGCGGGATTGACGCCGACCAGGCCAGCCGGGAGGCGTTGCGGGCGCTGGAGACGCGCATCCAACAGGCCGAGCTGGACGCTCGCTGAGGGCCGATGGCAACATCCGGCGCGTTGTATGCACTCGTATATACATGTATACTCGCCGTTAATCGACGTGAACTACCCCCTTCAGGAGCACACTATGACTTTCGCCAGCACCAAGGCGCTGACTCTGGCGGCCAAGGCAGGCGGTTACGCCGTGCCCGCCGTGAACATCGTGGACCAGTTGTCGCTCAACGCCGTTGTTGATGCCGCCAACGAGGCCCGGTCGCCGATCATCCTGCAGACCTCGGTCAAGACCCTCAAGGTGCTCGGCGCCGAGGCGCTGGGCGCCGCCGCCAAGCTCGCCGCCGCACGCGTCGACGTCCCCGTCGCGTTGCACCTGGACCACTGCCCCGACCGGGCCGTGATCACCGAGGCCATCAAGTACGGCTGGTCGTCGGTGCTCTTCGACGCCAGCGACCGCGACCTGGACACCGCCTGGGCCGAGACCCGTGAGGTCGTCGCCGAAGCGCATGCCGCCGGCGTCGACGTCGAGTCCGAGATCGAGAACATCATCGGGGTCGAGGACGGCGTCGGGTCGGACACCGCCAAGCACAGCTACTCCGTCGACAAGCTGATCGAGGTTGCCACCGACACCGGCACCGACCTGATCGCCCCCCAGCTCGGCACCGCCCATGGCCTGTACAAGGCCTCGCCCGTCCTGCTGTTCGAGCGCGTCGAGGAGTTCGCGTCGAAGACCGACCTGGCCATCGTCCTGCACGGTGGCACCGGCCTCTCGGCCGAGGAGTTCACCCGCTTCATCACGGCGGGGGTGTCCAAGATCAACATCTCCACCGCATTGAAGCTTGCCTTCATGCACAGCGCCCTGGAACACCTGAAGGCCGCCGAGGCATCAGGCAAGTGGGAGCCGGTCAAGCTCTTCGCCGACCAGATCGAGGCCATGAAGGCCACCGTCACCGAGCACATCAACCTGTTCGGTTCGGCCGGAAAGGCACAGGCATGAGCCGCGCACTGATCCTCGACTGCGACGGCGTCCTCGCCGACACCGAACTCGACGGCCACCTGGTCGCCTTCAACCAGGTCTTCGCCGACGCGGGCGTCGGCTTCCAGTGGGGGACCGACGAGTACGGTCAGCTGCTCAAGATCGGCGGCGGCAAGGAGCGCCTGCGCCACTACCTGTCGCAGAACCCTGATCATGGTCTGGGTGAGGGCGCCGAGCTCGACGCCCGGATCGCCGAGTTCCACAAGGCCAAGTCGGCCGCCTACGTCGACATCGTCGAGGCCGGCAAGCTGCCCGGCCGCCCCGGGGTGCGCCGCCTCATCGAGGAGGCCCTGGACGCCGGCTGGCAGGTGGCGGTCGCCTCCACCTCCGCCGTCGGCTCGGTCGAGGCCGTGCTGGCCTCGGTGATCGGCCCCGAGAACCGGGCCCGAATGGCCGGTGTCTTCGCCGGTGACATGGTCAAGGCCAAGAAGCCTGCCCCCGACATCTACCTGATGGCGCTGGAGGCCCTGGGTGTCAGCGCCGACGAGGCCGTCGTCATCGAGGACTCCGAAGCCGGCGCCAAGGCCGCCGAGAACGCCGGCCTGACCCATGTCGTCACCGTCAGCCACTACACCACCGAGGACCCCTTCCCGGCGGCGGCGACCGTGGTCAGCTACCTGGGGGAGCCGGACCAGCCCGCCACCACCCTGGCCGGTCCCGACCTGACCCACGACGGGGTCATCAACCTGGCCTCGCTCGAGGAAGCCCTCGCCGCGCGAGCGGTCTGACCCTGAACCAGCTGAATCGTTCCAGTGCGGCCCTGATGGTGATGGGCAGTTGCCTGTCATTGCAGTTCGGGGCCGCCCTGGCCACCCAGTTGTTCCCGGTCGCCGGGGCCTGGGGTGTCACCTCGGTGCGGCTGGTGGCCGCGGCCCTCATCCTGCTGGTCGTGGTGCGTCCCCGCACCTCGGGCTGGACGGCCCGCACCTGGCGTTGGGTGGTCCTGTTCGGCCTGTCGCTGGGGGCCATGAACGGCTTCTTCTACGCCGCGGTCGAACGGTTGCCGCTGGGGGTGGCCGTCACCCTCGAATTCCTGGGCCCACTGACCCTGTCAGCCGTCCTGTCCCGACGCCCACGCGACCTGCTGTGGGTGGTGATGGCGCTGGGCGGGGTCGCCCTGCTCGGTCTGGACGGCTTCCGCGGCGAGACCCCCCTGGATCCCCTGGGGGTGCTGTTCGCCCTGGTGGCCGCCACGTTGTGGGCGATCTACATCCTGCTCGGCGCTCGCGTGGGTGCCATGGCGCCGGGGCAGGGGCCGCTCGCTGTCGCCATGGCGGTCGGCGCGTTGGCGATGCTGCCGCTGGGCGCCCAGGGCGCGGTCGCACTGTTCGCCGACCCTGTCCTGGTGGTGCTGGCCATCGGCACCGGACTGCTCGGCTCAGTGGTCCCGTACTCGCTGGAGTTCGCGGCGCTGCGCCGGTTGCCGCGGCACGTCTTCGGCATCCTGCTCAGCCTTGAACCCGGCTTCGCGGCCCTGGTCGGTGCCTTGCTGCTCGGCCAGTGGCTCGGCGTCGCCTCGTGGGTGGCGGTGCTGCTCGTCACCGCCGCCAGCATCGGCGCCACGGCGGTGGCCGAACGGGACAAGAGAGTGGGACGACGACCTCACAGGTCGTAGTGGAACTCCAGCTTCACCTTGTCGCCGCGGAAGACGATCTTGGTGAACTCGAACATCTGGCCGTCGTCGTGACGGATGTGCTGCTGCAGCAGCAGCACCGGGGTGCCGGGACGGGCCGCGAGCGCCTCCGCCTCGGACTTGGTGGCCAGTGCCGACTCCAGCGACTCCTGCACCGTGGCCATCCGCAGCCCGTGGTCACGTTCCAGCACCGTGCACAACTGCTGCTTGGCGAGGTCGGCCTCCAGCAGCCGCGGCGCCAACTTCTCGGGGACGAAGCTCTCGTGGATCGAGATGGGACTGCCGTCGACCCGGCGCACCCGACGGATCCGGTAGACGTTGTCGCCGACCTCGATGCCGAGGTGGCGCGCGACGCGGGCATCGGCGGGCACCAGGTCCTCGACCAGCACCTCGGTGTTGGTGTCGAAGCCCTGCGCCTCGAGTTGCTCCCGGATGCCCTGGTAGGAGGGGGATCGGGTCGAGATCTTGCGGTGCGCCACGAAGGTGCCCTTGCCGTGCACCCGGTACAACAGGTCTTCATCGACCAGGTTCGTCAGCACCTGGCGCACCGTCATCCGGCTGAGGCCGTACATGCGGTTGAGTTCGTTCTCGGACGGAATCTTCTCGTCCGGTTCCCACTCGCCGTCCTGGATCTTCGTCCGCAAGATGTCGGCCAGCTGCACGTACAGCGGTATCGCTGACTTCCGGTTGAGCGTCTCTACTACCACCGTGCTGCCTTCTCTAGGTCCGTTGTGAGGGATGCCCCTGCGTCATGTCTCGTGATCGTGGCCGCATGGTGCATACATGTATAGGCATGTATACTCCCAATTGTCTGCCGGAACGAGTGCCCCGCAAAGGTTTATCCCTCAAGCTTAACGGGAACCATCGCTGGAACCGGCGTCGGCGCCTCGCGGCGCGCCCCCCGAACACCAGGCGAATGTCGCCTCGATGAGGACAAGGATCCATGCCTACCGTCAAGAATTTGAAGCCGACCACCCCCTGGGTGGAACTCAAGACGACCCCAGCCGACTGGGACGCCGCCGACCCGACTCTGCTGCAGAATGCCATCGTCCAGATGCACCTCATCCGCACCTTCGAGGAGGAGGTGCTGAACCTGGCCGGCCAGAAGCTGATCAATGGCCCGGCACACTCCTCGATCGGGCAGGAGGCCGGTGCTGTCGGTTCGGCTCTTCCCCTGGTCGTCGCCGACCAGGTCAACGGTTCGCACCGTGGCCACCACCAGTTCCTGGCCAAGGTGTTCAACGGCGTCAACCCGGATGGCTTCACCCTCGACGGCGAGTTCAGTGATGACATCGTGGACGTCCTGTACCGGACCATGAGCGAGATCGCCGGCCTCAGCGACGGGTACTGCAAGGGCCGTGGCGGCTCCATGCACCTGCAGTGGAAGGAGATGGGTGCCATGGGCACCAACGCCATCGTCGGCGGTGCCGTCCCCTTCGCCACCGGTTTCGCCTGGTCACACAAGCAGGCCGGCACCGACAACGTCTCGGTGACCTACTTCGGTGATGGCGCCGCCAACATCGGCTCGGTGCTGGAGGCCATGAACCTGGCCGCCGCCTGGGACCTGCCCACCCTGTTCTTCATCGAGAACAACCAGTACGCCGTCTCGACCAACGTCTTCGAGGCCACCGGCGAGCCCCGCCTGTCCAGCCGCGGCATCGGCTTCGGCATCCCGGCCTGGCGCGTCGACGGGCAGGACGTCCTGGCCGTCTACCTCGCCACCTTGCAGGCGCTGGAGTACATGCGCAGCGGCAAGGGGCCGGCCATCATCGAGGTCGAGACCTACCGCTACTTCCACCAGAACGGTCCGTTCCCGGGTTCGGCCTTCGGCTACCGATCCAAGGACGAGGAGGCCGAGTGGCGTGAGCGTGACCCCATCAAGCTGCTCGAGGCCCAGCTGATCCGCCGTGGCCTTGCCACCCGCGAGCAGTTGGATGCCCTGGCCGCGCGCGCCGTCAAGGCCAACAAGGACGTCAGCGCCCGGCTGACCGAGCCCGACCCCGACGGCAAGCCCGGTGCGCTGAAGATCCGCCCCGAACTGTGGCCCTCGGCCGACTTCATTGACGTGAACATCCGCGGCGAGGCCCCCACCTACGAGGGGCTCACCGTCAAGGACACCGCCGACTTCAGTGAGGGTGACCTCGAGAAGAAGAAGTTCGTCGACGTGGTCGCCGACGTGATGAACCGCCGGATGGAGACCAACGACAAGATCGTGGTGATGGGCGAGGACGTCCACAAGCTCTCGGGCGGTTCGCGTGGCGCCACCAAGAACCTGGCCGACCGCTTCCCCGACCGCTGCCTCGGCACCCCCATCTCCGAGGCCGGCTTCACCGGTCTGGGCGGCGGCATCGCCCTGGACGGCCGCTTCTACCCCGTCGTCGAGCTCATGTACGCCGACTTCATCTGGGTGGCCGCCGACCAGATCTTCAACCAGATCGCCAAGGCGCGCCACATGTTCGGCGGCGAGCACCCGATGGCGATGCTGCTGCGGATGAAGATCGGCACCACCACCGGCTACGGATCCCAGCACTCGATGGACCCCGCAGGCATCTTCGCCACCTCGGTCGGGTTCCGCATCATCGCCCCGTCCAATGCCCTCGACTACGTCGGCCTGCTCAACGCCGCCATGCAGACCGGTGACCCCGTCGCCGTGCTCGAGCATGACGCCGACCTGTACAAGACCGAGCAGTTGGCACCCAAGGACCTCGACTTCGTCCTGCCCTTCGGCAAGGCCGCGGTGCGCCGTGAGGGTTCGGAGGTCACCGTGATCTCCTACCTGTCCATGGTCGCGCGCGCGCTGGACGCCGTCGAGCAGTCCGGCGTCGACGGCGAGGTCATCGACCTGCGCTGGCTCGACCGCGCCACCTTCGACTGGGAGACCGTCGGGGAGTCGATCAAGAAGACCAACAACGTCGTCATCGTCGAGCAGGGCGCCCAGGGCACCTCCTACGGCGGCTGGGTCGCCGACGAAATCCAGCGACGCTTCTTCGACTACCTGGATGCGCCGGTGGCGCGCGTCACCGGTGGGGAGGCCTCGCCGAGCATCTCCAAGGCACTGGAGCAGGCCGCGAATGCGAACACCCCCGACATCGTGGCTGCCCTCAACGACATCGTGAAGGGAAACTGACCCATGGCAACATTCCTGCGAATGCCGGGAGTCTCCGCCGATTCCGACGAGGCACTCCTCGACAAGTGGTACGTCGAAGAGGGCGCGTCGGTGAAGAAGGGCGAGCCGCTCATCTGCGTGGAGACCGAGAAGGCGCTGGTCGACGTTGACGCCGACGCCGACTACACCATCCACAAGATCGTGCGTGCGGGTGGCGAGACGGTGACCGTCGGCGACCCTGTCGCCGTGCTGCTGCAGGCCGGGGACGACGCCGCCGCCGGAGACGTCCTGGTGGCCCAACTGGGTGGCGCCCCTGCCGCCGAGGCGGCTCCCGAGGTGGAGGCGGCCCCCGCCACCCCCGCCGAGGAGGCACCGACCGAGGCCATCGCCGAGGACATGGCCGCTCCGGCCGAGACCGTCGAGGCACCCGCCGCCCCGTCGACCCCGGCAGCGACCGCCGCTCCGTCAACTCCGGCGCCGTCGCGCGCCGACGGGGAGCGCATCTTCGTCAGCCCGCTGGCCCGCAAGATGGCCGTCGAGCACGGCATCAACCTCGAGGGCCTGGCCGGGACGGGACCGCGCGGACGCATCCGCAAGGTCGACGTGCTGGCAGCCCTGGAGTCCGGTGACCAGGCCGCGGAGCAGGCCCCGGTGGCCGCCGCTGCCCCGGCCCAGGCCGCTGCCCCCGCAGCCGCCCAGCCGGTCCCGCAGGGTGGTACCGCTGTGCCGAACAGCAAGCTGCGACGCCTGATCGCCTCGCGCCTGCAGCAGTCCAAGCGTGACGCCCCGCACTTCTACCTGAAGGCGGCGCTGAACATGGACGCCCTGCTGGGGCTGCGCAAGCAACTCAACGAGGCCTCGCCGGTGAAGATCTCGGTCAACGACCTGATCGTCAAGGCCGCTGCCCGGGCCCTGGTCGACGTTCCGGAGATGAACGTCACCTGGACCGATGAGGCGACCATCACCTACGACCAGGTCGACGTGGCCGTCGCGGTCGCCTCGGAGAAGGGCTTGGTGACGCCCGTGTTCCGCAACGTCGCCGGCACCTCCCTGACCGGTCTGGCGACCGCCATCAAGGAGGCCGTGGTCCGCGCGAACGAGGGCCGTCTGCAGCAGAACGAGCTCGAGGGCGGCACGCTGACCATCAGCAACCTGGGCATGTACGGCGTTGACGAGTTCAGCGCCATCATCAACCCGCCGCACGCCGGCATCCTGGCCGTGGGTGCGGCCAAGCCGCAGATCGTGGTGGGCGAGGACGGCCAGCCGGCCGTGGCCACCGTGTGCACGGTGACCCTGTCGGTCGACCACCGCGCCGCCGACGGGGCCGTGGCTGCCCAGTGGCTGGCCCGGTTCCGCCAGATCGTGGAGAACCCGCTGCAGATCGTGATCTGATCACGACGCTGTCGCACCGACGTGCCCGGACCCCTGCGGGGGTCCGGGCACGTCAGCGTTGGCGCGAGACCATCTCGGCGATCCAGAGGGGCGCGAACGGCGAGGTGCAGTTCGGCGCGGTGGGGTAGTCCTTGAGGACCTCGAGCCGTTCCCCGATGTCGATGGCCCGACGGCGCAGGTGCTCGTGGTGGATGCCGATCGTGGCCAACGTCTCGTTCATCGCCCACTGCAGCGGGTCGGGGGCGTCGGCCATCCGCGCCTCGACCAGATCGAGCAGACCGGGCAGGTCGAGCAGGTCCGGCGACTTGCGGACCGCCTCGCTGGTGAGTTCCCAGCCGGCGCTGGCGACCCGGGGGTGGGCGTCGGCGAACCACCGGTGGCGCAACTGCTCGGCGTGACCGCTCTTCTTGACCACGTAGTTGACCAGCCAGTAGTGCTCCTTGGGGCCGCGGACGGCTCGCAGCATCGCGTCCAGTTCGTCGGCCGTGAACGCCTTGGGCCGACAGATGAGCAGCGCGACGAGGCGGGCCGCGGTGTCACCGGTGGCCCACAGCAGCATGGCCAGCTCGTGGTCGGTCTTCAGTCGCTTGGCCAGGGCTCGCAGCGCGCCCAGGTTCACGCCATGGTCATCACCGTGGCGTTGGTTCACGGCCCGAAGCCCGGGGTCGGCCAGGTCGGCGAGTTCGGCCAGCACCTGGTCGCGGCGCTCATCTGCGGTCTGCGTCATCGTGGTCTGCCTCACGCTGCCCGACGATGTGCCACGACCGCCTCCACGAACCCCAGACCCACCCGGTGATGGTGGTCGACCACGAAGCCGACCTGCTCGGCCACGGCGCGGGGCAGTCGCCGTGGGCGGGTCTTGCGTGCCTCGACCGCACGCAGCGGCCACCGGGTGTACTCGATGTGGTCCATCAACAGCAGCAGCCCGCCCGGTCGCAGCACCCGGTGCATCTCGGCGAGGGCCGCCTGCTGGTCACCGATGCTGCACAGGGCCAGCAGGCAGCTGACCGTGTCGAAGGAGCGGTCGGGCAGGTCCAGGTGCTGGGCGTCGCCCTCGACCAGGTCGACCTGCCGACCCCACCGATCGGCCCGGGCCCGGCCGAGCGCGAGCATGGCCGGGCTCAGGTCGAGCCCCACGACCTCGACGTCGGCGGGGTAGTGGCGCAGGTTGTGCCCGCTGCCGAAGGCCACCTCCAGGGTGCGACCCCGTGCCCTGCCCAGTAGGTCGGCGCGGGTGGCGCCCAGGAACGGGCGTTGCAGCATCTCGGTGCGGTCATAGAGCTGTGCGATGCGGTTGTAGGCGTCGCGCTGGGCGCTGGTGTGCTGGTCCATGACGCTCCCCGGGAGGTGGGACAGGGCTGCTGCTCAGAGACCCCCACCGGCGTGTTCGGCGCGGGCGAAGACCTCGTCCATCAGCTCATCGTTCCACAGCCCACGCATCAACAACAGGTCGCAGACGGTCAACCGGTCGCGCATGAACGGCAGCGCCAGCAGGGCCCACCGGGCCTGGGCGGCGTCAACCGGTGGGGTCAGTTGGCTGAACTTCGTCGGGGCGTCCCAGCGCAGCAACGTGTCGGCGGCCAGGGTTGCCGGGGGAGTCAGGTCGGCCAGATGGTCGCGGTGCTGGTCGCCGGCCGAGTCGAAACCTGCGCGGCTGGCCCGAGCCCACTTCCTGGCCTTGTTGCCCACCGCGTCCCAGCACTCGTCGCCGAGCTTGCCGGTCGGGTCGATGCGATTCCAGGTGTCTCGGGTGCGCTGCTCGAGGTCGGTGGGGTATTCCAGTTCGACAGTGTTCACGTTCAACAGGTCCCGCTCGTGGATGATCTCCCACAGGGCCAGCGCGACGATGGTCGCCACCCCCACCTGGGCGCCGTGGTAGTCGTGCTCCCGGCCCTCGGCCATGGCCGCCATGTCCAGCACGTGGCTGACCAGGTGGTCGACCCCCGAGAGCGGTGCGGTGCTGCCGGCCATGCCGATCTGCAGGCCACCGCGGGTCAGTCCGTCCACCAGGCCGTGGCGGGCGACGGCGTCGTCCGGGTCCTGCAGCACCATGCACGACTCGCGGATCGGCTGGTAGACCGACGGGTCGTAGCTGCCTCCCATGCCGAGCTTGCTGGACAGGTACCAGTCGGCCGGGGCCGACCAGATCGCGACCGCATCACCAACCCCCGACTGGGCCATCCGGGCCGGGGCCTGCGAGACGATGTCGTCGTCGATCAGGATGATCGAGGGCCACCGGGACGGCGAGGTGCGCTTGGCGCCGTTGACCACCAGGACCGACAGCGGGTCGGCGAACCCGTTGACCGACAGGGCGGTCTGCACCAGCACCAGCGGTGCCTCGGCGTTGGCCATCTTGGCGACGTCGCCGATGGTGCCCGAACCCAGTCCGATGACCAGGGACGCCTCCTTGCCGGCCTGCTGGACGGCGGCGACGGTGACCTCGTCATTGATCACGTCATGGTCGCGGGCGGCCGGGACGATGAAGTCGATCAGGGTGTCGTGCGCGCCCAGGTCGGCCAGGGCGGCGCTGATGATGTCCTTGGTCAGCGCGACCAGGTCCTGGCCGTTGACCAGCTTGTCGGTGGCGTCGCGCACCAGCAGCACCGGACCGGCCGGGTGCAGTGTCGTGACCACCTCACCCAGCCGGTCCAGTGCGCCGGGTCCGGTGATGACGTGCTGCAGCTCACCCCCCGAGGCGGCGACGGCATGTTCGTCCAGGGTCATGGCACTCGGGTCGTTCAGGCGGGCGTTCACAACAGCTCCATTCACATCATCAGGTTCGTGCAATCGGCCGGTGGGCCGGTCGTGCTGCCATGTCTGAAGCATGGCACGAGGGGGCGCCGTCACGGCGCCCCCTCGTGGAAGGATCAGGCCTCCTTGTTGATCTTTCGGGCCCAGCCCTTCGACAGCTCCACGGCTTCGCTCCAGCCGTGGTAGTTGGCGTCGGCCTCGTCGCGGCTGACCTGGGGCTCGAAGGTACGGTCGACCTTCCACTGGTCGGCCAACTGGTCCAGGCCGCTGTACAGGCCGGCACCCAGACCGCCGATGGTGATGGCGCCGTAGACGGCCGCCTCGGCGTTCTTCGGGCGGATGACCGGGATGCCCAGCTGGTCGGCGAGCATCTGGCACAGCAGGTTGTTCTTCACGGCGCCGCCGTCAATGCGCAGTTCGGGCATCTCGACGGTGGAACGAGCCGCCTCGACCAGGTCGCGCGTCTGGAAGACCATTGACTCGACCGCTGCCCGGATGATGTGCAGGCGGGTGGTGGTGTTGCTCATGCCGATGATGGACGCGCGGGCGTGGGGGTCCCAGTGCGGGGCCGCGAAACCGGTGAAGGCCGGAATCAGGTAGACGCCGTCGGTGCTCGGAACCTGCCCGGCGTACCACTCCGAGTCGGGGGCCGCATGGATCAGCTGCAGGTCGTCGCGCAGCCACTGCATCGTCTTGCCCATCGAGAAGACGACGCCCTCGATCTCGTAGGTGGTCTCGCCATCGACGCCCCAACCCACCGAGGGGGTCAGTCCGGCGACGCGCTGCGGCTCGGTGCCACAGTTGATGTTCATGACGCCGGCGGTGCCGAAGGTCATCTTGTTCTGGCCCTTGTTGAACGCGGCCTGGCCGAACAGGCCAGCCTGCTGGTCGCCCAGCACGCCGTTCAGCGGCACGGGGCTGCCGAAGGTGTCCTCGAGGTCCCCGAACAGGGCGTTGGACTGGACGATCTCGGGCAGCATGTTGCGCGGGATCCGGTAGGCGGCCAGCAGCTCGTCGTCCCACTGCAGCGTGCGGAAGTTCATCATCATGGTGCGCGAGGCGTTCGAGACGTCGGTCTTGAACTCCTTGCGGCCGGTCAGGTTCCAGATCAGCCAGGTGTCGACGGTGCCGGCCATCAGCTCGCCGCGCTCGGCACGCTCCTGGGCGCCCTCGACGTGGTCGAGGATCCAGCGGATCTTGGACGCCGAGTAGTAGGCGTCCGGGATGAGGCCGGTGCGCTCCTCGATCATCTCGCCGAGACCCTCGGCCACCCAGCGCTCAACGATGGGGGTCGACTGGCGCGAGGCCCAGACGATCAGGTTGTACAGCGGCTGACCGGTCTTGCGGTCCCAGACCAGGGCGGACTCGCGCTGGTTGGTCAGACCGGCGGCGGACAGTTCGCTCGGCGAGATGCCGGCCTGGCGCAGGGCGGCGCGGATGACCTCGAGCTGGGTGTTGATGATCTGCTGGGGGTCGTGCTCGATCCAGCCGGGGCTGGGGTAGATCTGGGTCAGTTCGGCCTGACCCATGCCCTTGACGTTGCCTTCAAGGTCGGTAATGAAGGCGCGGGCGCTGGTGGTACCTTCGTCAATTCCAAGGATGTAGTTCACGAGATCGTCGCTTCCTGTGGGCACCCCCGCTGGGGGACGCATCGTTGCGTGGTTGCTGCCATGACGCGGCGGCCGTTGGGCGCGCTCGTGATGGTGTCATGGTTGCACGTGGGACCACCGTAGGTGACCTGCCTCATACATGTCAAGACATGTACATACATGTTCGGCGGACGGTAGGCTGATTGCTGATGACTGCTGCCGCGGCGCGGTAGGGCCGACCGAAAGACGTTGTCGGGCCACTGTTGAGGAGTTCACCATGTCTGAGTTGATCGAAGCCACCTACGCCTTCACCCTGCCTCCTGACGCCGACGTGCGCGCCGTCGTCCGGAAGTTCGCGGTGGGACAGACCACCGGCACCTGGGTCGAGGTGCCAGGGCTGACCCCCGAGTTGAAGGACCGCCACGAAGGCACGGTGCGGCGGCTGTTCTCGGTGCCCGCCGCCGACACCACCACCACCCAGGCGCAGGGCCCCGTCGGGTACCTGGCCACGGTCGGCATTCCGGCGATCAACGTCGGGGACTCGATTCCCCAGCTGCTGAACACGGTGATCGGCAATGACGCGTCCACCTCGATGGAGGCCAAACTGGTCGGCCTGGACTTCCCCGAGGCCCTGCTGGGGCAGTTTGGCGGCCCCCGCCACGGGGTCCAGGGGTTGCGTGAACTGACCGGCGTCCATGATCGTCCGCTGTTGCTGAACATGCTCAAGCCCTGCGTCGGTCTGGCCCCCGAGGCCGCCGCCAAGATCTTTGAGGAGACCGCGCGCGGCGGCATCGACCTGATCAAGGACGACGAGCTGATGGGCAACACCAGCTACTCCACCGTGTTGCAGCGGGTCGAGGCCTTCCGCGCCGCTGCCGAGCGGGCCGCGGCCGAGACCGGTCGGCGCACCATCTACCTGCCGAACGTCACCGATCGTCCCGACCGGATGCTGGCGACGGCCCGAGCTGCCGTCGAGGCGGGCGCCGAGGCGCTGATGGTGGCCTACACCACGGTCGGGTACGGCGCGGTGCAGATGCTGCGCGACGAACTGGGGGTGCCCATCCTGGGCCACTTCGCCGGCGCTGCCCCCTTCTACGAGAGCGCGGGGTCGGGGATGAGCAGTGACCTGGCCTGCGGGCTGTTGACCCGTCTGGCCGGCGCCGACCTGGCTTTGGTCAACACCCCGTTCGGCGGCTACCCGATCACGGTCAACAGCTACCTGCAGACGGCCTCGCGGCTGAGTGAGCCGCTGGGCACCCTGCGCGCCACCATGCCGATCGTCGGGGGCGGCGTGCACCCGGGGACCGTGACCCGCTACGTCAACGACCTCGGCACCGATATCGTGCTCGGGGTCGGCGGCGCGATCCAGGGTCACCCCATGGGGGCGGCGGCAGGGGTCCGCGCCATGTTCCAGGCCATGGAGGCGACGGCCGCCGGGGTGCCGCTCGGCGAAGCCACTGGGGCTGAGCTGCAGGCTGCGATCGCCCGCTGGGGCGTGCTCGCTTGACCCATTCAGGCCGGGGCGTGCCGGGTGATGGACACAAACAAGTAGCCAGCCGCCTCACCAGGTGTCAAACGTCGTGAATTCGTGCGCCGGCTCCTTCTTTGTCCCTCGCCCACACTGCTGGGTTATCCACAGGTTCTTAGATAGCGCTTTTGCAGCCTTCCTGAAGTGAGCACCATGGGCACATGTGGACGCCGCTGCCGCTCACGGCGCTGAAAACTCGCCTGCAGGTGTGCAGCCGTCGCGACCTACTTGACGCTGGTCACAGTGCTCGTGGCATCGACCGACTGGTGAACCTGGGGCAGTTGCAACGGTTTGGGCCGCACTGGTTCGGCACCGCGATCACCCCCGGGGAGGTAGCCAGAGCGTTGCGCCGAAACCATCGCCTGACGTGCGCGTCGGCTCTGGAGGTCCACGGGGTGTTTATCCCTGAATCGCCCTGGCCGCACGAGGTCGGTCGTCAGTGCTCGAGCCGAACGCCAGCGGGTGTGATTGAGCACCGGCCGCTGCGACGATGGCCCGATGACGAACCGGTGCTGCCGCTGCGGGCCTCGCTGCGCCATGCCGTCTCGTGCCGTGGAGCGGAAGGAGCCGCCATCGTCCTGGAGTCCGCCCTCAACAAGGGTTTCATCACCGTTGATGAGAGCACTGAGTTGACCGCCCACCTGTCCCTGAAGCAGTTGCGGGCGATCGGCCGGGTCGATGGGCGGTCCATGTCTGGCCCAGAAACTCGGGTCCGCAGGTTCCTCGAGCGGCAGGGGGTGGAGGTCCAACCCCAGTTCCATGTGGCAAGCGTCGGTTTCGTCGACATGCTGGTGGGCGACAGGTTGGTGATCGAGTGTGACTCCATCGCGCACCACACCGGGTCGAACAATTACGCCGCCGACCGTCGTCGCGACCAGGCCTTGGCAGCGCTCGGGTTCCAGGTGATCCGCCTCACCTACCAGGACGTGATGCAGAACTGGGACCAGACCCGCGAGCTGCTTCGACATCTGATCGGGCGACGCATCCATCGCCGTCCCCGCCGGCGAGGACCTGGTGTCACAAAGAAGTAGCCAGCGGCCTCACTACGAGTCAGATCCTCTATTCGGGCTGCTGGCTACTTCTTTGTGCGCAGGCGCGTGCTCTGGGGAACTTGTTTGTTCACTGCTCGGCCAGTGCCGAGCGCACCTCGTCGACGACGGCCAGGAAGGAGTGGGGGTCCAGCCCGAACCGGCCCAGGAACACGCCGTCGGGAATGCCCTCGGGGGAGCCCACCTGACGGGCGTGGTCGACGATCGCCGAGAAGGTGCCCTGCTGGGCGCTGCCGCCATAGACCAGACGCAGGTTCGGCCGATCGGCCAGCATCTCGCGGATCGTGGCCACCACCTTGACGACGTGGGCCGGGGGAGCGGGTTCGGGAGCACCAATGGCCCAGGTCGGCTCGTAGGCGATCATCACCTCGGCGTCCAGCGGAACATCCCGCAGGCGCAGGTCGAACTGGGCGGCCATCACCTCGCGGGGGTCGTGGGTGGGGTCGGGTTCCCCGGCGACCAGGATCGGGGTGATCCCGTGGCGGGAGGCTTGACCGGCCTTGGCGCCGATCATCTCCTCGGTCTCGCCCAACTGGTGCACGCGTTCGGGGTGCCCGAGCATGGTCAACTTGCTGCCGATCTCGGACAGCAGTTCGGCGCTGACCTCACCGGTGTGGGCGCCGGGACCGAACTGGGACAGGTCCTGGGTGCCCAACGCCATGCCCGAGGGGCCGAGCTTGTCGATCATGATCGGCAGCAGCGGGTAGGGCACGCACAGGAAGGTGCCCCTGCCGGGGTGGGACCGGTCGGGGTAGCGGGCCTGCAGTTCGCTCGCGACGACCTGGGCCCAGTGGTGCGCGTCGGCCAGCGAGAAGTAACTCTTGGAGCTGTGGCCGATCAGGACTTTGGGGAGCATGCGGCCATGCTACCCGAACCGGCTATACATGTGCATACAAGCCACGCAGTGGACGGGCCACGCGCGAACCATCAACCGTCGTTCCCCGTTCCGAGGGGAGCCGTTTGCAGGCCGGCATCGAAGCCGTCGATGGAGACGGTGTTCTTCTGGTGCTGGTACTTCACGAGTCCCTCCGGACCCTTCTTCTGCGACCACTGGTGCATGGTCTCGCGGTCGCCGGCGAAGTCGTAGAGCGGAACGCCGTAGCCGCAGGCGGTCATGGCCTGGTCCACGTCGAGGACGAAGACCTGTCGGGCGCCCAGCATGGGCGGGAACAGGGCCAGCAACTCGTCCCAGTCCGGGTCGCCGTGCTGGACCATGCTGGGGGTGCCGTACAGCCGCAGGATCCAGGGCTTGCGTTCGAAGGAGCAGAACATGACCGTCATCCGTGGCACCTGCCGGATGTGGGCGGCGGTCTCGTTGCCGCTGCCGGTGCCGTTGAGCCAGGCGACCCTGTTCGGGCCGAGCACCCGGAACGAGTCGAGTCCCTTCGGCGAGACATTCACCCGGCCGTCGGCTGCGGCGGTGCCGACGAAGAACAGGTGCTGGCGTTCGATGAACTCCACCAGCTTTGGTTCGATCGAGTCGTAGAAGACGGCCAAGGTTGCCTCCTGGGTGTGTGGTGTCCCAGCCTGCCATGGTGGTGGGCACAGGCCGCGGGGGCGGGCCGTCCGGAGACAACCCGCCCCCGCGGCGGGGTGTTGCGGGGGTGAGGGGGGTCGTCCCCCGCAACGACTCAGTTGGCGTTGGCGTAGTCCACGGCGTCGGCCAGGTCGTCCCAGATGTCCAGCATCGCCAGACGGATCCGCTTGTAGACACCGAAGAACTTGTCGTACTTGGCGGTGTTCTCGGCGTTGGGGGTGTAGGTGCGACGCACGTGCACCATGTGCTCGGCGCCTTCGGCGTAGCTGGCGTAACGACCCACGCCCACGGCAGCAGCGATCGCAGCACCCTTGGCCCCGAACTCGGTGCCGGCGGGAACCTCAATGGTGCGGCCCAGGACGTCGGCGAAGATCTGCGCCCACACCGGGGAGTTGGCGCCGCCACCGGCCATCCGGACCACGTTCACCTCGGTCGGAATGGCGTCCAGGCAGTCACGGATGCCCAGGGCGACACCCTCGTACACCGCGCGCAGCATGTCATTGCGGGTGTGGGAGTTGTTGATGCCGTTGAACATGCCGCGGGCGTCCGGCTTGGTGAACGGGGCCCGCTCCCCACCCGGTGCCAGGTAGCCGTGGAAGATCAGCCCGTTCGACCCGATGGGCGTCTGCTCGACGACCTGGTCGAGGTACTCGTACAGGTTGCCCTGGGTCTTGGCCTCGGCCTCGCGGCGGAAGGAGCCACCCAGTTCCCGCAGGTACCAGTCGAGGTTGGGCGTGCAGAAGCTCAGGCCCATGGAACGAATCCAGGTCTCGGGGGTGTGCGGGATCATCCAGCCCACGTCCTCGGGAGCGGTCTCGTTGACCGGGTCGGTGCCGGCGACAGTCACGATGCCGGCGGTGCCGACCACCGCCATGCAGTCGCCGGGCTTGGCGACGCCGACGCCCAGCGAGGAGGCGGAGATGTCGACCGAGCCCTTGAAGACGGGCAGTCCCTTCGGCAGTCCGGTCACCCCGGCGGCCTGGTCGGTGATCTCGCCGAGCTGCTCATGGGGGTGCAGCAGTTCGGGCAGGACGACCTTGGCGTCGGTAATGCCGAGGATCTCCATGGCCTCGTCGGAGTAGGTGCGGCTGGCCATGTCGATGCCCATCAGGCTGGCGTCGGAGGGGTCGCCCTTGGCGACGCCGGTCAGCTTGAAGCCGATCCAGTCCTTGCACCACAGGTGCACGTTGCCTTCGACCATCAGCTCGGGCTGGTTCTCCAGACGCCACTTGAGGATGGCGCTGGCGGTGCCGGCGTAGGGACCGTTGCCGGTCAGGGAGAACTGCTTGGTGGTCGACCCGTCGGCCATCCACGCCTCGACGATGTCCCCGGCGCGGCCGTCGGTCCACAGGATGGCCGGCCCGACAGGTTCGCCGTCCTTGTTGATCATCCAGGATCCGTCACCCTGCCCGGTCAGGCCGACCGCCAGGATCTCGTCAGGGCTGACGCCCGAGCCGGTGAGAGCCTCCTGGATGGCCGTGGTGGCGGCCTCCCAGACGTCGAACATGTCCTCCTCGGCCTCTTGGGGCGTGGGGTTGTGGATGGGGACGTTGCGGGCGCCGCGAGAAACCTCGTTGCCGTCGCGATCGAACAGGGCTGCCTTGATGACCGAGGTGCCGGCGTCAATACCAAGGATGTAATTGCGTTCCATGATGGTGTTACCTCTACGTTGAGGGACAGTGGTGGGGCTGAGTCTATACATGTATGCACAAGTAGTGACATGTCTCACGGGCTGAATTTTTTCTGGCCTAGGCTTGCCCCATGCGAGCACTTGTCAAGCAGTCGCCCCAGCCCCTTGACGTTGTCCTGGAGGAGCGTCCCACGCCCGAGCCGGGCCCCGGCCAGATCCTGGTCCGCATCGTCGCGGCGGCGGTCTGCGGATCCGACCGTTCCGAGATCACCGGTACCGACACCGGGCTGACCCCACGGGTGCTGGGTCATGAGGCCGCCGGCATCGTCGCCGCCCTCGGCGAGGGCGTCGTGACCAGCCTGCGCGTGGGCGACCGGGTCACCATGGAGACCGATGCCGTGCTGTGCGGCACCTGCCGGTGGTGCCGCACCGAGCAGTACCAGCGCTGCCCCGAGCGTCGGGGTATTGGACGCGGCGCCGACGGCGCCCTGGCCGACTACCTGGCCATGCCCGCCCGCGCGCTGCACCGGGTGCCGGACAATGTCTCGTTCCTGGCCGCAGCCCTGACCGAACCCACCGCCGTCGCCGTGCACGCCGTCATCGAACAGAGCCCGTCGCTGGCCGGTGAGGTGGTCATTGTCAATGGTCCCGGGGCCGTGGGCCAACTGTGCGCCCAGGTCGCCCGAGCCGCGGGTGCCACCGTGGTGATGGCCGGGTTGAGCCGTCACGAGGCCAAGTTCGAGCAGGCCCGCGCGGCCGGCATCCGGCACTTCGTCCGCACCGATGTCGAAGACCTGGCCGCCTACGTCGCCGAGGTCAGCGGGGGTGACGGTGCCCACAGCGTCTTTGAGTGCAGCGGTGCGCCCGGGGTGCTGGCCACCATCGGGCCGGCGCTGTCCAAGGGAGGACGCATCGTCCTGGTCGCGTTCTACAAGACCAACCCCGAGATCAATGTGATGGAACTGGTCCAGAACGAGTTCGAACTGGTGGGCTCTCGAGGCAAGAAGGCGTCCAGTTTCCGCATCGCGCTGCGGTTGATGGCCGAGGGCGCGGTCGACACCCTGCCGGTGATTGGCAAGGTGTTGCCGCTGGAGGAGTGGGAGCAGGGCATCGAGGCCGTCGGCGCCGGTGACAAGGTCGTCTTCGTCATCGACCCCGACGCCTGAGGCCCGACTAGGGTTGGGCCATGCCCGTACCCCTTTCCGTCCTTGACCTTGCCAGCCTGACCGCTGGTCACACCTCGTCCGACGCCCTCAACGACACCATCTGGCTGGCGCAGCAGGCAGACCGGGCCGGATTCGGGCGGTTCTGGGTCGCCGAGCACCACAACACCCAGTCGGTGGTCTCGACGAACCCGCCGGTGCTCATCGCCGCGCTGGGGGCCGCCACCGATCGCATCAAGGTCGGTTCGGGCGGTGTGATGCTGCCCAACCACGCGCCCTACGTGGTCGCCGAACAGTTCGCCCTGCTCGAGGCGCTGCACCCCGGACGGATCGACCTCGGCATTGGGCGTGCGCCGGGCACCGACCAGATGACAGCCCAGGCCCTGCGCCGCAGCGTCGACGGACTCTCGGTCGACGAGTTCCCCCGTCACGTGCTGCAGGTGCTGCACTGGCTCGGCGACGAGCGCCTGGACGAACCCATGGTCAACCGACTGAGCGCGACCCCGGCACCCACCTCGTTCCCCGAGGTGTGGCTGCTCGGGTCCTCGGGCTACTCGGCCCAACTGGCCGGCATGCTGGGCATCCGGTACTGCTATGCCCACCACTTCGGCGGCATGGACCCGGTGTCGGTCTTCGACGCCTACCGGGCCCGCTTCGAGCCGTCGGCGGCGCTGGACGCCCCCCACGCGATGATCTGCACCTCGGCGATCACCGCCGACACCGACGAACAGGCCGACTTCCTGGCCGGCCCCGCCCGGATGATGTGGCTCTCGATTCGCACCGGCGCCCGCGAACCCGTGGTCAGCCCCGAGACGGCCGCCGCCCACGAGTTGACCCCGATGGACGAGATGGTGCTGGCGCAGAGCCCGTCCACCAAGTTCGTCGGAACCCACGACGCCGTGACCGACCAGCTGAGGTCACTGGTCGCCCAGACCGGGGTGCAGGAACTGATGCTGACCTCGACCACCTACGACATTGCCACCAAGATGGCGACCTACCAGGCGATCGCCGACCGCTGGTCCTGATCGTCCGGGCACGGGCGGAAGGACCCTCACCCCTGTTCGTCGCAGCCGTGGGCTGCCCGATAGAGTTTGCAACGACAACACAGTCTGAGAAAGGTTGAACCCGCATGGCAACCATCGATTTCATCGCTGCCCGCCAGATCCTGGATTCCCGTGGCAACCCGACCATCGAGGTCGAGGTGCTGCTCGAGGACGGTGCCGAGGGTCGCGCCGCTGTTCCGTCCGGCGCGTCGACCGGCGCCTTCGAGGCCGTCGAACTGCGTGACGGCGACAAGAGCCACTGGGGTGGTAAGGGCGTCAGCAAGGCCATCGAGAACGTCGAGACCATCGCCGACGAGGTGCTCGGTTTCGACGCCAGCGAGCAGCGACTGCTCGACCAGGCCCTGATCGAACTCGACGGCACCGACAACAAGGCCAAGCTGGGCGCCAACGCCATCCTGGGTGTCTCGCTCGCCGTGGCCCACGCCGCCGCCGACTCGGCCGGTCTGCCCCTGTACCGCTACCTGGGCGGCCCCACCGCCAACGTGCTGCCCGTCCCGATGATGAACATCCTCAACGGTGGCTCGCACGCCGACAGCAATGTCGACATCCAGGAGTTCATGATCGCCCCGATCGGTGCCGAGACCTTCGCCGAAGCCGTCGAGATGGGTGCGACCGTCTACCACGCGCTGAAGAAGGTGCTCAAGGACAAGGGTCTGTCGACCGGACTGGGTGACGAGGGCGGATTCGCTCCCAACCTGGAGTCGAACCGCGCTGCCCTCGACCTGATCCTCGAGGCCATCACGGCCGCCGGCTACGAGCCCGGCACCCAGGTCGCGCTGGCGCTGGACGTCGCTGCCACCGAGTTCTACAACGAGGACGGCACCTACTCCTTCGAGGGTGGCTCCAAGACCTCCGACGAGATGATCGCCTACTACACCGAACTCGTCGACGCCTACCCGATGGTCTCCATCGAGGACCCGCTGAACGAGGAGGACTGGGAGGGCTGGTCGAAGATGGCCGCTGCCCTCGGCGACCGTGTCCAGCTCGTCGGTGACGACCTGTTCGTCACCAACGTCACCCGGCTGCAGCGCGGCATCGACGAGAAGGCCGCCAACGCCCTGCTGGTCAAGGTGAACCAGATCGGTTCGCTCACCGAGACCATCGACGCGGTCAACCTGGCCCACCGCAACGGTTTCTCGTCCATGATGAGCCACCGCTCGGGTGAGACCGAGGACACCACCATCGCCGACCTGGCCGTCGCCCTGGGCTGTGGCCAGATCAAGTCGGGTGCCCCCGCCCGGACCGACCGCGTGGCCAAGTACAACCAGCTGCTGCGCATCGAGCAGGACCTGGACGACGCCGCGACCTACGCCGGCGCCTCCGCGTTCCCCCGCTTCCAGGCCTGAGCCAGTCAGCAGTTCGGCCCTGTCCCCGCGTGGGGGGCAGGGTCGAACTTGTCCCGTCCGCCACACTGGACGGGTGAGTGCACAAGGCAGCAGTCGAAAGTCCGGTTCAGGACGTGCCGGGGCGCGTCGCTCGGGTGACACTCCCCGCGTGCGGGCAGCGTCGCGGGCCACCGACCGTGCTGCCCGCGCCACGACCAGCAGCCCGCCGCCCAGCACGTCCCGCGCCGCGGCGCCCGAACCGGTCGATACCCGACGAGGACGGGGGCTGGCCATCACCCGCCGCGCCGTGGCGGTGGTGGTGGTGCTGTTCATCCTGCTGTTCAGCTACCTCAACAGCCTGCGCGTCTACTTCCGCCAGCAGCAGCAGATGGCCACCGCCCAGGTCGAGATCCAGCAGCGCCAGCGCGCCATCGAGCAACTCGAGGACGAGAAGGCCCGCTGGCAGGACCCGGACTACGTCAAGGCGCAGGCGCGCAGCCGGCTCGGCTGGGTGATGCCGGGCGAGGTCGGCTACAAAGTGATCGGCGCCGACGGCAAGCCCCTGGGCCAGGGATCGGAGCTGGAGAACGAGTCCGACCTGCCCTCGGACGAGCACCGGGTCTGGTGGGAGCGGATGATTGGTTCCATCAAGACCGCCGACGATCCCATCCCCACCGACCAGGCGCCGACCGCGGAGCCCACCGTGAAAGCATCGACACCAGCACCGTCCCCGAGCCCGAGCAGGTGAGATGACCGAGAACACGCCCACACTGCCAGGGCTGACGCCGATGAGCGCGCTGGACCGCGACATCATCGAGGCCCAACTCGGACGCGAACCGCGCGGCGTCGCCGGGGTCGCCTGGCGCTGCCGCTGCGGACGTCCCGGGGTGGTGGCCACCGAACCGCGACTGCCCCAGGGCACCCCGTTCCCCACCATCTACTACCTGACCAACCCGCGGATCACGTCGGCGGTCTCGACGCTGGAGGCCAGCGGGCTGATGGCCGAGATGTCGGCGCGGCTGCTCGCCGACCAGGACCTGGTCGCCCGCTACCGGGCCGCCCACGAGTCCTACCTGGCCGACCGGGCCGTGCTGGGAACGGTGCCCGAGATCGAGGGCATCAGCGCCGGGGGCATGCCCACCCGGGTGAAGTGCCTGCACGTGCTGGTCGGGCACTCCCTGGCGAAGGGCCCCGGTATCAACCCGCTGGGCGATGAGGCCGTCGAGCAGCTCGGCGACTTATGGAACAAGCCCTGTTCCGACGAGTGTGACGCCAGGAGCCAACGATGAGGATCGCTGCCATCGACTGCGGCACCAACTCGATTCGTCTGCTGGTGGCCGACAGCCGCCCCGACGGACGCCTCGAGGAGGAGGCCCGGCGCACCACCATGGTGCGCCTCGGCCAGGGCGTGGACGCCACCGGCGAGTTCCACCCCGACGCGCTGGCCCGCACCTTCGCGGCCTGCGACGAGTACGCCCGCATCATCGACCAGCTCGGGGGAGTGGACCGGGTGCGCTTCGTGGCCACCTCCGCCGCCCGCGACGCGGCGAACTCCGCGGTCTTCTTCCAGGGGGTCCACGAGCGCTTCGGCGTGATGCCCGACATCGTCGCCGGCGCCGAGGAGGCCCGGTTGAGCTTCAGCGGTGCCTCGGCCGGGCTCGAAGCCCAGGACGACCCGGTGCTGGTGATTGACATCGGCGGGGGCTCAACGGAACTGGTCCGCGGCTCCGAAGGGGCCATCGAGGTGGCCGAGAGCCTGGACATGGGCGCGGTGCGGCTGCGGGAACGCCTTCTGCACGCAGACCCGCCCACCCCCGGGCAGGTGGCCGAGGCCCGGGCCCACGTCGGCGCCCTGCTGGACCAGTGCGCGGTGCCGCTGGACGGCATCGGCACCTTCATCGGTGTCGCCGGCACGGTGACCACCATGGGCGCGGTCGCCCTGGGGCTTCCCGCCTACGACCGCTCGCAGGTGCACCACACGGTCATCACCCCCGAGGTCGTGCACGCCACTGCTGCCGACTGGCTGTCGCGAACCGTCGAGTCGCTGCGCACCATTGCCTCGATGCACCCGCAGCGCGCCGAGATCATCTGCGCGGGCGCGCTGATCCTCGACGAGATCGTCACCCGGGTGCAGCGTCCGCTGGTGGTCAGCGAGTCCGACATCCTGGACGGCATCGCGCTCGACCTGCTGAGCCAATGAGCTGGCGTCGTCTCTAGACTGCTCACCACGCCCTCGTAGCCCAACCGGCAGAGGCAGGCGGCTTAAACCCGCCCAAGTGCGGGTTCGAATCCCGTCGGGGGCACCCCTGACGCGCCCCTGGGACAAACCATCCGTGGGATGACGGCCCCATTGGGGAACGCTGGATAGAATGTGTCCGTTCCTCGAGACCGTGCGTGCGGCCGAGGCCGCACCACCTTTGGCCATCAGAGAGGCTTCCCATGGGCAACCCCATCCTTGACCGGATTGACACCTTCAACTCCCGCCAGCCGCAGCAGTTCGGCTACCAGCAGGGCTACGCCCCGCCGGGGTTCCAGCCGCAGGGCTACCAGCAGCAGGGCTACGGCCACCCGCAGGGCTACGGCCAGCCGCAGCAGTTCCAGCAGCAGCCGCAGCAGGGTCTGATGACCTTTGACGACGTCATCGCCAAGACAGCGGTCAGCCTGGGCATCGTCGCGGCCGTCGCCGCCGCTGCGTGGATGCTGATCCCCGACGCCCTGATGCTGCCGGCACTGCTGTTGTCGGGCATCGTCGGTTTCGTCACCGTTCTGGTGGTGGCCTTCAAGAAGACGATCAGCCCGGCCCTGGTGCTGGCCTACGCCGTCTTCGAGGGTGTCTTCATCGGCATGTTCAGCAAGCTGTTCGAGTCCTGGTACCCGGGCATCGTCAGCCAGGCGGTGATCGCCACCTTCGCCACGGCCGGCGTCACCCTGGCCGCGTACCGCTTCTTCAACATCAAGGTCACCCCGAAGTTCCGTCGGGTGGTCACCCTGGCCACCATCGGGTTCGCCGCCGCCATGCTGGTCAACTTCGTGGCCTCGATGTTCGGCCTCAGCACCGGTCTGCGCACCATTGGTGGCGACATGTCCCTGCTGGCGCTGGGCATCGCCGCCCTGGGTGCGGTGCTCGCGGTGATGAACCTGATCACCGACTTCGACGCCGTGGAGCGTGGGGTCGCCAATCGGGCACCGGCCAAGCAGAGCTGGGTCGCGGCGCTGGGCATCACCGTCACCATGGTGTGGCTCTACACCGAAATCCTGCGCATCCTGAGCTACTTCCGCAGCAACTGAGGCACGCTGCACCACCACGGGCCGGCGGCCGGGAACACTCCCGGCCGCCGGTTCGTTGCGTCCGGGCTAGTTCGCGGGGACGACCGTGGCGTACTTGTCCAGGATCGAACGCGACCCCGACGTCCACGGCAACGACCGCCAGTGCCACAGCGGCACCCACTCGGAGCGTTCGGTGGTGCCGTCGACGTCGAGCACCACCGGGTCGCTCGGCGCCACGCAGGTCGCTGAGTAGAAGATGCGCAGGGCGTGGAAGTCCTCCAGCACCCCGTTGGGGGCGCGTCCGATCCAGTGGTCGGACTGCAGATCGAGCAGCTTGTTGATCCGGACGTGTTGACCGGCCTCCTCCAGCACCTCCCGGACGACGGCGTCGGCGGGGGACTCGTGCGGGTCCAGACCGCCACCGGGCAACTGCCACAGGCCCGGCACCGCCGTGCGGCCCGAGCACTCGGTGCCGAGCACGCCCCGCTGCGAGCGCACCACCGCGTAGGCGGCGATGCGCTGGTTGAGCACCGGCTTCTCGCCGGCGGCAATCACCAGGGCAGGGTCGGCGCCTCGCTGCTTGACCCGTGGAGGCCGCATCCGGGAGGTGCGCGGCGCCACTCGAGCGGTGATCACCACCTCGCCGTGCACCAGCTGGGCGCTGAGCAGGCCCTGGATCACCCAGCCCGCCCGCCAGAAGGCAAGCTTCGGATGCAGCCCGTGCTCGATGTCGACCCTGACAAGCTCATGGGAACCCGGGGAGGCGACACCAACGATCTGCATCACGAACCAACTCACTAGCTCTGGGGACGGAACGGGACGCCAAGGCCACCCGCGGGGCGGGTCGATGACTGAACCGTAGTCAACGCCGCGTGCCCCTATCACCAACCACCGTATCGCTGTTCCCCTTCCCCTACAGTGAAGCTGAGCAAGCCCGGAGGGCATGGCGGGGCGAAGGAGCGGTCGGATGGATTTCAATCAGGATGCACTCATCAACACTGGCTCGGTCACCAGCGGTGGTGGCGGCGGTCGTGGTGGTGGTCTGGCCGTCGGCGGCATCGGCGGCATCATCATGGTGGTGCTGGCCCTGGTGCTGGGGCTGAACCCGGGCGACCTGCTCGGCGGGGGTGGGGCCACCGATGATCCCGGCCAGAGCAACAGCGAGTGCCGCACCGGCGCCGACGTGCAGCGCAACCCCGACTGCCGGTGGCCGGCCTACATGACCTCGATGGAGCAGTACTGGTCGCAGGCCCTCAACGGCTTCCAGGCGCCGACCATGCGCACCTTCAGCGGCGGCGTCAGCACCGCCTGCGGCCAGGCCAGTTCCCAGGTGGGCCCGTTCTACTGCCCGGGCGACTCGAAGATCTACGTCGACACGGCCTTCGTCGGTCAACTGCTGGAACAGTTGGGCACCCAGAGCTCCTACGCCGCCGAGGCCTACATCGTCGGCCACGAGTACGGCCACCACATCCAGAACCTCACCGGGGTGCTCGCCAAGAGCCAGGACGGCAAGACCGGCCCGACGTCGAACGCGGTGCGGGTGGAGTTGCAGGCCGACTGCTACGCCGGGGTCTGGTTCAAGTGGACCTCGACCAACACCGACGACGTCATCGACAACGTCACCGCCGACGACCTGAATCGCATCGTCGAGGCCGCCAAGGCGGTGGGTGACGACCACATCCAGGAGCAGTCCGGCGGCGGGGTGCGACCCGACGGATGGACCCACGGCTCGTCCCAGATGCGCAAGTTCTGGGTGCAGAAGGGTTTCCAGTCCGGCGACCCGAACCAGTGCGACACGTTCAGCACCGACGAGTTGGGCCAGTGACGCCGGGCCGGTGAGTCTCAGACCTCGTCGGTGATGTCGCGGCCCATCATGTCGGTCACCATCGTGCGCCCGTCCAGCGTGAAGCGGATGGTCGGCAGCGGACGACCGTCGCGGCGGTCGATCACCCAGGTGACCACCGCGTCCTGCGGGGCACCCCACTTCATGGGCAGGGTGCGCATCTCTTCCAGCAGGACCGCGATGTCGACGTCGGAGGGGCTGAACGCGTCGGAGGTGGCTGCCTCGCTGCGTGAGGTGCGGAACGCCGGCACCATCCGCTGACGGGTGACCCGCAGCGTGGCCTGGGGATCCTTGGGGTCCACCGACTCCGCATAGAGCGACTCCCGGGTCAGCACCATCGAGGTCAGCTGGGTGCGTGAGGCGATCGCGTCCTGCATGGCCTCGCGCAGGCCCCAGTCGGTCAGGAAGTCGAGCCGGTTCACCGTCGACGCGTCGGGACGGAAGAACACCGGCACCGACTCGGGGCGGGTGGTGACCACCATCATCACCGAGCCGGGTGTCTGCTCCACGATCTGCAACTCCTGGGCAGCGGTGCTGCCGCTGATCTCGGCCGCCTTGGTGAACAGCGCACCCACGTCGTCGATGTTGAAGGCGTCGGGGTCGAAGCTGGACTGTTCGATGTACTCAATGTCGGAGTCGGTCTCGGCGATCTGCCCCTGCGTCCACCGCCAGGCCTTGGCGCGGCGGCCGTCCAGTGCCGACAGCGTCGCGGTGGTGGCAGTGATGTCGATCTTGATGACCGGAAGGTTGGAGGCCTGCTGCAACTGTTGGACGGCCTTGCGGGCCTCGCCGGGGACGGTCAACTCCGGCCAGACGG
>NZ_JADIJQ010000013.1 GCF_017355265.1 Tessaracoccus sp. SD287
GTTGACCCCCGGGTCACCGCCGCCGTGGCCGAACGTGCCCCCGGGCCGCAGCATCACGCCGTAGCCCATGTCGAGGCCCTCCAGGATTGGCACGTACGGGGTGAGCATCAGGGCAGTCATCTCCTCGCCCAGCAAGGAGCAGTCCTTGATCGCCCTCAGGAAACGATCGATGTCCCTGGCCGTCGCCAGCGCTCCCCCGTCACCCCCGCCCACGACCGGGACCGAGAAGACGTTGCTGCGCCACGGGGCGTCGTCGCTGCTGCGCGGAAGGTAGCCTGTCGCGACGTCTGGCGCCGGCTCGTCGGAGCGGAGGTAGCCCGAGTCGGCCATCCCTGCCGGCACCAGCACCCGCTCGGTCACCGCGTCCACGAAGGGCGTCCCCGTGACTTGCTCGAGCACGGCACCGAGCAGGACGTAGCCTGCGTTGCAGTAGTGGAAGTCGCCACCGGGCGGGCCGATCGGCGTGAGGTCGGCGTACATCGGCAGGAAGTCGTCGGGGCGCTCCATGGCATAGCAGGGGCGCTGGACCCACAGCGAGCCGTAGTCGGCGACGTAGTGGGGCAGGTCCTCGTCCTCCTCGGCATAGTCGCCGATGCCGGAGGTGTGGGTGAGCAGGTGGTGCACGGTGACCTCGTCGGCCAGCGTCGACGGCCGCCGCTGGGCCGGGAGCACGTCCACGACCCGGTCGCCCACCGCGACCTCACCCCGGCGCACGGCGTCGAGGACCGCCGCGGCGGTGAACATCTTGCACATCGAGGCCAGCCCGAACCGCGTGCCCGGGTGGATGGGCTCGCCGTGGGCCCGATCGGCCCAGCCGTGGCAGGTCTCGAGCAGCACCTCGTCCCCGCGGGTGACCAGGGCCGAACCGCTGAACGACCCCGACGCTGCCAGCTCGCCCAGCCGTTCGTCGACCTCGACCCACGCGTCCTTCGTCATCCTTCGAGTGTGGACCGCAGTCGGGGTCGTGTCCACCGAGATAGCACCGAGCTCGCGGCAGGCCGAGCCGGCGGCCAGGCACACCGTCGCTGTGCAATCGGTGCCGAGGCGGCGTGTGGGCACCTACCCCAGCGGCCACGCGGGGTCACCGGCGACCACGGTCACCATGCCGACGACCAGCAGCAGGCACACCACCGGCATCCATGACGTGCGGCGCAGGCGGCGACGCCACGAACTGATCAGCGCCCACGCCAGCCCCAGGGTCGCGATGGTGCCGGTGATCGCCCAGACCCATTGGGAGGTGACGAACAACTGCCCGACCGGCAGCACGGCCCAGACGATGGCGGCGGCGAGCACCGCCCGCACCATCCAGCGCTGCCAGGCAGCGTCGGGGGCGGTGCCCGCCGAGCGCTCAGGCACGGCTGCGGTTCACCGCCGAGACCACGGCCTTCAGCGAGGCAGTCAGGATGTCGGCGTCAATGCCGACGCCCCAGTAGACGCCACCCTCGTCCTCGTCGCCCGTTTCGACCTCGACGTAGGCGGCCGCCTGGGCGTCGCCGCCGGCAGTGAGGGCGTGCTCGGAGTAGTCCAGCACCTTGACGGCGATGCCCAGCTGGCCCAGGGCATCGACGAAGGCCGACAGCGGGCCATTGCCCTCACCCGAGATGGTCCGCTCCTGGCCCCCATGGTGGACGATGGCGTCGATCTGGTAGTCGCCGCCATTGGAGATCTGGCGCGACTTGATGATCTGCAGCGGGCTGGTGGCGTCCAGGTACTCCGCCCTGAACCGTTCCAGGATCTCGGCGGGGGCAATCTCGCCGCCCTCGGTGTCGACGTGGCGCTGGACGGCGCGGCTGAACTCGATCTGCAGCCGGCGCGGCAGGTCCAGCTTGTACTCCGACTTCATGATGTAGGCCATGCCACCCTTGCCGGACTGCGAGTTCACGCGGATCACGGCCTCGTAGGTGCGGCCCACGTCGTAGGGGTCGATGGGCAGGTACGGCGCCTCCCAGTCGATCTCGTGCAGGTCCTTTCCCGCGGCCTCGGCCTGGCGCTCCAGTGCCTCCAGGCCCTTCTTGATGGCGTCCTGGTGTGACCCCGAGAACGCGGTGTAGACCAGGTCGCCGGCGTAGGGGTGGCGGGGGTGCACGGGCAGTCCGGTGCAGTACTCGACGGTGCGACGCACCTCGTCGATGTCGGACAGGTCAACCTGGGGGTCGACCCCCTGGCTGAACAGGTTCAGCGCCAAGGTGACCAGGTCGACGTTGCCGGTGCGCTCGCCGTGGCCGAACAGGCAGCCCTCGACCCGGTCGGCGCCGGCCATCATGCCCAGTTCGGAGGCCGCCACCGCGGTGCCGCGGTCATTGTGCGGGTGCAGCGAGACCGCGACGTTGGCGCGGTTGTTGACGTGCCGGGTGAAGTACTCGATCTGGTCGGCGTAGGTGTTCGGGGTGGACCGCTCGACGGTGGCGGGCAGGTTGAAGATGATCTCGCGCCCGGCCGACGGCTGCCACACGTCGGCCACCGCATTGCACACCTCGACGGCGAAGTCGGTGGGGGTCTGGGTGAAGATCTCGGGGCTGTACTGGTAGCCGAACTCGACGTCGCCCAGGTTGGCCTCGGCGTGCTTCATCACCAGTTCGGTGCCGCGGGTGGCCAGCGCCACCGTCTCGGCCTCGCTCATCTTGAACACCACTCGGCGGAACAGTTCGGCGGTGGCGTTGTACATGTGGATCGTGGCCCGATTCGCGCCAACCAGTGACTCGGCAGTGCGCGAAATCAGGTCCTCGCGGGCCTGGGTCAGGACCGAGATGGTGACGTCGTCGGGGATGGCGTCGTCTTCGATCAGGTGCCGGACGAAGTCGAAGTCGGTCTGCGAGGCCGAGGGGAAACCAATCTCGATCTCCTTGTAGCCGATCTTGACCAACAGGTCGAACATGCGGCGCTTGCGGGCCGGGGTCATCGGGTCGATCAGCGCCTGGTTGCCGTCGCGCAGGTCGGTCGACAGCCACCGCGGGGCCTTCTCGATGCGACGACCGGGCCAGGTGCGGTCGGGCAGGTCGATCGGCTGGAAGGGGGTGTAGCGCTGGAACGGCATCGGGCTGGGCTGCTGCACGGGGACAGGCTGCGGGCGCGTTCCGAAAGAATGGGTGCTCATGGGAGGTTCCTCACTGGGGTGGTCGGCTGGGTTGCGAGGTCATCGCAGGGGCGGGCACGACAGGACTCCGCAGCGAGGGGGCCGCCGGTGATCGTTCACTGGGCCTCGCTGCGGCAGTGAAGAAGCCGCAGGCCGAACATGCCCACCAACGTACACCACGACCGCGGGTTGGACGTCTGCCCGAGCCCACCACGGGGTCGGATTGACTGGCCGACATGCCGCAGACCATCACCCTGACCAACGTGCGCCGCCTCGACCTGTCCACCGGACGACTGGGCCCGCTCGGCGACCTGCACGTGGTCGAGGGTCGGGTCACCCGCACCGGGCACCCCGACGCTGAGGTCATTGACGGTGGCGGCCTCGTTGACGGTGGCGGCATCGTCATGCCTGGCCTGTGGGACGCGCATGTGCACATGACCCAGTGGGCGATGAGCAGCCGATGGGTTGACGTCTCGGCCGCACGCTCACCGCAGCAGGCGGCGGCGCTGATGGCGGCGGCCCGTCGGGCCAGCAGCGACCCGGTGCTGGTCGGCTTCGGCTTCCGTGACTCCACCTGGGCTGAGTCCCCCACGGCCGGCGTGCTGGACGCGGCGATCGCCGATCATCCGACGGTGGTCATCTCCCACGACGTCCACTCGACCTGGGTGAACACCGCGGCCATCGCGCACTTCGGGCTGCAGAGCAACACCGGGCTGCTGCAGGAGCAGCCCGCCTTCGACCTGCAGACCCGGCTGCTGGACCTGCCCGTGCCGGTGCTCGACGATTGGGTGGACCACAGCGCCCGTCGAGCCGCCTCCCGGGGCGTGGTGGGACTGGTCGACCTGACCATGGCGTGGAATCCCGCCGACTGGCGCCGACGCTTCGCCCACGGGTTCTCGTCGGTGCGGGTGCGGGCCGGGGTCTACCCGCAGCACCTGGACCGGGTCGCCGCCGAGGGGCTGCGCGGCGGTCAGGTCCTCGACGCCGACGGCTTGTTGACCCTCGGCCCGCTGAAGATCATCACCGACGGCTCCCTGACCGCCCGCACCGCCTGGTGCCGGGAACCGTTCCACAGCACCGGCACCGGTGACCCGCTGCCTGGGCAGGAGCACGGGGTGCGCAGCGTCGACATGGACGACCTGGTGGCGCTGATGCGGCAGGCGACCAGCCACGGCATGGAATGCGCCGTCCACGCCATCGGCGACCGGGCCGCCGGCCAGGCACTGGACGCCTTCGCCGAGACCGGTGCCCGCGGCAGCATCGAGCATGCCCAGCTGATCAGCCCCGAGGACATCACCCGAATGGCGGGGCTCGGGGTGCGGGCCAGCGTCCAGCCGGCGCACCTGCTCGACGACCGTGAGGCGATGGACGCGCTGTGGGCCGGGCGCACCGAGCACGCCTTCCCGTTGGCGTCAATGCGGGCGGCGGGGGTCGAACTGGCGCTGGGCTCCGATGCCCCGGTGGCCCGACTCGACCCGTGGTTGGCCATCGAGGCCGCTGTCCGGCGCGCGTCGGCCACCGACCAGGGCTGGCACCCGGAGCAGTCCCTGACGTTGTCCCAGGCGCTGGTCGCCTCCACCCGGGGCGTCCATGCGCTGGTGGTCGGCTCCGAGGCGGACCTGCTCGTCCTGCCCGTGAGCCCCTTCGAGGTGCCGTCCGACCAACTCCACGCGATCAGCCCCACCCTCACCCTGGTGGGTGGACGGCCCACCTGGCGGGCGCCGCACACCGCGTCCTGAACCGCCATCGGGCCGGGCCGGGTCACGTGGTGTGGCCGCGATGTGGAACCATCAATGCCATGCCCCCAGCCACCCCCGGTCCGAGAGTCGCGCTGCGTCTGCCCGGGACAGCCCTCACCCACCAGATCACCCTGCTGGCGTGCATCGCCTTCAGCGTCCCGCTGGCCAACCACGAGTTCGTCCAGTTCCCGTGGCTGTTCTGGTCGGGTCTGGTCCTGGTGCTGGGGGTGACCGTGGCCGTCGTGGTGGTGGCGCTGCCGGCCACCAGGGCCGCCCTGGACCCTGACCGGCTCATCACCCTGGCCGCCACGGCCGCGGTCGTCAGCATGGTGGGCATTGCCCTGCTCCGGTGGGCCGGGCCCGACGGCCTGGGCTATGTCGCCTTCTTGATGGCGCTGCCGGGGGTCTGGTTGGCGTCGATCCTGCACTTCCGCGGGGCAGCCATTGCCATCGTCGTGGCGGTGCTCACCCAGTTCGTCGGACCGGTGGGCATGGGCAGCCTGCCCACGGAGCCCGTCCTGGTGCGCGGCGTCAGCGCCGTCGTGGTGGTGGGGGCCGTGGCACTGCTGGTGGCCCAACTGGTGCGGCAGCGCGACTCGCAGCAGCGACGACTGGCGCTGGTCACCACGGCCCTGGGCGTCGTCCACGGTGCCCTGGGGCCGGATGGGCACCTGACCAGTGTCAGCGGCCGCCTGGCCGGGCCCGCCCGGCACCTTCCCATCGACCAGGTGCTGCACCAGCCGCTGCTGGCCGAGAACGGGCGCGACGAGTTGCCCCCCGAGCAGTACCCCCTGCGCCGGGCCCACGACGGCCACGAGTTCGTCGGGAACGTGGTCTGGACGACCGCCACCAAGGGACGCAAGGTGGCGTTGTCGGTCTCGGCGAGCCATGTCGACGGCACCGTGCTGGTGGTGGTCCACGACGTGACGGCGTCCCTGTCGGCCGTGCTGCAGGAGGAGCAATTCCTGGCGAACGTCAGCCATGAGCTGAAGACCCCGCTGACCTCCATCGCCGGCTACCTGGAACTCCTCGAGGACGACGCCCGCGAGGCCCCCAACGGCACCCTGGACGCGGCCGTCGTGCTGCGCAGGCTCGAGGTCGTCGGCCGCAACGTCGTCCGGCTCCAACGGCTCATCCTCGGCCTGCTCGAGACGGCGCGGACGCTGCACAGCTCGGTCCGCAACGGCGACCCCTGCGTCATGGACTTCGCCATGCTGGTGCGCGAGCAGGTCGAGTCGATGCGCCCGCGGGCCGAGTCCCAGCAGCTCAGTTGGCAGGTCAGCGGGCTGGAGGAACCACTGCCGCTGGGCAATGCCGACAGCGTGCAGCTGGGACAGGCCGTCGACAACCTGCTGTCGAATGCCGTCAAGTACTCCCGTCCCGGCGGTGTGGTGGAGGTGCAGTTGACCAGCGACCGCCAGTCGGTCACCCTGACCGTGCGCGACCATGGCATCGGGGTGGGCGCCGATGACCTGCCGAAGCTCTTCACGCCCTACTTCCGGGCCCGCACGGCGCTCGACTCGGGCACCGAGGGTACCGGCATCGGACTGCTTGTCACCCGACGCATCGCCCACGCCCACGGCGGTGAACTCGAGGTGGAATCGACCGAAGGCGAGGGCACGACCGTGACGCTGACGGTCCCCCTGCAGCGCACCTGAGGACGTCCCACCCGGGTCGACCCCGGCGCCCCTGCAGGACAGGACGCGGCGGACGCGGCTCAGCTGCTGAAGCCGGTGCGCGACATCACGCCCCACTCCTGCTTGGTCCGGCGCAACGCCTTCCACCAACCCTCCAGCCGCCACACCGCGGTGAATTGTCGGTAGCCGAAGTTCTCGACGAACGCGCACACGATCAAGAGCCACACACTGCGCCAGGTCGGGGTGCGGTGGAAGGAGAGCTCCTCCAGCAGGATCGCGGCGACCGAGACCAATACCCCGATGCCCAGGGAAATCCCCAGCATTGACAGCAGCAGCACCGGATTGACCGCCCCGGTCGCCATTGCCGCGACCAGCACGACCAGCCCGAACACCTCGAACAGCGGCGCGCAGAGCTCGAAGAGCCAGTAGTAGGGCAGGCCAATCATGCCGATCCGCCCGTAGCGGGGGTTCAGCAGCATGCCACGGTACTTCCACAGCACCTCCCACAGGCCGCGGTGCCACCGGGCGCGTTGTTTGCGCAACACCTTGCCGGTGTCGGGAACCTCGGTCCAGCTCACCGGCTCGCTGACGTAGACCATCCGGTAGTCGCGCTTCGAGCGTCGGTACCAGCGGTGCACGGCCATGGCGAGCTCGAAGTCCTCACCGATGGTGTCGGCGTCCAGCCCGCCGACGGTCAGCAGGACGTCGCGGCGGTAGACACCGAAGGCCCCCGAGATCAACATCAGCGCGCCAATCATCGACCACCCGGCCCTGCCGAGGCTGAACGCGCGCAGGTACTCCACCACTTGGAGACGGGCCAGCCACGACGTGGGCAGCCCCACCTTGGTGACCCGCCCGGCCAGCACCCGGCAGCCGTTGACCGCTCGGATGCTGCCGCCGGTGGCCACCACCCGCACCGGGTCGTCGAGGAAGGGTTGCACCGCCAGCAGCAGCGCGTCGTGGTCGAGCACCGAGTCGGCGTCCATGAAGACCACCAGGTCCTTGGCGGCGATGCAGATGCCGGCATTGACCGAGTCAGAACGTCCCGAGTTGTCGGTGTCGAGCACCACCAGCGGGGTGCTGCGGTCCCGCGCCCGGTAGACGCCACGGATGGCGCCGCGCACCTGCACCTGGCCCGAGGTGTCGACGGTGCGGGCGCTGGGCACCAGGTCAAAGGCACGGGTCAGCGCTTCGAGGGTGTCGTCGGTGGATCCGTCGTTGACCACGACGACCTCGTGGTCGGGATAGTCCAGGGCAAGCGTGGAGCGTACCGACTGCTCGATCACCAGTCCCTCGTTGTAGGCCGGAATCACCACGGTGAGACCCAACGAGACCGGCGCGGTCGCCGTCTCGGCCAGGTCCAGCACGGAGCGGCGACGCGCCGAGCGTCGAACCTCCCACCATCCGAGCAGCACCAGCAGTCCGTAGGAGACGTTGATGACGATGAAGTACAGCAGGCTGGGCACCGCGGTCCAGAACAACAGCAGACGGATCATGTCAGCCACGGTCGACACCCGCCCCGAGGGCTGCCGGTGCCAGCACCGTTGCCAGCACCGGGTCCTGCGCCTGGCGCACCTCGGCCAGAGCGGTGCCGGCGAGAGCGCTGGGCAGCGCCTGGAGGGCGCGGACGCATTCGACGCGCACCTGCGGCCATGACGAGGTGGTGCCGGCCAGCAGCGCCGGCACGCTGCTGCCGGTGGCGATGCGGGTCAGTGCGGTGGCTGCCGCGAGCTGGACCACGGGTGCGGGGTCACGGTTGAGCAGAATGCCCAGCCGGGGCGAATCGATGACGCTGGTCAGCAGCCCCAGCGTCTGCGCGCAGGCGGCACGCACGCGCTCGGAGGAGTCCAGCAGGCCCTCGCGGATCGCGTCGCGGCAATCCTGGTCCTCGCGACCCAACGCCATCAGCACGTTGACGAGCACCAGGCTGGGGACATGGCCGTCCGACCTGACCAGGTCGAGCACGGCCTGGACGGCCCGACGGCTCGGGTAGGCGCACAGGGCGCGGGCGGCGACGCTGCGGACCACCGACGAGCGGTCGGTGAGCGCGTCCAGCAGCAGTCTTTCGTCCGCGGGCAGTGCCAGCATGCCCAGTCGGCGGACGCTGCCGGCGCGGATGGCGGCCCACCCCGAACGCATCCGGCGGCGCAGCCGCGGCGGGTGTCCGCGGTCGACCAGCATGGCGACCAGACGCGCTCGCGCGTCACCGCTGACCACGTCGAGCAGGGCCAGCAGTCGTTCGTCGACCCGATCGCCCAGGACGCCGGAGGCAGCTCGCAACCGCGGGGCGTCCTCGCTGTCACCGAGCGCATAGGCCGTCACCCACGGGCGGGCCAGTTCGTCGTGGCGGGCGCGGCGCCGTTCGACCAGCACCCGGGTGCCATGGGCCACGCCGGTGCCGATGACCAGGAACAGGACCGTTGACCAGACGATCACCAGGGCGGCCAGGACCACCCGGGGCGTCAACCCATCGATCATCGCCGCGCCAGCAGTGCTGACACGCGGACCGACAGCTCTCGCGGCGAGAACGGCTTGGTCAGGTAGTCGTCGGCCCCGGCGTCGAACCCGCGCTCCAGGTCACGCTCCTGGCTGCGGGCCGTCAACATGATCATGGGCAGGGTCGACCCTTCAGAGCGCAGCAGCCGGATCAGGTCGACGCCGGTCATGCCGGGCATCATGTGGTCAATCACCGCCAGGTCGACGTCGACCAGAGTGGCGAGCACTTCACGGGCCGACTCAGCGGAGTCGGCGTCGACCGTGGTGTGCCCGGAGGCTTGAAGTTTCAGGGTGACAAGTTCGCGGATGTCAGGATCATCGTCCACGACCAGGATGTGGGCCATGGCGGTGAGTCTAGGGCCATCCGAGGGCCATCCCGCACCAGCCTCAGCAGCCCGCCGGGCCGCAGGCCTCCCCCTGCTCTCCCCCGAGGGTGACGAAGGCTGGCTTCTGGGGCTGCAACTCGTCCCAGGTCTGCTGCAGTGCCTGCGCGAAGACCTCGGCCGGCTGGGCGCCCGAGACGGCGTACTTCTCGCCGAAGACGAAGAACGGCACACCGGTCACACCGATCTGGCGGGCGGTGTCGATGTCCTCGGCCACCTCGGCGGCGATGGTGGGGTCGGCCTGGCCGGCAGCGACCTGTGCGGCCGTGAGGCCGGCATCGACACCGATGCGGGTCAGCACCTGGTCATCGCTGATCACCTCGCCCTGGGCGAAGTGGGCCGAGAACAGCGCGTGCTCGGCGGCGTCGACGTCGCCGTCATGGCGGCCGATGGTCTTGAGCAGCCGGTGGGCCTTCATCGAGTTGGCGGGGCGCACCGCCGCGAAGTCCATGGGCAGTCCCTCGCCGTCGGCGGCCTGCTTCACCCCGGCGGTCATCTGTTCGACCCGCTCGACGGGGATGCCCTTGGTCTGGCTGAGGTACTCGACCTCGGTGCCGTCGAACTGCTCGGGCAGGGTCGGGTCGAGCTGGTAGGAGTGCCAGACCACGTCGACGTCCTCGCCGAAGAGTTCGACCCCCTTGCTGAACCGGGACTGGCCGATGTAGCACCACGGGCAGGCGATGTCCGACCAGATGTCGACGCGAAGACTCATGAACACAATCCTTCCAGATTCAATCATTGGCTCAACACGGGCGGCCCGGAATTGATTCCGTCGACATGCCGAACGGCCACAATGGGACCCATGCGTCCGATGCTCGCCACCCATCCCCCCGTCCCGGGCCAACTGCCGCCCGACGACCGCTGGGTGCACGAGGTGAAGTGGGACGGCATCCGGCTGCTGGCAGAGGTTGCCGAGGGCGAGTTGCGGTTGCGCAACCGCAACGAGGTGGACGTGACGGTGACCTACCCCGAACTGCACGGCGCCCAGCAGTTGCCGGCTGATGTGGTGCTGGACGGAGAGGTGGTGGCGGTCACGCCGTCCGGGGTGGCCAACCTGCAGTCGTTGGCGCCGCGGATGCACCAGCGCGACCCGCGGCGAGTGGCGCAACTGGCCGCCTCGACGCCGGCCCGTTTCATGGTCTTCGACGTGCTCCGACTGGACGGACGACCGGTGGTGGGGCTGCCCCTGGAACAGCGCCGGGGTCTGCTCGAGGGCCTCGACCTGGAATCCAACGGACCCGGCTGGCAGGTGCCCCCGCAGTACGACGACGGTGAGTTGCTGACGCAGGCGACCCTCGAGCAGGGACTCGAGGGGGTGATCAGCAAACGGCGTGGCTCGATCTACCAACCCGGGGTCCGCAGCCCCGACTGGGTGAAGGTTCCCCATCGTGCGGAGTTCGTCGGGGTGATCGGCGGCTGGGTGCCCGAGACCGACAACCCGCGGCGGCTCGGGGCGCTGTGGATCGGCCACCCGCACGACGAGCAGACCTTTGCCGAGGACGGTCTGCTTTACCCCATCACCCGCGCCGGATCGGGGTTGGGGCACGCCGAACGCGACCAGCTGCTGCAGGTGTTGCGCTCCATCGAGATCGACCACTGTCCCTTCGTACCGAGGCCGCAAGGCCCCGAGGCGCGGCGGGCACGGTGGGTGGAGCCCATCCTGTGCGTCCAGGTGCGTTTCCTGGGTCGGAGGGGTAGCTTCACCCGCGAGGGTGCCATGGGTGTGGGTGACGCCGGACAGCTGCGCCACCCGGTGCTGCGTCGGCTTCGTCCCGACGTGACGGCCCTGGAGGCTGCCGACGTAGTGGTTGAGGAGACCGGCTGAGGGGGAGTCGCGGGGTCAGCCGGCGGGGGCCACCTGGTGGTCCGCGCGCAGCCCCTCGGCCTCGGTGAGGAGATCGGCGTCCATTCGCGTCTCGACCAGACCGAAGCGGTCGTCGTAGGCGCCGATGAAGGCCTGCTCGAGCAGGTCGATGGTGGTGCCGGGTGCCTCCGTGGCGACCGCACCCACCGAGGCGGGGTCGAAGGGCAGTTCGAGGGCGTCGTAGACCTCGACCAGCAGCGGTGCGATCACGTCGCGGTCGTCGGTGATCACCACCGAACTGAAGAACCAGGCATCGCGGACCACCCGCTGCGCGGTGCCGATGAGCTTCACCGTCCCGCGGGCGTTGATCGAATGGGCTCCGGCGCAGAACTCGCCCGGCACCTCCCCCACCCGGGCGTCGATGCCGACGTCGGCCAGCACCTCGGCCAGCATCGCCCCGAAGGTCTCGAAGCGTTGTTCCATGCCTCCGAACACTGTGTTCGCAGACCCGTCCCCCGCACTCGCGCCGTCCACGGCGATCCCACCCAGGGCACCGGGGGCTCGCTGCACGTGGTCCAGCACCAGGGCGTTCGGGGTGCACGCCACCGCCCGTCCCCCAGTGGCCCGCACCACCGGGGTGAAACCGACCCGAAGGCAGGCTGAGGCCGCCGCCGGGAATCCCGGACGATTGGCGTCTCGGCGTCCGAAGGCCACCATCGGGGTCGGACGAAAGACCCGCAGCACCGATTCGAGCTCACCAGCCCTGGCCCGGGTCAGCAGGGCATGCGAGGCGGCCATTTCCAGGGCCGGGTCGGGCTCGGCGGCGACCCGGCCGCGCAGCAGCTGCACTAGAAGCCCAGTCGGTTGAGGAACTTCGGGTCGCGCTGCCACTCCTTCATGACCTTGACCTTCAGGTCCAGGTGCACCGGGGTGCCGAGCAGGGCGCTGATCTGCTGGCGCGACCGCATGCCCAGGTCGCGCAGGCGGCTGCCCTGGTGCCCGATGATGATGCCCTTCTGGGAGTCGCGCTCCACGACCAGGGTCGCGAAGATGTCCAGCAGCGGCTTGTCCTCGGGACGGCCCTCACGCAGGCCCATCTCTTCGACGACAACCATGATCGAGTGCGGCAACTCGTCACGCACGCCCTCCAGCGCCGCCTCACGGACCAGTTCGGCGACCAGGGTCTCGGTCGGCTCGTCGGTGACCTGCCCGTCGGGATAGAAGGCCGGCCCCTCCTCCAGCAGGCTGACCAGCACGTTCTCGACGTCGTCCAACTGGGCGCCGGTGACCGAGGAGCAGGGCACGATGTGCTCGAAACGGATGCCCAGCTCGTCCTCGAGCTTGGTGATCGACATCAGGTGCTCGCGCAGGCGGCTGTCGCTGACCAGGTCGGACTTGGTGGCCAGGGCGACCAGCTTCGGACGGCGGTTCAGCTTGGCGATCTCGCTGACCAGGTAGGTGTCGCCGGGTCCGATCCGCTGGTTGGCGGGCAGGCACACCCCGACGATGTCGACCTCGGTCCAGGTCTCGCGGACCAGGTCGTTGAGCCGCTCACCGAGCAGGGTGCGGGGCTTGTGCAGGCCGGGGGTGTCGATCAGCACCAGTTGCGCGTCGGGACGGTTGACGACCCCGCGGATCGCGTGGCGGGTCGTCTGCGGCTTGGACGAGGCGATCGCAATCTTTTCCCCGACCAGCGCATTGGTCAGGGTGGACTTGCCGGCATTGGGGCGCCCCACGAAGCAGGCGAAGCCCGAGCGGAAACCCTCGGGGCGTTCACCGACCAGCAGGTGGTTCGGGTCAAGCGTCATCGTCGGACTCCTCGTCCTGGGGGTCATGGTCTGGGGCGCGTCGCACCACGCAGGTGTCGATCTGGTGGCGACGTCCCACGGCCTTCTCGGCCGTGATCTCGATGCCTTCCCAGATGATCTGGGTGCCGGGGATGGGCACCACGTTCAGCACCTTGGCCATCAGTCCGCCGACGGTCTCGACGTCGTCGTCGTCGGCCGACAGGCCGAACAACTCGGCCATGTCGTCGACGGGCATCCGGGCCGAGATGCGGAAGGCACCGTCGCCCAGGTCGTGGGTCAGCGTCGGCTCGGCGTCGTACTCGTCGACGATCTCACCGACGATCTCCTCCAGGATGTCCTCGATGGTCGCCAGTCCCGCGGTGCCGCCGAACTCGTCAATGACCAGGGCCAGGTGGTTGCGGTCCCGCTGCATCTGGCGCAGCACCTCGTCGACGGGCTTGGAGTCGGGAGAGAAGCTCACCGGACGCAGCAACTGGTCGACGGTCTCGTTCTGCGCGGCGTCGGGATTGTCGTAGATGCGCCGGGTGATGTCCTTGAGGTAGATGATGCCCAGCACCTCGTCCAGGCCACCCTCCCCGACCACGGGGATGCGGCTGAACCCCGATCGCAGGGCCAGCGACTGGCCCTGACGCAGGGTCTTGTCGGCGCTGATGAAGACCACGTCGGTGCGCGGCACCATGACTTCCTTCAACAGGGTGTCGCCCAACTCGAAGACCGAGTGGATCATCTTGCGCTCCCCCGCCTCGATCAGGTCGGTGGCCTCGGCAATGTCGACCATCTCGCGCAGTTCGGCCTCGGACGAGAACGGGCCGTCGGCGAACCCTCGTCCGGGGGTGAGCGCATTGCCGAGCAGGATCATCAGCTGCGGGATGGGGCCCAGCACCGTGTTCAACCCCGAGATGATGCCCGAGGTCGACGCGGCGATGTTCTCGGCGCGCTGCCGGCCCAGGGTCCGCGGCGCGACCCCCCACATGATGAACGAGATGAGCACCATGGAACTGATCGAGATCACCAGTTGCAGCGCGAAGTTCTCGACGTGGCGGAACACCACCAGGCTGACCAGCACGATGGTGCTGATCTCCAGGATGGTGCGCACGAACATGGCGGTGTTGACGTAGGGCGCCGGATCCTCCGAGATCTGGCGGACCCGGGCGGCGCTGCGGTGGCCCGATTCCACGAGCTTCTCGGCCCGGGAGCGTGACATGGACTGCAGGGCGGCGTCGGCCGCCTGGAAGACGCCCGCCAGCACGGCGCATCCGAACGCGACGACGAGCAGGACCCAATCCTGGGTGGACATCGGGTTCAGGCCCCCAGCTTGCGGCGTTGCCAGGCCGCGATGATCTTGTCGTTGAGCCCGAACATGACGTCCTTCTCCGCCGGCTCGGCGTGGTCATGGCCGAGCAGGTGCAGCAGTCCGTGGATCAGCAGGTACTCGGCCTCCTCGTCGGGACGCCGACCGTTCTCGGCGGCCTGACGGCTGGTCACCTGCGGACACAGCACGATGTCGCCGAGCAGGCCCAGCGGCGGCTCGTCGTCCGGGTCGGGGGCGCGCAGCTCGTCCATCGGGAAGCTCATCACGTCGGTGGGCCCGGGCAGGTCCAGGTAGCGCTCGTGGTAGCTGGCCATCGTCTCCTCATCGACCAGCAGGATCGACAGGTCGCTCTGCGGATGGATGCGCAACTCGTCGAGCGCAAAGGTGGCCAACGCGACCAGCCCGAGTTCGTCGGCGACCTCGCCGGACTCGTTGTTCAGGTCGATCATCGCCTGTCCCCCCGGTCGTGGTGCGGGCGGCGACGCTGTTCGCGGTCGTCGGGGGCGCGGGTCACGTCGTACTGGTCGTAGGCCTGGACGATGTGGCCGACCAACTTGTGGCGGACCACGTCGTGGTTGGTCAACTGGCAGAAGGTGATGTCGTCGACCCCGTCCAGGATCTGCTGGACCTCGCGCAGACCGCTGAGCTGGCCGTTGGGCAGGTCGACCTGGGTGATGTCGCCGGTGACGACCATCTGCGATCCGAAGCCCAGCCGGGTCAGGAACATCTTCATCTGCTCCATGGAGGTGTTCTGGGCCTCGTCCAGGATGATGAAGGCATCGTTGAGGGTGCGGCCTCGCATGTAGGCCAGCGGCGCCACCTCGATGGTGCCGGAGGTGAGCAGCTTGGGCACCGACTCGGGGTCGACCATGTCGTGCAGCGCATCGTAGAGCGGACGCACGTAGGGGTCGATCTTGTCGTTGAGGGTGCCGGGCAGGAAGCCCAGCTTCTCGCCGGCCTCGATGGCCGGCCGGGTCAGGATGATCCGGTTGACCAGCTTGGCCTGCAGCGCCTGGACGGCCTTGGCCATGGCCAGGTAGGTCTTGCCGGTGCCGGCCGGGCCGATGCCGAAGACGACGGTGTGCTGGTCGATGGCATCGACGTAGCGCTTCTGGTTCAGGGTCTTGGGACGCACGGTCTTGCCGCGACCGGACAGGATGTTCTGGGTGAGCACCTCGGCCGGGGCCACCTCGTCGCCGGCCAGCGTCATGGCGACGACCCGCTCGACGGTCTCGCCGGTCAGACCCTGGCCCGTGCGCAGGATGGTCACCATCTCGGTCAACACGTCGACGGCCAGACCGATCTGGTCGGCGGTTCCGGTCAGGGTGACGGTGTTGCCGCGGACGTGGATGTCGGCGTCGAGTCGGCTCTCGAGCAGGCGCAGGAACTCATCGCGCGGGCCAAGAATGTTCACCATCGGGATCGACACCGGAATGTCGAACTGGCGGGTGCCGTGCAGGCTGCCCACTGCTGCCACCGGGCGGGGGCGGTTGGTCTCGTGCTGCTGACTGGTCAGGGTGGTCCTCCGTGCGTTGTGTAAATCCATCCTAGAGCAGCACTTGTTCACGTGTAGCCTCACCGGGTGGCCCTGCCCCTGCGTTCCATTCTCGCCGACACCCGCCCCCTGAGGCGACCGGAATTTCGTCGGATGTGGCTGGCCTACATCATTACGACCATCGGTGCCCAGCTGACCGTGGTCAGTGTGCCCGCCCAGATCTGGACGATCACCCAGGACTCGTTCTACGTCGGCTTGACCGGCATCTTCGGGCTGGTGCCGCTGGTCATCTTCGGCCTGTGGGGTGGCGCCATCGCCGACGCCTTCGACCGGCGCACGGTGCTGATCGTGGCGACGGTGGGCCTGATCGTGGTGGGCTTCCTGTTCTTCCTGCAGTCGTGGCTTGACCTGAACAACGTCTGGGTGATCCTCGGGTTGTTCTCGGTGCAGCAGGCGTTCTTCGGGCTGAACTCCCCGGCCCGCACGGCGATCCTGCCCGACCTGGTCACCCCGGGCGAACTGCCAGCAGCCAATGCGCTGAACACCACGGTGCTCACCTTCGGCGGCATCGCCGGGCCCCTGATCGGCGGTTCGATGATTCCGCTGCTCGGCTTCGACCTGCTCTACCTGCTGGATGCGGTCTTCCTGCTGGCCACCCTGTACGCGGTGGTCAAGCTGCACAGCATGCCGCCGGTGGCCGTGGGGGTGCAGGTGCAGGGGGTCACTCCCCGCAAACAACACGGCCTGCGCTCCATCCTGGAGGGGCTGCGCTACGCGTGGTTGAACAAGATCATCCTGGCCAGTTTCGTGCTGGACCTGATCGCCATGGTCTTCGGGATGCCGCGCATCCTCGTGCCGCAGATCGCCAATGTCGACTTCGGCGGGCCGCTGGCCGGTGACTGGCGAATGGCGGTGCTGTACGCGTCCATGCCGGCCGGGGCCTTTCTGGGCGGGGTGTTCAGCGGCTGGGTGTCCCGGGTGACCCGGCAGGGGCGAGCCATCGTGGTGGCGATCGGGGTGTGGGGGGTGGCCATGGTCGGCTTCGGTGTCTCGGTGAGCCTGGCCGACGGACGGGTCTGGCCGTGGTTCCTGGGTGCCTCACTGTTCTTCGTGCTCGGCGGGATGGCCGACATGGTCTCGGCCGCGTTCCGGCAGACGATGTTGCTGCAGGCGGCCAGCGCCGAGGTGCGCGGACGCATCCAGGGCGTGTTCTTCGTGGTGGTGGTGGGCGGTCCCCGACTGGCCGACATCCTCCACGGCGCCCCGGCCGGCATCATTGGTGCCGGACCCACCTCGACGATTGGCGGCGTCCTGGTCGTGGTCGGGGTGCTGGTCGCCGCGGCGCTGACCCCCGCCTTCTGGCGCTACACGGTCACCCACCGGCCGCCGAGCGGCAGTTAGGCAGTCCGCTCGGATACGTTGGCCTCGGTCGCGGCAGCCTGGTCGAGGCCGGCTCCGAACACCTCGTCGGCGTCCTCGTCGTCCTCGACGTAGTCGTCGGTGATGATGTGCATGGCGGCCTCTTCGGCCGAGGCGGCGCCGCCGGCGAAACCGACGTCCTCGCCCACGGCCTCCTTCTCGGTGTCGACCGCGTCGTAGCCGCCGTCATGGGCGACGAGGCGTCCGGCGCGTCGGTCGCCGACCTGGCGGCGTTCCTTCAGCGGATTCCAGTCCTCGTCCTGGTCGGGGTCGGAGCGGCGACGTTCGGGTTCCTCCTGCTTGATCCGCATCTCCAGGGTTTCTCCCTGGCGCATCTCGGCAGGGGTGTTGCCGTAGCCCTGGGCCGGCGAGTAGTCGAAGGGGGCGATGATGCCCTCGTCAAGGGCGTCATCCACACCACGATCAATCAACGTCTCGGTTGGTTGCAGCTGCTCGACGACGTGGTCGTCGTCGGCCTGGGTCTCGTAGATGGCTTCCATGACCTGATTCTGCCACCACCGGCGCACTCGCGGGAGGAAACCCCGGCGGTGTCGCGAAACCCACCCGACCAGCACCTACACTCTGGCGGGTGACTGCGATCCTCGCCCCCCGAAGTGCTCCTGCGTACGCCCAGCGCGGCTCCGCCTACTTCGACCTGCTGGTCGCCGGCATGGCCGTGGTGATCGTCCTGTCCAACATTGGGGCGTCCAAGGGCGTGCAGCTGGGGCCGGTGGTCACCGACGGAGGGTTCTTCCTGTTCCCGCTGGCCTACATCCTGGGGGATGTCATCAGCGAGGTCTACGGCTTCCGGGCGGCCCGCCGCGCCACCCTGGTCGGTTTCGCCGCCTCGGCCCTGGCGGTGGTGAGCTTCTGGGTGGTCATCGCCCTGCCCGGCTTCACCGACGACTACGGCATCGCCAAGCAGCAGGCCCTGGAGGTCGCCCTGGGCCCGGTCTGGCAGATCGTGGTGGCCAGCATGGTGGGATTCGTCGCGGGCCAGCTGTCCAATGCATGGGTGATGAGCCGGATGAAGGCCCGCACCCACGAAAAGGGTCTGGTGCTGCGGCTGATGGGCTCGACAGGCGTGGGCGAGGCCATTGACACGATCCTGTTCTGCACGATTGCGGCCGGCGCCATCGGCATCACCACGCTCAGCCAGTGGGCCAGCTACGTGTTCTTCGGGTTCCTGTGGAAGACACTGGTCGAGTTTGCCCTGGTGCCGATCACCCGGGCGATCATCGGACGGCTGAAGCGCCACGAGCCCAGCTACCAGGCCGCGCTGCACCAGCTCTGAGCGCGGCGGTTCCCGACCCGGCGACCGATGGGTCAGCGCACCCTCGGCCCGGCCGGTCATGGTCGTCATGTCGGTCCCCTTCCCTGGGGTACCTCCACGCTGGACACCAATCCGGATGCCAACTGTTCTGAACCGGTGCCACCATGGAGGAATGGTTCTCGATGCCGGTCCCACCCAGGTCGACCGGGACCACGGGTGCAGATTCTCGTGCCGGTGCCACCTCGTTCCCGCCGAATCGCCGCGCGGACCGGACGTTCTGCCCTGGATGCCACAACATCCTGTGGAATCGCCCCGTGGACCGGACGTTCTGCCGTGGATGCCACGACGTCGGGTGGAATCGCCCCGCGGACCGGACATTCTGCCGTGGATGCCACGACGTCCTGTCGATCACCCCGCGGACCGGCGCTCCACCCGAAGAGGTGCTGCTCACCCCGCCGACGCTGCACACCCCCTGCCCACCCTGGACGACACCGACCCTGACATGAGGGCCCAGGATGCGTGAGCTGGCCCGGGCCGACGCCCGCCGCGTGGCGGTCAGGGCCCAACTGCTGGACGCGCGGCGTCCCGATGCTCTGCTGGAGGCAGCCGCGGGACTGGGCGCCATCCAGGTCGACATCACCGCCTACCTGGCGCCCAGCGCCGACCTGGTGGTCTGGTCGCGGTTGGGCGACCGGACCAGCAGGGACGACCTGGCCGAGGCCATCGACGGACGCGACCTGGTCGAGGTGCAGGGGTTCCTGCGCCGGTGCGAGGACATTGCCCTGTTCACCGCCGAGATGGCTGCCTGGCCGGGTGCCGATCCGCCGGCCTGGCGTGCGGGGCTGGCCCGCTGGGTGGAACAGAACGACCACGCCCGCGAGCAGGTGCTGCAGGTACTGCGCTCCGAGGGTCCGCTGCCGGCCCGCGCCATCGACGTCGAGGTCGCCGTCGGCTGGCGCTCGTCGGGATGGAACCACCACAAGAACATCCCGATGCTGCTGGAACGGATGTCGGAACGCGGCGAGGTGGCCGTCAGCCACCGGGAGGGCAAGGAGCGGATCTGGGACCTGGCCGAGCGGATCTACCCCGCCGTGGCACCCGTGCCTTTGGAGCAGGCCCTGCGCATCCGCGCCGAACGCCGGCTGCGCAGCCTGGGGATTGCCCGGGCCCGGACCCGGGAGACCCCGGTCGAGCCGCTGGCTGTCGGTGAGGTCGGTGAGCGGGTGCGGGTCGAGGGCCTGCGTGGCCACTGGCAGGTCGACCCGGCGCTGCTGGACGACGACTTCGCACCCCGCACCGCGCTGCTGTCCCCGCTGGACCGGCTCGTCTTCGACCGCAAGCGGATGGAGGAACTGTTCGCGTTCGACTATGCGTTGGAGATGTACAAGCCGGCCGCGGCCAGACGGTGGGGCTACTACGCCCTGCCGGTGCTGCACGGCGACCGCCTGGTCGGCAAGGTCGACGCCGAGGCCGACCGTCGCCATGGGCAGCTGCACGTGCATGCCGTCCACGCCGACGAGCCGTGGCCGGCTGCGGTGCGTGACGGGGTGGAGGCGGAGCTGGCGTCGCTGGGGCGCTACCTGGACCTCGAGGTGCTGTTGCCGTAGAAGCGACCCAAGTACTCCTCGCGGTAGGCCTCGAAGTCGCCCGAGGCCATCGCCGCACGAATGGTGTCGACCAGGCGCACCGTGAACCGTTCGTTGTGGATGGTCGCCAGGGTGGCCGAGAGCATCTCCTTGGCCTTGAACAGGTGGTGCAGGTAGGCCCGGGTGTAGTGGGTGCAGGTGTAGCAGTCGCAGTCCTCCTCCAGCGGGACGAAGGCGCGACGCGAGGCGGCGGTGTTCACGTTGTAGCGCCCGTCGGCGGTGTAGATGGCCGCGTTGCGGGCCACCCGCGACGGGTTGACGCAGTCAAAGGTGTCGGCGCCGGCCGCGCAGGCGGCGAAGAAGTCGTCCGGTTCGCTGATGCCCAGCAGATGTCGAGGCTTGTCGAAGGGCAGTTCCTCGGCGACCCACCTGATGATGGTGCCCAGGTTCTCCTTCTCCAGGGCCCCGCCGATGCCGAACCCGTCGAAACGCTGCCCGTTGACCTCCATCGAGCCCAGGTCGCGGGCGGCGGTGCGGCGCAGGTCCTCGTACTGGGCGCCCTGGAGCACCCCGAACAGTGCCTGGTAGGGCATCCCGGCGCGGGCCTCGGTCAGCCGACGGTGCTCGGCCAGGCACCGGATCGCCCACAACCGGGTCCGTTCCAGCGACTCCTCCTGGTAGGCGCGGGTGTTCATCAGGGTGGTCAACTCGTCGAAGGCGAACATGATGTCGGCCCCCAACTGGTGCTGCACCTGCATCGACACCTCCGGGGTGAACCGGTGCCGGCTGCCGTCCAGGTGGCTCTTGAAGGTGACCCCGTCGTCGTCGACGTGGGCCATCCGCTCCTTGCCCTCGGCGATGACCTGGTCGTCCGTGACCCGCTGGGTCTCCATGGCCAGCACCTTCTTGAAGCCAACCCCCAGACTCATCACCTGGAAGCCGCCGGAGTCGGTGAAGGTGGGCCCGGGCCAGTTCATGAACCGACCCAGCCCGCCGCCGGCCTCGACGATGTCGGCGCCGGGCTGAAGGTACAGGTGGTAGGCGTTGGCCAGCACGGCCTGCGCGCCGAGGTCGCTGACGGCTTCGGGGACGACCGCCTTGACGGTGGCCTTGGTGCCGACGGCGACGAAGGCCGGGGTCTGGATCTGGCCGTGCGGGGTGTGGATGACCCCGGTGCGTCCCAGTCCGTTGTCCAGGACGGCACCGGGGGTGAAACCAAAGCAGGGGTCGTTCACCGCGCCGCCTCCGATGCGTCCGCCGACACGTCCACCGGTGCGTCCACCGTCACGGCAGCATCGCCGTGCTGCTGGTGGGCCAACAGCTGCAGCTGGGCCAGTGCCACCGCGCCCGCGGTGGAGGCGCGCAGCACCCCGTCGCTGATCAGCACCGGGATGGCACCGGCGGCGGTCAGCTCGGCGATTTCTTCGGGGCTGATGCCCCCCTCGGGGCCGACCAGCAGGGTCACCGGGCCGGCGTCGGGCAGGGCCACCGAGGCCAGCGGGGTGGTGGCCTCCTCGTGGGCGACCAGCACCAGTCCCCCGACCTGTTCGAGGTGGCGGGCCAGGCTCTTGGGGGTGATCACCTCGGGATGGACCTGCGGCACCCAGGCACGGCGGGACTGCTTGGCAGCCTCCCGGGCGGTTGCCTGCCACTTGGCCAGCCCCTTGTCGGCCTTGGCGTCCCACTTCACGATGCTGCGACGCGACTGCCAGGCGCTGAGGAAGTGGACGCCGACCTCGGTCAGAATCTCCACCGACAGGTCGCCGCGGTCGCCCTTGGCCAGACCCTGCACCACCCGCCAGGTCCAGCGCGGTTGGTGGTAGTCGTGGACCGCCTGCACCTGACCGGTCAGCGACTTCCCGTCGACCGAGGCCACCAGCAGGTCCAGCACCCGGCCCAGGCCGTCGGCGACCAGGATGGTCTCACCGACCCGGGTGCGCTTGACGGTCACGGCGTGGCGCCCCTCGTCCCCGGCCAGGGTGAAGGAGTCACCGACGGTCGCCGCGGCGACCTGGTCGGCCCCGGCCAGGTACAGCGCGGCGGTCATCCGCCGAAGGCTTCCTTGAGGCGCCCGAAGACGCCCTTGTGGCCCTTGTCCGGTTCGGAGGCGACACTGGTCTCATCGCGCACCTCTGCCAACTGTCGCAGCAGGTCGCGCTGGGCGTCGTCGAGCCGGGTCGGGGTCTGGACGACGAAGGTGATGCCCAGCTCGCCGCGTCCACCGCCGCGCAGCCGCGGCACACCACGGTTGGGGATCGAGACGCGGGTGCCCGACTGGGTGCCGGAGGGCACCTCGACGAGCACCTCGCGGTCGGCCAGGTCGGAGTCGTCGCGTTCGGCCTCCAGGGTGGTCACCGCGATCTTGGTGCCCAGCGCGGCCGCCGTCATCGGGATCCGCAGCGCGATCTCGAGGTTGTCGCCGTCGCGGGTGAAGACCTCGTGGTTGGCGACGATCAGTTCGACGTACAGGTCGCCGGCGGGGCCACCGCCCGGGCCGACCTCGCCCTGCGACTCCAGGTGGATGCGGTTGCCGGTGCTGACGCCGGCGGGAATCTTGACGCTGATCTGGCGCTTGTGCCGCACCCGACCCTCACCGGAGCACTCCCCGCAGGGCTGCGGGATGACGGTGCCGTAGCCGCGGCAGTTGGGGCAGGGCTGCGAAGTGCGGATGTCGCCCAGGAACGAGCGCTGCACCGAGGTGACGTCGCCGCGGCCATGGCAGGTGGGGCAGGACACCGGCTCGGAGCCCTCTTCGGCGCCCGACCCCGAGCAGCGGGGGCACAGGACGGCGGTGTCGATGGTCAGCGGCTTGGTCACGCCGAAGGCGGCCTCGGCCAGGGTCAGGCTCTGGCGCACCAGCGCGTCCTGGCCGCGGCGGGTCCGGGAGCGGGGACCGCGCTGGGCCTGGGCGCCGAACATGGCGTCGACCAGGTTGGTGAAGTCGAATCCGCCGGCGCCACCGCCACCGAAGCCGCCGCCGAAGCCGGCGAAGTCCTGGTAGCCGCCGCCGCGTCCGTGGGGGTCGCCACCGCGGTCGTAGACGGCCCGCTTGTGCTCGTCGTGCAGCACCTCGTAGGCCTCTTGGACCTCTTTGAACTTCTCGGCCGAATCCGGGTCGGAGGCGACGTCGGGATGCACCTTCATGGCCATCTTGCGATAGGCCTTCTTGATCTGTTCGGCGGTCGCGTCGCGGCTGACGCCCAGCACCTCGTAGTAGTCACTGCTCATCGGAGTTGTGTCATCCTTCCGCCAGGAATCGGCTCAGGTAGCGCGCCACAGCACGCACCGAAGCAATGGTCGAGGGGTAGTCCATGCGGGTGGGTCCCACCACGCCGAGGCTGGCCCAGGTGTGGCCCGGGTCACCGTAGGACGAGGTCACTAATGAGGTGGACTGCAAACCCTGGTAGGGGTTCTCCTGCCCGATCCGCACGGTGACGTCGTCGCCGCGAGTCTCGCCCAGGAGCCGCAGCAGCACCACCTGTTCCTCGAGGGCCTCGAGCACCGGCTGGACGGCCGTCTCGAAGTTCTCGGCGAAACGGGTCAGGTTCGGCACCCCGGCCACCACGATGCGGGCGCTGGGATCGGTGGCCAGCATCTCGAGCAGTGTCGCCACCACCGTGTTGGTGGCCACCCGTTCCTCCGGGTGGGTCTCGTCGACGACGGTGTGCAGCCGGTCGGCGGCGGTGCTGGGCAGCTGGTCGGCCACCGCGGCGTTCAGCCGTTGGCGCAATGAGGCCAGCTGGTCCTCGGTGTGGGTGGGCAGGTCGAGGACGCGCTGCTCCACGCGTCCGCTGGAGGTGATCAGCACGACCAGGGCACGGTCGACGGTCAGCGAGACCAGCTCGACGTGCCGGATGACCGCGGCCTGGGTGCTCGGGTACTGGACGATCGCCACCTGACGAGTCAGCTGGGCCAGCAGTCGGACGGTGCGCGAGACGATGTCGTCCAGGTCGACGGCACCGCTCATGAAGGTGGTGACGGCACGCTTCTCGGCCACCGACAGCGGCTTGACCGCGCCCAGACGGTCGACGAACAGGCGATAGCCCTTGTCGGTGGGGATGCGGCCGGCGCTGGTGTGGGGCTGGGTGATGTAGCCCTCGTCCTCGAGCACCGCCATGTCGTTGCGCACCGTGGCGGCCGAGACCTTCATGTTGTGACGCTCGACCAGGGCCTTGGAGCCGACGGGTTCGCGGCTGGCCACGTAGTCGGTGACGATGGCCCGCAGTACGTCGATCTTGCGTTCGTCCACCACACCACCCTCCTCTTCCGGCCACGCCGATGGTGCCCCATGCTGGCACTCACGGCAAACGAGTGCCAGTCTACTCCGAATCGTCGGGTGCCTCATCCGTGGCAGGCTGGGGGCGTGGAACCACGACTTGACACCAGCCCCGCCGCCCCCCGCTCCCCCCGCCCGACCGACGCCTGGTCGCTGGGCAGCTGGCAGCCCGTCACCGAGGACATCTGGGTGATGGTCGCCGAACCGGCCGGGGTGAACATTGGCCTGGTCGTCGGCAGTGAGCACGTGCTGCTGGTCGACACCGGATCCAGCCCGGCGCAGGGACGAGCCATCGCCGAGTCGGCGCGGGACCTGGTCGGTCGCCCCGTCGACCGGGTGGTGCTCACCCACGGACACTGGGACCACTTCCATGGTCTGGCCGGCATTCCGGACGCCGAGTCCTACGGGCACGAGCAGTTGCTGGCCGACCTGGCCGCGGCCCAGCAGGATCCCGCCACGGCCGTCGGCCTGGTCGGGCCCACGCACCTGTTCTCGCTGGTGCGGGCCCTCGACCTGGGCGGGCTGCGGGTCGAGATGCTGCACTTCGGCCCGGCCCATACCCAGGGCGACGTGCTGGTCCACGTGCCGGCCCGCAAGGTCTGGTTCACCGGTGACCTGGTCGAGACCGCCGGGGACGTCGAGATCAGCGACGAGTCGACCATCGAGAAGTGGCCGATGGCGCTGGACGGCATCCTGGGTGGGGCCGACGAGAGCACCATCTTCGTGCCGGGCCACGGCCGGGTCGCGGGCACCGTCGAGGTCTTCGCGCACCGCGCCAACATCTCCATGCTGTACGGCGCCGGTGAGGCGCTGGTCAATCGTGGGGTCCGCCTGGAGCAGGCGCTGGCCGCCATCGACACCCCCGTGCTCGCCGACGGCAGCCCGCATCCGGGGGCCTCGGAGTGGGAATGGCCGTTCGGCCCTGCCGCGATCAAGGCGGCCCTGCCGCTGGTCTATGCCGAACTCGCCGGGCACGGGCAGGTGCCGCGCACGAAGCTGCCGCTGATTCGTCCCTGAGCCACCGCGTCCTGCGCCGGGCACCCGACAGTGGCGAATCTCGCACGCCGTGTTCGGTGGCGGACTCGCCACTGTCGTGACGGTGGTGTCTGCGCAGGCAGCGCCTAGACGTCGACGCGCAGGTCGAGCAGGCTCTTGATGGTCGGCACCAGGTCGGGATGGCCGACGGCGAGCAGGCCGCGTTCGGTGCTGCTGGCCTGGTAGGGGCTGCCGGTCCAGCTGAACACGCCACCGCCCGCCTCGGCGACCAGCAGCGCCCCGGGGGCGTGGTCCCACGGGTTGTTGTTGACGTAGAGCAGGAAGTCGTTGTCCCCGGTGGCAATGTCGGGGTAGTCGACGCCGCAGCACCACTTGCTCATGGAAAACGCCAGCTGGCCGCCGGTGTCGGCCTTGAGCAGGCGCTGACGGCTGGTGCGTCCCTGCGGAACCCCCTGGACGGCACGGCGCTTGGCCATCCGTTCGCCGTCGCGGTAGGCGCCGGAGCCGAGTTCGGCGACGTAGGCATGGCCCATGGCCGGCTGCAGGATCCACGAGCGGGTGGTGACCCCGTGCTTCAACTCGGCGATCATCACCGCGTGCTCCACCTTGCCCTCGGTGAAGTTCTTGGTGCCGTCAATGGGGTCGACCAGGAACGCGTGCTCAGCGGTGCCGACGTGGTCGAGCAGCAGCGGGTTGGCGAAGCTGGCCTCCTCGCCGATGACGACGCACCCCGGGTAGGCGGCGCTCAGCTGGGCGGCGATCGCCTCCTCGGCCTGGCGGTCGGCGATGGTGACCAGATCGCCGGGGCCGGCCTTCTCGATGATCTCGTGGTCGGCCAGGGCACGGAAACGCGGGTTGATCACCTCGGCGGCGACCTGCTTCATCATGTCCAGTACTGCTTCGGTATCCATTGCACTCCCCCATGTGGGTTGTTTGTCCGTCGTGTTCGCGGCCTGGTCCGGCCAGACGAGTCAACCAGTTGTGGTCATCGGGTCACGAACCCGGGTCCAGATCGTGGCTGCGGGCGGCCTCGGCCAGCAGGTCGGCGGCCTGCTGCAGGTGGTGGGCCGACTCGTCGCGGTCGGCCTCGAGCGAGGCCAGCGTCGTCTCGGCGTCGTCGAGCGCCGCGTCGGCGCGCTCCAGTCGTTCCTGGGCGCTGGCCAGGGCCGCCCGGGCAGCCTCCAGCTCGGCCTGCGCCTCGGCGCGTCGGGAGGCCGCCTCCTCGCGGGCCTTCTGGGCGCGGGTGCGTGCCGTGGCGGCCCGCTCGAGGCTGCGGGTGAGCCGGTCATGGGCGCGTTCGGCGCTCCGGTGGGCCTGCTGCGCCTCCGCCAGTGCCCGTGCGGCGCGCTCACGTCGGCGTCGCTCGGCGGTCTCGGAGGCGTCGGTGTTGGCGGCTTCGGTGTCGGGGGTCTCGGTGTCCGTGGACTCGGGGGTCTGGACGTCGGGTGCCGGGTCGGGGACGACTGACAGGTGCGAGCGGTCGCGGGGTGCGCTGGTCCCGGGGTCGGCGGCCAGCGCCTGGTCGAGGTCCACCGGGCCGAACCCTGCGTAGCTGAGCGTGCGGGCCAGGCACCCGGACCGGACGGCCTGTTCGGCGGCGGGGTCGGCCAGAGCGGCGGTCAGGGTGTGGCGCACCTCGTCCAGGCTGGTCGGGCTGGGGTGCACGTCGGCGTCGCGCAGCAACGCCACTAGGTCGGTGATGACCTGGTCCTCCAGCTGCCGACGCCGGGCCCCGAACTGGCCGAGTTCGGCGATGCTCAGGGCCGCCTGCGCCTCGCGCATGGGCTCACCGAGGTCGAGGAACTCCAGCAGCGCCGGCAGCGGGGCGCGGACGGCGCGGTTGAGGTAGCTGGCCCCCACGGTGGGGCGGCGCAGCGCCTTGATCTGGGCGGCCAGCTCGCGTTGCTTGAGCGTGCGGGCCTGCTTGGCCCAGGCGTCGCGGCGGGCGACGAACTCGCCGGGGTCACGGGAGTACAACTCGTCGGTGATCACGTGCAGCGGCGGCATCGTCGGGTTCTCGGCCATGCCCGCGCTCCGTTCAGTCCTGCAGGTGGTCGGCGGTGACGAAGTCAATGAGCTTCTCGACCTCGGTGACCAACCGGGCGTCCAGGTCACGGTAGTTGCGCACCGTGGCCAGCAGCGCCCGCCAGAAATGGGCGACATCAGCCTGGGTCTCGTGCGGCTGCTTGAGCGCGGCCAGCGTCCCCTTCTTGAAGTCGACGTCCTTGGGAATGCTGGGCCAGGCCTTGAGTCCGACGCGCTCGGGTTTCACGGCGTGCCAGATGTCGATGTAGTCGTGGCCGGTCACCATCACCAGGTCCTTGTAGCCGGCCTTGGCGACCTGGGCAGCGATCCGTGACTCCTTGGACCCGGGCACCAGGTGGTCGACCAGCACCCCCAGCCGGCGTCCGGGTGCCGGGGCGAAGTCGGCGACGATCGAGGGCAGTTCGTCGATGCCGCCGATGAACTCGACCACCACGCCGACGTGGCGCAGGTCATCGCCCCAGACCTTTTCGACGAGTTCGGCGTCGTGGCGTCCCTCGACGTAGATGCGGCTGGGCAGCGCCACCCGGGGCTTGGTGGGGGTGACGTCGGCGCGTGACCCCGACGCGGTGTAGGTCGGCAAGCTGGCGCCCTTGCGCAGCGGGATGCGCAGGTTGACCGGCTTGCCCTCGACCCAGAAGCCGGGTCCGACGGGAAAGGACCGCTTGGCGCCCTTGCGGTCCTCCAGGATGACGATGCCGTTCTCCCAGCCAATGACCGCGCCGACAAAGCCGCTGGTGGGTTCCTCGACGACCAGCCCCTTCTCGAGGGGGACGTCGGTGGAGGTGGGGCGGCCTTCCTTGCGCCAGCCTTGTTTGAGCACGTCGCCGGAGTATCGATTCACGTGAGTTGAGGTTACAGGCTGATGCCGACGTACTTGGTTTCGAGGTACTCCTCCAGGCCTTCGTGGCTGCCCTCACGCCCCAGCCCGGACTGCTTCACCCCACCGAAGGGCGCGGCCGGGTTCGAGACCAGACCGGTGTTCAGTCCGACCATGCCCGACTCGAGGCGCTCGACGGCGTGCATCGCCCGTCCGAGGTCGCGGCTGTAGACGTAGGCCATCAACCCGAACTCGGTGTCGTTGGCCAGGTCGATGGCCTCCTCGTCGGAGTCGACCACCACGATCGGGGCGACCGGCCCGAAGATCTCCTCCTTGAGCAGGCGGGCATCGCGCGGCACGTCGCCCAGCACCGTGGGGGCGAAGAAGAACCCCGGACGATCGACGCGGTCGCCGCCGGTGAGCACCCGGGCGCCCCTGCTGACGGCGTCCTGGGTGAGTTCGGCGACCTTGTCCAGCGTGTCCTGGTCCACCAGCGGGCCCAGCGTCGTCGCGTCCTCGATGCCCGGGCCGACGACCAGCTTCTCGGTCGCCTCGACCAGTGCCACCTGGAACTGCTCGACGACGTCGCGGTGCACGTAGAACCGGTTGGCGGCGGTGCACGCCTCGCCGTTGTTGCGGAACTTGGCGACCATCGCCCCCTTCACCGCTGCCTCCACGTCCGCGTCCTCGAGCACCAGGAAGGGCGCGTTGCCGCCGAGTTCCATGGACGTGCGCAGCACGCTGTCGGAGGCCTGGGCCAGCAGCTTGCGGCCGACCTCGGTGGAGCCGGTGAAGGTGAGCTTGCGCAGCCGTGGGTCAGCCATGATCGGCTCGGAGACGTCGCTGGACGTGGAACTGACGACGCAGTTGACCACCCCGTCGGGCACGCCCGCGTCCTGGAGCGCCTGCATCAGGTACAGCATCGTCAGCGGCGTGGACGAGGCCGGCTTGATCACCACGGTGCACCCTGCCGCCAGGGCGGGGGCAATCTTGCGGGTGCCCATGGCCAGCGGGAAGTTCCACGGCGTGATCGCGTAGACGGGGCCGACGGGTTGTTTGATGGTCATGATCCGGTTGCCGCCGCTGGGGGCCACCGACCAGCGACCCTCGATCCGGCAGGCCTCCTCGGCGAACCAGCGCAGGAACTCGGCACCGTAGGCGACCTCACCGCGTCCCTCGGCCAACGGCTTGCCCATCTCCAGGGTCATCAGCGCCGCAAAGGTGTCGGCGCGTTCGGTGACCAGGTCGAAGGCGCGCCGCAGGATCTCGGCCCGTTCGCGGGGATCGGTGGCAGCCCACGCCTCGGCGGCGGCGCAGGCGGCGTCCATGGCGGCGCGGGCATGGTCGGGACTGCCGTCGCTGACGGTGGCCAGCGTCTGGCCCGTGGCCGGGTTGGTCACCTCGAAGGTGTCCTGGGTCTGGACGAACTCACCGCCGATGAACTGGCCGACAGGGACAGCGGCAAGGACCTTGGCTACGTCAACACTCATGCCCCGACCCTACGCGCGTGGGGCTGTTCTGTCGGCGACGTGTCGGTGAGACGTTGGGCAGCCCCGAACCGACACGCGTGGCAGTCAGCCTCAGGTGCGGTGAACAACCAAGCTCCCCGGAGCACGAGCCCTGCAGATATGCACCCCGCGTGCTCTGGGGTGCTTGTGTGTCGACGCCGAACAGAGCAACAGGGCGCTCAGAGCAGCTCGATCACACCAACAGGTCGAGGATGATGCCGTCGGCCAGCAACCGACCGGACAGGGTCAGCCGCACCCTCTGCTCGGTGACCACCGCATGGCCGGACGCGACCCACCGGTCCAGCCGGGCGCATTCCTCTGCCGTCAGGACGTCCATCGGCAGCCCGTCGGCGATCCGCAGTTCCAGCAGCACCCGCTCCTCGTGACGCTGCTCGGACGTCAAGCTCTCCCGGCCGACGGCGGCGGGAGCACCCTCGGCCAGGGCCCGGGTGTACTTGGCCGGATGCTTGTGGTTCCACCACCGCACGCCGTTGACGTGGGAGTGGGCGCCCGGGCCGAACCCCCACCAGTCCTGTGAACGCCAGTAGGCCAGGTTGTGCTGGCTGCGGTGCTGGCGACCATCGGCGGGGCGCGCCCAGTTGCTCACCTCGTAGTTCTGGTAGCCGGCACCGCCCAGCACCTGTTCGGCCAGCAGGTACTTGTCGGCATGGTCGTCCTCGCTGGGCATCGGGATCTCGCCGCGCCGCACTCGAGCCGCGAACCGGGTACCCACCTCCACGATCAGGGAGTAGGCGCTGACGTGGTCGACCTCGGCGCTGAGGACCGCCTCCAGGCTGGCGCGGAAGTCGTCGAGGGACTCCCCCGGGGTGCCCATGATCAGGTCCAGGCTGATGTCGCTGAACCCGGCCCGCCGGGCCATGGCGACCACCTCGAGGGCCCGCCCGGGGGTGTGCCGGCGGTCGAGAAGAGCCAACACGTGGGGGCGCGCCGACTGCATGCCCAGACTGAGCCGGGTGAAACCCGCCGACAACAGCCCGTCCAGCCACTCCTCGGTGACCGACTCGGGGTTGGCCTCGGTGGTCACCTCGACCCCGTCGGCCAATCCGAACTTGTCACCCAGGTGGGCCAGCAGCCCGGCCATGTCGGCGGCGGGCACCAGGGACGGGGTGCCGCCACCCACGAAGACGGTCGTCAGCGGCCGACTCGTGCCCAGGGCGATGGCGGCGGCGTCGATCTCGGCATGCATGCCCTTCAACCAGCTGCCCATGCCCAGACCCGGGTCCTCGCCCAGTTCGGAGGCGGTGTAGGTGTTGAAGTCGCAGTAGCCGCAGCGGGTGGTGCAGAAGGGCACGTGCAGGTAGGCGCTGAGCGTGGTCGCGGGGTCCGTCGGATGCCCCGCCGGGATCGGTCCGCCGGCGGGTACGTCGTCACCGTCTGGCTGTTGTGATCCCATGGGTGGTCATCCTACGTGGCTGACGCGGCCCGGCTCCTGCTCGACGGTCGGGGTTCGCCGCGGGGCGGCGGTCGTGTTGCCGAACCTGGCCCATGACACCCGGCACGGTTCCGCCGACAGCGAAGTTTGGACTCGTTTGGGTCTCAACGCCGTGGACGGATCAATTTTGCAGGGCCCGGTTCCTAAGATCGCAGCATGAACTTGAATCGTCGTCACCTCTTTGCTGCGGCCGGCGGACTCGCCGCCGCGGCAACACTCGCTGCCTGTGGCTCCAATGACGGAGGCCTCGGCTCGTCGTCGGCACCGGCCAGCACCAACGGTGGCGGCGCCACCATCGAACTGTCGCAGTGGTACCACGAGTACGGCGAGGCCGGGGTGAAGGAGGCCGTCGAGAAGTACGCGGCCGACTACACCCAGGCCAAGGTCACCGTCGGCTGGAACCCCGGTGAGTACACCAAGAAGTTGGGGGCGGCGCTGCTGACCAACGACTTCCCCGATGTCTTCGAGTCCGAGCAGGGCGCCAGCCTGGACATGATCAAGCAGGGCCAGGTGGCCGACCTCACCGACATCATGGGCCCGGTGGCAGACCAGTTCGCCCCGGCCGTGATGAAGCGTTTCATCTTCGAGGACAAGTACTACGCGGTCCCCCAGGTGATCGACATGCAGTTGCTGTACTACCGCAAGTCGGTCCTGGAGGCAGCCGGGGTGCAGCCGCCGAAGACGTTCGCCGAACTCGTGGATGCCGCCAACAAGGTCGCGACCAACGACATGGGCGGCTTCTTCGCCGGCAACGACGGCGGTGTCGGGGTGCTGGGCACCATGCTGATCTGGGCCTCCGGTCTGGACCAGTTTGACGAGGCACGCACCAAGGCCACCTTCACCGACCCGGCGTTCTACGACGCCCTCAAGGCCTACCGGGACTTCTCCAAGACCAAGGGGCTGCTGCAGGCCGCCTCCAAGGAGTGGTACGACGGGGCCGCCTTCGTCAATGGCGAGACGGCCATGCAGTGGGGTGGTCTGTGGTCGATGCCCGACATCACCAAGGCCCACGGGGACGACTTCGGTGTGGTGCCGTTCCCGGCCATCGGCAGCAGCGGACGCGTGGCCGTCCCGTTCGGTGCGTTCGGTTCTTGCGTCGCCGCCAAGGGCGAGAACGTCGACGCCGCCAAGGCCTTCGTCAAGTGGCTGTGGATCGACCAGGAGGACAAGCAGGTCGAGTTCGCTGACGCCTTCGGCACCCACATCCCGGCGAAGACCGCACTGGTGCCCAAGGCCTCCAAGCTCGCCGAGGGCCCCGGCGCCGACGCCGCAAAGTTCGTCGCCGAGAACGGGTTCACCAACGACATCATGTGGACCGGTCCGCTGGGCGACGCCTACGGTGCCGCCGTCACCAACGTCATCAAGAAGAATGCCGACCCCGCCGCCGAGTTCGCCTCGGTCGGACAGTTGGCGGCCACCGAGCTCAAGCGCGTCAAGGGCTGATGCCCGCGGCGCCCACCGCCACGAAGCCCGCCACCCGACAGTTGTCGCGGTGGCGGGCCTTCCGCGGTTTCCAGGGCCGCAACCTCTGGTACCTCGCCTTCTTCACACCGTTCCTGGTCGGATTGGTCGTCTTCGTCTACATCCCGATCGTGTGGAGCATCTACCTGTCGTTCTTCGACGCCCGCAACACCATCAACCCGACCACGTTCGTCGGCTGGGACAACTACGCCTACCTGTTCAACAGTGACCTGTTCGTCGGGTCGCTGCTGGTCTTCGTGGTGTTCGCGATCTTCATCGTGCCGCTCACCTATGTCTGCTCGCTGGGTCTGGCGCTGCTGCTGCAGGGTGCCCGATGGGGCCAGGCATTCTTTCGGTCGGTCTTCTTCATCCCCACCGCGGTGTCCTACGTCATTGCTGCCATGGTGTGGCGGCTCAGCTTCTTCAACGGGGCACGTTTCGGCCTGGCCAACTCGATCTGGCGGCAACTCGGCGGTGAGAACATCTTGTGGCTGGGCGGCACGAACTACTGGTACTGGCCGGTGGTGATCTCGTTGCGGCTGTGGCTTCAGGTGGGTTTCTACATGATCCTGCTGATTGCGGGCCTGAACCGCATTCCGCAGGACACCTATGAGGCGGCCGCGATCGACGGTGCCACCGGGTGGCGGCGGCTGCGCCACATCACCCTGCCGCAGCTTCGTCCGACCACCATCGCGGTGCTGATGTTGCTGCTGATCGGCGCCTTCCAGGCGTTTGATGAGTTCTACAACCTGTTCGGCAGCATCGGCAGCTACCCGCCCTACGCTCGTCCACCACTGGTGCACATGTACTTGATCAGCCTGGGCGGGGGTCAGCAGGACCTCGGCCTCGGTGGCGCCGCGACGGTCATCATCACCACCATCATCGTCCTGTTCGGACTCGCCCAGAACTGGCTGTTGGGACGCGCTGACCGCAAGGAGGCCAAGCAGTCATGAGCATGGTCGGTGGTCGTCGCTCCAGGGTGGTCAATGTCATTCGCTACGTCGTGCTGGTGGGGCTGGCGCTGTTCTTCCTGTTGCCGTTCTACGTGATCGTCCGCAACGCGTTCAGCACCAATTCGACGATCATCGCTGCCCGCTGGCAATGGATTCCCCAGCAATGGGACTTCAGCGTCATCACCAGCATGTTCGCCGACAAGAACCTCAACCTGGCCAATGCCATGGTCAACTCGGCGGTGGTCTCGGTGGTGCAGACGGTGGCGACGGTGGTGGTCTCACTGCTGGCCGGCTACGCCCTGGCCCGGTTGAACAACTGGCTCGGCAGGGTGTTCATGGCGTTGACGGTGCTCACCCTGATGGTGCCGATGGCGGTGGTGTTTCTGCCGATGTTCGTGATGACCGCACAGTTCGGGTGGATCGACACCTACCGCGGCCTGATCATTCCGGTGATGTTCTCGGCGTTCGCCACGTTCATGTTCCACTCGGCGTTCCGCAACTTCCCGACCGAACTCGAGGACGCGGCCCTGATCGACGGCGCGACCCCCTTCTCGACGTTCTGGCGGGTGGTGGTGCCGAATTGCACCGGAATCATCGGGGCCGTCAGCGCCATCACCTTCATTGGTGCCTGGAATGCGTTCCTGTGGCCCCTGCTGGTGACCCGTGGCGACACCACCACGGTGCAGTTGGCGCTGAGCCAGTTCATGACCAGCCAAGGAGTGCGCTACCCGGAACTGTTCGCTGGCGGACTGGTGGCGATCGTCCCGGTGGTCATCGTCTTCCTGGTGTTGCAGCGCTACCTGGTCGAAGGTGTGGAGACCTCGGGGATCAGGTGAGACCCAGCGCCGGGCGACCCTGGCACGCCGGGCGATCCCAGACGTCCGCGTTGGTGTTCCACGGCAGTGCCCGGTCTCGCTGCATGGGCCCGTCCCTCTGCTGTGACCCCCAGTGCTGCTGTGACCCCCAGTGCCGTGTCCCATCTCACTGCCCGTCCCATCGCACTGCCCCTGCCGGTGCCCAGGGCTGCGAGCGAGCCGGCAAGGTTGCCCGTTTCGCACGCTCTGCACTGCTGACCTCAGGGCAGCAGTACAGAGGAACCGAATGGGTCACGCCCAAGCATGCGGAAGCCGGGGGTCGCCTCGCGGGTGTGTGAGAGCTGGTGCAGCGTGACCAGAATTGTCGGAGGCGAGTGCGAGGCTCCCATCACGGGTCGACGACGATCCACACGAAGAACACTCTCCGGGGGGGACTCATGTGGCGGGGGTTGTGGGGGCACGGACCGGGACGAAGCGCTGACGATTACGTCAGAGGGGGCAGCAGTCGCGGGGACTTTGACAGCACGGCAAGCCGCAGCGGCCGCAGTGACGACGGCGCTGCTGACAGCAGCGGCAGTGACGACGGCGCTGCTGACAGCAGCGGCAACGAGACCGCAAGCACCAATGGCAGCGCGACACTCGCCAGCAGCGGCCGCGGCAGTTGCAGTGGTGACTGGCTGCTGGTGGAGGAGGCCACGCAGCCGCGCAGCGCGACCGGGACGCTCAGGTCAGACCCATCATCGGCCCCGCCGGGCTTTGACGTGGTCGGCATCATCTTGCGCTGCCGCCGCACCGCTGACCTGTCCCAGCGTGAACTGGCCGCCCTGCTCGGTGTCTCCCCCAGCACTGTTGCCCGGTGGGAGACGGGCGAACGGATGCCCAACGCCGACACCCTCGCGGCCATCGCGGACCTCGCCGGATACCGAATGGGTCTGATCGACCATCGCGGCGAGCCCGTCACCCCGGCACCGAGAGAGACGCTGCGGGACAGGCGCGGACGGCGCATCCCGCCCCACCTCGACGTCGTGTTGCAGGAGGACACCGTGTGGCAGGCCGACCCCGAGGTTCCGGGTGGGTGGCGGTCCGTCCCGCACACCATTCACACCCCACGACGCTGGCGGCGCGACCTGCATCGCGATGACGTTGCACACACGGCGGTCACGCGGGTGTCGGGGTGCGTGCCCTTCCACACCAACCACGATGGGTCACGTCGCCAGTGCCACGACATCCCCACTCCGCAGGACCATGCCGACTGGTCGGCAATTGTCGCCACAATCCACCAGACCCGACGGCAGCAGCGGCAGGCCGAGCGGGCCACCTGGCCCAGGGTGCCCGCACCAGAACCCTGCTTCTGTGACGTCGACTGCCACGAGGGGCCGGGCTGCTCCCTGGGCTGCCCCTGCCACTGCGAACCCGCAGTCAGCTACTGAACCGCACGAACTCCAGGCGCAGGCAAGGGATCTTCCCTCCAGGCACCGGGTGTGGGATCAGAACTCCGTGCGCCAGGAGTCATCTCGCCCCGAGGCCGGGTTGGCTCAGGACTTCTTGTCCTTGTCCTTGCCACCCTCACCGGTCTGCAGCGCGGCGACGAACGCCTCCTGGGGCACCTCGACGCGGCCAACCATCTTCATCCGCTTCTTGCCCTCCTTCTGCTTCTCCAGCAGCTTGCGCTTGCGGCTGATGTCGCCGCCGTAGCACTTGGCCAGCACGTCCTTGCGCATGGCGCGGATGGTCTCGCGGGCGATCACCCGAGCCCCGATGGCCGCCTGGATGGGCACCTCGAACTGCTGGCGCGGAATCAGTTCCTTCAGCTTGCCGGCCATCGCCACGCCGTAGTTGTAGGCCTTGTCCTTGTGGACGATTGAGCTGAACGCGTCAACGGGTTCGCCGTGCAGCAGGATGTCGACCTTGACCAGGTCGGAGGCCTCCTCGCCGTCCTCGTCGTAGTCGAGGGACGCGTAGCCCTTCGTCTTCGACTTCAGCGCGTCGAAGAAGTCGAACACGATCTCGGCCAGCGGCAGCTTGTAACGAATCTCGACGCGGTCCTCGGACAGGTAGTCCAGTCCCAACTGGATGCCCCGCCGGGTCTGGCACAACTCCAGGATGACGCCGATGTACTCGCTGGGCGCCAGGATCGTGGCCTTGACCATCGGCTCGAAGACCTGGCCAATCTTGCCCTCGGGATACTCCGACGGATTGGTGACGACGTGTTCCTTGCCGTCCTCCATCTCGACCCGGTAGACCACGTTCGGGGCGGTGGAGATCAGGTCGAGGTTGAACTCCGTCTCGAGTCGCTCGCGAGTGATCTCCATGTGCAGCAGGCCCAGGAAGCCGATCCGGAAACCGAAGCCGAGCGCCGTCGAGGTCTCCGGTTCGTAGGTGAGGGCGGCGTCATTGAGCTGCAGTTTCTCCAGCGCCTCGCGCAGGACTGTGAAGTCGTCACCGTCGATCGGGTACAGGCCCGCGAAGACCATGGGGTTCGGGTCCTTGTAGCCGCCAAGACTCTGGGTGGCGGGCTTCAGCAGCGAGGTGACGGTGTCGCCGACGCGGGACTGGCGCACGTCCTTCACGCCGGTGATCAGGTAACCCACCTCCCCGACACCCAGGGCATCCGACTTCAGCGGCTCGGGAGAGATGACCCCGACCTCCAGCACCTCGTGCGAGGCGCGGGTCGACATCATCTGGATGCGTTCGCGGTGGCTCAGTTCCCCGTCGACGACGCGCACGTAGGTGACCACACCGCGGTAGGTGTCGTAGACCGAGTCGAAGATCATCGCCCGGGCCGGGGCGTTCTTGTCGCCCACCGGGGCAGGAATCTGGGTGACGATCTCGTCCAACAGGTCGGCGACGCCGACACCGGTCTTCGCCGAGACGCGCAGCACCTCGCTGGGGTCGCAGCCGATGATGCCGGCGAGTTCGGCGGCGTACTTCTCGGGGTTGGCGCTGGGCAGGTCGATCTTGTTCAGCACCGGGATGATGGTCAGGTCGGCCTCGATGGCCAGGTACAGGTTCGCCAGCGTCTGGGCCTCGATGCCCTGGGCGGCATCGACGAGCAGCACCGCGCCCTCGCAGGCCGCCAGGGAACGCGACACCTCGTAGGTGAAGTCGACGTGGCCGGGGGTGTCGATCATGTTCAGCACGTGGGTCGTCTCGCCCACCTGCCAGGGCATACGGACGGCCTGGGACTTGATGGTGATGCCGCGCTCACGCTCGATGTCCATCCGGTCCAGGTACTGGGCGCGGGCGGCGCGCGCATCAACGACCTCGGTCAACTGCAGCATCCGGTCGGCCAGGGTCGACTTGCCGTGGTCGATGTGGGCGATGATGCAGAAGTTCCGGATGATCTCCGCCGGCGTCGAACCGGGAGCGGGGGAACCGTGGGGCGCAGCAGGCATTCAGCAAATTCCAGACAGTGTCGAATGGTGGGGGGCGGCTAGCGTCCGCCTGACGCGCCATTGTCTCATGACTGCAGTGTGATCGGCTGCCAGCCGCGCACGGCGTTGAAGCGGACCAACGCTGCTGCCCGCCGCAGGTCGTCCGGGGTCAACACTGCCTCGACCAGGGTGCCGTCATCGAGGAGGTCCGCCCGGACGGTGCCCGGCAGGCATCCCGAGGTGGTGGGCGGGGTCACCCAGCGACCGTCAATCAGCGCGGCGACGTTGGCAATGGTGGTCTCGGTGACCTCACCGCGCTCGTTGACCAGCACCACGTCAGCGGCCCCCGGATGGCGGGCGGCGGCCCGGGCGTAGACGTCACGCTCGGTGGTCTTGTGGTGGACGAACGGGTCGGCGCTGTCGACCGGCACGGTGTCGATGACCACCGGCACCGGTGACGCCGCGTCGCTCCCCTCGAGGCCGCCGACGCCGACGCCGACGCCGCCGGCGTCCTCGAGGTCGTCGACCTGCACGCTGGGACGACCGCGCTGGTCGATGAGCAGCCTGACCCGCGCCGCGGTCCTGCGCCCGGCGGTGGCCCTCGCCAGCAGCTCGGCGACCTGCGCCTCGTCCCAGCAGATGCCGAAGTACGCAGCCGAGGCCCGGACCCGGTCCCGGTGTCGGGTCCAGCGACCGATGCCCTCCCCGGGGCTCCAGCGCATGGTTTCCAGCAGGCTGAACCTGGCCGGGGCCCGGCGCAGCACCTCGGCCTTCAGCACCGCCTCGGCGTACTCCCCCGCCGCGGTCGAGTCGTGGGTGACGCCGCCGCCGGTGCCGTACCAGGCGACCTGGTGTTCGGTGTCGACCAGGACGGTGCGGATGCCGACGTTGAAGGCCCAGCGCGGTTCCCGAGCCCGATCGCCACGGACCCCGTCGGTACCCATCCCGGGACCGCCGAAGCCGATCGCCCCGCAGTAGATGCCGCGCGGGGTGGTCTCGAGGTCGGCGATGATGCCCATGGTGGAGGAGCGCGGTGCGCCGGTGATCGACGCGCACGGGAACAGGGCACCGAAGACGTCCACCAACCCGGTCCCGGGGCGGGTCCTGGCGACCACGCTGGAGGTCATCTGCCAGACGGTGTCGTAGCGCTCGATGGCGAACAGTTCGGGCACGGCCACCGTCCCCGGCACCGCCACCCGGGCCAGGTCGTTGCGGACCATGTCCACGATCATCAGGTTCTCGGCGCGGTCCTTGGCCGAACCCAGCAGGCCGACGCGCGCCGCCTGGTCGCTGGCCGCATCAACGCCGCGGCGGGCCGTCCCCTTCATCGGACGACACGTCAACCGGCCCTGGGCCCATTCGAAGAACAGTTCCGGTGAGGCCGAGGCGATCGCCCACCGTCCGGTCTGCAGCAGCGCCCCGAATCCGCCGCGCTGGGCATGGGCAATGCGTCCGTACAGCGCCGCCGGGTCACCGTCGAAGGGTGCCCACAGCCGGAAGGTGTGGTTGACCTGGTAGGTGTCACCACTGGCGATGAGCTCACGAATCCGGGCGATGTCGCTGGCGTGGCGGGCAGCATCGATGGTCGGCGTCCACTCCCCCGGAGCCATGTCCCCCATCGGGTCCTCGGCAGCCACGCGACGCTCGAAGACACCGAACCAGGCCAGCGGCAGGTCGCTGAACGCGGTGCCGCTGGTGTCGCGGACGACGAAGGCGTCGTCAAAGGCCGGCGCCGCCTCGTAGGACACCCAGCCCGCGACCCACCGACCGGCGGCGACCGCGGCCTCGGCCCGGGCCAGCACACCGGTGACCTCAGCCAGGGACGCCGCCTCCAGTGCCTCGACGAAACCCTCCAACCGGAACGACCGGCGACGCTGCGGCCTCAGGTCGTCGAAGCGTGCGCTCGTCATGCAGCGATTGTGTCAGCACACCCGCCCCCGCACGTCCACCCGTCGCGCACCACCGTCGAAGGACTCACAGCGCGTCGGCGACGATCACGACCAGGGGCAGCAGGCTCGACATGATGGTGCCCATGACGCTGCCCCCGCGGGGCCGCCATTGGCCGAGAAGGTCGGCCACCCCCATGGCGAGGCTGGCCAGCAGCATGTACCAGGCGACGGTGAGCACGACGACGCGCCCCGAGGCTTCGTCCCCGAAGAACACCATCCCCACGCCGACCAGGGCCCCCACAGCACTGATCAGGTTCCGGGCACCAATGCAGAAGGGCCACAGGCGCAGTTCGTCCGGGTGGCGTGGTTCGACGTGCAGGAACCGGTGCGCCCACGGGCGGTCGACCAGGAACATCTCCACGGGTGCGACGGCGATGAGAATCGCGGCATCCACCAGGATCGCGACGATCGAGACAGTATTCATGTCCGCCCTCCTTCGGGCTGCCGACCAAATTAGTCAGCTTCTCTGACCATTGTAGTCAGCTTCTCTGACCATGTGCAAGCATGGTCTGGTGACCACCGACTACGGCGCCATGAACACCGGGCTGCTGCTGTACCTGCCCTACCGCTACCTGGAGGAACAGGTGCTGGAGGCAGCCAATGCCGAGGACCACCGGATCACGGCCTCCCAGGCCCGCGTCTTCCAACGCATCTCCGAGGGGGGCAGCCGCATCGTGGACCTGGCCGCGGCCACCTCGCTGACCAAGCAGTCGGTGGGGTTCATCGTCGACCAGCTCGTCCGCTCCGGCCACGTCACCCGCGAACCCGACCCCCTCGACGCGCGCGCCCGCCTGGTCACCATCACCGACCAGGGTCGGGCCATGATCGAGACCGGCCGCCAGGTCGTCGACCGGGTCGAACGGGAATGGCAGGGCGTGGTCGGCGAGGACGAGTACCGGGTGCTGCGCCGGGCGCTGCGCGCGCTCAGCGAGTACTCCGACCGGCATGCCCACGAGACCCTGCCGTCAGGGGTCAGCAGGGCGGCCGGTGTGACAAGCTGAGTCATGGCTGACACGGCAACCCTCACCTTCCTCGGTGCTGCGGGCACCGTTACCGGGTCCAAGTACCTGCTCGACGTCGCCGGGCGCCTGGTGCTGCTGGACGCCGGCATGTTCCAGGGAGAAAAGGTCTGGCGCGACCTGAACTGGGCCGAGTTCCCCGTCGACCCGGCCCGGATCAGCGACGTGGTGCTCACCCACGCCCATGCCGACCACGTCGCCTACCTGCCGGCACTGGTCCGACGCGGCTTCCACGGCGACGTGTGGGCCACCCAGGGCACCATCCGACTGGCTGAGATCGTCCTGCGGGATGCCGGCAAGCTGCAGGAACTCGAGACCGCGCAGGCGGTGGCCGGCGGCTACTCGCGGCACGCCGACCCGCGGCCGCTGTTCACCACCGAGGACGTCGAGGCGGCCCTGCCCTTGTTCCGGGCGGTCGACTTCGACACCGACGTCGACCTCGGCGACGGGCTCCGCGCCCGGTGGACCCGGGCCGGCCACATCCTCGGGTCCGCCTCGGTCACCATCCGCCACGGCGAGGCGCACCTGCTGCTGTCCGGTGACCTCGGACGCCACGACCACCCCATCCTGAGGGGCCGGGCAGTGCCCCCGGCGGCACCCTTCGTGGTGATGGAGTCGACCTACGGTGACCGGGAGCACCCCGAGCCGGACGTCGAGCATGCCGCCCTGGCCGACGTCATCAACCGCACCGTCGACCGGGGCGGCCAGGTCGTCATCCCGGCGTTCGCCATCGACCGCACCGAGACCGTGCTGAAGGCACTGACCGACATGTACCGCGCCGGACGCATTCCCGACGTGCCGGTCTTCGTCGACGGCCCCATGGCGCTGGCGGCGCTGGAGGTCTACCGCGACACCAGCCTGGACGAACTCCAGGACGGCCTCACCGTCGACGACTTCCTGGGCATGCCACGGCTGCGTGAGACGCGCAGCGGTGAGGAGTCCCGCAAGATCAACGCCTACAAGGGCCCGGCGATTATCCTCAGCTCCTCGGGCATGGCCGAGGGCGGACGCGTGCTGCACCACCTGAAGCGGCTGTTGCCGCACCCACGCAATGCCGTGGTGCTGACCGGCTACCAGGCCGAGGGCACCCGTGGCCGGGCCCTGGAGCAGGGCGCCCGACAGGTCAAGATCCACGGCCAGTACGTCGCCGTCCGGGCCGAGATGGTCCGCGACCACGAGTTCTCGGTGCACGCCGACTCCTCCGACCTGGTCGATTGGCTGCGCGAACTCGGCACCGAACCCCGGACCGTCTTCCTGGTGCACGGGGAACCACGCGCCCAGCAGGCCCTCCGGCAACGCATCGCCGAGGACCTGGGCTGGAACGTGGTCGTCCCCCGGCACGGGGAGGTCGTCTCCCTGGTCGCGGGCACCCCCGACCCGGAGGACCTCGACCTGGGCCCGACCCAGGAGCTGCCCGGGACGTCCTTCCGGTGAGGAACTGACCCCCTGGGGTACCAAGATGTGGGGTGTCCGCACCGCTCACCTCGTGGAGTTGCCATGTCATCGCCCGAAATGCCCGACATGTTCGACCGGCTCACCACCCAGGTCGGTGAGTGGTCCCGGAACAATCCCGGGCCACCCGCGGAGTTCGAACTGTCCAGCGACCGTGAACTGACCGGCACCGACCCCGACGGGCTGGTGACGGTCACCATGAAGGACTTCAAGGTCGATCGCATCTCGTTCGACTCCTACTGGTTCGACAGCCAGTCCCCCAGCGCCGAGACCGTGGCCAGGCACACCGCCGCCGCCGTCAATGCCGTGATGAACCAGTACCTGCGTGAAGAGATCCTGGACGTCCAGGATCATGCCCTGCCGATGAGCGAGGTCTATGCCGGGTTGAAGGAGCTCTCGGCCGACTTCCGGGCCGCCTACACCAAGGCCGCGGAGCGCCTGCCTCGCGGGGACGTCCGATGAGCCAGACCCGGTTCAGTCCCGAAGCCTGGAACAAGGGCGGCCAGGGCTACCTCGACGAGGCGGGTGACCTGCGCTCAGCGGTGGCGTCCTACCTGAACACCCTCGACGTGGCCTCGTTGGGCTGCACCAACGGCGAGCACCCGATCGACATCGCCCTCGCGCTGGCGGTGCCGGTCATCAAGGACGCCTTCCTCGAGGCCTGCGAGAACCTCGCGAGCAATCTCGAGGCGGTCGGGACGTCGCTGCAGGACACCGGCGCCACCTACGCCGAGTTCGAGGCCGCCACGACTGAACATGCCAGCCAGTCCACCACCCTCTGAGGAAGGCCCCTCACCATGGCACTCACGCTCCCCGGCTGGCTGGTCGAAGCCATGCACTACCTGGGCATGGACTTCCCCCAGTCCAACGAAGACGCATTGCACCAATGGGCCGACCAGCTGCGGTCGATGTCGACGGTGTTCAACGACTCGACCACCTCGGTGGTCAGCGCCATCTCGCACGTCGAGTCCCACAACGAGGGGCCGGCCGTGGCGGCCTTCCAGGCGACCGCGTCTGGCGCCGACAGCGACGTGTCGACCCTGGACCGGTTCGCCGAGGGCACCGAGATCGCGGCCAACGGGTGCGAGATCTGCGCCTACGCGGTGGTCACGCTGAAGGGCGTGGTGCTCTTCCAGTTGGCCCTGATGGCGCCGGCGATCGCTGCCGGGCCGGTGGCCTTCCTGGTGAAGAAGGGCGTCGAGTGGGCCATTGGTGAGGCCATCGGCATCGCCATCAACGAGATCCTGGGGGACTGAGGGATGGCCACCAGGGTTCCGACCGCGAAGCTGCGCGGGCCGTTCAAGAAGCTCGTCGACAAGCTCAAGGTCGTGGAGTTCGACAAGGCGAAGTACAACCGATCCACCCTGGGCGGACTCGAGCCCAACATGTACTACAAGGCCGGCAAGAACACCCCCGGCAAGCCGCGCTACGAGTACGTGACCGACGACAAGGGACGCATCAAGGGTGCCTACACCGACAACCTGCACCTGAAACCCGAGGGCCAGAAGCGTGGTTCGCACAACTCCCGGTCCAGGGGCAAGCAGGACGGCGATGACGCCGGTCACCTGTTCGCCGACCAGTTCGACGGCTCCGGCGGTCTGGACAACATCGTCTCCCAGGCCAGAGACCTGAACCAGGGTGCCTGGAAGAACATGGAGGAGAGCTGGGCTGATGCCATCAATGATGGCAAGACCGTCGAAGTGTTCACCGAGATCAATTACGGTGATGGCGCCCGACCCACAGGCTTTACTGTGAAAACCGTGATCGACGGGGTCACCCAGCCGATCCGAAAATTCCCCAACTAGTCCCGCGAGGAGCCGCCCATGTCAGCCGAGGACCAGACCCGTGTCCAGCAGGCCTACCAGGCCTACATCGAGCACACCCTGCAGTCGATCGTGAACTTCCTGGGTGAGGACACCGAGGTCGACCGCATCTGGGTCTACACCGACATGGCCTTCGGGGGCATCTCGAGCCACCCGTTCTTCCGGCTGCACGACGAGTTCTACAACCACGGTGACCTCGAGGCTGCCGACCCGAGCAACGACTACGACCACGAGGCCCTCGTCGAGGAGATCGCCGACACCAACACCGACGTGGAACTGGTGCAGGCCTGCCGCGCCGCTGGCGCGGTGCCCGAACGCATCATCACCGTCTACAACCCCCAGTCGGGCGAACTCGAGTCGCAGTGGGACTACGAAGGCGTCCTGCTCGACGACGGAGACAACACCGGACGAGCGCTCGACCGGTGGATCCGCACCATGGGCGGCAAGACGATCTACGCCAAGGACTGAGTCCTCGCCCGACCCGCGGTCATAGGCTGGGACCGTCACCCGACGCGCACCCGACCGGACCAGGAGATCGATGAGCACCACACCCACCCATGACACCTTTGCCTCGGTGGCCGGCAAGACCTTCATCGTGACCGGCGGCAACAGCGGCATCGGCGCCGAGATCTGCCGTTTCGTCGGACTCAACCGCGGCAACGTGGTCATCGACTGGATCGACCGCGAGGAGAACAACCAGCCGCTGATCGACGAGATCATCGCCGCCGGTGGCCGCGCGGTGGCGGTCAGGGCTGACGTCACCAGCGTCGCCGACCTGCAGTTGCTGGTCGACACCGCCGTCAGCGAGTTCGGTCGCCTCGACGTGATGGTCAACAACGCCGGCCTGGAGACCCGCAAGTCCTTGCTGGAGTCCACGGAGGCTGATTTCGACCTGACCATGAACGTCAACCTCAAGGGCGCCTACTTCGGCACCCAACTCGCCGCCCGCCAGTTCATCGCCCAGGGCGACGGCGGGGTGGTCATCAACATGAGCTCGGTGCACGAGGACTGGCCGATGCCCGGCAACCACGCCTACTGCGTCAGCAAGGGCGGCATGCGGATGCTCACCCGCAACGCCGGAATCGAACTGGGCCCCCACGACATTCGGGTGGTGAACGTGGCGCCGGGAGCGGTGGCGACTCCGATGAACACCGAGTCGGCGGGATGGCGCGAGGCCGAGCGGGCACTGAAGAAGGAGATTCCGCTGGAACGCATCGCCACCCCCGACGAGATCGCCGGGCTGGTGATGTTCCTGGCCAGCGGGCACGGCACCTACCTGACGGCGACCACGATCACGGTCGACGGTGGCATCGCCCTGGAGTCCAGCGGGCTCTGACCTGCCGGCCGGTCCGGCCACGCGGTCCAGCGGGGCGATCCATGGGTGCGCTCCAGCAGGACGTGCCTGCCGGACGGTCCTGCCGGACGTGCCAGCCGGGACGAGGAGTCTGCTCCCCGTCCCGGCTGGCTCGTTGCTGGCTCAGAGGTTTCCGGCCTTGAGTTCACCCAGGATGTGGTCGGCCTGGCGGATGGCCAGGGCGACGATGGTCAGGGTGGGGTTGGCCGAGGCGCCGGTGGTCATCACCGAGCCGTCGCTGACGAACAGGTTGGGCACGTCGTGGGCCTGGCCCCACCTGTTGACGACCCCGTCCTCGGGCTTCTCGCTCATCCGGTTGGTGCCCAGGTTGTGCGTGGACGGGTAGGGCGGTGTCCGCACGACCCACTTGGCGCCGACCGAGTTGTAGATCTGCTCGGCCACCCCCCAGGCGTGTTCCCGCATGGCGATGTCGTTGGCGTGGTCGTCGAAGTGGACGTTGGGCACCGGCAGGCCGTGCTGGTCGAGCACGTCGTGGTTGAGGGTGACCCGGTTGGACTCCTGCGGCATGTCCTCGCCGACGATCCACATGCCGGCCAGGTGGTTGTAGGCATCCATGATCTTGGTGAAGTCGGGGCCCCAGTTGCCGGGATTGACGAAGGCCGCCATGAACGGCACCCCCAGCGCCAGCGTCTCCATGTAGTACCCGCCAGCGAAACCACGGTTCGGGTCGTGGATGGCGTTGTCGGCGATGATCCCGGCCATCGTCTCGCCGCGGTTCATGTGCACGACCTCGTCGAAGGCCGCGTACGCCGAGGCCGTCATGTGGCGCATGTAGTTGCGTCCGACCTGGCCCGAGGAGTTCGCCAGCCCGTCGGGGAACTGGGTCGACTCGCTGAGCAGCAGCAGGCGGGCCGACTCGATCGAGTTGCCGGCGACGCTGACGATGCGGGCGGCCTGCTTGTGCAGCGCGCCGGAGGCGTCCAGGTACTCCACTCCGTCGACCTTGCCGTCGGCGCCATGGGTGATGCGGGTGGCCATGCATTCGGGACGCAGGTCCAGGTTGCCGGTTTCCAGCGCCCGGGGAATCTCGCGGACGGCGGTGCTCCACTTGGCACCGGACTTGTCGCCCTGGAAGTTGAAGCCGTCCTGCACGGTGCCGGGGCGTCCGTCGTAGGGCTCGGCGTTGGTGGCGTACGGTCCGGTGGCGTAGTGCTTCAGACCAGCACGTTCGGCGCCGTTGGCGAAGACCTTGTAGTTGTTGTTCGCCGGCATCGGCGGACGGCCGTGGCGGTGGCTCGAGCCCATCGCCTTCTCCGCCTTGTCGTACCAGGGGGCCATCTCCTCGGCGTCGATCGGCCAGTCGAGCAGGCTGGCGCCCTCGATGTCACCGTAGGTGCTCCGCGCCTTCCATTCGTGGGCCATGAAGCGTGGGGTGGCGCCGGCCCAGTGGGTGGAGGTGCCGCCCACGGCCTTGACGATCCAGGCAGGCAGGTTGGGGAAGTTCTTGGCCACGCGCCACGAGCCGCTGGTGGTGCGCGGGTCGAGCCAGGCCATCTGGCTGAACGCACGCCACTCGTCGTTCTCGTAGTCGTCGGCGGTCAGGTGCGGACCCGCCTCCAGCAGGACCACCTTGACGCCCTTGGTGGCCAGTTCGTAGGCCAGGGTGCCGCCGCCGGCACCGGAGCCGACGATGACGACAACCGGGTCCTTCTCCTCGATGGTTGCCATGGTCAGTTCCCTTCAGTGGTGGTCAGCGGGACGAGTTCGACGCGGGGATCACCCTCGTACTCGGTGATGCGCGGGTCGGGCAGCCAGTCGAGGTCGTCGAAGCCGCGGTTGATGTAGCCGCCCTTCTCGAAGGAGGCACCCTCGTAGCCGAGCAGGTCCCAGACCTCGTGGTCGTCGTAGAGGGTGTTGACGCTGACGCTGTGCACGGCCAGCAGGAAGTCGGGGTCCTCGCCGAGTCCGTCGATGACCTGACGTGCGGTGGCGTCATCAGCGTCCAGGAACGAGCCGCCGGCGAGTTGGTCGACGCGGGCCAGTCCCCCGGCCAGGTCGGCCTGGGTGTTGTCGCGGACCGCCTCGGCGCAGCGCTGATAGGGGCCGTCGGGGAACTGCGGGTGGGGGTAGAGCACCCGCAGCACCTTCACCAGGGTGGCGAACTGCTTGTCGTCGAGTTCGGGGCGCTGGGGTTCGGGTGCTTCGGTCTGGTCCTGCTGGATCTCTTCTGGTTGAAGTTCTGATTCGCGTCCGTCGACACTCACGGCACTCTCCTTTGAGTTTGGGGCCCTTGAGCAGGGGGCCGTTGAGCATTGACCCCGTGACCGGTGTGTTGCGCGAGGCTGCACCCGGTGGCCCGGCCCACCACCGTGTGGGCCTGCACTCAACGTAGGCAGGTGGCCGTTGCAGCAACAGGGGCAGTTCTCACCCAGTGATAACGACCTGAGAATTCACAGACCCGAGCGCAGCAGTCCGCCCACCCGGGACGACACCGCCCGCAGGGTCGACTCCAGCACCCGTTCGCGTCCGGCCAGTCGTCCCGCCTGCCCCGAGACCGCCACCGAGCCGAGCAGCCGGTTGTCGCCGGCCCGCACCGGCACCGCCGCACAGTCCCAGCCGGCCACGAACTCGCCGAACTCCCAGGCGATGCCGCGGCGGGCGATCCGCTCGAGTTCGGCGTCCAGCGCGTCCATCTCGGTGATGGTGCGCGCCGTCAGCGCCACCAGCCCGTGGCGATGCAGGTAGTCACCACGGAATTCGACGGCCAGGTCGGCCAGCAGCAGCTTGCCGAAGGCAGTGGCGTGGGGGGCCTCGTGGAATCCGAAGCGCATGGGTTGCAGGCGTGGGCAGTCGGTTGAGTCGACGACATGGACCACCACCATCTCGCCACCGCGCAGGATGGCCAGGTACGCGGCGAGTCCGGTGGCGTCGTGCAGTCGACTGATCTCGGCGGTGACCCCTCGGGACAGCCCCACCTGCCGATGCAGCGACATGCCGAGCTGGTGCAACTTGTGGCCGAGCTCGAAGCGTCCGGCTTGCACGTGGGTCAGGTACCCGGCGCCGGTGAGTTCCTTGGCGATGCGATAGACGGTGGGCAGAGGCAGGTCGAGGGCGTCGGCCAGTTCACGCGCGCTCGCGCCATTGCGGTCGGCGGCCACCTCGAGCATGCCCAGGGCACGCTCCAACTGGCCCGTCCGCACCCGAGCGTCGGGGGCCCCTGTCTCCGCTGTCTGCGATGACGTCGTCGTCATGCCCCGATGGTATCCCCCGCATCCGTGGACGGCCTCGACGTCCAACCCACTATTGACGAGTTCGCCATTCCGGCCGACGATGGGCCCCACAGCCCCATGAACACCTGCGAAAGGACGTCCATGTACTTCATCACCGTCAAGTTCACCACCAAGCCCGAGGCCACCGAGGAGTTCCCCGAGACCGTGCGCGCCTTCACCGAGGCCACCCGCCAGGAGCCCGGCAACCTGTTCTTCGAGTGGTCGCGCAGCATCGAGGAGCCGGACACGTTCGTGCTCGTCGAGGCGTTCACCGACGAGGGTGCCGGCCCGCACGTGAACTCCGACCACTTCAAGGCCGGGCTGGATGCGATGCGCCCGAAGCTCGCCAAGACCCCCAGCATCGTCAGCCGCCAGGTCGAGGGCAACGGCTGGGACGAGATGGGCGAACTCAAGATCGACTGACGGCGTTGAGACGTGCCGCCCGCCCCAATGGGTTCGGGCGGCGCGTCTTGCCCAGCCACAGGGCCCGGACGGGCACATCGTTCACTAAGTGCCGGACGATGGACCCGGAGGCGGCACATCGTTCGCAAAGTGCTGGACGATCCATCCCCGGCCGGCACATCGTTCACAAAGTGCCGGACCATGCATCCCCGGCCGGCACATCGTTCACAAAGTGCCGGACGATGGACCCGGAGGGGGCACATCGTTCACAAAGTGCCGGGCGATGGACCCCCCTCGGGCACATCGTTCACCAAGTGCCGCCGCTCCACCTGGCGCCGCCCGTCCATCACCCCATCGCTTCCGGATTTGGGCACGTCCGGACACGCTGATAGAGTCGTGTGTCGCACCTGCCGTGCTGGTAGGAGCATCACCCAGAACACTTTGAGCTTGGAGACATCGCCCCATGGCAAACATCAAGTCGCAGATGAAGCGGAACAAGACCAACGAGAAGTCGCGCCTGCGCAACAAGGCCGTCAAGTCGCAGCTGCGTACCCACGTCCGCAACTTCCGCGAGGCCGCTGAGGCTGGCGAGACCGAGAAGGCCGCCGAGCTGGCCAAGGTCGCCACCCGCGCTCTCGACAAGGCCGCTTCGAAGGGCGTCATCCACGCCAACCAGGCCGCCAACCGCAAGTCGGCTGTCGCTGCCAAGGCTGCTGCTTTCTGATACCTCTGACGTCAGTGCACTGACGTCCACCACCAGCGTTCCGGTCCTCTGGGTGATCGGGACGCTGGTTTTGTGTGCCCGGACAAGGCTCGGACGACGCCAGCCCTCAGGAACCGTCGCGGGCCGCGGCCAGCTGGGCCACCAGTTGCTCGAGGGCGAACTCCGGGTCGTGCGCGGCACCCTTGACCGCCGCGTCCGCCACGGCCACCGCCCTGACCCCGACTGCAATGGCGCCGGGACTCCAGTGGCGTGACTGCTGCGCCAACTGCTTGATCTTGAAGGGGGGCACCCCGATCTGGCGAGCCAGTTCAGGTTCGGGGATGCGGGTGGAGCGCAGGTCGTGGTACTTGCCCAGCCCCCGCAACGAGTTGGCGATGGCGGCGGTCAGCAGCACCGGGGCGACGCCAGTGTCCATGGCCCACCGCAGCTTGAGCAGGGCCTGGCCGGTGCGTCCGGCCATGATGTCGTCGGCCACCGAGAAGCCCGAGACCTCGGCGCGTCCCGCGAAGTAGCGATGGACGTCACTGACGGTGACCTGCCCCTCGGTGAGGTCGGTGGCCAGTTGCTCGAGGGCACTCGCCAGGGCCCGGGCGTCGTGACCCACCGCCTCGACCAGGGCGTCGGCGGCTGCCGGCGCGAGGGAGATCCTGACCCGTTTGGCCTCGGCCCTCACGAAGTCGGGTAGCTTCCACGGCTTGATGGCGGCGGCGTCGACGAAGGGGACCTTGGCCTTCTTGAGCTGGTCGACCAGCCGCTTGCCCTTCACCCCACCGGGGTGCACCAGCACCAGGGCCAGGTCCTCGGGCGGGTCAATGGCGGTCTGGGCGACCACGTCGAAGAGGTCCTGGTCGAGCAGCGAGATGTCCTCGAGCACCACGATGGAGGCCGACGAAAACAGCGAACCGCCGACCAGTTCAGCAAACGTGCCGGCATCGAGTCCGGACGCGGCGACCGTGTTCAGGTCGGCCTCGGGTTCTGTCCGCCGAGCGGCAGCGACGAACGCCTGGACGGCGCGGTCGGCCAACAATGACTCGGGTCCCTGGACGAAGAGGGCGGTTCCGAAGGCGTGGGTGCTCACGTGCCCAGTCTGCCAGTGGGGTGCGACACCCGGCGCCACGTTCCCCGGCGCCCGGGCTACCGGCCAGGACGTCGTCGCCTCCCGCCCAGTCCCCCGTTTCTCCCCCAGGCCCGCTGCGGGGTTGTCCCGGTCACCCCCGCGGTGCCCCGCTGAACGTTCGTGCATCAGTTTGAGACAAACGTGCAGCCGACGCAGACTTGGGGGCAGCGTCCCGCGACGCGCCGTACGTGGCAGAGACTTCCACACCAGAAGGATTCGCATGACATCAGCACTCACCCCCACTCAACGTTCCAGCACTCTGGCGGCACTGGGCTCCGAGAAGTTCGACGTCCTGGTGATCGGCGGAGGAGTCACCGGCGCAGGCATCGCCCTGGACGCCGCCTCGCGTGGGCTGCGCACCGCCATCGTCGAGGCCCAGGACTGGGCCTCGGGCACCTCGTCGCGCTCCTCGCGGCTGGTGCACGGCGGCCTGCGCTACCTGTACAACCTCGACTTCGCGCTCGTCGCCGAGGCCCTGGCCGAGCGAGGCCGACTGCTCACCACGATCGCCCCCCACCTGGTCGAGGCCCAGCCCTTCCTGTGGCCGCTGAAGCGGCGCGTCATCGAGCGTGCCTACTCCGCCCTCGGCGTCGGCCTCTACGACGCGATGGCCATCGCCGGCGCCGGATGGAAGAAGTCGGTGCCGGTGCAAAAGCACCTGTCCCACCAGGGTGCCCTGCAACGCTTCCCCGAGATCGACCCGACCTCGATGATCGGCGCAATCGAGTTCTATGACGCCCGCGTCGACGACGCCCGCCTGGTCATCACCCTGGTCCGCACCGCCCTGGCCCACGGTGCCGTGGCCGCGAGCCGCACCGCCGTGACCGCGGTGACCAAGGACGGTGCCCGGGTCACCGGAGCCGTCGTCCGTGACGTCGAGACCGGTGAGCAGATCACGGTGTCGGCCACGCACGTCATCAATGCCACCGGCGTCTGGACCGAGCAGACCCAGGACCTGGCCGGCGGCACGGGCGGCCTGAAGGTGTTGGCCAGCAAGGGGGTGCACATCCTGGTTCCCCGGGAGCGCCTCACGGCCCAGTCGGGTCTGTTCCTGCGCACGGAGAAGTCGGTGCTGTTCGTCATTCCCTGGCAGCACTACTGGGTCATCGGCACCACCGACACCGCCTGGCACGAACCGCTGAAGCACCCGGTTCCCTCGGCGGCCGACATCGACTACGTCCTGGAGCAGGCCAACCAGGTCCTGGCCAGCCCGCTGACCCGTCAGGACATCATCGGCACCTACGCCGGGCTGCGCCCACTGCTGCAGCCCAAGGTCCTGGACGAGTCCGCTTCCACCAAGGTCTCGCGCGAGCACACCGTCACCGAGGTCGCCCCGGGCATGACCGCCATCGCGGGCGGCAAACTGACCACCTATCGGGTGATGGCCAGCGACGCCGTCGACTTCGCCCTGGGAGACGCCGCGAAGGCCAGGCCCTCGGTGACCGCCGACCTGCCGCTGCTGGGCGCGACCGGCTTCGAGGAACTGCGTGCCCGGGCGGCCGAGATCTCGGCGGACTACGGCATCGAGACCGGCGAGGTGACGCACCTGCTGCGCCGCTACGGCTCCGAACTTGGCGACGTGCTGGCCCTCATCGACCAGGATCCCTCACTCGGCCGGCCGCTGGCGGCGGCACCCCAGTACCTGCGTGCCGACGTGCACCGGGCCTGCGCCGTCGAGGGCGCCCTGCACCTGGAGGACATCCTTGTCGCGCGGGTGCGGCTGAACTCCGAGTCCGCCGACCGCGGTGCGTCCGCCGTGGACGAGGTCGCCGAGATCGCCGCACCCCTGCTGGGCTGGGACGATGCCCGGGTCGAGGCCGAGAAGCAGAACTACCGTGACCGGGTCGCCGCGGAACTGGCAGCCCAGGAGCAGCCGGACGATGCCGCCGCCGCGGCCGCGCGACTCGAGGCCGCCGACATCGTCGGTGACGGCCTGCTGGGCTGAGGCCTCAGACCAGAGGCCAGAACAGGTCAGTGCGCATCGTGGCCGGGTCGACCTCGGGGGTCGGCTCGGTCACGTACACCTCCCACATTTTCTCACCGACGTGGCGGCCCTGGCCCAGCACCCACTGGTACAGCTCGTTCCAGGCCGAGCCGAGCCCGTCATAGGGACCGACGTGGGTGGCGTGGGCCACCTCTCCACCCGGCAGTTCGGCGGGAATGACGTCGCCATCAGCGGTGATGGCTCCGTCGGTGATGACGCCAGCCTCCAGTTCAACCGTGTCGGTCGGGGTGCTCAGGTAGTGGCCGATGGCGCCCCTGACTCCCACCTCCTGCTCGGCGACGGCGCGAGCGACGGCGGCGAAGGAGGTGTCGTAGAAGTCACGGATCTGGTCCATCGGGACGGTCCGGCGGACGACCGCTGTGTGCTGCGGGTCCAGGGTGGTGATCTGCGGATTCTCGAGCATGTCCCCATGTTTGCATGGCGGTCCCCCGGCATCCGGCGTGGCGCGAATATCGTGGCTCCATGCGCACCCTGACTACGTTGCTCTCGGTCTCCGTGCTGCTGTCGGTCCTCGGCGGCGTGCTCGGGGCGCCCCCGGCGCGGGCCGTCGATCACTGGGTGGTCACCACCTCGGCGGGGACGACGGTACTCGCCGGAGCGACTCTCACCCTGCGCGCCACCCGCACCACCTGCGCACCGGCCCAGCCCGTGACAGTGTGGTGGTCCGACACGCAGACCCTGAGGTGGCGGCCGGCGTTGACTGCTGCGCCCGGCGCGGCTTGCCAACTGCAACTGCCACTCGCGTCCGGCCTGCGAGTCGGCAAGCACCGCTTCGCCGTCACTACCGGCCAAGTGCCCGGAGCAGGGGACTTCTCCAGCGCGATCACGGCCAACCCCGCCAGTTTCCGCCTGTCCGGCCCCGCCAGGACCACCCTGACCGACCGCCCCGTGCTGACAGTGACGGCAGGGCCGCAGGCGTCCGGGTTGCCCGTGCGAGTGTGGACGGGCTCGGGGACCAGCACCCGCATCGTCGGCCAGGGCACCTTGGACGACAACGGCCAGTTCCGCGTCGCCTTCGGGTTGAACATCGGAGTGGTCGGCACGGTGACGCTGCAGGCGAGCATCAGCGACGGCGCCGGGTACGCGGTGGCCTCGAACCAGCTCGTGGTGCTGCGCGAGGGGTTCGGCGGACGAATCCGGGCCACCACCTCGGCCGACGTCACCTCCTTGTACCGGGCCGGATGTCCAGTCGGTCCCTCGGGGCTGGCCACCATCGAGATGAACCACTGGGACTACCAGGGCACCGTGCGGTCGGGGGTGTTGATCGTCCGCAAGGACCTGGCACCCAAGGTGATGGCCGCCTTCCACCAGGCCTTTGACGCGCGCTGGCCGATCCAGTCGATGAAGAGCCTGAACCTGTGGGGTGGTGACGACATCAAGATCATGGCCGCCGGAAACACTGGCGCGTTCAACTGCCGCCACGTCGTGGGCAACCCCTACGCCCAGTCGCCGCACTCCTATGGCAGCGCCATCGACATCAACCAACGTGAGAACCCCTATCGCGCCCCCAATGGCGTCTGGTACCCCAACGCCACCTACGCCACCTCCCGTCCCGCCTCGGTGACCGGTCTGCTGACCGCCACGTCCCCGATGGTGACCGCCTTGAAGGGCCAGGGTTTCCGCTGGTTCTCTGGCTGGGACTGGCACCACTTCGAACCATGACCAGACCCATGACCCGTCGCCTCACCACAGCTGCGGCCGTGGCCCTGGTGGTGGTGCTCGCGGCCGGGATGGGCGCCTGCACCCGCGACCAGGACGCCCTTCCGGACCCGAATACCGTGGCGCCGGCGACCACGCCCCAGATGAGCACCGGTCCCTCGACCCGTGCTCCCTCGGCCACCACTGCGTCCACGACCGGTCCCGCGACCACTCGCCCCCCGACCACGGACCAGTCCGCCACCGCACGACCATCTCCGGTGACACCCGCCTCCCCCGTCGGTTCGACCACCCGGGCCATCCCCCCGACGACGTGGGTGACCCAGCCCGCCACCGGCGCGCCGACCGCACCCAACACCGCGGCGACGTTGCCACCGCCCACCCAGGATCCGAGCCCGGCCGCGACCTCCGGACCCCTGCACCTGGACTCCCAGCCGCGCCCGCCGGGCTGGACTCCCACCGCCGCCCACGCACCCACGGCGACTCGGGCGCGGGACCCGCGCTACGCCGCCTGGGAGGCGATGATGGTCGGCTGCGCCCCGGTGGACCGGCGCACCTGGATCGACCCGGCGCACGCCCTGGAGGTCGCCGTCAGCCGCGACGGACGACCCGGGGTTGGCCTGATCATGCAGTTCAGTTCCCAGCAGGCGGCGCTGCGCTATCTCGGCGCGTTCGAGCAGCAACTGGGTGCCTGCCCGGCCCGCCCCTCGGCGCAGCAACCCGGCGTCATCCGGATCGAGTCCGCGCCGGGGCTCTGGCTGGGACGACGGCTGCTTCCCGACGGGAGCGTCTGGGCCGAGGTCGCCACTGTCAGCGGCGCCACCGTGCGACTGTGGATCCTGCAGGACGCCGGCGGCATGGACGACGCGCAGCTACGCCAGTTGGCGGCCCATCTACGCGCCTGACTTGCCGGGAGCGACGGTCTGGTCGCGAGCACGGCCCGCCCCTATGAATGACTGGCCGGCCTCGGATCAGTCCAGTGGCAGCATCTGGATGAACCAGAAGGCCACGAGGCCAAGCAGCACGAACGTCGGAACGAGACAGCCCAGGACGATCTTGGACGGCGCGGCGACCTGAAAGGACTGGGTCGGGTCCTGGGGGTTGTACGCCACCTCGAGGGGTGACCCTGGCGCCGGAGCATTGGCGTAGGAGACCTCGGACTCCCCCACGTAGCGGACGCCGCGCGAGTCGTGGAACTGGAAGCGCGGCCAGTAGCGAATGTTCCGGTTCATGTTGCCGCCACCGTGTGTCCAGCCCTGGCGGCTGCCGGTGACCGCGGCCACGGCCTTGGGCCAACTGGCGATCAGCCGCTCCTGAGCTCGGGTCTTGCGCACGGTGTGGACCAGCGTGATCGCCACGGCGGTGAAGAACAGAGCCCAGATGACATAGAGCGCGATCCTCAAGAGTCCCCCCAACGTGAATGGCCCAAGGTTAGCCAGCGTGAATGGTCCGGCGTGTGCTCCCGGGCCCCAGTCCGCTGCAACCACCCCTCGGCGGGCCGCAACTTACCAGTCCGGGGGTCCTGTCCCGCGTTCCACCACTGCGCCCCCCCCGTCAGCCGCTGGATGTGTACTGATGGGTGAACGTGCGGCTTCCCAGCAGCTCGGCCTCGATCCACAGCGTCTGGAATCAAATCAAATCTCATCCTCCGTGGCCTTGTCGGGGTCGCAGACGTGCAGGTGATCGAAGACCTCGAGGCTGTCGGTGGACGCCGCGACGAACGTCTTTAGCTGGACGCGGCCGCTGTCGTGCTGGCTCTTGTCAAGTTCCTCAAGTTCGGCGGTGCGTAGGTCGTCGGCATTAACCTCTTGCTGCCGTCGGCGTTTACGGAGACCGTAATGGGCCGGCCGCGGGGCTGCCGAAGAGCTTGGCCGTGGTTGTTCAGATGCGCCATTATGAGATCCATGTCGTGATTCGCGGTGGCCCCTGTCGCCCTTGCTCGTCAGGGAAGTTCCCCGGTTAGCCGTGCTGACCAACCTCACTGACGGTGAGACGGAGTCCGAGTACTTCGGTCACTTTCATTAGGTTCCCCAACGACAGCCCTTCAATCCCACGCTCCAATCTTGCGACGGTCGGGCGAGACAGTCCGGCTCGATCTCCCAGCTCGGCCTGAGACCACCCTCGTGCGCGACGAGAACGGCGAATCGCCTCAGCGACTTCGCCCAGTTCCTTGTGTGCCGTTGCTCGTCGACCAGTGGTGGCCATTCAGCTATTGAATCATATATGATTCAATCGACGCGAGAATCGGATGCAGAGAGTCACTGTGATGAGGGGACGTGATGCTCCGGCAGTCTGCGGCTCTGTTGACGCCGTCGGCGCTGACCATCCATGTCTACGCGACGCCCATTTCCGCGGTCGGTCGTGGACTGTCGGTCCCGCCTGCCATCATGAGGACACGAGCGCTGAGGAGAATAGTGACAACGACGACTGCAACCGACCCTGGGCAGATGGACATGGCTAAGGTTGCTCGTGTCGACCCCCGGCTGCGTTGGGGGCAGGCCAATGTTCACTGCAACGACGCGGTCCAGGCGTCGCTTCAAGGTCAGACGGTTGAAGTCGTCAGCGAGGTCCCCCGACTCACAGGCGTCGAACTCTTCGCGGGTGCCGGCGGACTGGCACTCGGTGCGCAAAAGGCAGGCTTTACGTCGTTGGCCACCCTTGAGTGGAACCGCTGGGCCTGCGACACGATTCGCGAGAACAAGGCGGCTGGCCACGAGCTGGTAAAGGATTGGCACGTCCACCAAGGCGATCTGCGGGATTTCGACTGGGCGTTGATCGACCAGGACGTGGATCTGGTGTCGGGCGGACCGCCGTGCCAACCCTTCTCGGCCGGTGGACACGGCAAGTCCGTCGACGACGAACGGGACATGTTCCCAGCAACCGCCGAAGTCTTGGCTCAGCTGCGCCCCAAGGCGTTCCTCATCGAGAACGTCCGAGGGCTGACACGTGCCGCGTTCGCCGACTACTACGAGTACGTCCTCCGCCGGCTGGCGACGCCCGAGCTGAAGGTAAAGCGAAACGAGACATGGTTCGACCACCTGTTGCGGCTGCGAAAGGCGACGGCGCGGAACACGTTGCACTACAACGTCTTCCCTACGCTCCTCGACGCGGCTGACTTTGGGGTACCACAACAGCGGCATCGAGTGTTTATGGTCGGTTTCCGTTCAGATCTGGGCATCGAGTGGACGTTTCCCGATCCGACTCACTCACACGAGGCACTGGTCCGCGATCAGTGGGTCACTGGCGAGTACTGGGACAGGCATGAGGTCGCGAAGTCCAAACGCCCAGTACGTCCATCCGGCGCGCTCATCGCGCGGGCCGCCCGGCTGGCTGAGACGGAGCACCCGTGGGCGACGCTGCGAGACGCGCTGCGGGGACTCCCCGATCCTCGGACGAAGGCTGCGGCGGCGTGGCGCAACCATAACTTCCAACCTGGTGCACGTTCCTATAAAGGGCACACCGGAAGCGTTCTCGACCTGCCCGCCAAGACGCTGAAGGCGGGGGGACATGGCGTCCCGGGTGGCGAGAACATGATCCGATTCCATGACAACTCAGTCCGCTACCTCACAGTGAGGGAGAGCGCGCGCGTCCAGACGTTCCCCGACGACTACGAGCTTCACGGAGCCTGGGGTGAGGCGATGCGCCAGCTGGGGAACGCCGTCCCGGTCGATCTCGCTGAGATCGTCGCCCGGCAGGCTCGTCTGGGACTCCTGTCAATCAGCAAGGAAGGTGCACGATGACCACGATCCACACCCTCGACCTGACGCCGTCGCCACGGATCCTGCAGGTGATCGCCGAGACAGACCTTCAAGTCTATCAGTGTCTAGCCGAGCTCATCGACAACTGCTTCGACGAGCTGCACAAGGCCCGCGAGGCCGGGTTCGACGGGGAGTCCCGCGTCGACATCCGATTGCCGAGCGCGCGCGACGCGGACCGACGGTCGGAAATTGTGGTCGCGGATACTGGCCGCGGCATGTCGCCCGAGCAGATGGAGCACGCGCTGCGAGCCGGGTCGACGAACAATGCGCAGTTCGGCACCCTCGGCCTTTTCGGGATGGGCTTCAATGTGGCCACGGCCCGACTCGGCACGGTCACGGAGGTACGATCCGCTCGGGTCGACGACTCGCAGTGGAACATCGCCACGATCGACATCGGGGAGATGCAGCGGACGGGATCCTACCGAGTGCCGTTGACGCAGGCTCCCAAGGGTGCACAGGAGCACGGAACCGTGATCACGGTCCGCCGCCTTCGGGATGACACCGTGGCAGCCCTTCAGACGACGAACGAGGGCAAGAAGGTCCGCCGGGAGCTCGGAAAGCTCTACACGTACATGTTGCGTGATCCTCAGCGCTCTGCGTTTTCCGGATCGGACATGGTCGGCGGCATGGGGCTCTCCCTCTACCTCAACGGGACGGACATAAAGCCGAAGCTCCCGTGCATCTACGACCCCACGCGCAGCGTGTCCTACCTGGGCGAGGCGATACGCGCTGTCCAGGAGGTCGACATTCCTCTATCGCCGGGCTGGGCCTGCATGGACTGCGGCTACTGGTCGACGCAGCAGCCGGAGCACTGCTTGGAGTGTGGGTCGACGAAGGTGCGCATCCGGGATCGGCGCATCTGGGGGTGGCTGGGCGTTCAGCGGTACCAAGACCGCGATGACTTCGGCATCAGTCTAATTAGACAGGGCCGTGTCATCGTTCCCCAGGACAAGGAACTGTTCAAGTGGACCAGCCCTGACGGGGACGTCGAGATCGAGTACCCCGTCGAACTGCGCGACGGGCGGCTCGTAGGGGAGATCCATATTGACCACGTGCCGGTCACCTTCCGCAAGACCGATTTCGACCGTCAGTCGCCTCATTGGACGACGATGGTGCATAAGGTCCGGGGCGAGTCCCCCCTGCGTCCGAAGAAGGCGAGCTCACTCGGACTCCCTGTGAACGACACATTGTTGGCGAAGTTATTCGGTGCCTACCGCCGCGTTGATCCTGGCCTGCGTTGCCTGGTGCCTGGGAACGGCAAGACCGCGATGCACCAGGACGCGAAGGTCCGCGCGACACTGTTCGCCACCGGCGACCCCGAGTACGCGACAGACGAGTGGTGGTACGAGACCGCCAAGCGGCACGACGAGATCGTCCGAGGGCTGAAGGAAGAGCCGGCTGACGATGACGATGGCCAGAAAGCGAACGACTGGCTCACGGGTGAGGGCCTTGGTCATCTGGTGAAGACGGACTCGGCGGGCGATGGGTCAGGCGGGGCAGGCGACGCTGCCCAGGGTACGCCGGAGCCCTTCATCGAGCCGAAGATCGCCGAGACGAAGGACCAGAGGTTTGCGCGGTATCGGGAGAGCGCCTCACCGCTGCCGGGCATCGAAGGCAAAGTCCATCTCGATTCGGCGAGCACCACACTTCGTTGCTGGCTGACGGAATGGGTGGATCTCTCGGCCGACGGGAGGCAATTCTTCGCCATGCGCCTCATTGGCGGTGAGGTGGAGCTATTCCTCGATAAACGGCACCCACTTATCGTCGACTACGGCTGGGACCCGCACGATGTCGCCATCGTCTGCGCGGCCCGCTCGGTCACGGATATGTTTCGGTACCAAGGCGGATCGGATGAGTTCATGCTCCACGTGCTAGAGGCCCACCCGGACCGCAAACTCGATCATCAGATGATCCGAGCCCGTGGGGAGAGCCTTCTGGAGGAGATCCGTGAACGGGTGACCTCCATCGTCTCTGGAGACCCCAGCCTGTGGGAGTCGCTGCGGGCCTCCTCTAAGCGAGACGCAGAAAATGAGGCCCTCACGTCGTCCCCGTCGATTGACTGGAAGGCGGCCATCCTCAACGGGGACTTCGCGGCATACCTCACCGTGGGAGGCATCCGCGACTTGGTGAAGGCCCACCCGGATCGCATTCTCGACGGCGGCGTATTCGCCACGAAGTACGCGCAGTGGGGTGACGAGGAAGCACGCGGTGACCAAATCGAGCGCCTCGCGGTGCTGTTGGGCGACCTAGGGCGCATGGTTCGGGTCGGGAGGCCGACCACAGCGAGAGAGTTGGCACGGTTCGGGCTCTCTGCTGATCTGTTGGCCGAGGAGATCGCGACGTGAGCGACGGGTTCCTCGATCCCCCGCTGCTGGAGGCGGGAGGACCTCACAGCTTCACGCGGCAGATCCAACGCTTGCTGCCGCTTCTCGGTTTCGTCGACGTGGTCAACATCGACGGCTCCGATGACAAGGGCGGGGACGTCATCGGGCGCCTCAAGGGCACTGACTGGGTCTTCCAGGCGAAGTGGAAGATAAAGGGCGGCACGGTCAGTGAGTCGGCGGTGGATGAGGTGGTAAACGCGATGCGGGCTTACCGGATCGACCGCGGTGTGGTCGTGACTAACGGGCAGTTCACGCGCGGCGCGCGGGACCGCGTTGCGGCCATGTTGCGGGCGAACGTGCAGGTGAGCCTGTGGGACATAAACCAGCTCTCCACGCTGTATGCGGCGGCCGACGCGATGGTCAGGCAGTTTACCCTCCACGAATACCAGCAGCGCGCCGTCTCCAGCGCCTGGGTGGGCCTTGAGGACGAGGGGCGGGCCTTGGTCTACCTGGCGACGGGGTTGGGGAAGACCGTTGTTGCAGGCCGAGTGGTGACCAAGTTCTTGAAGAAAACGCCTCAGGCACGTGTCCTTGTGATCGCCCACACTTCGGATCTAGTGGAACAGCTTGAGAGATCGATGTGGCGAGACATCCCCAAGCAGGTACCGACGCGCATGGTCAGCGCGCAGTCGAAGCCCGACGATCTGCCGGGCGTCACGTTCGCTGTGCTGCCAACCGCGGCCGATTACGTGTCGAAAGGCTTCAAGCCTGACCTGCTGATCGTCGATGAGGCTCACCACGTCGGCGAGGTCGGGCACTACTCGGAAATCTTTAGGACGTTGCCGGATGTTCCTCGTCTGGGAGTCACAGCGACGCCATGGCGCGGCGACCAGTTCGACATCGAGTCCGTGTTCGGAGAACCAGTGGTGACCGTGAGCATCTCCGAAGGGATGCGGCTGGGCTACCTGGCTGGTGTTCACTATCGCCTGTTCTCGGACAACATCGACTGGGACTTCGTCCACGAAGCGAGCGAGCACGATTACTCGATCAAGGACCTGAACAAGCGGCTGTTCATCCCGGAGCGCGACGAGGCGATACGCGACCACTTACTCGAGGTGTGGAATCAGGTGGTAAACCCGCGGGCAATCGTGTTCTGCCAGACCATTCAGCACGCCGAGGCCATGGCCGAGATCCTCAGTCGGGTTCCGGGATGGGGAAGCACACAAGCCGTGCACGGCGGCTTGAAGAAGCGTGAGCGACGAGCACGCATTCTCGACTTCCGGGCCGGCGCGAGCCCCATCCTGACGAGCGTGGACCTCTTGAACGAGGGTGTTGACGTGCCGGACGTGAACATCCTCGTGTTCGCCCGGGTCACCCATAGCCGGCGAATATTTGTGCAGCAGCTGGGTCGGGGCCTTCGGCTGGCTGACGACAAGGAGATGGTGGAGGTGCTCGACTTCATCTCGGACGTGCGCCGCCTCGCGGAGGTACAGGAGCTAAGCGAACAGGTGGGTGCCGACGATATGGAGCATGTGTCGGTGCCGCGCCACTCGTTCGAGTTCAATGACAACAAGGTTCAGGACCTTCTCCAACAATGGATTCATGATGTGGGCGACCTAGGGGCAGCCGAGGACACCGTCAGGTTGGAGTTCCCGCCATCCGAGGTGGCCTGATGGCGAAGATTCCCGGCGAACTGCGCCGCGAGATCATCGCCGAGCTGTACCGTCGCCTCGATGCCCTCAAGTGGGAGGAGCGGGCCCAGTCAGAGCGATCTGCCATCTACCACCGTCTGGTCGACGACCCGGTGATTGGCGGGAGGTTAGCGCCGCACCTCCCTGTCGATCGGATCAGACTCTGGATCAAGGACGGGCCAGCAAAGGAATACCGGCGCGCCCTCGAAGGAGTTGGGCCATACGCGGGTTTCACAACGCGTCGAGCCGCTGGAGCCGAAGGGGTGGTCCAGGCGGTTTTGGGCAAGGACTGGACAGTAGTGGACGGTTCGGTGGGTGAGAAGCCGATGCGATGCGCCGCCGAGCAGGGGGATTCCAGGCGTCTCCTTGTCTGGGGACCGGAGTCATCGCTCAAGGAGCTCTTCTGGCACGCAGCCATGCACGTGGCTGAGCACGGCGACTATGACACACCTTTGATCGTGGTGACCAGGCGCGGCAACGCTCCGATTGACTCCGGGCTGTGGCGACGCGCGACCAGGCTGGCCCAGCTCATAAGATGCGAGGCGATGCAGGCGTCGTTGGACGTGACCCCGAAACCGGACGAGGAGTGAATAGCCGATGGAGAAGGGCGAGGAAGGCTTGGTCGACCGACTGGTCGGTGAATTCGAGGACGACTTGATCGATCACTTGGTGTTCGGCGCAGCGGATCTCTCTCGGGCTTACCAGATGGCCAGACGCTATGCACTTGGTGAGACTTTGCAAGAGATTGGCGATGACTACGGCGTCACCCGCGAGCGTATTCGCCAGATCATCAACACCGAGACCCCCTGGTCCACCACCTCAATCGGTGCTGCGCGGCGCCGGACGTTGGCGGTGCAGGCAGAGGCCGAACGTAGGGCAGTTCTGGAATGGTCGGAGGCTAACGTCGGAGCGCCCATCGAGCAGGCTGTCGCACAGCTGAAGCTGAATGAGGAGGTGGTACGCAAGTATCTGGGGCGACACCGGATCCGGCACGAGCTTGTCGAGAAGAAGGCCCCGGAGGGACGTTCTCTTGATGCTTTGCTGGCCGACCTCAGGCGCTTCTACGCAGAGACCGGGGGGACGAGTGCGGCGGCGTACGGTCGCTGGGCCAAGAATGCTGGCGTGCCTGGCCAGCAGACCATTGCGATTCGGTTCGGCTCCTGGAACGACGCGGCAGCGCGCGCCGGGATCAAGGACGCTCCGCCCATCGAGCGTGAACGACGCTACTCCGATGAGGACCTCTGGGCAGCGGTCTTGGATGGCATACGGGCTGGTCAGTTCACGGCCAAGGAGTTCGAGGACTGGTTGGTGACAGTAGAGGGGGCTCCGTCGTTGGCAACAATTCGGAATCGCCTCCCCCAGAAATGGAACGAGCTGCGTGACGAGGCCCTACGCATCCTGGGGAACCGCAGCGAGCGAGACGAGGTGTGGATCAATGCTGTGTCCTTGCCGCGCGACTGGCCCAGCTTCCTGGATGCCGAGGATCCCATCGTCCACATGCGAGCAGCTCGTCTGGCGCTCGGGAAGAACATCACCATGGTCCGCTACACCGAATGGGCGCAGGCGACGAAGCGGCCTGGCGTCATGACGATTTGCCGCAGGAGTGGCATGCGGTGGGGCGACCTGGTTGACGCCGTCGGTGGCGTGACGGTGCAGAAGCAGCTCAGGATCCCTGACGACGAGCTCTTAGCTTGGTTGCGTGTGTTCCTGGAGTTGGAGCCGGAGGGTAGCTACCGCATGTATGAGGACTGGAGGGAAGCGTATGGCGCCCCCACGGCAGGCACCATCACCCTGCGGTTCGGGGGTTGGGACAAGGCTCGGGCGGCGGCCCACGCGAGCGGATGAGATGGTCTCGTAGCCTTCACCGAAAGGCTTGCAGAGCGAGCTTCGCCCGTAAGATCTCGGCCTCGATGCCCTCGACCACCGAGTCGGGATCATCGTGCTCCCAATACCTGACTACAACCCAGCCCGCCTCCCTTAGGCGACGATCCGTATCGACGTCTCGGGCACGGTTACCGGCGATCTTCGCCGCCCAAAACGCAGCTCTGTTGGACGCTGGCCGATAGTGATCGGGGCAGCCGTGCCAGAAGCATCCGTCGATCATCACGGCGAGCTTGAGCCGCGTGAACACGATGTCGACCGACCGACGCTTGTCGTCGAGGGGCCGGTAGTTGACGCGGTATCGGTGGCCACGTGCGTGTAGCAGGCGCCGCACGGCCAGCTCCGGTGTTGTGTCGCGACCACGAGTCGACGACATGCGCCGACGCACGTGGTCGGACACCTCCCATTGAGATCGATCGGACGCAGACATGCGTCAAGTCAACTACGGTCCGGGACTCAATCCCCCCCCCACCACCGTGAGCATTCATCCGAGCGGCGCGGTGTCGTAGCCGCAGTCGGAGCTGGGCACGAGGATCACGAACCAGTCGTCGTCCTCCTCGTCACTCACGTGCACGCCGTCGCCTTCCCAGCGATGAGGGGCGCTCGAATCACGAAGCAGCATACTGAGATTGCTCCGGTCGACGACTGCGGGTCGCCCAACTGTTCCATCGTTCGCCATACGAGTGGGGCGAGGTAAACGTTGTCGGGAAGGACGCGGAGGTAGGAACCGGGCACCAGTTCGAACGTCGGCTTGACAAGCAGCCACATGCAGTCGGCGAACTGCACCTCGACCACGGGGCGACCGTCCCCAGGTCTCAACCGGTTGCAGGCGTAGTACGGCTCCGTCGCGCTCCAACGAGCTGGCGTCGCGGCAGCCAACGGCACGGAACGTGCCGATGGGTCGCTGACGGCTCTTGAACAGGATGACGTTGTTGTAGGGAATAGTGCGACCATCCTGTCGGCCACGGGTGATGCGGCGTTCGCTGCGCCGGAACATAGCCCCGACCGCCTGTGGCTACGGCCCAGCGATGGGCAAAACCGAGCGGCGGCCCCGAGACTGTCGTCGGCATAGGCCATCCTCACCTCGCGCGGCGACCCCGGCTCCGGGGCATTGGCGTAGGAGACCTCGGACTCCCCCACGTAGCGGACGCCGCGCGCGTCGTGGAACTGGTAGCGCGGCCAGTAGCCGACGTTCCGGGGTCATGTTGCGGCCACCGTGTGTCCAGCCCTGGCGGCTGCTTGTGACCGCGGCCACGGCTTTGGGTCAACTGGCGATCAGCCGCTCCTGAGCTCGGGTCTTGCGCACGGTGTGGACCAGCGTGATCGCCACGGCGGTGAAGAACAGAGCCCAGATGACGTAGAGCGCGATCCTCAAGAGTCCCCCCAACGTGAATGGCCCAAGGTTAGCCCAGCGTGATTGGTCCGGCAGCGTGTGCCTCCCGGGCGCCGATCCGGCGACCAGTCCGCGGCAACCATCCCCCGGCGGGGCGTGGACCCGGCGGCGGCTCAGCGTCCGCAACCTACCAGTCGGAGAGTCCTGCCCCACTGCTGCCCCCTCAGGCCCCGACCAGCGCCGCGCGTACGTGCAGCCGGTCCCCGGCCACCCACACCGTGAACGACTCCCCGGTGTCGGTGCGCAGCACCCGCATCGACAGCGAGTCCGCCAACCGCAGCGCCGCCGCCGCCGGATGGCCGTGGGTGTTGCGCTCGCCCGCCGAGGCCACCGCCACCCGCGCGCCCGTGGCCTTCCAGAACGATTCCTCCTGACGACTCGACCCGTGATGCGGCATCTTGATGACGTGGACGCGCAGGTCGGGTCGGGTCGACATCACCACCTGCTGCCCCAACGGTTCGACGTCGCCGGGCAGCAACACCTTCGTCTGCCCCACCTGGGCGACCAACACGATCGAGGAGTCGTTCTCGGCCGAACTCTCCCCCGCAGCCGAACCACCCGACCCGGCCAGGGCACCGGCCTGCACCACGCGCAGGGCCACCCCACCGGCCACGATCGACATCCCGGCGGCAGCCGTCCGCACGGGGATCTGCTCCCGCTCGGCCAATGCCGCCACGCCACGATGAGACGCGGCCGGCTCCTGCAGCGGGTTGACCAGCAGCAACCGGGTCGAGCGGACCGCCACCACACCGGCCAGTCCCCCCAGGTGGTCGGCATGGTTGTGGGTGATCACCACCAGTAACAGCTCGCGCACCCCCAGACTGGCCAGGCACGTGTTCACCGGGCCCGGCTCCGGACCGGCGTCGACCAGCACGGCCCGGCCGCCGCCGGCATTCAGCACCGTCGCATCACCCTGGCCCACCGCGCAGAACGCCACCGCCCATGGCCCCGGCCAGCCGGCCGGCGGAGGCTGTCGGATCATGGCGGCGACCATCAGCACTGCCAGCAGCAGGCTTGCCCAGCGTCGCGCCAGCACCCATCCCATTCCCAACCCGGCGACCAGGCACACGACCGTCAGCAGGACCAGCGCCTCGGGACCGGGTGGCCAGGCCCAGGTGGCGGCCGGCAGTCCCGCTCCGGCATGGGCGATCAGGATGATCGGTTGCACGCACCACCCGGCCAACCAGCCCACCGCCGACGCCAACACCGGCGCCACCAGGGCGACCACCGCCGCACACAGCCCCAGGATCGTGGTCGGGCCCACGAAGGGTCCGACCAGCACGTTGGCCAGCAGACCGCTGGTCGAGATGGTCCCCGACAATGCCGTCACCAACGGCTGGGTGGCGAGTTGGGCCGCCAGCGGCACCGCCAGCGAGTCGGCCAACCAGCCGGGCAGCCACCGGGCCAAACGCTGACGCCACGGCGGACCCCACCACAGGATCCCGGCCGAGGCGCTGGCCGACAGCGCGAAACCCCAGGAGCGGGCCAGCCACGGGTCGAGCACCATCAACACGATCACGGCCACGCACAGGTGTCGCAGGCCGCGGCGGCGATCGGCGCTCGCCCCGACCGCCGCCAACCCGACCACCCCCATCGCCGAGGCGCGCAACACGCTCGGCTCCGCACGACACACCACCACGAAGACGACGACACCGGCCACCCCGACCAGGTGCAACCAGCGCCCGCGGACACCGATCACCCGCGCGACCACCAGCATGGTGGCCAGCAGCAGGGTCAGGTTGGTGCCCGAGACGGCGGTCAGGTGCGTCAGCCCGGTGGCCTGGAAGGCCTGCTTGGTCTGCGGCAGCACACCGCTGGTATCACCCACCACCAGCGAGGGCACCAGTCCCGCCTGCTCAGCCGGTGACCAGCTCATGGAGTTCACCAGTCCGGCCCGCACGCGGTTGACCTGACGCCCCCACCACCGCGGTCCGCGCAACGTCTCGGGAGCGCCGGTGAGGCGCAACTCGGCTGCCTGCGGTTGGCCGGGTTGCGGTGTGCGGGCTATGGCCTCGACCCGCACGGTGGCACCGGCGGGCAGCGAGACCAGCGCTGTCAGCAGCCGGGCCGGGGCGACCACCTGCACCGGTTGGCGCAGTTGCCACCGGCTGCCCCGCGACTCGACCCAGACGGTGCGGGCCGGGACGACGGCACGCTCCATGCCGGGCCTGCCGACCACCTTCGCGTCGGAGGTCAGCACCAGTTCGGCATGCACCAGCGCCGACTCTGCCGCGGCCTCGGCCAGGGGCGAGGAGGTGAGGGACCCGACCCGCAGGGCGCCGAGCCCGGCGCAGGCCAGCACCACCAGGCACAGCGCCGCCGCTGCCCATCCACGCCGGGACCCGGCCACCAGGGCCGACGCCGCTGCTGTCACGGCGCATGCGACCGCCGCCCGGGGTGAGGCGGTCAACACCCACCACGTGGTCAGCCAGGCCAGGGCCGCGGGAGCGACCAGACGCAGGTCCACCGGCTCGGTGGTCTTCACACCGTGACCAGGGGCTGCAACCGTTCGAAGGTCTTCTGCCCGATGCCGTCGATCTCCTGGAGTTCCTCGACCTTGCTGAACCGTCCGTGCTGGTCGCGCCAGGCAAGGATCTTCGCGGCGGTCGCAGGCCCCACCCCCGGAAGGCTCTCCAACTGGGCCTGGGTCGCGGTGTTCAGATTGATTCGGGCACCACCGCTCTCACCCGGCGGTGCCTGGCTGTCGCGGCCCCCGGAGGTGGTCGAGGTCTGCTGGGGCCCGGACCCGACCAGGATCTGCATGCCGTCGCTCACGACCGCTGCCAGGTTCAGGGTGCCCAGATGTGCCTCGGGCGTGATGCCGCCGGCGGCGGCGATGGCGTCGTTGACCCGGGCGCCCTGGGGCACCTGCACGACGCCGGGGTTCTTGACTGCCCCGGCAACGTGCACCAGCAGCAATGGCACCACGCTCGGCGTGCCTGGCGGGGACGGCGAACTCACCTCGGCGCTGAGCGCCGGCTCGACCAGCGGCACCTCGCTGGGTGCGGCCCGCAACAGCTGCACCGAGGTGAACACCAGCGCGACGACCACCAGGATTCCGATGGCCTGCAGGTGGCGGACGGTGAATGACCGCACCCCGGCCACCACGCCACGCGGTCGCTCCTCGGGAGCAGGCCCGGCGTCGGTCGGCGCGGGATCGCGATCCTTCTCGTCGACGAACTGTTCCGAGGGGCTCAGTGCGCTGTGCGAGCTGATCGGTGGCGGCCTGGTGCCTGGCAGCATCGGGCGCATGGGCACCTGCACCACCCGTCGCACCGTCGGAAGGTCGTCGGACCCCGACACCTCGAGCAGGGCGCGCCGCGGCCCCCGTTGCGGGACGGGGTGCCCCGCCAGCACCGTGCGCAGACGTTCGGCATGATCGCTCTCGACTCGCATGCTCCGGTTGTGTGCGTCGACTCAGCACCGTCGCCAGACGGACAACACCCTGTGGACAACAATCGCTGATTCGGGTCCGTCGCGAGATCAGTCCGGGCAGGAGTTGGCCCCAGGTCGCCCGGCGAAGCGGTCTGCGGTCCAGGTAATCAGTTCCGGCAACAACGCCGAGTCACCAGTGACCAGCCCCATGTGGTCCTTGCCGGGATAGTTGCGATGATCCACTGCTTGCCCTGCCCTGCACAGGTCATGCACGTAGACCTGCTGCGCGCTGGGCAGAACCAGGGTGTCGGCCTCTCCCTGGGCGAGCAGCAATGGCGCCTCGATCGGCAACCTCGGGACGTTCTGCTCCGCGCGCACCGCCAACGCACCCCGGTTCGGGTCGCCCACCCACAGGGGTTGGTCGCTGGCCAGTGCCGACACCAGTGACACTGCCATCGCCGGGTCCACCAGACAGCGCCGGGACATCTCCTCGATGATGATTCGACCGCCCGGACGCACGTAGTCACCTACCCGAACGTCGCCAAAGTGGGCAGAGTAGGAGGCGATGACATAGGCGCCGAACAGTGCGCCGATCCGGGAATCGGCGATGGACGCCAACAGGCCGGGCAGGTTGGCGGCCGGTGCCATGGCCGCAACGCCCACGACGTCGAGTTCGGGTGCGTAGTCCTGCGCCAGACCACCCGCCCACAGCGCGGCATGTCCGCCTTGGGAGTGTCCCCAGATGACCGTCTGCGTCCCCAACCTGGTGCGGTCCAGCTGATGCGCGGCCCGTACCGCGTCGAGCACGCTTCGTCCCTCGCCCTGCCCGATCAGGTAGGGGTGCGGCCCTTCTGTGCCCAATCCGACGTAGTCGGTGGCGACGATCGCCCATCCGGCGGCCAGCGCCTGGTTGAGGTTCGGCATGGCCCCGGCGATGAACGGGTGATCGAGCAGGGACGGCGCACAGCCCTCGAGCAAGCCAGTGGTGCCGTGCGCCCAGGCGATCACCGGATGGACCGCTCCGCCCTCGGGGACGATCACGATGGCCGAGGCCACCGCGGGCAGGCCCTCGTCCCGGGTGGTGGTGTAGAGGATGCGCCACCCCTGCGCCCCGGAAGGAATGTCGGCGGTGAAGGGCTCCTGGCGCAGCAACGCCCCGGGGGCGGAGGGCACCGTGGCGGGTGCGATGTAGAAGTCGTCCGGCTGCGCGGTCGCGGACAACTTTGCCGACATCACCACCAGCGCCAGCGTCGTCAGCAGCACCAACACCCCGACAACCGGACTCCGGTGGCGAGGCAGGACTGGCTCATCACGCTCACCGGTGGCCCGTCGTCGCTGGCGCAGGGCCGCGATGACCTGGGCCGCACCGAAAAGGAGCATCCGGACCCCGAAGACAACGGCGATGACGTAGACAGTCACGTCAGGCCAGGTCAGCGCCAGGATCCCGATGATCACACCCGACACCCCGAGCATCGCGGCGTTGGCCGTGCCGACCCCGTGGCTCTGCCCCCGAATCGCGGAACGGATACGCACCAGTCCCGAGATGATTGACTGCAATCCCACCACCAGCACCAGGGCGGCGATGGTCAGGGCTGGCACCACGAGCAGCACCACCCCGCCAGTGATCCAGAGCAGGCCGGTCAGCAGTTGCAGCCGGCTCCCATCCCCCAGGGTCCAGGCGCCGAGTTCAGCGATACCGGTGACAAGTAGCCCGATGGAGATCAGGACGACCAATGCGCCGAGGGACGCGAAGGGACGCACGGCCAGCAGTGAACCGACCAGCACGACTGCCGAACCCAGGAGGACAGCCAGCCACCAGGGCACACGTTGTGCCAGGCTCACCGCCCTGGAGGGAGCGGACCACGGGTTCTCAGGCACAGCGCCACCTCTCCGTCAGGCTCAGGCGGGGACGATGCTCACCATCTTGGGCAGCCGGCAGATCACCTTGGCGACCTCACGGCCGTCCAGGGACCGCTGCACGCCGGCGTCGGCCAGGGCCAACTCGGTCGCCTCGTCCTCGGTGATGTCGGGCGAGACCTCGATCTTGGCGCGCACCTTGCCCTGCACCTGCACCACCATGGTCACCGTCTCGGCCACCAGCAGCGACGCGTCGGCGACCGGCCAGCGGCTTTGCGCCACCGACGGGGGCAGGCCCAGGGCCTCCCACATCTCCTCGGCGACGTAGGGCGCGACCAGGGACAATGCCTGGGCGACGAACTCGGCGGCCTCCCGGACGGCGGGGTCACCACCGCCCGGGCCGGAGTCGATCGTCCGGCGGGTGGCGTTGACCAGTTCCATCACCCGGGCGATGACCACGTTGAAGCGGTGCGACTCGACCAGGTCGGTGATCTCAGCGATCGCCTTGTGGGTGGCCCGACGCTGCGCCCGGTCTCCTGCGGAAGCATCGGCACCGGGCAGGCTGGCGACGTCGGTGGCCAGACGGTAGGCACGCTGCAGGAACTTCAGCGTCGACCCGGGCGAGACGTCGGCCCAGTCGATGTCCTCGTCCGGCGGGCCGGCGAAGATGACGGTCGTGCGCACCGCGTCGACACCGAACTGGTCGATCTGCTGGCCCAGGTCGACGCCATTGCCCAGTGACTTGCTCATCGCCTTGCCCTGGTTGATCACCTGGCCCTGGTTCATCAGTCTCAGCATGGGCTCGTCGAAGTCGACCATGCCCATGTCGCGCAGCACCTTGTTGAAGAAGCGCGAGTACAGCAGGTGCATGGTGGCATGCTCCACGCCGCCGACGTACTGGGCGACCGGCATCCACTTCTTGACGGCCTCCGGGTCGAACGGCCCCTCGGTGTAGCCCGGTGAGGTGTAGCGGTAGAAGTACCAGGACGAGTCGACGAAGGTGTCCATGGTGTCGGTGTCGCGCACCCCGGCCCCACCGCAGTTCGGGCACTCGACGTTCTTCCACGCCTCGGCGGCAGCCAGCGGCGAGACGCCCTTGGGGGCCAACTGCTCGCCGCGCATGTCGTCGGGCAGCCTCACTGGCAGCTGGTCGTCGGGAACGGGCACCTCACCGCAGTCCGGGCAGTGGATGATCGGGATGGGGCACCCCCAGAACCGCTGCCGGCTGATCAGCCAGTCACGCAGCCGGTAGGTGATGGCTGCCTTGCCCAGACCGTCGGACTCCAACTGCTCACAGATCCGTGCGATGCCCTCCGCCTTGGTCGAGACCCCGTCGAGGACCCCCGAGTTCACGTACGCGCCGTCGCCGCTGGTGGCGACACCGGTGGTTGCCGGGTCGCCCTCGCCGGTGTCGATGACCATCCGCACCGGCAGGTCGTGGGTGCGGGCGAACTCCAGGTCGCGCTCGTCATGGGCAGGTACGGCCATGATCGCGCCGGTGCCGTAGTCGGCCAGGACGTAGTCGGCCGCCCAGACCGGCAGCCGCTCGCCGTTGACCGGGTTGGTGGCGTGCACCCCCAGGAAGACACCGGTCTTGGCGTGGTCAGTGGCCTGGCGTTCGATCTCGGACTGCTTCTTGACGCCCTCCAGGTACCGCTCGAAGGCGCCGCGCTGCTCGTCGGAGACGATCTCGTCGGCCAGCGGTGCGTCGGGGGCGACGACCATGAACGTTGAGCCGTACAGGGTGTCGGGGCGGGTCGTGAACACCGTCACCGGCTCGTCGCGTCCCTCAATCTGGAAGTCGACGTGGGCACCGGTGGATCGTCCGATCCAGTTGCGCTGCATGGCCAGGACCCGTTCGGGCCAGCCGCCCTCCAACTGGTCCATGTCGTCCAGCAGTTCCTGGGCGTAGTCGGTGATCTTGAAGTACCACTGGTTCAGCTTGCGCTTGGTCACCACCGAGGAGCAGCGCTCGCACTTGCCGTCCTTGACCTGCTCGTTGGCCAGCACCGTCATGTCCTGGGGGCACCAGTTGACGTAGGAGTCCTTGCGGTAGGCCAGACCCTTCTCGTAGAAGCGCAGGAACAGCCACTGCGTCCAGCGGTAGTACTCGGCGTCGGAGGTGTGCAGGCGGTGGTCCCAGTCGAACCCAATGCCGTAGCGGGCGAAGGACGCCGCCTGGGTGTCGATGTTGCGGTAGGTCCACTCGGCCGGGTGGGCGTTGTTGCGGATCGCGGCGTTCTCGGCGGGCAACCCGAAGGAGTCCCAGCCGACCGGGTGCAGCACGTTGTAGCCCTGCATCTTCCAGAATCGTCCGACGACGTCGCCGATCGCCCAGGCCTCGGCGTGGCCCATGTGCAGGTCACCGGAGGGGTAGGCGAACATGTCGAGCAGGTAGCGCCGCTCCAGGGACTCATCGTCGGAGACCGCGAAGGTGCGGTGCTCCTGCCAGTACCGCGCCCACTTCTCCTGGGCAGCGACAATGTCGTAGCCGCTGCGCTCAGCCGGGTGATCGCTCACGTGTCCTCTTTCTCTCGACCTACCAAGGAACCACGCTACCGCGCCACACCTTTCGCCACCCAACCGATTCCCGCCCGGCAGGGCTCAGCCGACCTGCCACAACTCGCGCCACAGGGACGGCGGCGCCGCGGCCAGGTGGATCTGCTGCAACAGGTCGATCATCGAGTAGTCCGGGTCGAGTCGCTCGGCTCTGGTCAGGGCGCAGCCCATCAACGCGCCGTTGCCCTCGAGCCACGCCGCGGCCGCCAGCAGGCACAGGGGCGGCACTGCCCAGGCGTCGGGGACGATCGCCACCACCTGCTGCCACATGGTGACGTGTTGCCGGGCGCTGCTCAGGGCCATCTCGCGCCAGGCGTCGTCCCGGGCCGGAATCTCGCCCACCAGCAGGGCCAGTTCGCAGGCGTCGGGTGCTGACAGCCAGCCGTTGCTGGTGGCGTCGTCGATGAGCTGCAGCACCCGCTCCCGACGGTCCTTCTGGTTCTCGATCTCACCGACCGCCTGCCGTGCCTGTTCGTAGGCGCCGAGCGTCTCGGACTGGGTGACCAACGAGGGCCCCTGCACCAAATGCTCCAACTCGGCCCGCGAGGACAGCGCCTGGGATCCGTTCAGGATCGCCGAGGCCGCCACCGCCGTCGCGTCGTCGCAGGCCACCCCCTGACAGCATTCCTCGACGCACCGCCGCGACCACCAGTGGCGCCCGTCGGTGTGGATCGAGTCGATGATCTCCTCGGGCTCCAGGGCCTGTTCCAGGATCGCCAGCGCATGGTCGCTCTGGTCACGCTCCCCGTAGGAGACGAGGAAGAGCCGGGGTGTCTCGAAGCGGGCAATCAGGTGCAGCAACCGCGACTGCACCTGTCGGGGATGGGCGAACATCTCGTGGTCGAAGCGCATCGTGACCTCCACGGCGCGCGCCTGGCACACCACCACCACGACCCCCTCATCGATGTGGAAGCCGAGCAGGTGGGGCACCAGCGACAACATGTCGGTCGCTGTCCGGGCGGTGATGGTCTGGTTCATGCACCGGTTATGACGACAGCCCGACGAAATCGCCAGTTGTCCACAGACCAATCCGGAGCCGGCCGGCTGTCCACAGGCCGCGGGTGAAAACGGGCTCGGTGTCACACCCGCCGAGTACGATGGTGGTCGATGACTCAGCCACCCCCATCCGGACCTCCCCAGGGCAGGCCCTGGCAGCCGCCGCCGGCGCCGGGCCAGCAGCCATGGCAGGGCGGACCGCCGCCGCAGTGGACGCCGCCGAGCCAGGCGCCACGCCCCCAGACGCCGCATCCGCAGGCGCCGTGGGCGGGCCAGCCTGCCCCGCAGCAGCCCATGGGCTGGACGCTGGACGGCTCCCACACCACCGGTGTGCCGCAGACGCCGACTCCGCACCACGTTGCTCACCATCAGCAGGGCTCTGAGCCCCAGTCGCAGCCGGGCAGACCTGCCGGTCACGACCCGCTCGGACAGAACTCCTACGACTCGGTCTCGATCGAGGACTACACGCTGCCGAAGTCGCGGTCGCGCTTCTGGCTCGCCGGCGCCGCAGTGGTCGTGGTGGGCGCGCTCGCCGCCGCCGCGATCTGGACCTCTGGCAGTCCGCAGCCCGGTGCCGTGGACTCGCCGACCCCCACGTCCAGCCAGCGTGCCCTGCCCAGTTCGGCACCCTCGGGCAACGCAGTGGCTTTCGCCTCCCAGACCGACGGCGCCGAGGGCTACTGGCAGATCCAGAAGTCGCAGTGGACCGACCGCGGCCTCGAACTGATCATCAAGGTCACCGTGACCCGCGGCAGTTTCGGCTATTCCTTCTTCTGCCTCGACAATGCCACCACCGACGACTACGACCCGGCTGACATCCCGGACTCGAACGTGCTCCGCCCGGGGACCCTCGACGAGGGCGAGAGCGCCCAGGGCCTGGTCGTCTTCGACAAGGAACAGGGCGACACCATGGTCTACCTGGCCAACCGCTTCGGACGACAGGTCTCGGCGCTGGCGATCGCGGGCTGAGTGCCCGCGCCGCCAGCGCCGAGTGGTTGTCCCGTGTGGGTCGTCCGGTGGTCGACCTGCCGCTACGGTCAGGCGCGGTAGACGATCACCTTGTCGCCTTCACGGGTCTGGTCGAACAGCCAGATGATGCCAGACTTGTCACGCACGTTCACGCACCCGTGGGAGGCACCGTTGTAGCCGCGGGCCGCGAAGTCCGCTGAGTAGTGCACGGCCTGACCGCCCGAGAAGAACATGGCGTAGGGCATCGGGGTGTCATAGATCGTGGAGTGGTGGTTGCGCGACTTCCAGTACAGGGTGAACACGCCCTCGCGGGTGGGGGTCAGCTCCGAGCCGAAGCGGACGTCGAGGGTCTTGACCACCTTGCCGTCGACCACCCAGTTCAGCTTGTTCGAGCGCTTGTTGATGCACAGCACCCGGCCGGTCATGCAGCGCTGGTCGATCGAGCCGATGACCTTCTTCGGGGGCTTGTTCGTCAACTCCTCGACGGTCGGCTTGCTGGTCATGGCGCCCAGACGGTCCAGGGTGCGCTGGTCGACCGCACCGGTGACCGGGATCTGGCGCTTGTCCTGGAATCCCTTCACCGCGGCCACCGTGTCGGCGCCGTAGCGGCCGTCCACCAGTTTCTCGTACCAGCCGACCTGCTTGAGTCGGGCCTGCAGGTCGCGCACCCGGTCACCCGCGTCCCCGGACTGCAGGATCGCCGGCCCGGGCTTGAGCACGTTGTACATCTGGTCGCGGGTGGGCTGCTTGGTCATGGAGGCCAGCACGTCCCAGGTCTTCTGGTCGACCTCCCCAGTCACCGGCAGTGCGCGCTTGCCCTGGAACCCCTGCACCGCAACCTCGGTCTGCCGCCCGTAGTCGGGGGTGATCAGGCCGTCGAACCAGTCGAGTTGCTGCAACCGGTGCTGCAGTTCGCGCACCTTGTCGCCCCGGGAACCGGACGACAGGATCGCCGGCGCCTTCGTCGGGGCCG